>CALJEK010000017.1 GCA_938074445.1 Candidatus Kryptoniota bacterium | reverse complement strand
ATAACGCCAACAATTGATAATAAAATGCTCAGGCGTGCTTCACCTTTGATTTTTAAAATCATTCAAACCGATACAGGTTTTGAAGGATTTATATTGGTATTTAAACCAAATAAAAACCATAATTTTAAATTCCTGCCGGATACCGCAAGGATAAGTTTAAAAAATGTTAATTTAAAGAAGCCAAATTGGGATATATTGAATGATTTTATACAAAGTTTAGAGAGTTCAAATTTAATAGTGAAAATTTATCCATAAAGGAGGTGAAATTATGAGCACAATTAAAACATTAACTCAGGAAAGGGCAAGATTTTGTCTTATTTGTGTAAGAAGGATTAAGCTATTAAAAGAAGGAAAATGGCAAGAACTTCAAGAGGATAGCATAAAAGACTTTTTGCCCCAAAATTTCGCTAAATTTGAAATATTTAGAAATTTTGAAGGAGCAAAAAAAGAAGCATATAAAGCATTTGAGAATGAACGCAAAAAGAAAGAGAATAAAGATAGACAAAATGAAGAGATATACAATGACTTTAAAAAGGAATTTGTAAATTTTGACTACTCTAAAGATTATTCCTCGCATGCAAAAGGTCTTCCTCAAATGATTATTTCAAACGGTTTGATATCTACGCTTGCTTTCTATAAAGCGAAAGAAAAAGATAGAGGACAAATCTATCAAGATATCTCTGAAATATTGGAAGCTTTAAATTTTAAACCCTATTGCGAAGAGAAAAAAGGGAATCCAAATCTGGGGCTTCTTGATTTTTTGTTAAATACGAACGCTCATATTTTGAGACTTGCAACAACTGAAGTAATTTCAATTGCAAACTGGTTAAAAAGAATGGCGGAGGTTGAATTATGAGAAGTTTTAGTGATTTAATTAATGAAATATATTCCGAAAATTCAATTAATTTCTCAAAGTGTGATAACCTATCGCTTGCCATTACAAAGCTAATAAAAAAGGACATAATTGAGAGAACACAATTAAAAACTAAATTTTTAAACGGATTTAAAAATTATAAATATTCATCTAAACTTCGGAATAGATTAAATTCTTATGATGGTTTTTTTAAGAATCAAGGATATGAACTGGTTTACACTGGACAATTGCAAACCAAATCTCGTCTTATAGTTGGGCTTGGTTCCTCGCATGTGTTTGAAACATCTTTAACTTTGCATCACATCTATGGGATTCCATATATTCCAGCAAGCGCTTTGAAGGGCGTTTGTAGAATGGTTGCATTTTGGGAGATCGCTAAGAGGAAGGATATTTTAAACACTGAAATACAATTGAAGGAAGTTCAAGAAAAATTTTACGGTGACCTATGTCCTGACGAAGACATTTTGAAATATCAACTTCTTTTCGGTGCGAAAAATTTTAAAGGTCTTTTGCTTTTTCTTGATGCTTATCCTGTTATTAATGAAAATGATCAAATTTTTGATTTAGATATTATTAATGTGCACTATCAAAGGTATTATTCTGATGATACAGGACAAACTCCGCCAGGGGATTGGGAAAATCCAGTGCCTATAGTGTTCTTGACAGTTAAAAAGGGAACAAAGTTTGAATTCAATGTATTGTTTGACAAGTTTAGAGCGGAGGAGATTTTGAAAATGGACGAAGAAGCCTTGCAAGAAGTTATACCTAAAGATTTGTTGAAGAACTTTAAAGATTTACTTAGTAGGCTTGAAAATAACTTGGAGGACGAAATTAAAAATTTACTTGAAGAAGCTTTAAAGAATTTTGGCATCGGTGCGAAAACAAGATTGGGTTATGGAATATTCGGATGATCCACTTGATTTAAAATTAAAAGTTATGGTGTTGACAAAGACACAATCAAAAAGCTCTAAAGTTCAAGAGCTATCAAAGATGGAGGATTTAAATTGAAGCTCATCTACCAAATCGGAAGACTGGAATCTCAAATGAAAATCTTAAAATTTATATACAAAGAAAATGAATATGAAGTTGGGCTTAGTTCCTTTGCTCTTAAAAGATGTTTTGGCGATTGCGCAAGATTAGTTCTAATATATCCAGTTAGCTTGCCGTTAAATAAATCCCTTATCAATCAGAATCCCAACCTTAATGATGACTTAAAAGAGCGGATAAGGAAAATTTTGGATAATAAAGATGAATATTTAGAAAATCCGAGAGAGTTTTTTAGCTTTCATCCGCACAATCAAGAAGCGAATGATTTTATTCTAATTCATTCTATTGGTGAATACGAGAAAGTCAAATTTGAATCATCCTATGATGATATTGTTCTCGAAATTTTATTTGATATGATAGAAAGGTATCTTAATTGTAGGTTTGAAGAACTTTACATAGATATTTCAAGCGGTTTAAACATTTATATCGCAGCTCTTCTTGAAGCAGTAAGGCATTTTTCTATTTTCAATCGCTTACAAAACTGGCATAGTGAGAAATGTAAAATATATAAGGTTTTCAGTGAACCTATAATTGGTTTTACCTCTACTTCCTATGAAATCCACGAAGTACCTGTAGAGTTCAAAGCTTTTTACTCTTCACCGATTAAAGAGCAAGATATTGATAATTATCAGTTATCAAGAAAAATAACGGAAAGTTTGTTTGGAGATACTCACAATAGAGAATTCAAAAATAAAATCCAGAGGTATTTCGAAAATTTTGCCATTCATTTCTCAGCCATTAAGAATGCTATCCCACTTGCAAATTATACTTTTGAGCTTGATAGTAGTTATGATATTGAAAAATTACTGAAAGAGATAATAAGTTTAGGAAAGAAAAAATTACATGAAAATTGGCGAAGAAGTCCACAACTATCTAAGGAAAACTTTTTGAAGACGTTGCTTTCGCTAAGTTTTTATAAGGGAATTACAAAAATTTTTGAATATGAGAATATAAATCCAACTGGAGACCGCGGGGTAAGCCTTGAGGAGATAAAAAGGTTTAAAAAGGTCTATGAAGTATTTGGTCTTAACTTAAATATCACATTCTTAGGGAACGAAATCCGGAACCTTGCAGAAGCAAAAGATAGCGAAGGTATGAGATTAGAAGATAAGGTTTCTGATGATTGGAGGTCGCTAAACGAATTTCTCTATGGTGAAGGTAGTGATTTTAATCCGAGGAATTTCTTCGCGCATGCCGGATTTGAGAGAATGATTACGGAAGTGAGAAAATGTAATGGGAAACTTTATTTCAGGTATAGAGATCAAGAAAGAGATAAAGTTAAGGAACAATTAAAGGATACTTGTTGAAACAAATGTAAAGAGGGGTTATAATATGGTGGACTCCAAACTCAAGTTGAAAGCACTGCTTCATGACCCCATTGATAAGCAATATATAATGTGGGAGTTGAGAGAAAAACATGAAGAAAAAGCCGAGAAATATTTTAGAAACCTTATCGATGAATCTCTTAAAGATGAAAATGTTCATATTGCTGATCAAATTGCATCTGCGATAAGCAGAGTTATCGTGGCGCCAAATCTTGAAGGTGATTTAAAAGAAAATTTTGAAAAGGAATCTTTGCCTTCAGGTGAGATAAAATTTATTGACCCTTTTTCTTTGAGAGTTGAAAATTATGGTAAGCCAGACAATGCAAATGAAGTAATGCAATTCTTTGAAAATTTAGGTAGTTGTACATTTAGGGATCAAGATGAAAGAGTGAAGATATATTTTCTTTTTCTTTGGCGTTTTTTACCCGAAATTTTTCCTTGGATAAATACACATCCAGCAGATTCCCGAGCACCAAATCATTCAATCTATGACCATCTTGTGCAAACTTCAGCGATTGTTTCTGCGCTATCAAAGCCAGCATTTTTACTATTTACGATTGGACCTGTTCAAGAATTTATCTCAACTGCTAGAAAAGCATCTGATCTGTGGGCGGGAAGCTATATTTTATCCTATTTAACTTATAAAGCGATTGAAGTAATCTTGGAAGAACTTGGACCTGATAATGTCGTTTATCCAAATTTGTTGGGAAATCCACTTGTTGATGGATGGATTTATGAAAAAATTAGGGATACCGAGATTATTGAAAAATTTGAAAATGAAAAATGGTTCAATGAGTTTAGAAATAATGCTCATTCAGAAGAACACTTAACAATCGCTAATTTCCCTAATAGATTCCTTGCAATTGTGCCTTTTGATAAAGCGAAAAATATAGGCGATGAATGCGCGAGGAGAATAATAGGTGAATTGGAAAGATGGGGCGATGAAATAATTTGTATTGATGAGTTGAAAAGCCTTAACATTGATAAGAGTATAAGCGATGTCATTAAGTCACAGTTGAAAAATTATTTTCAAATTTATTACGTTTATCTCCCGTGGTTTAATTCGGATCGTTCAGATGTTCAAACAATACTTGATGAATATAGAAATTTAATTGGTGAAAACGAGATTTATAGGGTTGTAGAACTTATAAACCAGCATTCTTATTACAAACCTGCAAGCGTTGGAGTTGCTTATTCACTTCTTTGTGAGCTGACGGAGAGATTTTTGGCTTCAAGAAAGATGTATAGAGATTTCGGGAATATTGAGGAACAAGCAGGTGAAAAATGTCATTTGTGCGGAAATTACGAGATTTTAGAGGTAGATTGGGAAAAATTAAAAAGGGAAATTGTTAGAGAAAAAGAAAGACTCTGTGGTGTCTGTTTTATAAAAAGGGTTTTCCCTATTATTTCAAGCAAGATTTTAAGTATAGGAAAAGTTAAATTTCCTTCTACTAGTGAAATAGCAACTATTTTGTGGAAGTTAAATTTAAAGGAAAATGAGAGCCTGGAATTGAAAGATAAATTTGAAAAATTTAAAGATAAGGTGAAGGAAATTCCTGAAGCCAAAAGTGTTCCCAAGTTAAAAGGTCATCCACTTTGCAATATTGATGGGCAATGGTTTTTTGAAACTTCGTATAGGGAAGATTACTTGAAAAGGGAGTATGGAATTAAAGAAGAAGATATAAATAATGCGAAAAAAGAAATTGAAGAAATTCTCGAAATTTTGAAAAGTTTTCCAAAAGCGCCAACTTATTATGCTATTTTGATGATGGATGGGGATGAAATGGGCAAATGGTTAAAGGGTGAAAAGATGGCAAAAATTGGGGAATTGATAGATGAAAATACTAAGAATGTTTTGCTGAAATACTCAAGTGGTGATGATAGAGAAAGGCTTCAAGAGATTTTGTGTTCCAAGCATCCAATTTCAGCCTCTATTCATCAAGGTTTTTCAAGGAGGTTAACGAACTTTGCTATTGGTATGGTAAGGGATATAGTTGAGAGTAATTACGGAAAGTTGATCTACGCTGGGGGAGATGATGTTTTGGCATTTTTGCCTGTGCAAATGGTTATGAGTTGTGCGTATAATTTGCAGAGGGAATTTAAGAATATACTTGGCGAAAGGTCATCTATGAGCGCTGGTATAGTTATTGCACATCATAAGTATCCGTTAGGAATTGCTTTAAACAAGGTAAGGTGGGCGGAGCATAGAGCGAAAAGCGAATACAATAGGGATTCATTTTGTATTGTATATTTATCTCGTGGGGGTGAGGAAAGGGTCACTGGTGGTAAGTGGGAAATAAAAGAATTTTTCGAGGATTTAGTTTGTTTATTTAGCACAAAAAAGATTTCAAAGGGGTTTGGATATGAAGTTTTAGAGACCGTGAGGAAGCTGGATGAGAAGGAATTGTTAAAGGTTGAATTGAAAAGAATTTTAAGCAGAAAATTTAACAGGAAGATGATATCTGGGGCTGAGATAGATAAATACAAGGGGAAAATTTTAAATGCTCTTGAGAAATTTTCTGAAAATCCTGAGGAATTTGCGAATATGATACTTATTGTTGAAAGAATTGTTTAGAGGATTTTTGGGGGACGAATTAAGTTTCATCTTGTTATCGTAAGAACTTTTGTGACCGCTGTATATGTTTTTCTTCTAAAAGTAAAAACAATCTCATCAATTGCAGCTCTTCGCTTACTTGTTTTTCAAAGATTCTTTTAATGATTTCCGCTGTTGAACCTTTTGACTTAATAGAGGCATTTTTTATGTGTTAGTTTTTATTTTTCTGAATAACATAATGTATTGTCACCTTTTTCTAAATATGGGGTTGCGTTATCCACAACTTCACAGAACATCTTCAAAAACTCTTCTATAGTTTTTGTTTTTGAAAGGTCCCTTTCATCGTTTGAAAATTTAATGATATCGTGATATGGTGGATGCATAATGAGAAGTTGGACTCGTTTTATTCCGTTATACGACTATCTCCAACGATAATCTCGCTAACCACATTATCTTTATTTGGTTCTTTTTCGATAGGCTCTTTTGCTTTCTCCGCAACTTCTTCGTTTAATTCTATACCTATCCCGTGCCTACCTAATCTTAGGTATTTTCCCTTTAAAGTGGGATTTTACTTTTAATCCTCATCCCCCCTTTATTTTTATTGATTTGGACTATATGTGTGATTAAATTATAAAAAAGGCTTATACTTGTTGATGGGCAAAGGTTTAGATAATATAGTTGATAAGATAAATGAAGTGCATTTAAAGTATCAAATGGTGGAAAAACTATTTGAATGAAGCCTTGCGCAACGGGGCTGGCAATGAGCCAGCCCTAAATTATCATCAAATCACGCCGAATTTTTTCCCCACCTTTTTAAATGCTTCGAGGGCTCTGTCGATATCATCTTTTGACAAAGCAGCTGAAATTTGGGCTCTTAATCTTGCTTCTCCTTTTGGAACCACGGGATACCATAAACCCTTAATGTATACACCTTCCTTCAGTAATTCTTCGCTCATATCCATTGCGAGTGCTGCCTCGCCAAGCATTATTGGGACGATTGGGTGGATTCCGTCAATTATTTTGAAACCAAGATTTTTAATTTCACGCCTGAAGTAATGGGTATTTTCTCTTAATTTATCAACAAGCGAGGTATCTTCCTCAAGCATTTTGATTGCTTCAAGCGTTGCCATAACGATGGCAGGTGGAAGTGAGTTCGAGAATGTGTAGGGTCTTGATTTTTGTCTAAGATATTCAATCATTTCTTTTTTCCCACTGATGAAACCACCAGCTGCGCCTCCGATCGCTTTTCCAAAAGTTCCAGACATAACTTCAACCTGTCCAAATACGCCAAGTTCTTCTGCGGTGCCTCGTCCCGTTTTCCCTATGACCCCTAAACCGTGAGAGTCATCAACAAATAATATTGCATTATATTTTTTGGCAAGTTCAATAAGTTGTGGAAGTGGTGCCATATCCCCTTCCATACTGAAAACTCCATCTGTGGCAATTATTCTGAATCTGTAATCTTTATCTTTGTCCTCTTCAAGCATTTGTTCGAGTGTTTTCCAGTCACCGTGCGGATAAAGCTTTTTATCAACGACCTCAGGCTTGCATAATCTTATTCCATCGATGATGCTGGCGTGATTTAATCTATCGCTGTAGATGACGTCTTTATAATTTTCGTAGCCTAAGGATTCGTTTACAAGTGAAGCGAAAAATCCTTCGTTTGCAGCGAAACATGAAGAGAAAAGGATTGCGTCTTCAGCACCGACAAACTCTGCTATCTTTTCTTCAAGCTGTTTGTGAATTGATTGTGTCCCGCAGATAAATCTGACAGATGCGACGCCATAACCATATTCTTTAATTCCACGAATTGCTGCTTCTTTTATTCTTGGGTGTGAGGCAAGCCCGAGGTAGTTGTTTGATGCAAGCATTATGACCTCTCTACCGTCAACTCTTACAATTCCGCTTTGTTCACTTAGTAAAGGGATTTCTTTTTTAAATGTTTTTGTCGCTTGTAGCTTATTAATTTCATCTGTCAAAATTTGTGTGTAGTTCATCTCAGTACGAATATTTTGTTTTTAAGGTTTTAAGATTACCTTTAAACCATCGCCATTTTTTATGGCGTTGAAGCCGTCTTCAAATTTTTCAAGTGGTAGTTGATGCGTGACAAATCCTGCCTCAAGAATTTTTTCGGCAAGACCTGCTTTAAGAATTGAACGCATTATCTCCCATGTTTCAAAAACTTTTCTTCCAATTATACCATGAATTGTGATGCCTTTAAAAATTACATTCTTTGAAAAATCAATGTTTACATCTCCTTCTGGCAAGCCGAGAAGCGATATCGTTCCACCCATTCTTATGACCTCAAACGCATCTTGATAGGCTTTGTAGTTTCCAGACATTTCGAAGACCACATCAACCCCCGTTCCGTTGGTTTTTGATTTAACTGTTTTTATAAATTTCTCCCTTTCTTCCGGGATCGCGACATCGAAGCAGTAGTCCGCTCCAAATTTTTCAGCGATGGAAAATCTCTTTTCAACAATTTTTTCGTGTGTTGCGCCTGTTCCGGGTTTTGATGCATCTGTTACAAAGATTTTTGATGCACCGCTCATCTTTGCGATTGCAGTTGCCATTAATCCTTGAACTCCACATCCAAGAATTGCTACGGTCTTCCCCATTAAATTAACGGATTGCGCAGTATGGACAGCGTTTCCGATTGCATCCATAAATGCGATTATTTCTACGGGAAGTTCACCATTTCTAAACAAAACTATGTTTTCAGCCGGAACTTTAACATATTTTGTGAAAACTCCATCTTCGTGGATTCCCTTTATCTTCGTATTTTGGCATACATGTTTTTGACCGATACGACATTGATAGCATTTCCCACAAGTTATGTGCATTTCTGCGGAGACGATGAAATTTTCATTTAAAAATTTAATTAACTCGGCATCATTTGCAAGTTCGTTGATGTTTCTTTTCCCAACGAAGTCATTCACTATTTCATCTTCGTAAGATTTTTCAATCAATAGACCGGCAAGATGTTTTCTTGCCATATCTCCCGCGTCAAAAATTTTGCCTGCAAATTCATGTCCGATAATCACATAGGGTGTTGAATTTAATAACATTTCATCTTTTAAGGATTGCTTGCTGTTGTAAATTCCAACATCCGTTCCACAGATTGCGGATGCAACGATTTCAATTTTTACTTCCATTGGATCAACTATTTGAGGGATAGGAACTTCAGTGAGTTTTAATCCTTTTTCCCAATCTTTTTCGGGGTGTGGGGTTGGTTTGATGACCGCTTTCATAGTGTTGCTTTCGGTGTGCATCTGGAATGTCCTTTTTACTTTTTGTTAAACCGAGTTTACGGTTCAATTCAAATATAACTAAAAGATTTCAGTAGTTCAATTTGAAGCGATTTGAAACTACGGAAAAAATTTGATAATTTGAAGTGCGAGGTTTAAATTTTTATCAAAAATTTTCAGTTCATAAAACAATGATAAAGAATGCAATTGCTAAACTTGCCCAGAGAGAAGATTTAAGCCTTGAAGAATCATATTATGCTATGCGACAAATAATGTCGGAGGAAGCTGAGCCAGCTCAAATAGCAGGTTTTCTTGTTGGGTTGAGGATAAAGGGGGAAACATCACATGAGATAGCTGGTTGTGCTAAAGCCATGAGAGAAAAGGCGATAAAAATTGATTTTGAAGACGATAACTTAATAGATACATGTGGAACGGGTGGGGATGGGATTGGGACTTTTAATATATCAACGGTTTCTACAATTGTTGCAGGCGCTGTTGGAGTTAAGGTTGCAAAGCATGGGAATAAATCTGTATCAAGCAAGTGTGGAAGTGCCGATGTTTTGAAGGAATTAGGAGTTAATATCGAAATGACGCCACAGCAGGCTAAAAAATGTCTTGAGGAGATAGGCATAACTTTTTTGTTTGCACCTCTCTATCACACGGCGATGAAATATGCAGCTCCAGTAAGACAATCGCTTGGAATTAAGACTATATTTAACATACTTGGTCCACTTACTAATCCAGCGGGGGTGAAAAAACAGGTTGTCGGGGTTTTTTCTCATGATTTAACTGAGAAAATTGCACTTGTTTTAAAAGAGCTTGGCTCTGAACACGTTCTTGTGGTCCATGGGGCTGGAGGAATTGATGAAATTTCAATCGCCGGAGCTACAAAGATAACTGAATTGAAGAACGGCGAGGTTAAAACATATGAGATAGTTCCAGAAGATTTTGGGTTAAGAAGGTGGGATTTGAATTTGATTCTTGGTGGTGATGCGAAATTAAACGCCGAAATAATAAAGAAAATTCTTAACGGTGAAGAAGGTCCATATAGAGACGTGACATTGCTCAATTCAGGCGCTGCGATTTATGTGTCTGGTCTTGCAAGTTCAATTTATGAAGGTATTAAAATGGCTCAAGAAGCGATAGATTCGGGCAAAGCGATGCAAAAACTTGAGGATTTAATTAAGTTAACAAACAGTTTTAGCAAATTTTAATTTTATGGCTTTGATAATTTCCTTGGTTTTAATTAGCGTTGGGATTTTGATTTCAATGCTTGAAACCGCAGTTATATCGCTTGGTGATGCGGAGAAAATTGCTCCTGGTTTGCTCACCAAGGTTGAATTTTTTAGGAGAAAACCCGAAAATTTCACTTTGACGAGCTCTATATTCAAGTTTTCATTTTTTGGTCTTGCTTTTATTTTGCTTGGGGCATGGTCAAATGGCAGGGGTTTATCGCTTTTGCTTGTTTTTTCAATAGTGTTGATCTCGTTTTATTTTCTCAGCATATTGCAAAATTTATCCGAGAGAAAGCCCGAATTTGTATTAAAGAGTTTAGGGTTTTTGGTTTACCCTCTTTTTTGGGCTTCCAAAGTTTCTTTGTTTTCGCTCCCGAAGTTTGTTTCACTGTTCCCAATTAAAAATGTTAACTCAGTAAAGCGTGAGTTTGAATTTTTAATCCATGGCGTCACAATGGACGATACTCCAGATGAAAATTTCCTACTTAAAAATGTTTTCGAATTTACAGATAAAACTGTTAGAGAAATTATGGTTCCAAGAACAAAGGTAGTTGCCTTGGATATAAATGCTCCGCGTGAAAAAGTTATTAGGGTTGTTTTAAATGAAGGATATTCACGGCTTCCCGTTTACGAAGGATCGATCGATAATATAATCGGTGTAGTTTATGCGAAAGATTTGATAAACTACATTGAGGAGCCGAACTTGTTTGTGCTTTATGACCTTTTGAGACCTGCCTATTTTGTTCCAGAGACGAAAAAAATAAGCGAATTATTAAAGGAACTTCAAAAAAATAAGATTCATATGGCGATAGTCGTTGATGAGTTTGGCGGTTTCAAAGGGATAGTAACGCTTGAAGATATACTTGAAGAAATAGTTGGAGAGATACATGATGAATATGACAAAGTTGAGAAAAACTACGAGGTGTTGAGCGATGGATCGGTTATCGTTGATGCAGGCATGCTCGTGAGTGATTTCAATAGAAAATTTGGTGAAAGTATACCTGAGGGAAAAGATTATGAAAGCATCGGTGGATTTGTTTCTAAGCTTGTAGGTCGAATGCCAAATGAGGGTGAAAGAATTAAATTCAAAAATATTACTTTTGAGGTGCTAAAAAAATCAAAGCGAAGGATAATCGAATTAAAAATCACGAAGGAATCCAAATGAACTTTCTCGATGGAATCATTAGAGCAAAGTTAGTTGAGATTGAAAGAGCAAAGGAATCTCTACCTTTGAAGGAATTGAGAAAACTTGCCGAAGCTTCAAAATATAAACGCCGTAGTTTGATTTATGCATTGAGAGGGGATGGTGGGGTTAAGATAATAGCCGAGGTGAAGAGGTTTTCGCCATCGGCTGGGAATTTAAGCAATGATAATTTTGACCCTGTTGCTATTGCAAAGGAATACGAAAGGTCTGGAGCGAGCGCGATATCCATTTTGACGGACTTCGAGTTTTTCGGCGGTAGAAAGCAGCATTTATCACAGGTGAAAAGCAATGTAAATATTCCTGTTTTGAGGAAGGATTTTATAATTGATGAGTATCAAATTTACGAGACGAAATATATCGGGGCGGATGCTTTCCTTTTAATTGTTAAAATAATTGACGATGTTCAACTTGAAGATTATTTGTCACTTGCAAAGGAGTTAGGACTTGATGTCCTTGTTGAAGTTTTTGATGAGCATGATATAGCGCGTGCTTTGAAGGTTGCGCCTTATCCGAAGTTAATTGGGATAAATAATCGCGATCTCGAAACTTTTCAAGTTGATATTGAGAGATCAATTAAACTTTGCAGAATCCTTCCCGATGATGTTATTAAAGTTAGTGAAAGTGGGATTAAAAGTAGAGATGATGTTGTAAAAATAGCTAACGCTGGTTTTGATGCGCTTCTTGTTGGGGAAGCGTTGATGAGAGCGGGGAATAAAATTGAGAAAATCTTCGAACTTCTTGGTAAAAACTAAATTTGTGTTTTTATGTCTGTTGTCGTGAAAATCTGCGGGATCACAAATTTTGAAGATGCCGTGAATTCAGTTGAGGCTGATGCTGATATGCTTGGGTTTGTTTTTTATGAAAAAAGCAAAAGATACATCGAACCCGAGGAAGCTGCGCATATTATAAGAGAAGTTTCCTCATTTGCATCGTGTGTTGCTGTGTTCGTGAATGAAGATATAGAAAAGATTAAAAAGATAGTTGACCAAACGATGGTTGATATTGTTCAATTAAGCGGAGATGAAAGTCCGGAAGTTTGTGCGAAATTAAGAGATTTTGTGCCAGTCATTAAGTCATTCAAGGTTAAAGATGAAATTTTTTTACCAAATGTTTTAGAAAATTATGATGTTGATTTTGTTCATCTTGACACATACTCCGCTGATGAATATGGTGGAACTGGTAAAACGTTCAAATGGGATAATGTTGTCGGGTTGAGTGAAAAGTATAAGGTGATCTTATCAGGTGGTTTAACCCCGGAGAATGTTAGAGATGCCATTTTAAAAGTTAAGCCTTACGGTGTTGATGTATCAACTGGGGTTGAAGAATATCCGGGGAAGAAAAGCGTTGAAAAGGTTAAATCTTTTATAGAAAATGCAAAAGGTGTAAGATTATGAAGTTTCAGCTTCCTGATTCAAAAGGTTATTTTGGGAGCTACGGCGGTAAATTTATCCCTGAAACCTTAGTTCCTGCGGTTGAAGAACTTAAGAGGTGGTATTTGAAGCTAAAAGATGATAAAGATTTTCAAAATGAGTTTAACTTTTATCTTAAAAATTATGCTGGGCGCCCGACCCCGCTTTACTACGCTCGCAGATTGAGTGAATACTTGGGGGGTGCGAAGATTTATCTTAAACGTGAGGACCTATGCCATACAGGGGCACATAAGATAAACAATACAATTGGTCAAGCACTACTTGCCAAAAAGATGGGGAAGCGTCGGATAATTGCTGAAACTGGCGCTGGTCAACATGGTGTTGCTGTTGCCACAGTCTGTGCGTTATTTAATTTTGAGTGTGTAATCTACATGGGGGAAGAGGATATTAAAAGGCAAGAGATGAACGTTTTTAGGATGAAGTTGCTCGGCGCTGAGGTCAGGGCTGTATCTTCTGGTAGTAGGACTTTAAAAGATGCGATAAATGAGGCGATACGGGATTGGGTTACAAATGTTAGAACAACTTTTTATATGATTGGTTCTGTTGTTGGAATGCATCCTTATCCGATGATTGTAAGAGATTTTCAAAGTGTTATAGGTAGGGAAGCGAAGGAACAAATTTTAGAGATTGAGGGCAAGCTTCCCGACGTTGTGATTGCTTGTGTCGGTGGTGGGAGCAATGCAATTGGGATTTTTTATCCATTTGTTGAGGATGTCCCGAAGGTTAAATTAATTGGAGTTGAAGCTGGGGGGAAGGGAATTGAAACAGGATTGCACGCTGCGTCTTTAAGTGCAGGAAGACCTGGCGTTTTGCACGGTGCAATGCAATATCTTCTTCAGGATGAGGATGGTCAAATTCTCAACACTCATTCTATATCGGCTGGACTTGATTATCCTGGGGTTGGACCTGAGCATTCTTACCTCAAGGACGCTGGGTTTGTAGAGTATACTTTTGCAACTGATGATGAAGTCATTGAAGCATTTCGTCTTTTGTCAAAGCTTGAGGGAATAATTCCGGCACTTGAAAGTTCCCACGCCCTTGCACATGCTGTAAAAATTGCTCCAAAGATGAAAAGAGACGAGATAATAATTGTAAATTTATCTGGGCGGGGTGATAAAGACCTTGGCATAGTGATGAAGTATATCTAAAACTAAAGTAGGAGATGGAAAGATGGAAACTGTCTCCGGACTTTTATACAAAGAAGAGCAGAATTTTCCAGCATGGTTTTATTTTTTGTTTTACTTGTGGGCTCCATTTATTGCCATTCTTTTCATTTTTAATCCAGAGCTTCTCGAAAGAAGCGATGTCATGCTTGCGATACTTTTAGCTGTGCTTTTTGAGTTTCTCGTAATTGCTTTGATAGGAAAGATGACGATTTTAGTTAAGTGGAATGAAATGATAGTTAAAATTGGATTTTTCGGGTTGAAGATGCTGAAAATTAGAAAAAGCGAAATAAAAGAAGTTAAGGTGGTTGAAGGGAAATTGTGGAAGATGTATGGGGGGTGGGGAATAAGAGGAACTTGGGGGACAGTCGCTTATGTTTACTCAAACGGCGGTGGGGTTGAGATTGAGTTGATAAATTCAAAACAAGGTTTGTTAAAGACCAAACTTAGAAAAGTTATCATCTCAAGCAAAAACCCGTGGCGCCTCGCAGATGCTATAATGTCAATTAGTTAAAATAAAGAAAAAAATCGCCATGTTTCAAACGGAAAAAGCCTTGATAATTTTTCCAGCGAAGCTGAGTGACTTAAAAGTTGATGACAGCTTCACTTTTGATGAAAAGTTGGAACTTTACAAGGCAATGCTTCATGATACGTGTGATTATTACGTCCAGAAGAGCAGAAATACAAATGTTTATGTTTATTTCCCCGATTATGAGACAAGCGATATTTTAATTCAAGTTTTTCCACTTCGCGTGAAGGTTTCGGTCGTTGAAGGTAATGTAAATCGTTATTTTGAGAGCATCTCAAGAGCGTTCAAAGATGAACGAAAGTTTGTTGTCTTGCTTGAGGTCGCAAGTTTTATCTACCCAATACCTTGGATAAATAACGCTTATCAAGTTATGACGCATAAATACGATGTTGTCGTTACTTCAATTTACAGAGATAATCCAAACAAACTCATCGGGCTTAAGAAATTGCACGAAAGATTTATATCAAAGTTGGAGGACGAAAGCGACGAGATCAATATATTAAAATTCGCAAGTGAGCTTGATGTTCTTTATGTTCCGTTGAGGAGAATTGATTATGCTAAGGATGTTGAATCTTTGAAAAAAGTTTTCGGGCATTTGATAAATATGGAAAGGTCCGATGAGTTCAAAAGAACAAGAGCAGCTATATTAAATCTTTTAAGGAAAAGAAAAATGACGGTGCTTGATTAAATGAAGGTTGGAATTTTTGGAGGCTCATTTAACCCACCGCATATCGGGCATTTAATAGTTGCTGAATTCATAAGGGAAGAAGCAAATCTTGACAAAATTATTTTCATTCCCTGCGCAAGTCCACCGCACAAGCAGAATCAGAATTATCTTTCGCAAATGGCAAGTCCACTTCATAGGTTTGAAATGGTTAAAATTGCTATAAATGGAAATCCTTTTTTTGAGGTTTCTGACATTGAGATAAAACGGGGTGGAATTTCATATACGATTGAGACAGTAAATTTTCTCGTTGAAAAATTTCCCGATCGTGAATTTTATCTCTTAATCGGTGCTGATCAATTTGAGGAATTTCACACATGGAGGGAGCCGGATGAAATTGTAAAAAAAGTTCATCTTCTTGTTTTCAATCGCTATGGTTATAGGGTTACGGAATCAAAATTTTCTAAATATGCAAGTTTTATCACTGTGCCAAATATAGATGTTTCAGCGTCATCAATAAGGAATAGAATAAAGTTTGGGAGATCGATAAAATATCTTGTCCCGCCCGAGGTGGAGGAGTATATTTACAGAAATAAGTTATATCGTTAAGTTTCGCAGGGACATAGACTTTAATGTTTATTACCCGAAGAAAACCTCGGCTATTTCAAACAATTCCGGATTTACTGTTTTCAACCCACCGACGACTTCGCTAAGTTCAACTTCTACGATTTCACTTCCTTGGAGTGCTGTCATCACGCCAAATTTTCGTTCCTCTATAAGTTCAATAGCTTTAACGCCAAATCTTGTTGCAAGGATTCTATCAAATGCTGTTGGAGAGCCACCTCGCTGTATATGCCCGAGGATTGTTGCCCTTGCTTCCATTCCTGTTCTTTTTTCAATTTGGTCAGCAACGAGATTCCCAATCCCACCGAGGCGAACATGTCCAAACTCATCAACCCTTAAATCTTGAATGATAAGCGTTCCATCTTTATCAACATGTTCTTCAACCTTGAATTTCGCTCCTTCAGCCACGACAACTATGCTGAAGTTTTTGCCTCGGGCGTGCCTCTTTTCAATTACTCTGCACACATGGTCAATATCAAATGGTTTTTCAGGTATTAATATAACATCTGCCCCACCGGCAAGCCCCGCGTAAAGCGCGATCCAACCGGTATGACGACCCATAACTTCAACAACTGCGACGCGATTGTGGCTTTCTGCTGTTGTATGTACTCTATCGATTGCTTCCATCGCAATGTTGACAGCTGTATCAAAACCGATTGAGTAATCAGTCCCACGAACATCATTATCTATTGTTTTAGGTATCCCAACGATGTTTACGCCAGCCTTATGAAGTTTATATGCGACGCTGAGGGTATCTTCACCACCGATTGCAATGACTACGTCTATTTTCTCATTTTCAAGGTTTTCAAGTATTCTTTTCTCGCCGTCTGGATGTTTATATGGATTTGTTCTCGATGTTCCCAGTATAGTTCCACCTCGCGGGAGAATTCCAGAAATATTATTGAGGTCGAGCGGGAAAATATCAAGGCTCATTAAGCCTTTCCATCCATTTCTTATTCCGATAGTTTCATAACCAGAGCTAATAGCTTTACGAACGATAGCTCTTATGGCAGCATTTAACCCAGGGCAATCTCCGCCTCCAGTTAAGATGCCAATTTTCATCATAGTTTCACCTCTTGATTAAATTATTTCTTTTAACTTTGCCTCAAGTTTTGGGTATTCACTTGGTTTCGTGATTCTTATAACTGGATTGCCTTCTTTATCAAATAGAATTACAAGGGGGATGTCAAAAACGAGATAGTTTTCAGTCATTTCGTAATTTTTAACTACGTTGAAAGTCAAAACTTTGACGCTACCGTTGAAATCATTTTTTATTTTATCAACGATTTGGTTCATCGCTTTGCATGTTTGATTGTCAGTCCAGAAAAAGACAACGCTTGGTTTGCCATTTATGAATTCGGGTAAAAGCTTCTTTGATTTTTGAATTACGTTAACGGAAAAAAGCGTCACAACGACGAAGATCAGAATGAGTGCAATTACCGCAGTTATGCTTTCCAATTTTTCAAAAATTTTATCTTTTCGAAATCATCGCATTTAATTTTCATCTTAAAGTTATAAATTTGAGCCGTCATAGTCAAGTAAAAATTATGAATTTTTTTGAGCCCGTAAAAGTAAGGACGAGCGTTGAATTTTCGATTTAATCTAAATTTTGCTTTTGTAAGGGTGGTTTTTTAACTTTTAACCAAAGTTTAAAAAGAAAAGCCGAAAAATTTGAAGGCAGTTTTTATAAATATCCCTGGGCTTTCGGATTACGAAAGGGTTTGGAGCCTTCAGAAAAAACTTCATAAGATGAAAGTGGATGGAGCGATAGATAATGTTTTAATTCTTACTGAACACGAGCATGTTTATACAATCGGCAAGGCTGGGGACGAAAAAGATTTAAGAGTCAGCGAATTTTTCCTAAAAAATCTTGGTGCGAAGGTTTTCAAAATTGATCGTGGTGGTAAAATTACCTACCACGGACCTGGGCAAGTTGTTGGGTATCCGATTTTTAATCTTAATGAATTTGGGTCTGATGTTCATACTTATTTGAGAAATGTTGAACAAGTTATAATTATGACCTTGAGTGATTTCGGGATAAAAGCTGGGAGGAAAAATGGTTTCACAGGTGTTTGGGTTGAGAGGGAGAAGATCGCTTCCATTGGAGTTAAAGTGAGTCATTGGGTCACCATGCATGGATTTGCTTTAAATGTAAATACGGATTTAAGGTTTTTTGATTTTATTTTTCCCTGTGGTTTGAAAGATGTTACCATGACATCAATGAAGAAGATACTTGGGTTTGAGGTTGATATTGCCGAGGTTAAGGAAAGATTGAGGGAGAAGTTTGAAATTGTTTTTGATTTGGAGTTTGTAAGGTATTTTGAAGGTGTTGGTGAAAGAGTTTGAAAAAAATTAAAAATAAAAAAACAAATTCGCTATGCCGAGGAATCAGGGCAAACATTTAAATGTTGGGAGCGAGATCGAGGCTGGAGTAATAGATTTGAAGCCTGAAGTTCTTGTTCAAGCGTTAAAATCGATGTATGTTGCGAGGCAGATAGACAATAAAGCGATGACATTGCTTAAACAAGGGAAGGTTTTCTTTCATATAGGTGTATCTGGGCATGAAGCGATACAGGTGGCAAGCGCGATGAACTTTCGCCCCGGATATGACTGGTTTTATCCTTACTATAGGGATTGGGCTTTTGTTTATCAGCTTGGTGTCACGCTTGAGGAGCTTTTTTATAGTGTTCTTGGTAGAGCCGAATGCCCAGCAACAGGTGGGAGACAAATGCCTGCTCATTTTGGGAAAAGAGAGTTAAGGATTGTAACTCAATCCAGCCCAACTGGAACTCAATATCTTCAGGCGGTTGGGACGGCGATGGGTTGCGTGAGGGACGGAACTGATGAAGTTGTTTATGTTTCTGGTGGTGATGGCTCAACGAGTGAAGGTGAATTTCACGAGGCGTTAAATTGGGCAAGCAAAGATAAATTGCCTGTTATTTTTGTCATTCAAAACAACAGATATGCTATTTCAGTGCCAATATATGAGCAAACAGCGGGGGCATCAGTTGCTAAAATAGGTCAAGGATTTGACGGTCTTGAGGTTTACGAAATTGATGGAACAGATTTCATTCAAAGTTATCAAACGGTGAAAAAAGCCGTCGAAAGAGCTCGTTTGGGACTTGGTCCAACGATGATAGTTGCAAATGTCGTAAGATTGATTCCACATTCTTCATCTGATGATCATAGAAAATATAGAAAACCTGAAGAACTTGAATTTGAAAGGTTAAATGACCCGATTTTGAAAATGGAAAATCTTTTGGTGGAAAGGGGAGTTTTCACCAAAAAAGATGAGATAGAAGAGCTTTATAAAGAACTCGATGACGAGATTGATAAGGCGATTGAGAAAGCTGAGAAAAAGCCATATGCAAGTTCTGAAACTGTTATGTTGCACGTTTATGCGCCGGAAGAGACAAGGCGATTAAATTATGAAACTACGATTCCGTCTGGGAATCCGATAGTTATGGTTGACGCGATAAATCACGCACTACATGAAGAAATGGAATTAAATCCAAAGATGGTTGTTTATGGTGAGGATGTTGCTGACCCAAAGGGTGGGGTTTTCACCGCGACGAAGGGATTAACTATAAAATTTGGGAAGGACAGAGCCTTTAACTCCCCTCTTGCGGAGGCAAGCATTGTTGGAACAGCGATAGGACTTGCTGTTAAAGGTTATAAGCCAGTCGTTGAAATTCAATTTGGCGATTACATCTGGCCTGCGATGATGCAAATACGTGATGAACTTGCGCCTTTTAGATATAGATCAAATGGCAATTGGTCTGCTCCTGTTGTCATAAGGGTTCCAGTTGGTGGTTATATTCACGGAGGTCATTATCATAGTCAAAATATAGAGGGATTTTTTGCTCATTTGCCAGGGGTCTTTATAGCTTATCCGTCAAACGCAGCGGATGCGAAAGGGCTTTTAAAAACAGCTTGTAGGATTGAAGACCCTGTTCTTTTCCTTGAACACAAGGCTCTTTATCGTTCCCCTTTGGCAATGACACCAGAACCAGATGAAAATTATCTGCTTCCATTTGGAAAGGCTCAAGTGAAAAAGCAAGGCAAGGATGTGACAATTGTAACTTGGGGTTTGATGGTGTATAAATCACTTGAAGCGGTCAAATTAATTGAGCAGAAATATGCTGTTGAAATTGAAGTGATAGATATAAGAACGATAAACCCACTGGATAAAGAAACGATTTTAAATTCGGTGAAAAAAACAAGCAGAGTTTTAATTGTTCACGAGGACACCTTGACAGCTGGATTTGGTGCTGAAATTTCAGCGATAATTTCGAGCGAAGCGTTTGAGTATCTTGATGCGCCGATAAAAAGGGTAGCGGGACTTGATATCCCAGGAATTCCTTATGCTCCAACGCTCGAAGAAGCTGCGCTTCCACAAACGAAGTGGATTGTTGAAGCACTTGAAGAATTAATACGGTACTGACAATTTTTTAAAATCAAAAAGTTGGAGAGTATCTATGAGAATTGAAGTCATAATGCCGAAAATGGGTGAAAGTTTGCAGGAGGGCACAATTCTAAAATGGCATAAAAAGCCGGGAGACAAAGTTCAAAAAGATGAAATTTTGCTTGAGATAAGCACTGATAAAGTTGACACCGAAATTCCCTCACCAGCAAGTGGAGTTTTAACTGAGATATTGTATAAAGAAAATGAAAAGGTTGCTGTTGGAACTGTAATTGCGTATATAGAGACCGAAGTTTCAAAAACCGAGTTAAAAGTTGAATCAGGAGAAAAAGAGAAGGTAGAAGTTAAAGCAAGTGAAGAAAAGAAAGGCGAAGAACATTTTGAGAAGTTAGTTTCTGAGACATTGCCGTTGAGAACGAAAAGGTTTTATTCACCTGTCGTCAGGGAGATCGCAAAAAATGAAGGGATATCGATTGAAGAACTTGAGAAAATCCCTGGAACAGGTCATGGAGGTAGATTGACTAAAAACGACCTTTTGAACTACATTGAAGCGAAGAGAAGAAAAGAAGTTAAACCATTGGTTCCATCTTTTGAAGCTCTTGAGAAAGTGGAAGAGCCATTGACAAAAACAGAAGTTTATCCTGAGGGAAGGGTGGAGATAATAGAGATGAGTCGTGTAGTGAAAGCGATGGCAGAGCATATGGTTAGAAGTGTTAGAACATCTCCACATGTTGCAGCCATTTCTGAATGCGATATGACGAGGATTATGAACTTTATTGATAAGAGCGCAGACGAGTTTCAGAAAAGAGAGGGGTTTAAGTTAACTTTGACGCCTTTTGTTGTTGACGCTGTTGTAAAGGCTTTAAAGGAGTTCCCGATGATAAATAGCAGTGTTGAGGGTGATAAAATAATCGTTAAAAAATACATTAACATTGGAATCGCGGTTGCAACAGAATATGGTTTGATAGTTCCGGTGGTGAAAAATGCGGATGAAAAGAATTTTATTGGGCTTGCACGGGCGATAAATGATGTTGTGATAAAGGCGAGGAATAAAAAATTAACACCTGATGATATTCAAGGTGGAACATTTAGCGTGACAAATTACGGTGTTTTTGGAAATATAATTGGGACTCCGATAATAAATCAACCGCAAGTTGCAATACTTGGTGTTGGTGCGGTTAAGAAACGTCCGGTTGTCATAACAAAAGATAATGAAGATTACATTGCAATTCGCTCGATTGCGTTTTTGACTTTATCGTTTGATCATAGAATTATAGACGGCGCATATGGGGGGAGATTCCTCGAAAGGATAGTTTATTATCTTGAGAATTTTGATTTTAAAGGTATAATTTGAAACATAGGGATAGGTCAAATTATGATACGCAAGTTTACTTTTATCGTTATTTTAGCCTTGTTTTCATTTGCCTGCGCTCAAAAGGAAAACCCAAAGGTTGAAAAGATTGATTATCTAAAGCTACATTACGATGCTATAGTTGCTGATACGCATAATGATGTTCTTTTAAGGGCGATGGATGGTGAAGACATAAGCGTTGAAACCGAGCGTGGTCATAGTGATTTAGTAAGGTTAAGAAAGGGAGGTGTCGATGTTCAAGTTTTTGCAGTTTGGGTCGATCCAGTTGCATTTGAGAAAAATTCATTTAAAAGAGCAAATCAGATGATTGATACCTTGTATTCAATCGCAAATAGAAATCCAGATAAAATCGCTGTTGTTAGGAACTCAGCTGAGGTTGAAAAAGCATTAAGCGAGGGTAAGATTTGTGCTGTAATCGGGGTTGAAGGTGGGCATGCGATTGAAAATAGCATTGAAAATCTTGAGCGACTTTACAAGCGTGGTGTGAGATATTTAGGTTTAACTTGGAATAATAGCACTAATTGGGCAAGCTCTGCTTTTGATGAGACAACAAACCCTGAAAAGTTGAAAGTCAAGGGTTTGAGCGAGTTTGGGAAAAAAGTTATAGAAAAGATGAATGAATTGGGAATGATAATTGATGTTTCACACCTTGGTGAACAGGCGTTTTGGGATGTGATAAAGGTGACGAGAAAACCTGTCATAGCTTCGCACTCAAGCGTTTATAATCTTTGCCCGCATTACAGAAATTTAAAAGATGAACAAATTAAAGCGATAGCACAAACTGGTGGTGTTGTATTCGTCAATTTCTACGCTGAGTATATCGATTCATCGTTCAACACGAAGCGGAAACGACTTGAAGAAAAATATAAAACACATTTCGATTCGATAAGGACATTATACGAGCATAACCCTAAGGAATATCGAAAGGCAAGGCGTCAATTGATGATGAAGATATCTGAAGAACTTCGTCCACCACTTGATGTTTTAATTGACCATATTGATTACATAGCGAAACTTGTTGGGGTTGACCATGTTGGGCTTGGTTCTGATTTCGATGGTATAAGCGTGACCCCGCTTGAGATGGATGATGTCACATTTCTTCCGAATATAACCAAAAAATTTCTTGAAAGGGGTTACTCAATTGAGGATGTGAAGAAAATCCTTGGGGGCAACTTTATGAGGGTTTTTAAGCAGGTGTGCGGTTAAAGGTAAAACAAAGTGGGCTACTGTAAGATGAAAATCTTAAAAATTTTATTCTTGTCTTGGTTCGTTCTCTCTTCGTCTTTTTCGCAGGACCGCGATTTACTTCCACCGTCTTTTTTCAAGGCAAACAGAGAGGAACTGATGAAGCAGATTGGCAATGAAGCGGTTGCAATTTTTTATTCAAATTCCTTGAAGACTCGATCAAACGATGTTGAATACAGATTCAAGCAGGACAATAATTTTTACTATTTAACTGGACTTGAGGAGCCGGACGCCGTGCTTGTTCTTGTGCCGGCTGGATTTGCGCCATCCGTTCTAAAAGTTGCAGCAAGAGCAACAGGGAAATATTATGATGTCACGCTTGACACTATCAAATCTGACTTTAGAATTCGTGAAGTTCTATTCTTGAAAGAAAGGGATTCGCTTCGAGAGATATGGACGGGCAAAACTCTTGGGACTAAAGGAGCTATGGAAAAGTTGGGAATTCAACTTGCTCTTCCAATTGAAGAGTTTAAAAGCGTAATTCGTGCGATAATTTTTAGTTCGAAGGCAAAAACAATTTACTTCCCATATCCGATAGACTGCTACACAGGAAATGTAAAAGATGTGATTGAAACGGTTGAGTCGATAATAAATTCACAACGAAGCAGATTCCAGTTTTCCGATCCAACCCCAATACTTGCAAAAATGAGAATGAAAAAGAAGAAAGAAGAAATAGAACTGATAAAAAAAGCGGTTGATATAACGGTGAAAGCTCATCGTCAAGCTATGATGTCATGCGAGCCGGGGATGTATGAGTATGAAATTCAAGCTGTGGTTGAATATGTGTTTACAAAATTGGGTGCTAAATATCCAGCCTTTCCATCAATCATTGGCTCAGGGGAAAATTCTGTTATACTTCATTACACTTCAAATAGAAAGAAAATTAATGACGGTGATTTAGTTTTAATTGACATTGGCGCTGAATATCATAATTATTGTGCCGATGTCACAAGGACGATTCCGGCTAATGGGAAATTTTCCCCCGAACAAAAGCAAATTTATGAAATTGTGCTCAAAGCACAGGAAGAAACCATTAATTTAATTCGTCCCGGCGTAAGTTTTGCTGAACTTCAACTTAAAGCGTCTGAAGTAATCGCTGATGGTTTATTAAAACTTGGAATTATAAAAAGCAGGAATGAGGTAAGTAAATACTTTATGCACGGCGTTACGCATCATCTTGGGCTTGATGTCCACGATATTGGGATACCAGGCAATCTTGAACCTGGGATGGTTATAACCATTGAACCTGGAATTTATATACCTGCTGGCTCGGATTGCGACCCTAAATATTGGAATATTGGCGTAAGGATTGAAGATGATATTCTTGTAACTGAAACTGGTTATACTGTCCTTTCTTCTGGTGCGCCGAAGACAATAGATGAAATTGAGCGATTGATGAAAAGGCGTGGCATAGGTAATGAGCCAATCGATTAAACGAAATTTGGCTTGAATTTTTAGGTTTTATATTTTAAATTTTTTCTGCTTTAATAAATCAAAGATTTGTTTTGTTATGAAACCGCTTTACTTGATAATGCCAGATGGAACGGTAAAGCAGATTAACCCGTTTACCGAAAGTGAGGTTTGGTCTGTTCCTGGCAGAAATAATAAACCAATTACAAACGAAGTCCCAGAGACGGCGAAACCACTTGAGGTTCGTCAGCCGGAAGATTATTGTTCGTTTTGCCAAAAAAGATATTACGAGGTTCCACCTGAAAAATCGCGGTTGATAAAATTGCCCGACGGAAGCTATAAGCGGATTGATTATCTTCCACCGGATAAATACTTCGAGAGCGTTGCGGAGTTCAGAAGGGTTGGCAATTTATTCGAAATTGTAACGCTTGATTATTGGAGAAAAAATTATGAGTATAAATTCACAAAGGGAAAAGAAGAGTGGAAAGGGGCGTATCTTGAAAATCCAGCTGGTATGAAACATGTGCTTGAACTGGTAAATTATAAATTGCGAATGATGGGGAAAACACCCGATGAAATAAATTCAATGCCGACGGATGAAAAACTTAAAATAGCTGATAGTTTTTTTGGCGGATGTCATGAGCTTATAATTGCAAGAAGACATTTCATTGACGGTGCAAAATGGACAAGCGATCTGTGTTCATCAGGGGAGTTAACCCAAGAGGAGCATTATCAGTATTTCAAGTTTACAATTGACGCAATGGTTGACATAATGAATTCTAATCGCTATGTCCGTTATATCGCTGTTTTTCAAAATTGGTTGAGACCTGCTGGGGCTTCATTTGATCATCTTCATAAACAACTTGTCGGTTTAGATGATTGGGGAGCAACTATAGAAAGACAAATAGCTATGGTCAGGGAAAATCCAAATGTTTATAATGAGTATGCTATAAATTTTGCGGGATATCATAACTTAGTCTTTGCCGAAAACGAAAATGCAATCGCTTTCGCTGGATTTGGACATCGTTTCCCAACCGTTGCTATTTATTCAAAATCAAGAGCTGGCAGACCATTTGAGTTAAGTGAGAAAGAACTTAGAGATATGAGCGACCTTGTTCATGCGATTCATGCAGCAATGGGCAATCAAATCCCATGCAACGAGGAATGGTATTACACACCTTTCGATTCAGTTTATAAAATGCCATGGCATGTTTTGATTAAATGGAGGATAAATGTTCCTGCTGGATTTGAAGGCGGAACAAATATTTACATAAACCCAATCACACCCGTTGAGCTAAGGGATAAACTTGTGCCACGATTGTTCGAACTCAGAGATAAAGGTAAAATTTCAAACCTTTTAATCGCTGAAGAGTGCAAAGTTGAGCCAAATCCATTGAAGTATTATTTACATTGAGCCATTTAACCAAGTTTCTAAATCTTTAAGTTTTTAAAGCGTGAGACCGAGGAAAGTTCCCAATCTTGTTTATAGCGATGGCAGGGGAAATATCTATGATGTGCCTGAAATTGAAATGGCTGGAAGAACAGGGGTCAATTTTGTTAAGATAAATATTGATGATTTGATTGAACTCCCGGAGGGAAGCCAACTATTTGAACTTCCATGGCGAAGACCTGTAGGTTTTGATAGGAAAACTGGCAGAAAGGTTGTATTTAAGGATGGTATAGCGGTGTCCGCTTTTCTTGCTCCTGCGTATACTCAGTTTTTCTTATCCGCTTATGAGAAGGATAGAGATAATGTGCCAATTCTTCCACTTTTTGCGTATACCGCTGTTGGATGGCTTGATGGGAAATTTTATGTGCCAGCAGTTAGGATTGATCCAGATAAAAGGCAAGATTGTGATCAATTTAATCATGACTTAGTAGTTAGGAATGTTTATAAAAAGTTAAAGAAGCACCCCGATAATCGTTTAATTCATCATTTGGGTGAAAATTGCGCTTTGCGTTATCTTTGCCCCGCTGCAAGAAATTATTTTCTCGGTAGATGGGAAGCTCCGATACCAACTTCGCCAGGATGCAATGCGAACTGCATCGGTTGTATCTCTTATCAACCGCCGGAAAGCGGAATCCCGAGCACGCAGGATAGATTGAATTTTATACCAACAGTTGATGAAATTCTTGAGATTGCAGTGCCCCATCTTGAAAGAGCTCCTGACCCAGTGATTAGCTTCGGTCAAGGATGTGAAGGTGAACCTTTGCTTATATGGGAAGTGATAAAAGAAGCGATAAAGGAAATAAGAAAGAGAACTAAAAAGGGGATTATCAATATAAACACAAATGGAAGTAAACCCGAAGCAGTTGAGGAACTATGTAAGGCAGGTCTTGATAGCATTCGCATCAGTATGAATAGCGCAATCCCAGAGATTTATCACCGATATTACCGACCGAATAACTATTCTTTTGACGATGTTGTGAGATCAATAAAAATAGCGAGAAAATTTAATTGCTGGGTTTCAATAAACTATTTTGTTTTACCTGGATTGACCGATTGGGTGGAGGAATATCAAATGTTAAGAAGGCTTATAAAAGAGACGGATATATCAATGATACAATGGCGCAACTTTAACATTGACCCTGATTGGTATATTGAGTTAATTGGGATTGATGGAATTGGTGAGAAACTTGGTATTAAAAATCTGATGAAGCTTTTAAAGGATGAATTTCCGCACCTTGCTTATGGATATTTTAATCCTCCGCTTAAAATCATAAGAAGGTATTTGAAAAGATAAAAAATTACGGCGTGGCGTTTTAAAACGCCACGCCTTTAACTCAACCTTACTTCACCAAAACCATCTTCTTAACATCAACATATCTATTGTTTAAACTAACCCTGTAAAAATATATGCCACTTGGCACCCCAACTGCATCCCACCTTACCACCTTGCCAAAACCAGCGCTCATAAATCCATCATAAACAACCTCAACCCTTTCACCAAGAACATTGTAGACCTCCACCTTAACATTCCCAGCCTCTGGCAAATCAAAACTTATCTGTGTCCCAGGGTTAAATGGATTTGGATAATTCTGATAAACCACAAACGCTTTTGGAATCTCTCTATCTTCAACCGCAGTCGCCTTTCCACCCTCAAACTTTAAAATAAAAGCATCTTCCAACCCAGCATTACTTCCCTGAAAATAAGCACCTCCACCTGGATTTAAGGTTGGGAAGTCAGTTGAAGATGTCCTTCCTGTCACAAATGCATTACCTTGAGCATCTGTTGTGATGGAAGAACCATAATCAAAACCACTTCCTCCATAATACGTAGCCCACGATCTAACTCCAGAATTGTTGAATTTTAAAATAAAAGCATCCCTATCTCCGGCATTACTTCCCTGAAAATAGGCATCTCTACCTGGATTATGAGTTGGAAAGTCAGTTGAAGATGCCCATCCCGTCACAAATACATTACCCTGAGCATCTATTGTGATGGAAGAAGCACCTTCATTATTACTTCCTCCGTAATACGTAGCCCACAATCTAACTCCAGAATTGGTGAATTTTAAAATAAAAGCATCAGAATAATTGTAATTACCATCATAATTACAATTTCCATCAGTTCCACAAGTATTATCAAAATAAGCACCTCCTCCTGGATTATAAGTTGGAAAGTTAACTGAATAGGTACCTCCTGTCACAAATACGTTACCTTGAGCATCTGTTGTGACGGAAAGACTATAATCATCTTTAATTCCTCCGTAATGCGTAGCCCATAGTCTAACTCCAGAATTGGTGAATTTTAAAATAAAGGCATCCTTATCTCCGGCATATCCTTGAAAATAAGTACCTCCACCTGCATCATAAGTTGGAAAGTTAGTTGAAGATGTAGTTCCCACTACGAATACATTACCCTGAGCATCTATCGTAATGGAAGAACCTTCATCCCAACTACTTCCTCCATAAAACGTAGCCCATAATCTAACTCCAGAATTGTCAAATTTTAAGATAAAAACATCACTACCACCAGCCCTACTTCCCTGAAAATAAGCACCTCCACCTGGATTTAAGGTTGGAAAGGTGTTTGATTCTGTATATCCTGTTAAAAATATATTACCGTTTGCATCTGTCGTGATGGAACCCTTGCCATAATATCTATAATAATAGTAACACTCATTCCCACTTCCTCCATAATACGTAGCCCATAGTCTAACTCCAGAATTGTTGAGTTTTAAAATAAAAACATCGGTACCTCCAGCATTACTTCCCTGAAAATAAGCACCTCCACCTGGATTAAAAGTTGGAAAGTTATCTGACAATGTAGATCCCATCACAAATATATTACCTTGAACATCTATTGTAATGGAATAACCTTCATCCCACCTACTTCCTCCATAAAACGTAGCCCACGATCTAACTCCAGAATTGTTGAATTTTAAAATAAAAACATCCCTATCTCCAGCATTACTTCCCTGAAAATAGGCATCTCCGCCTGGATTTAAGGTTGGAAAGTCAGTTGAAGATGCCCATCCCGTCACAAATACATTACCTTGAGCATCTGTTTTGATGAAATAACCATCTTCATTACCATTTCCTCCATAATACGTAGCCCATAATCTTGCAAGGGGTGGGTCAATCGTCAATCTACCTTGATATCTTCCCTCAACCCTAAACGACACAAATCTACCTTCATCAACAAAATAACTTAACTCAACCTTCCCTCTATCATCATAACCAAAAATTTCCCCATCCTCTATCTCACCAACTGGAGTTGACAACCTCAATCTCTTACCATCTTCACTTATCTTCACATCCGCCCACTTTACCTCAAGTTTTATCTTGCTCACATCTGAACCAGGTTTAACATCAAACTCATGATGTAATAGACCATCCTCATCGATCTTCCAAACCCAATCTATCCCAGGGTAAACTTCCCTTATCCTCACAACCCTATAACTCGGGACAAATAGAACACCCTCAGGACAGTGTGGTAGGTAGTAATTCGTATACCCATCCATCGGCTCTGAATACTCTATCATATCACATCTAACAATACCCCCAACAACTCTCAAATCAACCCTCGCCCATACCACTGTGTCCTGAAAAACCTCTTTCTCCATCAAACTCATTTCGTTTATCTTTTTAAATTCACCCCTCAAATCCCTTATCACATAACTTACCCCATCCTCTCCGACATACAAATCAATACCGCTATGCCTTGTGAAAAACAATACATCTTTCACCTTTCTCCCTTCAAAATCCCCAACCTGTCCCATATTCGGCTGAAATCCAAATGTGTTAACATTTCTTTTCAAATTCCTAATGACATCTGGTTCATTTATTTGGGCACCAACTGAGTTAAATAAAATTAACAGAGACACCAATAGAGGTAAATTAAAAAATTTCACGGATACCTCCCTTAGTTTATTTTTAAGTTTTGAGAGGTTCATTTTTCTTTATTGCTTTCCTCCCTATGGCTTTGCAATTCACTATTTGAACTTAGTCAGGACCTTTCGGTGACAGAATTTTTTTGGTAATTTAACACCAACCGAAAAATTGGTCAAGGGGGATAAATTTATATGTGATATTAATCACACAGATTTGTTTGGGCGTATGTTTAAGTCCAGAGTGTCGGCACAAATGTTGATGTTAAGCGATGACGGTGGGTTGTAGTGATTTTACTTCAGAAGTTATATGCTTGCGTATTTGTGTTGTTTCGCTTTCTCATGTTAAGTTTTTTAGGGTCTCGCTTGTAATTTTACCTTACGATCGTTCACTTTTGAAAACTTCGTTAATTTTAATTAGGTGAGGTGGGAGAATTTAAGTTGAATTTTTAGGCTAATTGATTTATATTTTATTTGAAAAATGGAGAGGTGGCCGAGTGGATGAAGGCGCACGCCTGGAGAGCGTGTAGCCCGCCAAAAAGCGGGCTCGTGGGTTCGAATCCCACCCTCTCCGCTTCTCTACTGGGGATGTTTTGTTATAAGTGGGATTATTTTTATATTTTTAACTGAAAAATTATCAAAAACAATTTCAATCTAACATCACGCATTATGCTTATAAAACTTTTGCGAAAAATTTTCCCGAGCAAGAATGAGAAAGATTTAAGAGCTTTGATCCCAATTGTTAATCGTATAAATGAGATTTATGCGACTCTTAACACATTGACCGATGCAGAGTTACGAGCGAAAACAGACGAGTTTAAAGCCAGAATAAAAGAAAAAACTAAACATATTGAAGATAATATTGCTGAGCTCAAGAACCGTGTTCGTGAAGATAAGGAATTAACTCGCGAAGAAAGGCTTGAAATTTATGATGAGATAGAAAAGCTTGAGAAAGAATTATTTAAAGAGGAGCAAAGGGTTCTTGATGAGATTTTGCCCGAAGCTTATGCGGTTGTAAAGGAAACATGCAGAAGATTAGTTGGAAAAAGTTGGGAAGTGACGGGGCATAAAATTGTGTGGGATATGGTCCCATTTGATGTTCAATTGATGGGTGCTATTGTGCTTCATCAAGGTAAAATTGCGGAAATGGCAACAGGTGAAGGTAAAACGCTCGTTGCGACTATGCCCGCCTATCTTAATGCTTTGACCGGTCGCGGTGTTCATATCGTAACGGTTAATGATTACCTCGCTCTTAGAGATAGCCAATGGATGGGGAAAATTTATGAGTTTCTTGGCTTAACAGTTGGGTGTATTCAAAATTGGATGAACACTGAGCAGAGAAAATCTCAATATAATTGTGACATAACCTATGGAACTAACAATGAGTTTGGCTTTGATTATTTGCGCGATAATATGGCGATTGATCCAAGCGACATAGTTCAGCGCGGACATTATTACGCCATTGTTGATGAGGTTGACTCTGTTCTAATTGATGAAGCGCGAACTCCTCTTATAATAAGCGGTCCTGTGCCTGAAACGGAACATAAGTTTGACTGGATGAAGCCAAAGGTTGAGAGGCTTGTCACAGCCCAAATAAATCTTGTCAGCAAAATAGTTGATGAAGCTGAAAAACTTTTGAACGAAGGCAAACTTGAAGAAGCTGGGGTTTTACTTCTAAAGGCACATAGAGGGGCACCGAAGCATAAAAAGTTGCGCAAGATACTTGCCGAGCCTGAATATCAAAAACTTCTCCTTGACACGGAGCTTGAATTTCTCAAGGATCAAGGCGTTAGGATGAGGCAACTGGATGAAGATTTATATTTCGTCGTTGATGAAAAGAATCATATAATTGATTTGACGGAAAAGGGAAGAGAATTCCTTTCAAATCTTTCGCCTGAAGATAAAGAATTTTTCATTTTACCAGACCTTGGAACGGAGATAAGCATAATTGAAAATGATCCATACCTTACCCCTTTACAAAAACAAAGAAAAAAAGAAGAATTATATAGACTCTACTCCGAGCGGAGCGATAAAGTTCACTCAATTCAACAGTTGCTTAGAGCTTATATAATGTTTGAAAAAGATGTTGACTACATAGTGCAGGATGGGAAAGTTTTAATAGTTGATGAATTTACAGGAAGAGTTTTGCCCGGAAGAAGATATTCAGAGGGATTGCATCAAGCAATTGAAGCAAAAGAGGGAGTTAAAGTTGAACAAGACACTCAAACTCTTGCAACTATTACGATTCAGAATTATTTCAGGATGTACAAAAAACTTGCGGGGATGACTGGAACAGCAGCAACCGAAGCTCAGGAGTTTTGGGAAATTTATAAACTCGATGTTGTGGTTATACCAACAAATAAACCATGCATAAGAATTGATTATGACGATGTGATTTACAGAACGAAAAAGGAAAAATACAACGCTGTCATTGATGAAATTGAGAGAATGCACAAGATCGGAAGACCGGTTTTAGTTGGAACGACAAGCGTTGAGGTTTCTGAACTTTTAAGTAGAATGTTAAAACGTCGCGGAATTCCTCATAACGTTTTAAATGCTAAACACCATCAAAAAGAAGCTGAAATCGTTGCTAATGCTGGGCTTAGGGGGATGGTAACAATTGCGACGAATATGGCAGGACGTGGTACAGACATCAAACTTGGACCTGGTGTCGCAGAACTTGGTGGTTTACATGTAATTGGAACAGAAAGGCACGAAGCGCGAAGAATTGATCTTCAATTAAGGGGTCGTTCTGGAAGGCAAGGAGACCCCGGCTCCTCGAGATTCTTCCTTTCGTTAGAGGATGACCTTTTGCGTTTGTTTGGAAGCGATAGAATTGCAAACATAATGCAACGTCTGGGCTATAAAGAGGGGGAACCAATTCAACATCCAATGATAACAAAAAGTGTTGAACGAGCGCAGAAAAAAGTTGAGCAAAATAACTTTGCTATAAGAAAAAGATTGCTCGAATACGACGATGTCCTAAATAAGCAGAGAGAAGTTGTCTATAGTTTAAGAAGGCATGCTCTTCTGGGGGAACGACTTGAGGATGACCTCTTTGATATGTTAACTGACTATGTTGAGGATGTGGTCGAAAGGCATTACTTAAATCTTGACTATCAAGGTTTGAAGGATGAATTAATGAGAACGCTTTTGATCGACTTAAAAATTACACCCGATGAATTTGAAAAACTTGGGAAGGAAGGGTTAAAGGAAAAAATTTATGATGAGGCGGTCAAATTTTATACTCAGAAAAAAGCGCAACTTGGCGAAGAACTGATGTTTGCTTTGATGAAAATGGCAATTCTACAGGTGATAGATCAAAGATGGCAGGAACATTTAAGGGAAATGGATGAGCTGAGAGAAGGAATTCACCTACGTGCATATGCTCAGAAAGACCCGCTGGTTGAGTATAAAACTGAAGCATTTGAAATGTTTATGGAAATGATGAGAAGAATAAGAAGTGGTGTTTTAAGCATAGTTTTTAGGATGTTTCCTGTTGTTCCTGAGGAGGTTGTTGAAAGAAAACCCAGAAGACCGAGAAGAGAACAGCTTAATCTTGTTCATCAAGAGTCAATCGGTATGGGGTTAAAGGTCGCAGCTGGCGCCGATGTGGCAACTTCCGTTAAGTCGGATGTTAAATTGAAACCGATAAAGGTCACGCAAAAGGTTGGTCGAAATGACCCATGCCCATGTGGTAGTGGTAAAAAATATAAACATTGTCACGGTAAAATATAGCGGATGAAGAGATGAGAATTTCAAAAATTGCTACTCTCCTCCTCTTGTTTTTCCAGATTGTCTATGGGCAGGAATTTAACCTAATTGATCACGGTTTTGTAAAGGAAATTGAAATTAAGGTTGATAAACCTGAAATAAAGGGGATTGAAATTGCTGGAAGAAAATATTCAATAATTGTCCCCAGAAATTATGAAAATGTTTCGCTTCTGACAAATTTTTTGCCCTATTATAGTTTTCTTCTTTCAGCCACTCCGAATGCAAAAATTGAACTTATTCAATATGAATTTGACGAGGTAGATTTAAATTTCCCACTTCCGGAGATGAAGGAAAAATCTTTGCCTGACGGAGTTGAATTTGAAGGGGAGTTCTTGCTTGAGGATAAAATCTATGATTTCGTTTATCTTGGTAAACTTCGCGGGGTCGATGTCTTTAACCTTGTTATTTTCCCATTTAAAGTTTATGGTCAAAAGTTGAAGTATCTTATAAATGTGAAGTTCATTATTTCCTCAAGTGAAGTTTCGCGGGTTGACGATAAAACTATTTATTCAAACCCGAGAATAAATAGGGTTGATATCAATTTCAGTTCTCAACAGTCGCCTGTGGAATTTGAATACAAAATTTTTGTAAGGAGAGACGGAGTTTATAAGATAACTTATGAGGATTTGAAGAATGTTGGGATTGACCTTAAAGGGGTTCGGGCATCAAGGTTGAGGATTAAAAACAATGGCGTCGAAATACCAATTTATGTTTATTCGGGCGGGGATGGAGTTTTTAATGAGGGTGATTATATTGAGTTTTACGCAGAGCGAAAGAAAAATAACTATTCAAATGGGCGAGAAGACCTTTACAATGATCCATTTACGGATGTAAATGTATATTTTCTTGAGGTTGGGGAAAAAGATGGTTTGAGGTTAGCCGAGGAAATAGGTTCGAGGTCTTTTGAAAATTTTATCGACCTTCGCGGTGCTTCATTTTATTCAACAATTCATTTTGAAAAAGATTTTATCTTCGACCGTTTAAAGGATGTTGATGTTAACTTAACCTATGATGTTAGAGATCATTGGTTTTGGGCATTGCTTAACTCGAATCAGCAAACTGATTTTAACGTTCACATACCTACGCCAGACCCATTGAGTTTAGATAATATCAAATTAAGAGTTGCCTTTCATGGGATAACCTCTACGCCTTCACTTAATCCGGAACATATAGCAAATGTTTTCATAAACAATCAAAGAATTTTAACAACGCAGTGGAATGGACAATCGATCAATATCGCATCTTCTGAAAACTTTGGCTACCCAGTTGCAAATAATGTTTTAAGACATGGAACAAACAAAGTTACAGTTTTCAACGCAAGCGAAGGTAAAATAGCGAATACGACATTTGCTGTTAATTGGTTTGAGATAACTTATAGACGACTTTATCAGGCAGATGGCGATGAAGTTAAATTTAGAATTCCTCCCGAATATACAAGCGGTTATTTCAGATTTGAACTTTTCGGTTTTAAAAACCCAAATATAAGTATTTACAGGATTGGAACCTCAAAAATTTCAAATGTTGAAATTGTAAAAGCGAAGGATGAGAAACTTGGTGAAAATTACCATGCAATTTTTTATGCTAATGTTCTGTCTCAAGATATTGAATTTATTGCGGTGAGCGATGGTGCGAAACTTAAGCCTGATAGCATCGCAAAAGATCTAAAAACAAACTTTAAAAACACATCTAACTCATCTGACTATTTGATTGTAACCCATCCACTTCTGTATGACAAGATTAAAGACGCAAATAACGAACAACATCCGTTAAACAGGCTTAAAAGTTTTTATGAGTCAAAGGGTTTAACTGTTAAAATAGTAAGTGTTGACGATATCTACGATGAATTTAACTATGGGGTTAAAAGTCCTTACGCTATAAAGGAATTTTTAAAATACACCTATTTTAATTGGGCGAAATCCCCAACCTATGTTCTTTTTGCTGGTGGGTCTGTTTATGACAATTGGCGTTACCCTAATTTTGATTTAATTCCAACTATGTTTTTTCAATCATATTGGTATGGTGCAACATCTGCCGATGCTTGGTTTACATTTATTGATGGCGATGATTATCTGAGCGATATTTTATTGGGTCGATTGCCTGTTAGAGACAAGCAAGAACTTGAAAACGTGGTTGGCAAAATAATCTCCTTTTGGTCTCAAAAACCGCAAAGTTGGAATAGAAACGTTTTAATGATAGCTGGGGAAGGAAGGGATTTCGAATCGCAAACGGACTATTTAGTTATGAATGCTTTACCAAAGTATCTTAACATAAATCGTTTGTATGTCATTGCTGGTTCAGCTTTTTCTGGGGGCACATCTAAACTTTTGAACTATTTTGCAGAAGGACAGTTGTTCATAAACTTTGTTGGTCACGGTGGCGGGGCTATATGGTCAGATAACGGTTTGTTAAAAAATGAAGATATTCCCAAGTTATCAAACAAAGATAAATATCCCATCATCACCAGTATGACATGTTTCTCGGGGGCATTTGAATACCCAAATAGAACTGCTCTCGGTGTTAATCTTGTGATCGAAAAGGACAAAGGTGCGATCGGAGTTTTAGCTTCAAGTGGGCTTGGTTGGCTTTTAAATGATTATTTTATGATTCTAAGCCTCTTACCTTATATGTTTGACCCTGATAGAAGCGTAGGTGAAATAATCGCGCTTGGCAAAGCGAGATACTACTCAAATTACTTTTTCTGGCCACAGGCGAGGTCAATGGTTTATCAATATAATTACATTGGCGACCCAGCCTTAAAGTTACCTTTTCCGGAAAATAAAACAATTGTCCAAAGTGAGAGGAAAGTTATTACCTTAAATGATTCGCTAAAACTTCGCATTCAATCTCAAATTCAATCTGGCAATGTTTTAATCACAATTGCAGATAGTCTGCACATATCGAAGAGCGAAATTTCAATTGCTTTACGATCAGGCAATGCTGATTTATTTATAAAGCCAGTGATAAGTTCGGGATTTGTTAAAGTTTTTATAAGTGATGGGCAAAGGTCGGAAGCTGGGTTTAGCTTGTTCAAAACAAGCGGTGTTTTTATTGGAGAATATTCTATTATTCCTGAAACTCCAAAGAGCGGTGATAGTTTATTGTTTTCTGGAAGGGTTGAGATTGAAAACTATGAAAATCCTGATTCGGTAAAGTTCCTCATCTATAGATACAAGAGTCGAAATGGTAAATTTGACTTTTTCCTCGGTAGGGATACGTTGTTATGTAGAAATGTGGGTGGGAGTTTCTATCAATCAGTTGCTAAAATTCCTGTTGTTTCTGGGACAAAATATATGTTTCAGATGCTTGTTTATCGGGGTGGTAGAGTTTTTAATGGTGAATGGAAAGAGGTTATAGTAGGTGGATTGCCCGACCCATCCTTTATTCCGAATGAATTAAACGCATTGCAAGGCTCAATTTATACAAAGAGCTCGGATCTTAAATTTGTTGTTGTTGACACAACCGTTAAGGTTTCAACCAAAATTTATAACCTTGCCAATGTTGACGCAAATGATTTCAAAGTGAAAATTTACTATAATAAACTCAGAGACGAAAACTATTTAATCGGTCAAGCGAGGTTTTCTGTCAGGGGTAATTCGTCTATTGAAATTGAGATACCGGTTGAGAAAAACTTGAACATTGGGACTTATAGAATTTACGCTGTGATTGAGAGCGATTCATTATCAGGGGATGATATTGATTATTCAAACAATCTTATTTACAATGAGTTAAAATATAACTTCGTGAGGTTTAATTCTGATTCGATCTCGGTTGCGCAGAACATTTCTTTGAAGAGGACTTCGTCGTCAATTGCGATCATCGCTTTTGAATATCCTGTGGATTTTCATCTTTCGGTGTCGTCAAACAGTTTTTATCCGATGAAACCTTTCGGCGAGCAGAGAATTTTTGCGGTTAAATATGATGCTTTGGGGGCTCAAGGGTCAATTGATATTTTTGTAAGGGTTGATGTTTCGGATTCTAATTTAAATCGAAATATGGAGCGAATAAAACTTTATCTTTACGATGAAAAGTTGAGAACTTTTCGAGTGAAGAATGGAAGTTTAAGCGGTGAATGGTTTCAGGGTAGACTTGATGAATTGGGATTATATGTTCTTGGTTTCTCGAATGATTCAAGGGCTCCAATAGTTAAGGTCACGGTTGAAGGTCAAAGTTTTAGAGATGGTGCTCATGTTTCGGCAAATCCTGTCTTTAGCGTTTTGATTGAGGATGACGAGGGGGTTGATATTTCAAGCGGTTCTTTAAAGTTCAAAATCGATGGCAAGGATGTGAACTATTCGGAGCTCACGATTCCCGACACTATTGTAAATCCGAAGAGTGTGTTTGTCAGATTAAGTCCAAAGTTGACGGATGGGGAGCACTGGGCGAGTTTTTCGGCAAGAGATGTTAATGGGAATTGGTCTGGGGAAGTTAAAGTTTCGTTCAAGGTTGTTTCAAATTTTGATGTTAAAATTTATGGCAATTTCCCGAATCCGTTTTCAGATAAAACGTTTTTCGCTTATGAAATCTTTGGGGCGCCGGTTGAGGAAGTTGAGTTTAAAATATATACCGTTGCGGGTAGGTTGATTCGAAACTTCAAGTTTCCATCTTTTGACCCTTTAGAAGTTTATGGTTTTCAAGTTGGTGGGACAGGTATTCCTACCGCAATTGGTTATCACGAGATATGGTGGGATGGGACGGATAGAGATGGGAATGAAGTTGCAAATGGTGTTTATTTTTATAAGTTTTCAATAAAAAGGAATGGAAAAACTCAAAATTACACAGGGAAAATTGCAAGGGTGAGGTGATATGAAGAACTGGATAGTTTTTTCGTTGTTAATTTTTTCGTTTGTTTATTCGGATAATTCAAAATATGCGGGTGAATTTTTGAGGATTCCGGTTGGTGCGAGAGCTCTTGGGATGGGTGGGGCTTTTATAGCGATCGCAAACGATGGGTCTTCGTTTTATTATAACCCAGCTGGTGTTGCTATATCAGGGAGTGGTGTTTTATCTTTGATGTATTCATCTCATTTTGGTGGGTTAACAAATCCACTTGCGTCTTTCTTTCATATTGGATTTATACAAAATGTTCAGGAGCTTGGGCTTGCGATAAATTGGGTTAGATTAAGCGTTGATAATATCCCGCGCACCCCAGATTTCACAAACGTTGAGGTGCCGATAGATAGAGAGAACTTGGTTAAAAACTATTCCGGCGGGGACTTTTTCAGTGATGTTGAGGACGCATTTTATTTTTCGTTTTCAAAAGAATTCAAATTTAATATAAATTTTGGTTGGTCAAGGTATAAGGTCCCAGTCTCTTTGCCGATCGGAGTAAATTTTAAATTGTTAAATCAAAAACTCGGTTTTGAAAAAGGGACTGGGTTTGGCTTTGATGCTGGAGTTATGTTCAGGTTCAGCATGGACGATTTCCTTCAAAGGGAAAACGTAGGCGATGTTTCGATTTCAATCGCTCTTAAAGATATTGGTAAGACAAGAATTTCGTGGAGCACGAGGAGAGAACATTTTGTTGAATCAACATTGATGTTTGGTCTTTCTTATACTTTTCCCGTTAATTTTATTTCGGGAAAAGTTACGGTTGCATATGGAAGTCAAAATTCTTATCTTACAGATAAGTTATACGGGATTGAGTATGGATACAAGGATTTGCTTTTTGTTCGGTTTGGGAAAAATGTCGAAAATTTAACGATCGGCGCTGGTTTGAAGATCGACTTTCTTATTGTTGATTATGCTTTTCTTTTACATGATCTTGGGGCTGTTCATAGGATAAGCAGTTCATTAATAATCGATAAAATTTTGAGGAAACTATGAGGTGGAAGATTCAAATAATTTTCCTGCTTTTCTATTTGTTTTCATGTAGTCCAACTCGTGAAAGTTTGCCTGCTCCGGATCGACCCAAAATTTACCCGGTGCTCGACCCCTTATCTGAAGAATTTGATGTTGGTAGTGGTGCTGTCCCCGAGGTTGATGGGATAAAGATATTGTGGGGAAGGGTTGGAAATTCATCTGGATATAAAATATATCGCGGTGAAACAAAAGGAGATAAGATTGAGTTTAAGCTTTATTCTGATGTAAGGGCACAAGCGGGTGTCGCAGATACATTTTTCATTGATAGAAATGTCGAATTTCGCAAGGTTTATTACTATTATGTAAGGGCATATAACCGCGATAATGTTGAAAGTCAGCCGTCTGATACGATTTCGTTTGAACTATATCTAAAACCGAGATTGATTTCGCCAGGTAATAATTCACAAGTTGGTGCGGATACAGTTGTTTTCAGATGGGATGATCCCAATGGTGGTGGTGATTTTGTGATAAGAGTTAAGAATGCTCAAACTGATAGTTTGATTTGGATTTACAGTTATAGAAGTTTTAGTGATTTTTCGGTTAAGTTTAACATTGATTCAAAGGCGAAAGAAAATTTTATATCGGGGCGTCAATACAAGTGGCGTGTCGATAGGGTTCAATTTGGGCAGAGTGCAGGCTCAAAGTCCAATTGGAGTGTTTTTAACATAAAGTAAAACAGATAACGGAGGTGAACATAAAACTATGTTGAGGAAAATTATCTCTTTTGTGTTGGTATTTACTTCAATATCGTTTGCTCAACTTTTTGAAGGCGGAACAAGAATTGTGACAGGTGGTGGTTCAAGCGCATATTACTTTGTTGGAAAAACTGGGGAGCTTACGATTACGGTAAATCTTTGGGGCTTTGTGAGAAATCCCGGGAGATATGAAGTCCCAAGTTCAACTGATCTGGTTCAATTGATTTCTTATGGCGGTGGTCCATTAAAAGAGGCGAAGTTAAAAGATGTTAAGATAATTCGCAACGTTCGCGAGGATTCAACCATTGTGGAGAAGGTTATAAAGGTTAATGTTGAAAAAATTGTTGAAGATGGTGACCCAAGCCCGATACTTTTACCTGGGGATACGGTCGTGGTCCCAGGTGGTTCTATTGATGTGATTAAAGATATACTTGCAATTTTAAGGGATATCGGGCTTGCAGCTGGTGGAATTGCAGCAATAATAAATGTTTTGAGAAGATAGAATGGTTTAAGATATGAAAAAAATAGAGGCTATCATAAGACCGTTTAAGCTTGACGATGTAAAGGAGGCTCTTTCTGAAATTGGAGTTCGTGGGATGACGATAACTGAGGTAAAGGGATACGGAAGGCAAAAAGGGCATACGGAACTTTACAGGGGAGCAGAGTATAAAATTGATTTTTTGCCAAAAATAAAGATCGAGATCGTCGCTCCAGATAATATGGTCGATAAAATTGTTAGCACTATAATAAAAGCAGCAAAAACTGGGCAAGTTGGTGATGGGAAGATTTTTATTTATCCTGTTGAAGAGGTTATAAGGGTAAGAACCGAAGAGACAGGGGAAGATGCAATTTGAAGTTGAAACTTTTCCTTTAAATTGTTAGATTAAAAAGTGTTAACGATGAAAAAGTAAACGCAAAATTAGTGATGGGAAAAGTTATAGCGGTAGCAAACCAAAAGGGTGGGGTTGGTAAAACGACGACTGCTGTAAATGTTGCTGCATATCTTGCCACGTTTGGCAAGCTAACACTTCTAATTGATATCGACCCACAGTCAAATGCTACAAGCTCCCTTGGGATTGAACCAGGTAGCGAAAAAACAATTTATGAAGTTTTACTTGGCAAGATAAGCGCTCAGGAGGCGATTGTTAGTTTTAGTGATCCATATTTAAATTTTCTTGAGCTGATCCCAGCGAAAATAGAACTTGTTGGAAGTGAATATGAACTCATTGAGTTTCAAGGACGGGAGCGAATTCTTAGGAAAGCAATTGAAGGTTTGAGAAATAAGTATGATTATATTCTGATTGATTGTCCGCCATCACTTGGTCTTTTAACTGTGAATGCTTTAACAGCTGCTGATTCCGTCTTAATCCCTGTTCAATGTGAGTATTTGCCCCTTGAGGGTTTAGGGCAACTTCTTAATACGATTAAAATTGTCAAGGAAAGGTTAAATCCCAAACTCGATATCGAGGGTGTTTTGCTCACGATGTATGATTCTAGATTAAGGTTGTCAAATGAAGTGGCTGAGGAAATAAAGAAATATTTTAGGGACAGAGTTTTTGAAGCAAAAATTCCGAGAAATATAAAGTTAAGTGAAGCCCCAAGCCATGGAAAACCAATTTTGCTTTATGATGCTAAATCACCTGGGGCGATTTCATATGCAAAAGTTGCGGAGGAAATAATAAAGAGAAATGAAAAGATAGAAAAAACGAAGGAAATTCAAAGACAAGAAATAACGAAGCAATCATGAGCAAACAAAGGTTAGGTAGAGGGCTGGATGTTTTAATACCGCGTTCCGCAACGCGTGAAGTCAGCCTTGATTCGAAAGACCTACGCTTCGACGATGGGCAATCGGTTGGGGTCATTGCTAAAATTGAGATATCTAAAATCAAGCCAAATCCATATCAACCGCGCGAAAGTTTTGATAAAACGGCGCTTGAGGAACTTAAGCAATCGATAATTGAAAAAGGCGTAATTCAACCTATTACTGTTAGAAGGCTGTCTGGAGGGATGTATGAGCTTATCGCTGGTGAGAGAAGAGTTAAAGCATCTGCTGAAGCTGGGTTAACACATATTCCCGCTTATATAATTGAAGTTGAATCAGAAAAGGAACTTCTTGAACTTGCTTTGATTGAGAACCTGCAAAGGGAGAAATTAAATCCGATTGAGATTGCGAAGGCATATCAAAGATTGATTGAAGAACTTGGTTATACACAAGAAGAAATTGCCCAAAAGATTGGCAAAGATAGGACGACGGTAGCTAACTTTATAAGATTGCTGAAATTGCCAGAGCAAATCCAAGATAGTTTGAAACGAGGGGAAATAACAATGGGGCATGCTCGTGCTCTGATTAACATTCCAAGTAAAAAACTGCAAATTGAGATATGGAACAAAATTGTAAAGCAGGGGTGGTCTGTTAGAAAAGTTGAAAAGGCGGTTAGAGATCTGCTAAAAGATAAAGATTTAGAAGATAAGTCATCAAAGAGAAAATCATATTCGTCCGTTGGGTTAAGAGATATTGAATCAAAATTGAAAAAGATTTTTGGAACGCAAGTGAGAATAAAGCAAACCGGGAACAACAGGGGCGAGATAGTTATTGAGTTTTATTCAAACGATGATTTTGAAAGGTTGCTTGAACTTTTCGAGATAATAGAAAAACATTCCAAGTAAAATTATGAAGTTAACGCTACTGATTTCGGTTTTTATTTTGCTTTTATTTCTTCTAACAATGTCTGGAGGCAAAGTGGAGAAAAAAATCATCTATACCGAGAAAGCCCCAAAACCTATCGGTCCTTACAGTCAAGCAATTATTGCTGGTGATTTTATTTTCACTTCGGGTCAAATACCGATTGATCCAAAAACAAACCAACTCGTTCAAGGCGATATAAAGGAACAAACAAGACAAGTCCTTGAAAACTTAAAGGCAATTCTCGAAGAGGCGGGAGTTACATTTGACGATGTTGTAAAGGTTACTGTTTATATGAAGGACTTGAACGAATTCTCGGCTATGAACGAGGTTTATTCCGAATACTTTAAAAATTCCCCGCCCGCGAGGACAACCGTTGAAGTTTCACGTTTGCCCAGAGATGTCAAAATAGAAATTGACTTAATAGCTGTGAAGAAGCAGGTGAAATGAGGATAAAAATTTTAATTTTAATTTTGTTTATAACATCTGTCGGGATTTCCCAAACCGATACGCTTAAAAATTCGAATGTGAAGTCGCCGACGAAAGCGATGTTGATGAGTGCAATTTTCCCTGGGCTCGGGCAGTTTTATAACAAATCGTATTGGAAGATTCCAATCATTTATGGGCTTGCGGGTTATTTTGTATATGAAATAAGACAGAATGATAGAAATTACAAATATTATCGGGATCTCTTCAGTGAAAGTCTCAAAATTTCGGGTGGGGATTACAGATATAAAAGGTTGAGAGATTTTTACAGGGATCAGCGCGATTTGTTTGGGATTTATCTTTTTGTGCTTTACCTTGCTAACATAGTTGACGCTTATGTTGACGCGCATCTTTACAACTTTGATGTCAGTGACAATCTTTCAATACAGATTTTGCCTGGAAAAGTAAAATTTTACTTTAGATTTTGAAATGCGCTTTATCCTATTGTTTTCCCTTTGTTTTTCCTCGTTGTTTTCTTATGCTCAGGTTAAATCCACATTTCTTTTCAAGTTTGGTAATTTAAGCGATCCGCGCGGGATCTCATTAAGTCCAACAGGTGAGATTTACATTGCTGACACTGGCAATAACTCGGTTAAGAAATTCTCAAAGAGTGGGCAACTGGTCTGCGAAGTTACGGGTTATGGGTGGGGAGAGCTTGAATTTGATCAACCCTATGATGTCGATGCCAGTGCTGGTATTTCAATCTATGTTGCTGATTATAACAATCACAGAATCCAAAGATTTGATAAAAATTTGAATTATGTCGCGACTTTACAAGGTGGCTCCGATAGGGAAAAGTTTTTTGGCTTCCCCAAGTCCGTAGTTTTTTCAAAATTCGGGGAACTTTTCATAATTGACGATGAGAATTTAAGATGTGTAAAAATTAACAAGTTCAATAGAGTTGAAAAAACATTTGGGGGCATTGAGGCAGGTCAAGGACGACTTGTAAATCCAATCCAAATTGCGATTGTAAATCAAAATTTGATCGCCGTCCTCGATGGAAATTATATTTTGATATACGATTACTATGGAAATTTTTTGAATAAATTCGGGGCTGAGCATCTCAAAAATCCAACCGGTTTATTCGCTGATTCATCGATATACGTGGCTGACGGGGAGGACATTCTCATATTTAGTCCTGAAGGTAAATTCGTGGATAAGATTTCAATTGGTGAAAGGGTTTACGACATCGCTCGACGGGGTCCTTTGCTCTACTGCCTCACCGATAAAGAAGTTTTAGTTTATAAATTGATGTTTTCCAAAGATGAAGAAGATTGATCTTGTCATAATTCCTTATAATGACTTTTTGAAGGGGGAAAGATTTGGATTTAGAAGCAGGGATCAGCATTTATTTCTTGAGATTGCAAAGGACGAAAGAATTAATAAGGTTATCGTTGTTGAACGTCCTCGGTCAATCGCAAGTTTTCTTCTATTCTCAAAGTTAAAAGTTAATTCCGGAGAAAAATTAAGCGAGAATATACGGAAGGTTGGAGAAAAGTTTTTTCTTTTTGAGTTTTTTATGCCGGGTTTGGAGCAGATAAAATTAAAACATCTGTGGTTTGACAAAGTTTATGGAAGTTTAAAATTCGTTAAAAGATTCCGTGACGCATTGAGGCAAATTGAAGTGGATGATTTCGTGGCATTGTCCTTTAATCCGTTTGCAAATAAGTTTGTGAGCATGATAAAGCCAAAATTTTTTACGTTTGATGTTATGGATAACTTTTGTTTTCATCCTGAGTTAGCTGCTTTTAAGGATTACATTTGTAGAAGTTTTGAGTGGATCTCGTCAAATTCTGATTTAATCTTTTGTGTGAACGAGGAGTTAAAGGTTTTTTTCATAAAAAATTATCCGTTTTCAACCGAGAAAGTTTTTGTCCTGCCGAATGGAGTGGATGAAAAACTTAACGCCAGTGGTTTTGTTCCCGATGACCTTAGAAAAATTAGAAAACCAAGGATTGGATATGTTGGGGTTATTTCGGATAGGATTGATTTTGAACTTGTCGAATACGTCGCACAGGAGAGAAAGCTTTATAACTTTATTTTTATCGGTGGGAAATATGGTGATGTTGAAAGGGGGATTAGAAGGTTAAGAAATTTTGAAAATGTTTACTTTCTTGGGGATAAACATTACAGCAAAATACCTGATTACATTTTTTCCTTAGATGTTTGTATGGTTCCGCACAAGGTTAATGAATTTACACTCTCAAATGACCCGATGAAAATTTACGAATATCTTTATTTAGGGAAGCCCGTTGTTTCGACTAAGATAAACGTTCAAGATGAGATTAAAGCTAATGTTTTTATGGCTGATGATAGGGATGAATTTTTGAAATTTCTCGACAGGGCTGTTTCTGTTGCTGATGATGCGATGTTTGCAAATTTACAGAGAGAAGCGATAAAACCGGATATGTTTTGGAGTGGTAGGGCAAAACTTATGCTCGATAAGATTTTTTCGTTTATCTGTTAATTCTTTTCTTGACATTTAGCGTGAAATTTGTTATTATATAAATGAAAGGAAAACCGCAAATTTGAGCTGAGGAGGTAGAAATGAAGAAATTAACACCGACCGACATCAAGGTAATGCTCTTAAAGAAGGGAATTAAACAAAAGGATCTCGCGGAGAAGTTGGGAGTCACGGAGTCTTATGTTTCCCAGATAATCAAGGGCAAGAGAGTTGCGAAAAAATATCGGGATAAGTTGATCGAGCTTATACAGAAGGGCTTGCCGAAGAAAAAATAATTTTGCGCAGATGAAATTTAAAATAGCATGAGCTATTTTTATGATCTGGGTATCGCATGGGAATGGGAGTATGATTTTGATTTTGTTAACTTGATATTTAAAAAGTGTGAAGAGAGACGGCTTAAAGTTTGTGGTGTCACTCCTGAAAATTTAGATGAAATTTTTAGCGCAGTAAAAGGGGGAGATATAAGTTTTATTGCTTATTTTGATAGAGCCTCAGATGTTGACGAAAGCTTCACCGATTTAAACCTTTTAATTGAAAGTTTGGGGGCAAGGGTTATAAACAGATATGAAGATATGGTTCGCGCCTCGGACAAGGCAACTATGCATCTTGAGCTTTTAAATGTGGGTGTTTCGCTTCCATACACGGTCATACTTGCGCCTTTTGAGGAATCCCCTGCTGTTGAGCTAAGCGGTGAAATTTTAAGTAAAGTTAAAATTCCGTTTATTATTAAACCTTCATCTGAAACGGGCGGTGGAGTTGGAGTTAAAATTGGTTATTCAATTGATGATGTAATTGAAGCCAGAAAAGAATTTCCCTACGATAAATATCTTGTTCAAGAGATGATCCAACCGGTTTACATTGATGGAAGAAAAGCTTGGTTCAGAGTTTTTTACGCTTTTGGTAAGGTGTTAATTTGTTGGTGGGATAATGAATTTAAAGTATATGAAACATTGAAAACGGAGGAGATCGAGAGATATGGGCTCGGTGAAATTGAAGATGTGATGAGGAGAATTCAGGGCGTTTGCAATCTGGATTTTTTCTCAAGCGAGATAGCTCTAACTGTTGAGCGTGGACAGAGAAGATTCATCTCGATTGATTATGTAAATGAAATTCCTGATATGAGGCTAAAGTCAAAGGCTATTGATGGGGTTCCAGATGAAGTTGTTGAAATGATTGCGGAGGGCTTTGCTAATTTTGTCTTGAATTTAAAATGATGGTGAATTTTTTTAAATTAAAACGAAACGAAACAAAAGTCTTATATAGAAATGCTTCGGACTTTGTATGTCAAAAATTACGCTTTGATTGAGGAAGTTGAAGTTGAATTTAAAAGTGGGTTGAACATAATAACTGGGGAGACGGGCGCTGGTAAGTCAATTTTGATTGATGCTCTCAGTTTGATACTTGGGGAGAGGGCAAGTAGTGAGGTTGTGCGCAAAGGTGCGGATAAGGCAATAGTTGAAGGCGTTTTTTATGTCGGCGGTAATAAAAAGATTAAAAAAATTCTTGAAGATAACGGCATTGAGTTCTCTGATGAGTTGATTTTAAGACGAGAGGTTTCAGCAAAAGGACAAAGTCGTTGTTTTGCAAACGATACGCCGATATCGCTTGCCCTAATGAAGGAAATTGGGAATCATCTTGTTGACCTTCACGGTCAGCATGAACATCAATCTCTTTTAAGGGTTGAAACGCACATTGAGCTCCTTGATGATTTTGGGGGTTTAATTGGGATGGTTGAGGAGTTTAGAAATGAGCTCAAAAAGCTTGAAAGTCTTTATAAGCAGATTGACGAATTGAAGCAGAAGGAGAAATTATTAAGGGAGAAAAAAGAGCTTTATGAGTTTCAACTGAAAGAAATTGAGACCATAAATCCACAAGTTGGTGAAGTCGATGAACTTGAAAGTGAATTGAAATTGCTTGAGAACGCTGAGAAGTTGTATGAGGCAACATCACAGCTTTATTCTTTGCTTTACGGCTCTGAGAAATCGATTCACGATATGCTTGTTGTGATAAGGAACCAACTTGAGGATTTAGCTTCGATTGATAAAAGATTTCAACCTTATGTTGAAGAGGCGAGGTCGGCGCAAACGATAATTGATGAGATAACAAGTTTTATACAAAGTTATAATTCAAAAATTGAGTTCAACCCTGAACGGCTTGAGTTTATACGGGAGAGATTGCATGCGTTGAACAGATTGAAAAGAAAGTATGGCGGGACAATTGAGAGCGTAATTGAGTATAAGGACAAGATAAAGCGGGAACTTGAGCTTGCAGAGAATTTTGAGGAGGAAATCGCAAGGATAGAGAAAAAGATAGAGGAGCAGATTAAAATTTGTTCCGAGATTGGGGAAAGGTTGTCTTCGAAGAGGCGTGACGTTGCTGAAACCGTAAGTGCTGCAATCGTTGGGGCTTTGGCTGAGCTTGGAATTGAAAATGCGCAATTTGAAGTTAAAATTGAAAATCGTCCCAAAAAAGAGGGGAAGTGTTATGTGAGGCTTGGAGATGAGAGTTATGAGGTGACGAATCGGGGCATCGATTTTGTTGAGTTTTATATTTCAACAAATATCGGTGAGGATACAAAACCTCTTGTAAAGGTTGCATCTGGTGGTGAAGTTTCACGGATAATGCTTGCCTTAAAGAGCGTACTCGCAAAGTCGGAGCGTTTGCCATTGCTTGTATTTGATGAGATTGACACTGGAATAAGCGGAAGAATTGCGCAAAAAGTGGGGCAAAGTTTAAAAAATCTTTCAAAGTATCATCAAATAATTGTCATCACGCATCTTCCGCAGATAGCAAGTTTTGCAGATACTCATTTTTTAGCTGAAAAGGTGATTCAAGACGGGAGAACAGTTACAAGGATAAGGGAGCTTGGAATTGAAGAGAGGATAAAAGAAATTGCAAAACTTATGAGCGGTGAAGAGGTGACGCAGGCATCAATTGAAAGCGCCAAGGAATTAATGGGGCTAAAAAGGTGAAATTAAAATAAAATTTAAAACTAAAGATGGGATTAAAAGTTTACAACTCTTTGACAAGGCAAAAAGAAGAATTTAAGCCTGAAATAGAAGGTTTCGTTAGGATGTATGTTTGCGGACCGACGGTCTACGCACACTCGCACCTTGGGCATGCGAAAAGCTATGTCTCTTTTGATGTGATCGTCAGATATTTAAGATATCTTGGCTATAGAGTTAGATATGTTCAGAATATAACCGATGTCGGACATTTAACTGACAATGCTGATCAAGGGGAGGACAAAATCATAGCACAAGCCAGGAAGGAACGGCTTGAGCCGATGGAGCTTGTCGAGATTTATATGAGAAGTTATTTTGAGGATATGGATAGGCTTGGAAATTTAAGACCTGATATCTCACCACGAGCAACTGGGCATATACCGGAGCAAATTGAACTTGTTGAGATCTTGCTCGATAAAGGTTATGCGTATGAGATAAATGGTTCAGTTTATTTTGATGTGTTAAAGTTTCCTGAGTATGGGAAATTATCAGGTAAAAGAATTGAAGATTTGATCGCAGGTGCAAGGGTTGAGGTCAGAAGTGAAAAGAAAAATCCTTTTGATTTCGCGCTTTGGAAAAGGGCTGAGCCTGGACATATAATGAGATGGAGAAGCCCGTGGGGAGTTGGATATCCAGGGTGGCATATTGAGTGTTCCGCTATGAGTATGAAATATCTTGGTGAAACATTTGACATACACGGCGGTGGAATTGAAAATCAATTTCCGCATCATGAATCTGAAATCGCTCAAAGCGAAGCAGCAACTGGGAAACCATTTGTCAGATATTGGCTTCACAACAATATGGTCACTGTCAATGGAGTCAAGATGAGCAAATCACTTGGGAATGTCATAACTTTAAAAGATGCTTTTAAAAAGTATCATCCGCTTGTGATAAGGTTTTTTATTTTGTCAAGTCATTATCGCAGTCCAATTGATTACAGCGATGAGGCGCTTGATTCGGCAAGTAAGGGGCTTGAAAAACTTCATAACACTGTCAAGTTGTTGAGATATGAAATTTCAAAATCTCAACAAGGCAAAAGGCATGAAATTAACCTTGAAGAATATAAGCATAAGTTTATCGAAGCCATGGATGATGATTTCAATACGCCAGTTGCCATTTCTGTATTGTTTGATCTTTCAAGGGAGGTAAATCAAATTTTGAATTCCTCTGAAATTTACTCATCCGAATCTTTGAAAGAGATAGATGAATTTTATAGAGAATTTGGCGGAAAAATTCTCGGGTTGATCCCAGATGAACTTGAAAGGAGTAAATCTACTTCAGGGATTGAAAGTCAGCTGATTGAACTTCTGCTTAAAATAAGAGCCAAGGCACGCGCTGATAAAAATTGGGAGCTTGCGGACTGGGTTAGAAATGAATTGAAAAGTCTTGGGATTACCCTTGAGGACAGGAAAGATGGGACAACCGTTTGGAAATTTGTGGAGAAAGTAGAACAATCTTGGTGAAAGTTCTATTTGTTTATTCATTCATATTTGATTATTTTACCGTTGAAAATTCACACGCCTTTAAAATAAAAAGAGTGCCCTGATGATTAAATTCACAGAGGAAAGGCTGTTACAGCTGTTCAAAAACTTTGAAAATAAGAAGATTGCTGTTGTTGGTGACCTTATGCTTGATAGGTATATTTGGGGTGCTGTAAATAGAATTTCGCCGGAAGCACCAGTTCCGGTGATTGAAGTTGAAGGAGAAGACTCAAAGCTTGGAGGGGCGGGAAATGTAGCGAACAATATAAAAGCACTTGGCGCATCCCCGTTGCTAATTGGCGTTGTCGGAGATGATAGGGAAGGGGAAATTTTGTTTGATCTTATGAAATCTGAGGGTTTTAATACAGATGGTATCATAGTTGATCGAACGAGACCAACTACGGTAAAAACCAGAGTTATAGCTCATAATCAGCATGTCGTTAGAATTGATAGAGAGTCGAAAGATCCGATAAACTACACGATACAGGAAAGAATAAAGGAAGTAGTCCTTCAAAATGTGCATGAAATAAACGCGATAATAATAGAGGATTACAATAAAGGGGTTATCGTCAGAAATTTAATTCATGACCTGATTGATATTGCGAATAGGTATGGGATTGTAATAACTGTGGATCCGAAGTTTGATAATTTCTTTGAGTTTAAGAATGTGACTGTCTTCAAGCCGAATAGAAAGGAAGTTGAGGATGTGCTTGGACGGAAGCTTGATTCAGACGAGAAAGTGATTGAAGCTGGTATGATAATTCTTGAGAGGCTAAACTGCAAATATCTTCTTTTAACGAGAGGTGAAAAAGGAATGACACTTTTCAGCAAGGATGGCGAGGTGAGGCATATACCAACGAAGGCAAGAAAAGTAGCAGATGTATCTGGCGCTGGTGATACCGTTATATCTACAATAACAGTCGCTCTTTCCAGCGGTGCTGATATAATTGAATCAGCAGCGCTTGCAAACTACGCTGCTGGAATAGTCGTTGAAGAAGTTGGCGTTGTTCCAGTTGATAAAGAAAAACTTTTCAAAGCAGCTCTTCTTGATTCAAGAGGTGAATGGTGATGGGAAGGGTCGTAGGTATTGATGAAATAGTTAATATAACGAGGGAACTTAAAAAGGAAGGAAAGAAAATCGTCTTTACGAATGGTTGTTTTGATATCTTACATAGGGGACATGTTGAATATCTTGCGAAAGCGAAGGAGCTTGGTGATGTTTTAATCGTTGGGTTAAATAGTGATTTATCTGTTAAGCAAATAAAAGGGGACGGTAGACCTATAGTTTCACAGGAAGATAGAGCGTTTATACTTTCAAACCTTGCTTCTGTCGATTATGTTGTAATTTTTGATGAGCCAACGCCGTATGAGTTAATTTCTAAAATTATCCCTGATGTTCTTGTTAAAGGGAGTGACTGGTCGATCGAAGAGGTTGTTGGTAGGGATGTTGTTGAGGGAAACGGAGGTCAGGTGGTTTTAGTGGAGTTGACACCAAATAGGTCGACAACGAACATAATTAAAACCATCCTTGAAAGATTCTGCAAGCAATGAGAAAATTACTTAAAAGGTTTTTCAAGATAACTTTTTATACGTTTTCATTTTTTCTTATAATTGTTTCGATAGTTTTAATCATTTCGCAGACGGAGCGATTTAGGCTTTTCCTGCACGATAAGGTCGAATCTGAATTGAGAAAAACTTTTGGTGGGGAAATTTATCTTGGGAAGTTTTACGGGAATATATTTACGGGGCTTGGGGTTGATGGTTTTTATGTTGGGGTTGAGGGTAAAAATTTTGTCAAGGTATTAAGTCTTGAGTTAAAGTATGATCCTGTAGGTTTGATAAAAGGGGAATATTCTTTTCGTGAGTTGATTCTTTATAAACCCGAGGTTTATCTAATAAGGGGGAAAGACGGGAAGTGGAATTTTGAAAAAATTTTAAAGCCGAGTGGGAAAAAAGAAGAAGCAAAATTTTTCTATTCTTGCGATAGACTTGTGATCGACGATGGTAAATTTGTCTTTATTGATTCTTTAAACCTTGGGAAGAATAAACTTGCAGACAGTTTGAATTGTATTGATTTTCGCAATTTTGTAGTTCACGATATTAATGCTGTTCTCAGCGGAAGTTATTCTTCAGATAAAGTTAATTTGAGAAAGGTAAAATTATCTTTTGCAGTCGATGAAGATAAGTTTAATGCGCAAGTAGAAGGGCGAATTTATGCCGATCGACACAAACTTGAGATGGATAATTTTGAAATCACAACAGGGGGTAGCAAAGTTAGATTTAAATTTTCTGCTGAGACAAAGGATAACATATTCAGGCTGGATAGGGACGACGTTGAGAGGGTTTATATGAATGTTTCGCTTTTTGCTGATAGTTTTAGTTTTGGCGAATTGACTAAGTTTATTCCGCATGTGTACTTCCTTTCTGGTTCTCCCGCTGTTAAGGTTGAAGCTGAGGGAACCTTGAAGAATTTGAAGGTTAAAGAGATAAGGGTTAAAATTTATGATTCTGAAATCTTTGTTACTGGAGAGCTTGAAAACATAACGAAATTTTCCGACTTTTTAATCAATGCGCATGTCAATTCAAGAGTTAACACTCCCGATATAAACAAGTTTGTAACGCTCGTTAAACTTCCAAATTTTGGGGTGGAGCAAGTTGAAGTTGAGGGAAGATATCGTGGTCATCCACTTAAATTTAATTCAGATGTTAGTCTAAAGTATGGAAGCACTGTGATATATCTCGATGGAGGACTTGATTTGAAGAATGATTTTGTCTATGATTTAAAGCTTGCTGTTTCCAATTTGAATCCAGCTGATATTTTAGGGCAAAAAAATTTAAGCGGATCAATTAATTTTTCAGGTGCTTTAAGCGGGAGGGGTGTCGATTTTGAGACGATGGGTGCAAGGGTGAATATTGATTTTAAAGAATCCTTTGTAAACAAGATTTTAATACCGAAGTTAAATTCTTGGGTTGAAATTAGGGGTGGGGAACTTAACGGTAGCTTCGTTTCGCTTGTTGAGGGGTTAATGGGGATCATTGATTTGAATTTAAAAAAATTGGGGGAAAGAAAGTTTTTATTGAGTTTAAGCGGTTCATTGTCAGATTTTGACCTTTCACAGATTAGGATTGATAAACCACATTTTTTGAAAAGCCATATTTCAGGGGATTTTAACGCAAGGTTTAGTTTTGGAGAAGTTGTAGCGGTGGACCTGTTTGCGCAGTTAAATCCGTCCGTTTTTGGTAATTATAGGATAAGTCGCTTAAGGTTGAATGCGAAGTATTCCGGAAATCATGAGGAAAAAAGCCTTACCATCCAATCTAATATGTTTGATTTAAATCTTGAAGGTAAATTTGACTTCAGTGATCTTGGGAACTCGCTTGCGTATGCTCTTAAGGGTGTGACTCAGGTTGTTTATAACAAGTTAAACTTTTCGGATAGCGGGGAATTCGAGTTACCCTCGGTTAAAAATCCGGTTTATCTTGAATACAAGGTGAAATTTAAAAACTTAACACCAATTTCTCTTCTTTCAATCGGTCGTCTCTTTCAGGCAATTGGGAATTTAAATGGTGTTTTCCTCGCTGATTCTCAAAGGATTTATTTTTATAGCGACTTGGGGTTAAAGCAAATAAAATATATAAACTATGAGAAGGGCAAAGTTGACACTTTTAAAGGCGACGAATTTAAGGGAGCAATTGAGTTAAACTATGATGCTCAGTTGAAATTTAAGTTAAATGGGAGGTTGAATGAATTTACCTTTAGTAGTTTCAAAGTTGATAGGGTTAATTTGAATTTTTATTATGATGAGTCGGAGCTATATGCCGAAGTTTTTGCAAGCGGGGATCGGTGGGGTTTTGAAACTATTTCAATTGCTCAATTCAGTCGCGAGGTGAACAGGTTTGTTTTAAAGGGATTTAATGGGGAAATTTATGGCAATAAAATTTCAATTACCGACGAGATAGAAATTTTTCAAACAAAGAGCGGGGTTATAGTTAATCCGACTTCTTTCATTTTCAATGGGCAAAGGATTTACATCGGCGGATTTGTTGATAAGCAGACACAGCAGTTGCGCGTGTGGGGTGAAGATTTAGAGCTTGATAAACTTATCAAAGGGAAGTTTTTCTCAGGTGGGGTTGAATTTTCCTTCTTTATTTATGGAACTCATGATAGACCTAATTCAAGCATTGAAATTCTTGTAAAAGATTTCAGATATAAGAATGCGGACCTTGGAAAGCTTGAGTGTTTCGGGCGTGTTGAGAATGATGTCGCGGAGTTAAGTCTATCGCTTGTGACAAATGTTGGTGGGGTAAGTTATAATGCGATGGATGTTGCTCTCTCTTTCCCAGTGTGGTTTAATCCGACTGCAAGAGCAAAATACCGCGAGCCGTATGTCATCGGTAAGATAAAACTTTTTAGGTTTCCAATTGCTGTGTTCGAGCCACTTTTGGAAGAAGTTTCAGACTTGAAGGGGGATATAACAGCTGAGATTAATTTGGGTGGGACCTTTGACAACCCAAGTTTTAAGGGTGATTTTTCGCTTCAAAATTGTATTTTCAAATTCAATCCAAACAGGAAATATTACCTTGTTTACGGCACGGGGAATATTGATTCAAATGTTGTTTATGTTAAAGAGTTAAATTTGTGGAACGATCCAAATGATTACAGCGATGGCGAAGTTAGGGTTAATGGGAAGATTTATTTTGATAGATATTCAATATCAAATGGAGACTTTAACATCAATGGTAAATTGCTTGTTATGGACAAGGAAGGTTTTGGAACTACAGGATTTTATGGGCGTGTAATTGCTCAGACAAGTGGGAATGGGTTAAGTCTAAAAATTGACACCACAGGATTTTATCTAAACGGTGAGATTTTTCTTTCGGATGTTGATGTTAGTTATTTTTCAAAGCAAGCAAGCGGTGCTTGGAAAGGTACTGGATTTGAATATGTTTATATTAGTTCAACTGATACTGTGAAAGAGGAAGTTGTAACGGAGGAACTTGTACATTTAAATTTGCCCGCTGATACGGGGGGAACTCAGACCGAAAACGCGAAAAAACAGGAAACTTTTTCGAGGTTTGATTATGATTTGAAGATTTATACTTTAAATAACGCAAAACTCAGCATCATTCTTAACCCTCAAACAGGAGAAGAATTTTTCGCCGAATTTTCTGGAAATTTAAACATCAGGAGTTATTCTGGTTCCACGGTTGCATATGGCATAGTAGATATACTTGACAGGTCATATTATAACTTCTTCAAGCGGTTTAGCGCAAAAGGTAAGTTAAAGTTTGTTGGAGACCTTAAAAATCCAGAACTTGACATAACAGCAAATTATACAGGAACACATACAGTTTTAAGTGATACGTTAAGCGCTGGAAGGGTTGAGAATGTTTTGATTGAGCTTTCTATAAAAGGGACTTTGTCAAAACCGATCGTCAAAGTGCAGATGTATATTGATGGAGAGGATTATCAAAGTGTTTATCCACATGGCGAAGTGGAATCCGATGCGATTTCATTTCTCATAACGGGAAGATTCAAAGATGAACTTACTAAGGTTGAAGTTAGTTCGTTTACGGAAAATCTTTGGTCGTCGACGGGTGCTGGTCTTCTGAGCAGTGTAGTTTCCGGGGTTATGACAGATGTCTTAAGGGATATTTTGGGCGGAGTTATAACTGCTACGGAGTTCGGTTATTATTCTGATTTTAAAGGTCTGAGGATAACTGGAAATATAGGCGGAGCTATTATTCAATTTGGTGGCGATATCTTCACGGACATTTCAAAATCGGTTGTTGTTATTCAGTATCCGTTTTTAAAGAGAATTTTTGGCGGGAATTTAACAATTGAATATCAGAGGAAACCGGTTCAATTTTATCAAGAGAAGGAAATTTTAAACAAATTGGGACTTTATTATAGGATAAGGCTATGAGGGAAGAATTTGAAATCTCGAGGCTCAAGGAGAGGATATTAAAATTTTTGAAGAAAAGGTCAGGTAGGTCATTTCGCTTAAAGGAAATAGCTAAGAAACTTGATTTGATGGAGGAATATAAGTCAGGTCTTATTAGGCAAGTTCTAATGGAGATGGTTGAGCGTGGTGAGATTGTTAGGCTTCCGAGAAATAAATACAAATTTAAGCCAAACCCCAAAATTCTTATCGGACGATTGACTGTAAATCCGAATGGTTACGGATTTGTTGAAGTTGAAGATGAAAATAGCCAAATAAAAGAAATTTTCATTCCACCCAGATTTATTCATACTGCAATTGATGGAGATAAAGTTGCTGTTTCAATAGTTGAGAGAAAAAGAGGAGAACTTGCTGAGGGTGAGATAGTTGATATAATTGAGCGTGGGAGAAAAGTTATAACTGGAGTTCTTTCAAAAAGGAAGGGAATTTATTTTGTCATTCCAGATGATAAACGTTTGATCCACGATTTTTATGTAGATGAAAAGAATGTGAAAAAATTTAATGCTCGGGCTGGTGATAAAGTTGCAATTGAACTTGTTGATTGGATAGATGAAAGGTTCGCTCCTGAAGGGAAGATAGTTGAGGTGCTTGGTCAAGCTGGAGAAAACGATGCAGAAATTTTGGCTATTGTAAAAAGTTATAGTTTCCCGACGAGATTTCCTGATGAAGTACTTGAAGAAGCGGAAGAAATTCCAGATGAAATCCCGAGTGCGGAATATGCGAAAAGACTCGATTTGAGAGATTTAATTTGCTTTACAATTGATCCTGAAGATGCTAAAGATTTTGACGACGCTGTTTCACTCGAAATTTTACCAGATGGGAAATATAGGCTTGGTGTTCATATCGCTGATGTTAGCTATTATGTTAAAGAAGGAAGTGAAATTGACCTTGAGGCACTGCGACGTGGGACAAGTGTTTATCTTGTTGATAGGGTGATACCGATGTTGCCGGAGAAATTGTCGAATAATGTTTGTAGTTTAAATCCAAATGTTGATCGCCTTGCCTATTCCGTCTTTATGATCGTTAATTCAAGAGGAGCTGTTGAGAGGTATTCCTTTCATAAAAGCATTATAAGAAGCAAGCGAAGGTTTACATATGAAGAGGTTCAGAGAATAATTGAAACTGGGGAAGGCGATTACGCTGATATAATTTTAGAGATGCATAAGTTGAGCAAAATTTTGCTGAAAAAACGACTTCGTGAGGGAAGCATTGATTTTGAAACGCCTGAGGTTAAATTTAGGCTTGATGAAGATGGGAAGCCGATTGAAATAATAAAAAAGGTTCGACTTGATAGTCACAGATTGATAGAAGAATTTATGTTGCTTGCGAACCAAACTGTCGCGAAGCACATTGGTAAAATGAGCGGAAAAAATCGCAAATATCCTTTTATTTATAGAGTTCACGATTTGCCAGATCCTGCAAAGTTAAACAGCCTTGCCGAGTTTGTAAAAAAGCTCGGATTTAAGTTTGAAATCGATTCAAAGCCACTTTCAAAGTCAATTCAAAAGTTGCTTCTGCAGGTTAAAGATACTGAATATGAATATCTTGTAAATGACATCGCTATAAGATCAATGGCAAAGGCAATTTACTCCGAGAAAAACATTGGACATTTTGGGCTTGGTTTTAAATACTATACTCACTTTACCTCTCCTATAAGAAGATATCCTGATCTTGTTGTTCATCGTCTTCTCTATGAGTATACTGAAAAGGGCGTTGACGACAAGAGATTAAACGAAATCGCGAGAAAACTTCCACAGATTTGTAAGCATTCATCGGAGATGGAAATTAGGGCAATGGAGGTGGAAAGGGAATCTATAAAGTTGAAACAAGTTGAATATATGAAAGATCATATTGGCAAGGTATTTGACGGCATAATTTCGGGAGTCCTTGAGTTTGGTTTGTTCGTTGAAATAAATGATATACTGGTTGAAGGGCTTGTTAAAGTTAGGGATTTAACAGATGATTATTACATTTATGATGAAAGTCAGTATGCGTTGATAGGTAAATATACTAAAAAAGTATACAGGCTTGGGGATAAGGTTAAAGTTAGGGTTGTGAGAGTTGATGAAAGTTCAAGAGAGATCGATTTTATTCTTCTTGGGAAAATATCAAGATAAATTTTGATGACTAAGATTTACATCGGGACATCCGGTTATTATTATAGGCATTGGATTGGTCGTTTTTATCCGGAGAAATTATCCTGGGGTAAGTGGCTTGAGTATTATTCGAAAGTTTTTAATACGGTTGAACTTAACACGACGTTTTATCATTTGCCGAGGGCTAAAACAGTTGAAGGGTGGATAGAAAAGACCTCAGCTAATTTTTTGTTTTCCGTTAAAGTTCATCAGGATATAACCCATATAAAAAAGCTAAGGGATGTGAGAAACGATTTTTATGGCTTTATGAAGGTGATAAAACCGTTAAAAGTTCACGATCGGATTGGCTGCATACTTCATCAGTTTCCTCCAACGCTTGAGTATGACATATTTCTTTTGAAAGATTATGTGGATTTGCTTCCCAAGGGATATAGGCATGTTTTTGAGTTTAGGAACGCTGTTTTTTTCAATGATACAATTTTTATGATTTTAAAAGAAAGAGGCATCGCTCTTTGCATCTCACATATGAGAAAGCTTCTTGCCCCGCCTGTTGCTACCGCTGACTTTGTTTATTTTAGATTTCACGGACCTAAAGAAAGATATAGGTCACTTTACAGTCAAGAACAAATAGATGAGTTCGCGAGGTTGATGTGGAACTTTTGGCTGGAAGATAAAACAATTTTTGCTTATTTTAACAACGATTTCAATGCGTATGCGGTTGAAAATGCTATAAGTTTAAGGGAAAGCATTTTAAAATTTATCAACTCAAACAAAATTGAGGATGAAAATGAGAATAGTTAGGGCGCTAATTTTACTTTTGTTTGCAACTTTAACAGCATCTTCTCAGATTACAGTTACTAATTTTCTCACGGATGATGCTAAAAGGGCTATGGATTACATCACGGAGGATTATATAAGAGCGAATGTTCAATTTTTAGCTCATGACTTGCTTGAAGGTAGGGGGACTGGTTCAAGGGGTGAGCTTCTTGCAGCAATGTATATAGCTACACAGTTTAAACTTCTTGGTCTCAAACCCGGTGGAGATAATGGTTCATATTTTCAAAGAGTTCCGCTTTCCGGGATAACAACTTTTCCCGATAAAGAAATGGTTGTAAAAGGTGGAGGAAAAGTAGCAAGATTCAAATATTACGATGAATTTATAGCTGTTTCTGGCGTTAAAAAAGAGTTGGTGTCGATAAAAGATGCTGATATTGTATTCGTTGGTTATGGGATAGTTGCACCGGAGCAAAACTGGGACGATTATAAAGGTGTAGATGTTTCTGGGAAGATATTATTGATGTTAAATGATGATCCACCTGCAACCCCTGAAGAACCGAATCTTTTTGGTGGGAAGGCGAGGACTTATTATGGTAGGTGGACTTATAAATATGAAATCGCAGCAAAGAAAGGAGCTTTAGGTGCGATAATAATTCACACGACTCCATCTGCTGGCTATGGTTGGAATGTTGTGCAAACTTCATGGTCTGGTGAGGAGTTTGAACTTTCAAATGACACGGAGCCAAAAATTTTGCTTAAGGGTTGGATGACCGAGGATGCTACAAGGAAGATGCTCGCTCTCGTTGGGAGGAATCTTGATGATCTTGTAAAAAGTGCACAAACTCGGGATTTTAAACCCGTTGACCTCAAGTTAAAACTTTCGTTAAATATGCGCGTTAAATTCAGGGAACTTGTTTCTCAAAATGTTATAGGTATTTTACCTGGTGGGGACGAGAAGCTGAAAAACGAATTTGTTGTCATAACATCGCATCATGATCATCTTGGGATTGGGAAACCAGTTAAGGGAGATTCAATTTATAATGGTGCTCTTGACAATGCTTCGGGTGTTTCTGGTTTACTTTCTATTGCAAAGGCATTTTCTGAATTGAAAGTTAAACCGCGCAGATCTGTTATGTTTATAGCTTTGACAGCTGAAGAAGCTGGGCTTTTAGGTTCAAAGTATTTTGCTCAAAACCCAACTGTTCCACCTAACAAAATCGTTGCCAACATAAATGTCGATGGGATAAATATATGGGGGAAAACAAAGGATGTTGTTTTAATCGGGATGGAAAAAAGCACGCTTGGTGAGATAATAAATGAAATCGCGAATAGATATCAAGGTAGATATGCAAAGCCGGATCAATTCCCCGAGCTTGGCATGTTTTATAGGTCAGATCAATTTAATTTTGCAAAAATAGGGGTCCCGGCTGTGTATTTTGATAATGGTGTTGAATACATAGGAAAGCCAGAGGATTACGGGAAGAAGGTCGTTGAGGAATATATTGCAAAGAATTATCATCAACCGAGCGATGAATATAGCGACTCATGGGTTCTTGATGGAGCGGTTGAGGATATGAAGCTTGTTTTTATGTCATTATATTATCTTGCAAATGCCGATGAAAAGCCGGAGTGGAAACCAGATAGTGAATTTAGGTTAATCAGAGAGCAAATGATGAAGTAGAAAACTTTAAGGGATGCCTTTGCGCATCCCTTTTTCTTATTAAAGCACGTTAAATAAAAGCGCGGACAATTGTGAAAAATTATATTGAGTATATTCTTTTCAAATTTTTTGTTTTTCTTGCGAATATTTTGCCTTTCAGAGTTTCTCAAAGGTTGGGCAAGACTTTGGGAATCTTTGCGTATTATTTTATTCCATACAGGAAGAAAGTTGCGCTTGATAACTTGCGCAAGGCGTTCCCTGATAAGAGCGAAGGGGAAATAAAGCAAATTTTAAAGATGACCTATGTCAATTTCTTTATAGCGATTTTTGAATTTATGAGTTTTCCAAAATTTAAGCCGGAGGATTTCAAAAAGATAGTGAGGGTTGAAAATTTAAATTATGTGTATGAAGCCTTGGATAAGGGTCGTGGTTTGATTTTAATGTCGGGTCATTTCGGCAATTGGGAGTTAAGCGCTGTTGTTTTGGGATTGGAGGTGGGCAAGCCTTTGAATGTTATTGTAAAAAGGCAAAGGAATAAGTTTGTGGATAATGAAATAAACAAATGGAGGTGCTGGTTTGGGAACAAAGTTATACCTATGGAGAGGGCGTTTCGGGAGTCGTTGAGGATTTTGTCTGAAGGGGGGTTGGTTGCGCTTCTCGCAGATCAGAGCGCGCCGAAGGAAAGTCTTTATGTTAATTTTTTGGGGCGACCAGCCTCAACATTTGCAGGTCCAGCGCTTATGTCTTTAAGAACGGGTGCGCCGATTGTGATGGGTTTTACCATAAGGGATAGAAAATATAATTATCGGATTGTCATTGAGAAAATTGATTTTACCCCATCTGGAAATGAAGACGAAGACATTTTAAAACTTACACAAATTCATACTTCACTGCTCGAAAAATATATTCATCTTTACCCCGATCACTGGCTTTGGTTTCATAGAAGATGGAAGCACACACCAACGAATAATTTAAATTTAAAGTGACGATGAACATTTGGAACTGGAAAAGAATTTTAATAATTCAAACTGCATTCATCGGGGATGTCGTTTTATCACTTCCTCTTCTTCAAGTTTTAAGAAAAAAATTTCCATCCGCAAAAATTGATTTTATGCTCATCCCAAAGACAGCTGAGCTTTTAAAAAACCATCCCGATGTAAATGATGTGATAATATTTGATAAAAAAGGAAAGGACAAGGGATTAAAAGGGATGATTAAGATGATCCGTCTTATATCTCGGGGAAACTATGATGTTGCTTTTATTCTGCAGCGTCATTTTAGGAGTGCGGTTATACCTTTGCTTGCTGGGGTGAAGGTTAGAGTCGGATTTGATAAAAGCGCTTTTAAATTTCTTTACTCCCACGTAGTTGAATATAGACAAATTCATGAAATAGAAAGGAACCTTTCTTTGCTTGAGCCGTTTGGGATAAAAATTGAGACAAAGGAAATTCCAAACCTTTATCCATCCGAAGATGAAAAAAATTATATTGATAGATTGATTTCGAATGTAAATTCAAAAATAGTCTGCATAGCCCCAGGTTCCGTCTGGGCGACGAAAAGGTGGTTGAAAGAAAGATTCGCTGAACTTACCAAGCTTCTGGTAAAAGGTGGTTTTGTAGTTGTGCTCATCGGGGGCAAAGAAGATTTTAAACTTTGTGAAGAGATAAAAAATATGTGTTCCTCTGAAAATGTCTTTAACTTTTGTGGGATGTTAAGTTTACTTCAGTCTGCGGAGTTGATCCGTCGTTCCATGCTTTTAGTTTCAAACGACTCTGCTCCGATGCACATTGCGGTTGCGATGCGAACCCCAGTTGTGGCTATTTTCGGTTCAACCGTTCCTGAGTTTGGTTTTTATCCATACGGTGAAAGAGACAAAATTGTTCAGGTTGAAAATCTTTACTGTAGACCCTGTGGAATTCATGGGAGGAAAGAATGTCCAGAAAAACATTTTAATTGTATGAAATTAATTGAAACGGAGAGGGTTTATTCAGAGGTTAAAGCGCTAATCCAATCGCTTCAATGATTTTTTCAGTTGCATCGAGATTCAACCCGACAAGTTCGTAAGATTTTTTTCCCGCTCCAATTCTTAAATTTTCGTCCGCGAGGAATTTGCGTAATATTTTGTAAAGTTCTTTTTTGTTATTTATGATAAATCCACCTCCGATTTGAGCAAGGTTTTTAGCTTCAGGTGAATTGTTAATTTTGGGACCGTAAATCACTGGTATTCCATAAGTTGCTGGCTCGAGGACATTGTGAATCCCTTGTTTAAAACTTCCACCAACATACGCCACATCGGCATAAGCATAAATTGACATTAAATATCCAACAGAGTCGACAATCACAATTTTTTCACCTGAATATTTTTCAATGTTTGAAAACCTTACGTATGTTATTTTATCCCGGAGTTCTCTTTCAATTCTTTCAATGTTTTCTTCGGTTGGCTCGTGCGGAACTAAAATCGTTAAAATGTCAGGTTCGTATTTTTGGATTTTTATAAGCACTGGTATTATAACTTTTTCATCTTCTTCCCAGCTGCTTCCAACTACAAAAACTTTTTTCTTTGTTTTATTTTTCAATATCACCCGATCGGGAATTATTTGTTTTTTTAATGCCTCTTTGCTCCTTGCGAAAACCTGGTCATATCTTGTGTCTCCTGTTGCCAAAATTTTTGGATTTTTAATATTTAGTTTCTGAATGTTTTTTTCGTCATCTTTTGAGATCAAAAAGATGTAGTCGAAAAGTTCGTAAATTGTGCTATAAAAGAAGCGTTTAAAAAAAGTTGTCTTTTCTTCATTCACAACAGCGTTTGCGAGACAGATTACAAAGTTGGTTTTCTTCGCCATATAGAGATGATTTGGCCAAATGTCGTATTTCATCAAGAAAAAATAAGTTCTGTTTGATTTTATCAAATTTGTGAATCTTTTCGCATTGAAAATTGAATCGAACGGAAGATAAGATATAACATCTGCGAGCGCGTAATTTTTGGAGTGTTCATATCCCGAAGGCGAGAAAAATGTAACTATTATGTTCGGGTTTATTTTTTCTTTAATTTTTGAGATTATCGGCTTTGCTTGCTCAAATTCGCCAAGTGAGGAAGAGTGAAACCAAAATGTTGGTTTTTGGGGGTTAAATTTTTCCCTTATTTTTTCCTCAAGTTCTTTAAAAAGTTTTTTTCGTCCTTCTATTCCTTTTTTAACTTTTTTGTTAAAAAGAGCGACGATGTGAAAAAGGACGAAGAGAAGAGGGATAAAAATTGAATTATAGAGCGTAAGAAAAAAGACAATTTTTAACTTTTTCATTCTGGGGAAATTCTATTTTTTAGAGAGCCATAGTTCGGGATTTTGTTGCTGTCTTTCATACCATATTTCAAAGTGAACGATTGAGCCTTCGATTGAGTCGCCACTTCTTCCGATTATCTGCCCTGCTTTTACAGTTTCACCTTCGTTTACAAATATGTCCGATAAATTTGCATAGACTGTCCTAAAGCCATCCTCGTGCGTTAATATGATCAAATTTTCAAAGCTCGGCAACCAAAAGATTTTTGAGACGATGCCATCTGCCACCGCTTTAACGGGACTATTTTCCGGGACGGCAATATCCACGCCATAGTTCAATGTGACCGTTTTTAGGACAGGGTGTACTTGTTCGCCGAAACGATTTACAATTTTGCCATTGTCAACTGGCCATGGGAGGTTTCCTCTTAGCTTGGCGAAGTTTCCTTTAACTTCAGGAACTTTAGGCTTTAGTTCTTTCTCTTCTTTCATTTTTCTCGTTCTTTCTTCCTCAATCAATTTCGCAATTACAGTTTCAAGTTCCTTGACTGCCTTTTTCCTCCTTTCGAGCTGAGCCTGAAAGTTCTGTTTATTTTTTCTGATTTTTTCGAGCAGTTCTCTTTTTTCTTTTATGCTGGCGAGAAGATTAAGTTCTTCTCTTTCTTTCTCTGCTAATAATTCCCTTTGTTTTGAAAGGACGACTTCAAGTTCATTCTTTTGATTTTTGAGTTTAGTTTGGATTGTATAGATTGAATCAATGGTTCTTTTTCTATGTTCTGAAAATTTTTTGAGATACACTGTTCTTGTTAACATTTGATTAACCGATTTGGCTGTTAAGATCAATTCGAGGTCGTGGGTTCTGCCTCGCTTGTAAAGTGCCTTCACATAATTTGCATATTGTTCTTTTAAACTTTTAATCTCGTTTTCAGACTTCAAAATTTCTTCCTTTAATTGTTTTATCGTTCTGTCGTTTTCGTTAACCTGTTGCTTCAATTCTGAAATTAATTTTCTTAAAAGGTTATCTTTTCTCTCGTAGTCATCGATTAATTCAAGCGTTATTTTCTCTTCTTTTTGAGCTTGCTTGATTCTGTTTTCAAAAATTTCGATCTCTTTGCGCAGGCGGTTTAATTCCTCTCGCTTTTGTTTGATTTTATTCTGTGATATTAAAACTGAAACTATCACGATGATTAAAATTAGATTTAGAATCCAAACTCTTTCCATCGCTGTGTCACCCTTTTTTTGATTTGCTCATCCATTTCTATGATCTCAAGCCACGGCTTGAGATGTCCTTCTTCTTTAAACTTTCGTGTGCAATCAATTGCCATTCGTGTGCCAAAGTTTGGTAAAACGCGATAATTTAGTTTCCTTTCATCAAAGAATATATCTCTTTCGGGGTCAAACCTTGTGAACAAACCCCACAGAAGTTCGGTTTTCTCGTGGATATCGATTTCTTCATCAACTATAAACATTATCCTGACCTTTTTTTCAAGGTCAATTTTCCAGATTTCATTTGCAATTTCTCTGGCTTTGAATGGTCTATCTTTTTTAATTTTGACAACAAGTATGCCGTCAATAGGGCGTAGTTCATCGATGATTTCACCTTTACCTTTCAACTCTGGCAGTGTAATTTTTCTGATTTCGAATTGTTCTCGTCCTTTTTTGGGAGTTGCGTCAATTCCAAGTTTTGAACCATGATCCGTCAATGGACCTGCGACATCAAGCGTATCCGTGTGGGCATCCCTTACGAAAATCAAATCCTCTGAGAAATCTACCCACTTTAAAACTTCAACTGCAACTGATTCTAAATCCTCTGGGTTTATGGTTTTATCAACCGCTATTAAAATTTTCGTCAAGGCGAGTTGTCCTAATCCCCAAATTCCCATCATTGCCTTGATCGCTTGCCTTGGGAAATAACTCTCAACGGATATTATTCCGAGATTGTGAAACCCTGCTTCGTGGCTCAAATACATATTAGTTATCTCTGGGATTTGGAACTTTATAATTGGGAAGAAAATTTCAGAGATCGCTTTTCCTACCCATGAATCCTCCATCGGTGGTTTTCCGACAATGGTTGCTGGGTAAATCGCATCCCTTCTATGTGTTATAGCGGTGACATGTAAAACTGGAAACGGTTCAGCAAGTGAATAATAACCGAAGTGATCGCCAAATGGTCCTTCAATCCTTCGCTCATATGGATATGCGTATCCTTCGATTATAAATTCAGCATCTGCTGGTACAAACAGGGGAATTGTTTTTGCTTTGGCAAGTCGAATTTTTTCGCCGAGCAAATAAGAGGCAAACATAAGTTCGTCAAAGTTTGGGGGAAGCGGGGCTATCGCTGAAAAGATAAGTGCTGGATGACCACCAATTGCAATTGCAACGGGTAAAGGTTTGTTGAGATTTTCCGCTTTCCAGTAATGATATGCTCCTGTTTTATGGCTTTGCCAATGTAATCCGGCTGTTTTTTCGTCGTAGATTTGAATTCTGTACATCCCAATATTTCTCTTCCCTGTTTCAGGGTCATGGGTTATGACAAGTGGTAATGTTATAAATTTCCCGCCATCCTTTGGCCAACATTTTAAAGCTGGGATTTCAAAAAGGTTAGGGTTTAAATTTACAATTTCCTGAACTGGTGCAGTTTTAACGACTTTGGGTTTCAGGGATTTGAAAAGTTTAAATAGATGACCCTTGTTTTTGAATAGACTTTTTAGAGATGTTCTTTCTGTAAGAAGTTGAACAAGCCATTTAAATGTTTCCTCAGGTTCATTTCCGATGGCGAGTTTGACCCTTTCATAAGTTCCGAACAAATTCACAAGAACAGGGAATTTACTTCCCTTAACATTTTTAAAAAGAATTGCGGGTCCCCCTGACTTTACAACTCTATCTGCGATTTCGGTGATCTCAAGTTCCGTTGAAACCTCACCATAAATTTCTTTAATCTCGTTCCTTTCCTTTAAAAGTTTTATAAATGTTCTCAAATCGCGGGGCAATTTTGCAAGGTTTTTATTTTGTGAAAAAATTTAGTATAATTTAAAAAAATTAAAATGGGCTTGCAAACAAAGATAATTTTTATGTCTGTTGCATTGTTAACAGGTTTTCCCGGGTTTATCGGAACAAGGTTGATCAAAAAGTTATTCTCTTACAGACCTGATATTGAGAAATTTTATCTTCTTGTTCAGGAAAAATATCTTCCGTTGGCGAATCGAACCATCAATGAGATTCAAGTAGAATTTCCTGTCTCTGCCAAGTCTCTTGAAATTGTAACGGGAGATATAACATTAGCGGAACTTGGGATCGAGAGATTTAAGGAAATTAAGAGCGAAGTGACAGAATGTTTTCATCTTGCAGCTGTATATGACCTTGCAGTCTCGTTTGAGCTCGGATATAGGGTAAATGTCAGAGGGACTGAAAATGTTGTAAAGTTTTTGCTTGATTGCCCTAATCTTAAGCGTTTCCATTATGTTAGCACCGCTTATGTTTCCGGTTGGGCGACGGGGGTCTACGCGGAGGATGATTTTGATCGCGGGCAGGATTTTAAAAATTTTTACGAACAGACGAAATTCTTAGCTGAAAAGGTTGTAAGAGAATATGTGAGTCGGATTCCGACGACGATTTATAGACCTGGGATCGTCGTTGGTGATTCAGTCAATGGTGAAACCGCTAAGTTTGATGGACCTTATTATGTGATTTTACTTATGATTAAACTTCCCAATCGCTCCCCATTCCCGAAAGTTGGTTCCGGTGAGGCTGAGGTGAATATTGTGCCGGTCGACTATGTTGTAAATTCAATTTGTTATTTAAGTCGCTTTGACGAAACGATTGACGGGGTATTTCATTTGACTGATCCAAGACCTCATAAGGTCTTTGAACTCGTTCAAATTTTTGCCGAGCGAATCGGTAAAAAATTCAATTATTTTCAGATTTCGCCACAGCAATTAAAAAAACTTATGAAACCCAAAATTGTTCAAAGGGTTGTTGGGATGCCGGTGCAGTTGATTGATTATTTTGATCATCAAGTGCATTATGATTGTAGCAAGGCAACTTCAATATTAAGTCGAGGTTACATTGAATGTCCGGACTTGCTTGATTATGTTGATGTTATGATCGAGTTTGTTTTAAAAAATAGGAAAAAAATCGCAAAGCACGGATTAAGCTAAAATTTAAATAAAAACAAAACTTGGGGAGATATGGCAAAGATAAAATTTGGAACTGATGGGTGGAGGGACATAATCGCGCAAAACTTCACATTTGAAAATTTAACTAAGGTGGCAATTGCGACCGCAAAATTTTATAAAAAGCATAAAAAGATAAAGAATGGCATTGTGATTGGTTATGATACGAGGTTTCTTTCAAAAGAATTCGCTGAACATGTCGCGACTGTAATAGCGAATTTGGGAATTAAAGTTTTACTATCGGATGGATATTGTCCGACGCCCGCTGTTTCACTTGCCATTCCAAAGTTTAATTGTGCTGGTGGCGTAGTGATCACAGCAAGCCATAATCCTTACAAGTATAACGGTTACAAGTTGAAGGCTGATTTCGGTGGTCCAGAAGAGATTGAGAACATCGAGAAAGTTGAAAAGGAAGCCAATAGGGTTTCAAGATCTGAATTTGAGAGAGTAAAGAAATCGTTTGAACAGTTAAAGGAAAAAGGTTTGATAAAGATTGTTGATTTAAAGAGAATTTATATTGACGATCTCAAATCCAAAATTGATGTAACGGCGATAGAGAACTCAGGCTTGAAGATAGTGCACGATGCGATGTATGGAGCTGGGCAAAAAATTTTAACTGAGATAATACCTTCAGCTGTTGTGATACATAATGAATTTAATCCATCTTTTGGGGGTGTTAATCCTGAACCGATCGCAAAAAACCTTGGTGAATTAATTAAACTTGTTCCTGAAAGAGGTTTTGATGTTGGGCTTGCAACAGATGGGGATGCTGACAGAATTGGAGCAGTTGATGAGAAAGGTAACTATGTCGATCCTCAAAGAGTTTTCGCGATTCTGCTGAAATATTTTTACGAAGATAAAGGTTTAAGAGGAGATGTTGTTAAGACTGTTTCAGTTGGGTTAATGGTTGATAAACTTGCTAAAAAATACGGGTTAAAAGTTTATGAACTTCCGGTTGGATTTAAACATGTTGCAACACTTATGATGACTAAGGATATAATGATCGGTGGTGAAGAAAGCGGTGGGATAGGGGTTAAGACACATATACCTGAAAGAGATGGGTTGTTTCTTGGGTTGACAATTTGTGAAATGATGGTGAAAAGAGGCAAAAAACTTTCCGAAATCGTTGAAGAACTATTTGCTGAAATTGGGCCACACTTCTACAAGAGAATTGATTTGCACACGACGGAATCCCACAAGCAAAAAGTTCTTGGGAAACTTAGGAAAGGATTAAAGGAAATTGCTGGTTATAAAGTTAACAACGTGTTGACAATTGATGGATTTAAATTTTTCTTTGACGAGGGGTGGCTTCTTGTCAGGGCTTCTGGGACGGAACCATTGTTAAGGTTCTATTGCGAAGCTAACGATCCTGAAAAGGTTGATAAGATTTTAGATTGGATAGTTAACCTAAAATAAAAGAAAAACCCCGACCTTGAGGTCGGGGTTTAATTTTGTGTTGTCTGCGCTTGCTCTTGCTGCTTCATCTGAGCAAGCATCTCTCTTAACTTGCGCATTTTCTCTTTTCTCTTTTTCTCCTTCTTTCTGTGTTTTTTTAATACCTGCTTTTTCTTTTTGTTCACCGCCTTCTTGATTATTTTGTTTCAAAATTACATTTGCTCCATCATCATTCTCTGAGCTCTGCGAATTGCTTTGGCTCTTTTCATTTTCTTTTTAACAGAGGGTGGGGTGTAAAAAGTCCTGCGTTTGAATTCCCGCAAGATCCCAGCCTGCTCGTATTTCTTTTTGAATCTTTTTAATGCCTTGTCGATTGATTCGCCTTCTTGAATTATTATTCCTACCAATTTTATCACCTCGCTTTTTTATTGTTTGAAGCTTTCAACAAGTCTTTTAGGACCGAGTTTTTCAAACTCTACGACAATTATATTATAACCACTTGATGATATTTCTTTCTTCTTAACTTTACCATAATCTTGCCATTCTTCGTGATAAATTATCTCTCCAATTTCGTATGTTTCGTTCGCCGAGTAAACTCTGTAATTTTTTTGTGCGTTTGCATTTTGCTGGAGATTTAATTCCTCAATTGATATTAGAACCACATGTTTACACTTTTGACACGCATACCAAAATTTGCTTTCTGGTTCAGCTTCGAAATTTCCTCTAAACTTAAATTTTTGCTTGCCTCCACAGTAATCACAAACACGCTCTATTTGCTTAGGGGTTTTCATTTTTGAAAAATTTTTGTAGTTTATGTTGTCTTTAACAATATAAAAAAAATTTGCAAATATATCAAGACTTTTTCAATCCCAAGGACGCCCGTTTCAGAAGAAATGGCTCAAGAGGAATTATCGCACCATGTCATTAATTAACCTTTTTTCTGAGTTACTCTTTCCAAATATCTCATCGTTTCAACATCAACCCTCACGATCTCACCTTCTTTGATAAACTGGGGGACGAGAATTTCCATACCATTTTCAAGTGTGGCGCTTTTCATTGTATTATCTTGCGCTTCCTTGACCCCTGAACCAGTTAAAATAACTTTAAGATCAACTGTCTTCGGTGTTCTTACGCTTATTGGTTGGTCCCCGAGAAATTCAACATCAATTTTCATCCCTTCCTTTAAAAACTTTGCAAAGTTCCCAATTGATTCCTTCGGAACCCCAACTTGTTCGTAAGTTTGAGGGTCCATGAAATAATATAAATCTCCATCGTTATAAATATATTCCATCGGTTTTCTGATCAGTTCAATATCTTCTACTTTTTCATCTGTTCTGAACCTTCTTTCAGTGTAGTGCCCCGTTGATAGATTTAAAAGTCGAGTTGACACAAAACCTTGCATTTGACCACTTCCAGCATGAACCTTCGCCTCAATTACTTTAAAAATGGTTCCCTCAATTTTTAGCGCCATTCCTTCCCTGATCTCTGTTGCAAGGATCATGGTTTTTACCTCCATGTTATTTTTTGCTTGGGGCTTCTTATTTAAAAATATAGTTTAGCACCATTTTATTTGCAAATAGAGGAATGCTTGATTAATTTTTTTGAAAAAATTTACAGCGAGTTTTTAAGATGATAAGAATTTTAACAGCGGGTGAATCGCACGGTCAAGCGCTCGTTGGGATTATTGAAGGGATTCCAGCAGGGCTTGAAATAAGCGCGGAGTATATAAATTTTCATCTTAAAAGGAGACAAATGGGTTATGGACGCGGTGGAAGGATGAAAATTGAGAGCGATAAAGTTGAGATCATATCTGGCGTTAGATTTGGCAAGACAATTGGCGGACCAATTGCTTTGATGATTAAAAACAAGGATTGGGAAAATTGGAAAACGAAAATGTCCGTTGAGAAAATCGCCGAGAGTGAGGAAATTGAAAAAATTACAATCCCACGCCCTGGGCATGCCGATTTTGCTGGATATTTCAAATATGGCTTTGACGATATAAGGAATGTAATTGAACGTGCAAGTGCGAGAGAAACCGCAATAAGAGTGGCTTGTTCTTCAGTAGCGAGAAAATTGCTTGAGGAACTTGGAATTTTTATCGGAAGCCATGTAATTCAGATCGGATATGCAGGATTTGAAAACAGAGAAAAAATTGACAGAAAAATACAAAAACTAATCCATAAACCAAGAGGAGCTCTTGAAATAAGCTTGTTGGCTGATAAATCTGAAGTGAGATGTATTGATAGAGCAATTGAAACTGAGATGAAAAATGTGATAAAAGAAGCGATGAAAAATGGGGATACGGTCGGCGGTGTTTTTGAAGTAATTGTTACGGGGTTGCCAGTTGGACTTGGTAGTTATGTGCAGTGGGATAGGAGGCTTGATGGTTTATTGGCGCAGGCAATCATGTCGATTCAAGCGGTGAAGGGTGTTGAAATAGGTTCGGCTTTTGAAAACGCGAAAAAGTTTGGCTCCGAAGTGCATGACGAAATCTTTGTGAAAAATGGAAAAATTTATCGCAAGACGAATCGCGCCGGTGGTCTCGAAGGTGGAATGACAAATGGGCAACCGATAGTGTTGAGGGCAGCGATGAAGCCAATCGCAACTGTTGTAAAAGGCTTATCAAGCGTCGATTTGAAAGCGTTGAAACCGATAAAGTCAAGATATGAGCGCTCTGACTTTTGTGCTGTTCCCTCCGCAAGTGTGATTGCCGAATCTGTGATAGCCCCTGTTATCGCAAACGCTATCCTTGAAAAATTTGGTGGGGATAATTTAAGAGAATTAAAGAAAAATTTTAAAAGCGCGTTTTTTACATTGTGGTGATTTTCATTAAATTTGAGAGAGATTAAAAACAAAAGCTACGAAACATGAAAATACTTTCGCTTCACACGGAGAAGGAAAACTTCATCGGAATTATTTACGATGAAAGCGGAAGAATTTTAAATTTAACTGATGCGCTTCCGCTATATCAAAAATTGAAAAATAAGATTGACGATTTTCCATCTATAAAAACCGTAACTGAACTTTTCAGGGAACAATTGTTTAACATTGACCTTTTCAAGCGGGTTGTTGATTTTGTCGAGAAGCATAATTTGATGGAATATCTCTTTGTTAAGGAATCTTTCAGATATAATGCGCCAGTTGAATTCCCACCCAAATTCATATGTCTTGGACGAAATTATGAAGAACATGCGAGGGAATTCGGTTCCCCAACACCAGTGGAGGAGCCAATTATTTTCGCAAAAAGCAGCACATCTGTGGTTGGACATTTGGAAACAATTTATATCCCAACTGATATTGGGAGAATTGATCACGAGATTGAGCTTGCGGTTGTTATAGGGAAGAAAGGGAAAAAGATTAAAAAGGAAAATGCGTGGAATTATATTGCCGGATACACAATTGTTGTTGATGTAACCGCAAGAGAAATACAAAGGAAAGACATTCAGGCTCAGCATCCGTGGTTTAGGTCGAAAAGTTTAGATTATTTTGCTCCTATGGGACCGTGGATTGTGACTGCGGATGAAATTCAAACTCCGGTGGAACTTGATTTAAAATTATGGGTTAATGATGAACTTAGGCAAAATTCTAACACGAGGAATATGATTTTTGACATCCCATCAATAGTTGAATCGATCAGCAAATATATAACTCTTTATCCTGGAGATATCATTTCAACTGGAACTCCAGAAGGGGTTGGACCGATTAAGCCTGGGGACAAGATAACCGCATGGATTCAAAACATAGGGGAACTTATAAACTATGTCGAGGCTGAAACAGATTGAAAATTAACATTTTAAAAAGTTATGCAAAGGAAAGAATTTTTAAAGTCAATGGCATTTTTAACATTTAGCGCGCTTTTCCCGAACTCGAAGAAATTAAACCATGTGAACATTGAAAATTTCAGGGAAAGAATCTCAAATCTTGGTTCGAATGACCCGAAATTTTGGAAGTTAATTCGCGAGCAATTTCCAATCCCAAGAGATTTTACATACTTTAATACAGGTGGTCTTGGTTCATCTCCTTTCGTTGTGACACATAAAGTTATAGAAGAAATGGACAATCTTGACAAGTATCCAACGCCAAATCACGATCTTGAAAGATGGTGGAAGGTAAAGGGAAAATGTGCGGATATTTTCGGTTGTGAAAAGGAAGAAATTGCTCTTGTAAGCTGTGCTACCGAAGGAATTAACATTGTCGTAAATGGGCTCCCTTTGAAGAAAGGAGATGAAGTTATCTTGACGACGCATGAACACGCAGCGGGGAATATACCTTTGTTAAATCGTGCTAAAAGGGATGGGATTGTTTTAAAAACTTTTGAACCTGATATTAAAAATGGGTTTGGGAATCTTGAGAGGATTGAGAGATTAATAACAAAAAGAACTCGACTGATTTTTATAAGTCATATAACTTGTACCACGGGACAGCTTTTCCCCGAAAAGGAAATTTGTAAACTGGCTAAGGATAAGGGATTGTGGGTTTTTCTCGATGGGGCTCAAGTTCCAGGGATGATGCCTATAAATGTTCGTGAATACGGTTGCGATTTTTACACGACGAGCGGGCATAAATGGCTTCTTGGTCCAAAGAGAACGGGAATTCTTTATGTTAGAAAAGAAAATCTTGAGCTTGTTCAGCCGATTACGGTTGGTGGATATTCTGATGCTGGATATAGCGTTGAGAAAAGTGAGTTAAAATTTCAACCATCTGCTCAAAGATTTGAATATGGGACTCAAAATCCAGCTTTATTTTTCGGTTTAGAAACTGCGATCGATTTTTTAAATGCCATCGGTATTGAAAAAATATGGGAACATAACAGAACTCTTGCTGAGGCTTTTTATCAAGAACTCGTTAAAATTCCAAATGTTGAGGTTTTGTCCCCAGAAGAGGAAAAGTTCAGGACTGCAATGATAACATTCAGAATGAAAAATATAAGCTATGACAAAATCGTTTCTTATCTAATGGAAAAAAGGATAAGGGTTAGACCGGTCGCCGAAGGAAATTTGATGGCTGTTAGAGTTTCCCTTCATGTTTACAACAACGAAATGGAAGTGGCGAAAATTTTAAGTGAGATCAAAAATCTTGCTCGATCATGAATGAAAACGAGTGTTTTCATTTTTATTCTTGGGTTGAGTTTATTTTTAAGGGTTTTTCTGCTTGATGTTGAAAGTTTATGGCTTGATGAGGGTTCATCAGTTAAATTTGCAAAGTTAAGCGTTGCTGAGATAGTCAAATCAACTCAAACAGATGCTCATCCTCCGCTTTATTATCTCATCATATGCGATAGCTTCGTCCATCGCGTTTTACTTTCTCGCTTCAATTGGGTTTGAAAATTATAACGGCGGATTTAAAAGACACATCGCGTACATTGTCTTGCTTTTAGCCGTGATAAACCTTGCGTGGTATTACGGTAAAACGAATAAAGAGGAATGGAGGGAGGCGGTTAAATTTATCGAAGAAAAAGCGAGCAAAGGAGATTTGATCATAGCGAATAAATATGTTTTTTACTACTATTCAAAAAGGGACGACATCGTTAAAATTCAACTTCCTGATGTTTCGGAACAAAGTAGAAATGAATTAGTCAACAAACTGCGTGATTTATCGCGAGCGTATAGACGAATTTGGTTCGTCTCGTCACATGAGCCTGAACTTGAAAGTCTGGTGCTCGAGACTTTAAGTAACTCAATTTCTATGAGAAAGAAATTTCTCGGGATAGAAGTTTTTCTTTTTGATGGGGTTCAAAGATAAGACTTATTTATCAAGGATTTTATCCTCAAGTCGCATATAGCCCCGAATTAGGTGGCTTATTCCAAATCTGATTGGTTCAGGTGGCCAAGGAATCGTTTTGCGATTTACAAAAAATATTTCTGTTAATTCAGATTTTCGTTCTAAGAGCAGCTCGGAGAGCAATTTCCCATTTAGAATTGTAAGAGATACACCATGTCCGACACAGCCTAGACTGTAATAGGCTTTGTCATTCCCAATTTTTCCAATTGCGGGAGCCATATCAAGCGGTACTGAAACTGGTCCACCCCATTGATGTGTGAAGTTTGCGTTTTTCAGCGCTGGAAAAACTTTCTTGACGTAGTTTTTTAACTCGTTGAAAATTCTTTCGTTTTCATCATAGTTCATTTTTCTTCCGAAGCCAACCCCAACATCACCTCCGCCCATAAGAAGCCTGTTGTCTTTCGTTAATCTGTAGTAATGAACTAAATTTCTCGCGTCCTCAATTCCCTGTCTATTTTTCCAACCGACTTCATTGAAAAATTTTTCATCAAGTGGTTCAGTTAAAACGATATAGGTGAAAGCTGGAACTTGTTTCCTTTTCAATTGCGGGAAAAGGTGAGAAAATGCATTTGTCGCAAATAAAACTTTTTCTGAAGTCAGGGTTCCATCGTTTGTTTTTATGGTGAAGTAAGTTTTGTAGCGATTTACTTCGCTTACAGGTGAATATTCGAAAATTTTTACGCCGAGGTCAAGATTTAATTTCCTCATCCCCCAAGCAAGTTTAGCTGGATTAAGCAAAACGCATCTCGGTTCCCACCAAGCCCCAAGATAAAGAGGACTGTTAACTTCCTTTCTAACCTGTTCCTGGGAAATCCACTCTATTCCGCCAATCCCAAGGGAGCGCATAAGGTTTATTTCGCGTTGAATTCTCTTTACATGTGCCTTTGATGTTGCAACCCTTAAAAATCCAGGTCTTTCATAATCACAGTCTATTTTATTTGAAGTGATAAACTCAGAAAGATAGTCAACCGCTGTCTCCATATAATGATGTGCTTGAACTGCTTTTTCCTTTCCAAATCTTATTGCTGTTAAACTAAATGTTAAACCAAAAAGCGTCATACCGAAGCCCGCGTTTCTCCCGCTTGCGCCGTAACCACAAATTTGATCTTCAACTATTGCGACATCGATTGAAGGGTCGAGCTTTTTAAGATGATATGCTGTTGAAAGCCCCGTGAAACCACCGCCAATTATCGCTATATCTACTTTCACATTTCCTTTTAGTTCAAGTTGAGGTTCAAATTCACCCGCAGTTTCAAGCCAAAAACTTTTTCTTCTGAAGTTTTCCATTTTTGCACCATTTTTTAAATTTCAAATGTTTCCCCCTTTTGTGGGATAATTACATTTTCAAAACCAACCTGTTTAAGAGCGTCGGCAAGCTTATTTGATTGCTCCTCCTCTCCGTGAACGATAAAAATTCCTTTCACATGTTTTCTGTCTATATGGTTTATATAAGCGATGAGTTCATTTCTATCTGCATGTGCGCTTAGCGCATCTATTGAGATAACTTCAGCATTAACGGTATATTCATCCCCGAAGATTTTTACTTTCTTAACCCCATCTTTTAGTCTTCTGCCGAGCGTATTTTCAGCCATATATCCAACGATTAAAATTGTGTTTCGCGGATTCTCGATATTATTTGCAAGGTGATGAAGAATTCTGCCCGTTTCACACATTCCAGAAGCGGAAATAATTATGCAGGGCTTTTCATATTTGTTTAACTTTTTTGATTCTTCAACATCAGTTATATAGTGAAGTATTGAAAAGTTGAATGGGTCTTTGCCGTTTAAAAGAAATTCCTTCATTTCATCGTCAAAGCATTCTGGGTGAAGTCGATAAATTTCGGTTGCGTTGACAGCGAGAGGACTATCTATAAAAATCGGTATCCTTGGTATTTTGTTTGCTTCTGCAAGTTTGTGAAGTATATAAATTAACACTTGAGTTCTATCAACGCTAAATGCAGGAATTATTATTTTGCCGTTTCGATCATAAGATTTTATCACAATTTCAGCGATTTTCTCTTCGACGAATTTAATCTCCTCATGAATTGTCCCGCCGTATGTGCTTTCCGTTATTAGAAAATCAACGTTTCCGATCAACTCTGGGTTCTTTAAGATTGGTTTATAAGGTCTTCCAAGGTCCCCGGTAAATGCAAGGCGAATTTTTGTCCCGTTTTCTTTTATATTAAGAACGGTTATGGCTGAACCCAAAAGATGTCCAGCGTCATAAAAAATTAAACTTATCCCCGAGGCTATCTCAATTTCTTTTCTGTATGGGAGTCCAACAAAATGCTCAAGCGAGCGAACAGCATCCTTGGCAGTGTATAGGGGTTCAATTAAAGGTTCACTTCTCTTTTTTAATTTTTTGTTTAGGAATTCCGCATCCTTTTCATGTATATGCCCGCTATCAATTAACATTATACTTGCTAAGTCACGGGTTGCTGAAGTTGAGAAAATTTTGCCTGCAAATCCTTTTTTGACAATCTGAGGTATGTTCCCGCTATGATCGATGTGCGCATGGGATAGGATTATAAAGTCAATTTCTCTGGGGTCAAATGGAAAGTTTTCATTTCTTTCTCTCGCTTCGGCTCTTTTGCCTTGGTAAAGACCACAATCAAGCAAAAACTTTACACCGTTGGCGTGAACAAGGTGCATTGAACCGGTTACGGTTCTTACCGCACCGATGAATTGAA
>CALJEK010000016.1 GCA_938074445.1 Candidatus Kryptoniota bacterium | reverse complement strand
TCGAATTAAACCACTCAAGCTATTTTGATAAAATCGCACCAAATGTGCAAAAAATTTAAAAACAGCGTTCGAAGAGAAAATGAATCTGAAAATAATTTTCTTGATCAATTTTTGTTTATCTTTACCAAGTTTGAAAATTTTAACCCTTGCTGATTCAACAAGTTTTCCGTATTGAACTCCAGCCGGGCAAATGCTCTGACATGCTTGACAATCAAGGCAGAAATACATTTCATCAATAAACCCATCTGTGAATGGAAGTTTACCATCTTCAACTTCTTTTATAAGCCGAATCCTTCCTCTTGGCGAAGACTTTTCAAGTAATGTCAAGTTATAAGTTGGGCAAACTGGAAGACACATACCACAATGCATACATTGAACGATAAGTTCAGATGGAATTTTCAAGTCTACCATAGGGAAAAGCCCACTTTTTGTCAAATCCATAAACCTTTATATTTTTCGATTTCCTCCTTTGCTGTTGGAAGGCGTCCTTCACATCGCGGTTTTAAATCAAAAATTTTACCAGCGTTCAAAATGTTATTTGGATCAAGAACTCGCTTAATATTTCTCATAAAATCGATCGCAGCGTTGTTGAACTGTTTTTCAAGAAATCTTTTCTTCGCAAGACCAACCCCATGTTCACCTGTGATTGTTCCGCCAAGTTTGATAGCGTAATCAAAAATTTCTTCAAAAGCTAATTCAACCCTTTTCATTTCCTCCTTGTCCCTTTCATCTGTTAACGCTGTCGGATGAAGGTTCCCATCGCCAGCATGTCCAAAGTTTCCAATTATAATTTGATACTTTTTCGCTATCTCTTGAATTTTTTCAACCATTTCAGGTACGAAGCTTCTCGGAACAGTTGCGTCTTCAAGTATTGTTGTCGGTTTAACGCGGGCAAGTGCTGCAAACGCAGCTCGTCTTGCGGTTTTTAATTTCAAAGCTTCATCCTCAGATTTCGCAATTTTATAATCCGTAGCCCTATTTTGAATGCAAATTTTCTCAACCTTCTGTGTCTCTTCTTCAACCTGAGCTGGATGTCCGTCAACTTCAATTAAAAGCAAAGCTTCAGCATTTACTGGCAATCCAAGGTGAGCATAATCTTCAACGCATCTTATAGTCGTGTTATCAAGAAATTCAAGTGTTGCCGGCACAATATGGCTTGCAATTATATCCGCTACAGCCTTTCCAGCATCCCCCAGCGAATTGAAAAATGCAATTATCGTTTTATAAGATTGTGGTTTTGGCACAAGCCTTAATAAAATTTTTGTAAAAACCCCAAGCGTTCCCTCAGAGCCAATTAAAACATCTTTCAAGTTATATCCCGCAACATCTTTAACATTTTTACCACCGACATTTATTATTTCCCCCGTTGGAAGCACAACCTCAAGCCCAAGAACATAATTTTTTGTAACTCCGTATTTCAATCCCCTTAAACCACCGGCGTTTTCAGCTACATTCCCCCCTATCGTTGAAATCGTCATACTCCCCGGATCGGGTGGATAAAACAATCCATATTTTTCAACTTCCTGATGAAGGTGCGCGGTTATAACTCCGGGTTCAACCAACGCAGTTAAATTTTCTCTATCGATTTCAAGAATTTTTCTCCATCTGCTCATAACTAAAACAATAGAATTAGGCAAAGGCACAACACCAGCGCTTAAACTAGTTCCAGAACCACGCGGAACGACAATAAAATTATCTTCATTTGCAAGCTTTAAAATTTGCGATATCTGCTCGGGGGTTTGTGGAATTACAACTGCATCAGGTAAACTTGCGAACGTCGGCGTCGCATCGTAAGAGTAAGCTATTCTATTCTCTATTGATGTCAAAACGTTTTCCCTTCCAACAATCTCTTCAAGTCGATGAATTGTCCTAAGATCCATAATCGTCGATCTTTTTTTCTAAATTAAAGATAAACAAGATAAATGCAAATGTCAAAAGTTTTCACCTTCGACCAGAGAACATATCAATAAATTGGGAGGTCAACACCATTCCAGCTATGCCCCCAAGCCAAAGCGAAGACAAAATTTTTGCACTTAAAATTTCAACCACCAAAAACTTCTCATATAAAAATTCCAAAAGCGATGGGAACAAAGCAAGCATAAGCAAACGATTCGTTCTATTAAGAAATCGTTTGTTTATAAAGATAGGCGTGATAAAAACACCAAGCAAAACACCCCAATAAATTGAACTACATCTCGAGCAAACAGCAAACTTTATCCCATTTATGTGAAAACTTTTGGAATCCATCTGATGGCACAATGGTTTAAAGAACAAATAAATTGCATCCGAGAATGTATTCATTCCAAGATTCGTAAAAATAACAGGAGACACAATTAAAAAATTAAAAACGATGACGCACAGGGATATAATCACATAGACTTTTACGCTTTTCCCGTTAAATCCCTTAACCATCAAGCATTTGTATTGCTTTTTCAATTTTATCACGCTCTCCCATTAAAACCACTAAATCTCCAACTTCAAATTTAAAATCAGCCGATGGATTTATAAAAATTTCTTCACCCCGTTTGACGATAAGAATTGTAACCCCGGTGTGTTTTCTGAGATCTAACTCGCCAATTGTTGTTTGCCTCGCCTTTGAGCCTACCCCGACCCAATACGTCTCAATCTCAACGTGCTTCAAATGATCAAGCAAATCCCTCGGAAGAGATAAATTCCGCACAAATTCATTAAAGGACGCATCATCCCTTCTGAATAATTCATAGCTTCCCTCTTTTAACTTGCTTACATACTCCTTTGCTAAATTCAACGGAAATTTGAAATAGCTTAAAACACGATTCGCAATCTCAATCGATATTTCAAATTCCTCAGGCATAACCTCGTTTGCTCCTAATTTTTGCAGCTCTTCAACTTCTGCCACATACCTTGTTCTCACGATTATATAAATATGGTTATTTAAAGAGCGAGCAATAAAAACTATTCTTCTGGTTGAAACGGGATCTGGAACTGTAATTACCATCAATTTCGCTTTTGCAACCCCAGCCTTTTTCAAAACATCGGGACTTGTTGCATCACCATGGAGAATTAGCTCCCCGAGCTCGCGCATTTTTTTCACCGTTAAAATGTTAAGTTCAATAATCACATAAGGAATTCCAATAACCTTTAAAACTCTGGCGACATTTCTACCTGTTAATCCAAATCCAACTATTACAACATGGTCCTTAAGTTCGTCCTCACCCTTAAACTTACCCCAATTTTTATCTTTAGCTTTAACATAATTTCCCATAAAATCAACGAACTTATGCACATACAGAAATAAAATGGGTGATAAAATCATCGTTATAACAGATGAAGCGATGAAAAACTGATAAAGCCTTTCATCAACCAGTCCAAATTTTTTACCGAGCAAAATCAAAACAAAAGAAAATTCACTTATTGGGGCTAAAAGAATGCCTGAAATGAGTGCGGTCTTAAAACCACCACCACTGATAAAGACACCTAAAAACGCTCCTATAGTTTTTATCAATACTATTAAAAGTGAAGCCAAAATGATGAGCCCCAAATTCTCCATCAAAAAGTTAATATCTAAAAGCATACCAACCGAGACAAAAAATATCGCCATGAAACTTTCCCTGAACGGAATTATATCTGCGGTGACTTGATGTGAATACTCAGATTCAGATATTAAAAGTCCAGCAATAAAAGCACCAAAAGCAAGTGAAAAACCAAGCTCAGCTACTATCAAAGTGACACTGAAACAAATAGACAAAACTGAAATTATGAATAAATCTCGGATTTTCGTCTTCGCTATTAAAAATAAAATAGACGGGACAAGCTTTCTTGAAGCCAAAACTACAAAAGTTACTATCAAAGACGAGTTAACAAGTTTAACCAGAAAATTGGTCAAATTAAAACTGCTACCCATAAACAAAGGGGTAAAAGGCGTCATAAAAACAGCAAACAAATCCTGAAATACTAAAATACTGGTTACAATTTTCCCGTGCGGGGAGTCAATCTCACCGCTATCAAGCAAATATTTCAAAATTATAGCAGTGCTACTCAAAGCAATTATCAAACTTATAAAAATAGAAAGGTTTAATTCGTAGAAAAATAAAGCCAGACCAGAGAACAAAAGCGAAGTTATAATAATTTGTGCTCCACCAGCAATGAGAAAAAATCGTCTCGATTCAAATAACTTAGCCAGAGAAAGCTCCAGTCCAAGGACAAAAAGAAGAAGAATTATCCCGATATCGGCAAAAACTGTAACTATCTCCGTGTTTTGAACGAGCTTAGCTCCGTAAGGTCCAATTACGATCCCCGAAATTAAAAATCCAATGATAGGTGGCAATTTCACTTTATTTAGCAGATAAACAACAAATGCCGAAACACCAAAAACAAAAACGAATATTTTTAAAAACTCAAAGGCGTCCATTTTAAATTTTTATTTTCTTCAATAAGTCTTCACCTGTCAAAAGCCTATATGCTTCAAGGTATTTTTCGCTGGTTTTCTTAATAACCTCCTCAGGCAGTTCAGGAGCTGGTGGTTGTTTGTCCCAATTTAGAGATTCAAGATAGTCACGAACATATTGTTTATCAAAGGATATCTGCGACTTTCCAGGTTCGTATTCAGAGAGTGGCCAAAATCGGGATGAGTCAGGGGTTAAAACCTCGTCGATTAAAATTAAATTACCATTTTCATCAAGACCAAACTCAAACTTTGTATCAGCTATAATGATCCCTCTTTCCCGAGCGTATCTTTCAGCCTTGCTATAGATTTCCAAACTTAGATCACGAACTTTTTCGGCAAGCTCTTTACCAATCAAATCGACAACTTTTTCAAATGCGATATTTTCATCGTGCCCTGTTTCCGCTTTCGTCGATGGGGTGAAAATTGGCTCATCTAATTTATCAGATTCCCTTAATCCTTCGGGAAGTTTCATACCACAAACAAAACCACTTTTTTTATACTCCTTCCACGCCGAACCTGAAATATAACCCCTAACTATACACTCAATCGGCAACGGTCTCGCCTTTTTAACAAGCATTGAACGATAAACGACTTGTTCATAACTTTCTCTGAAAACGTTAGGGAACAAATTAACATCATCTGTTATAAAATGGCTTTCCACAATACCCTTTAAAAATTTAAACCAAAAAACAGAAATCTGATTTAAAACATAACCTTTGTAAGGGATCGGATTTGGAAGGACAACATCAAAAGCAGAAATTCTGTCAGTTGCAAGTATCAAAAGATAGCCATCTGCTTCATAAATATCACGAATTTTTCCGCGTTTTATTAACTTAGCCTGCGGTATATTGCTTTGTGAGAGCGGTTTATACATGTTTTTACCTTATTTGTTTTTGTTTTAGTAGTGAGTGCAACGCCTCAAGGGACACTTGAAAGTCCACAGAAAGCCATATTAGTTTGTCATCTTTAGCGTAAACGTAATGCGATTGCCCCATTCCGAAGAGAAGAAATACATTTATGTTTTGGATATTAACCTGATTATGCAGAAAAAATGGCGTGTCTCCATGAGCAATTTTAATTAACATCTGCTCAAGTTTTTGCTTCGCGATTTCAGAATTTTTGAACTTTGATATGTAGAGCACCGCTTTAAGCGTATCATGCGAATAAAAGCCGATTTCATTTTTATCTCCGGCAACCATCCCGCTCATATGCATTTGATTTATCATCTCCTTAGCCTTAGTCCCAACGAGGTATCTGTCAAGATTTAGTTTACCTAAAGACTTCGGTATCATACTGGATTTTTCTGAACAACCGAACAAAACGAGCAAACTTAAAAGGATAAATTTTTTAAGCATAAATAAGGAAATTTGTTTTAGATGTTAATTTTTCATCATCCCCATAAGCCTTTGAATTTCATCTCTAATCTCAGCTGCTCTTTCAAACTCAAGGTCCTTTGCAGCTTTTATCATCTCGCGCCTCAACTGTTCTATCAGCTCTTTCCTTTGCTCTTGGCTCATAAATTTAAAACCTATATCAGTGACAATCGATATGCTTGTTCTTTTCGCCTTAGATTCATACTTTGGCTTAACATCTGCAACAATTGTCGTCGCAAGTATATCTTCCAAGGTTTTATAAACTGTTTGAGGTTTAATCCCATGCTTTTCGTTGTACTCCATTTGAATTTTTCTTCTTCTATTCGTTTCGTCGATCATCTTTTGCATTGATTTGGTAATCTTATCGGCATAAAGTATAACTTTACCGTTAACATTTCTTGCGGTTCTCCCAGCAATTTGGATAAGAGACTTCTCAGAGCGAAGAAAACCTTCCTTATCGGCATCGAGAATCGCAACAAGTGAAACCTCAGGCAAATCAAGCCCCTCTCTCAGAAGGTTAACCCCAACAAGCACATCAAAATCACCAAGTCTCAAGTCTCTTAAAATTTCAACTCTTTCAAGTGCGTCAATATCGGAGTGAATATATCTAACCTTTATTCCGATGCCCCGCAAAAACTCCGCAAGGTCCTCCGCCATTTGCTTGGTTAAAGTTGTAACTAAAACCCTCTCTTTTCTTTTAACTCTTTCCCTTATTTCCTGTATTAAATCATCTATCTGATTCTTCGTTGGTTTAACAACTACTTCTGGATCTAAAAGTCCTGTTGGTCTTATTATCTGCTCTACCACAACACCCTTACACTTTTCAAGTTCGTAATCCCCCGGGGTTGCACTGACGAATATAACTTGGTTTATTAAGGATTCAAACTCTTCAAATTTTAAAGGTCTATTATCAAGAGCTGATGGAAGCCTAAAACCATGTTCTACCAAAGTTTCCTTCCTCGACCTATCACCGTTATACATTCCACGAATTTGAGGAACTGTCACATGCGACTCATCGATGATCATTAAATAATCTTTGGGGAAGTAATCAATTAAAGTAAACGGTCTTTCACCAGGCTTTCTCCCTGTGAGATGCCTTGAGTAGTTCTCAATACCTTTGCAATAGCCTATTTCTCTCATCATCTCAATATCGAACCTGGTTCTACTTTCAAGACGTTGTGCCTCAAGAAATTTACCTTGTGCCCTCAACTCAGCCAACCTTTGTTCAAGTTCCTCCTCTATACTTTTAATCGCTCTCTCAAGTGTTGGTCTATCAATTACAAAATATTTGGCAGGGTAAATCACAACTTCATTTGTTCTGCCTATAACCTGTCCAGTTAATTTATCAATATAAGATATCCTTTCGATCACATCGTCAAAAAATTCAATTCTAACCGCCTCTTCATTTTCATACGCTGGTAAAATCTCAACTACATCACCTCTAACTCTAAAAGTCCCACGAGTAAACTCATAATCATTCCTAACATAGTGAATATCCATAAGTTTATACAAAAGCGAGTTTCTGTCAGTTCTATCCCCAACCCTTATAGTAACGATTTGGCGTAAATATTCATCCGGAGAACCAATGTTATAAATACAACTCACGGATGCAACAATTATCACATCTCTTCTCCCCGAAAGCAATGCACTTGTAGCCTTCAAACGAAGGCGATCAATTTCATCGTTTATAGCAGCGTCTTTTTCAATGTAAGTATCTGTTTCTGGGATATAAGCCTCGGGTTGATAATAATCGTAGTAACTTATGAAAAACTCAACTGCGTTCTCGGGGAAAAAGGCTTTAAACTCACCGTAAAGTTGGGACGCGAGGGTTTTGTTATGTGAAATGACAAGCGTCGGTTTATTTACATTTGCAATGACATGAGCAAGCGTAAATGTTTTACCACTTCCCGTAACGCCCAAAAGAGTTTGATATTTTACACCGCGCAAAACGCCATCCGTGAGTTCCTTTATCGCTTTGGGTTGATCTCCAGTGGGTTTATATTTTGAAACAAGTTTGAACTTATCCATCTTTTTATTTCGCATGGATTTGAACTCGTGCAAAGGAATTTTAAAAACTTTAGATTATTTTTCAAAACTCCCCCATAAACCACATTCAGCATTTGGTATAATCTGGCTTTATTCCTATCTTAATAATAAACAAACCCGAAAACTCCGCTGATGGCTGGTAAACTTTATGTCGTTTCAACGCCAATCGGAAATCTTGATGATATAACATTTAGAGCGGTCGATACTTTAAAAAATGTCGACTTAATAGCATGTGAGGACACAAGGCGCACCCTTATTCTGCTTGAAAAGTTTGGTATTGCAAAAAAACTTGTGAGTTATTATAATTATAATGAAAGGCAAAGAGCTGAGGAACTTATATCTCTTCTTAAATCAGGTAAAAATATCGCCCTTGTTTCCGACTCAGGAACACCCGGTATATCCGATCCAGGATACACCTTGATAAAAAGAGCGATTGAAGAGGATATACAAGTAATCCCAATACCTGGACCAACAGCGTTTGTAAGTGCGCTAATCATAAGTGGTCTGCCAATGGACGAATTTGTCTTTGTTGGTTTTTTGCCTCATAAAAAAGGAAGAAAAACAAAACTTCAAAAATTAGCCCAAGAAGAGAGAACGATAGTTTTATACGAATCACCGCATAGACTTTTGAAGACATTAAATGAAATACTTGAAACTTTTGGAGATAGGGAAATAGCCATCGCTAAAGAGTTAACAAAAGTTCACGAGGAAGTTTTCAGAGGTAAAGTGTCTGAGGTTCTAAATAGGTTAACACCCGATAAAATAAAAGGTGAATTTGTGATTGTAATTTCTGGGAAATGAGAAATAAAAGTGGAGGTGTCAGATGAAAAAAAGTGGCATATATCAACATTTTGCCAAAATTGCACCAGTATATCGGCATGTTAGAAACCTCGACCCCGAACCGATTCTGGCAATACGAGATATTCTGATAAAACATAAAAAATTAAAAAAGCCAATAAAAATTGCAGACATAGGGGCTGGAACCGGGAGATACACAGAGCTTTTGATTAAAGTTCTTAAACCCGAAAATATTAACGCTGCTTTATTAATTGATATAAGTTTTGAGATGCTTTCAATGGCACAATCATACCTTACAGGTCGCAAGGTTTACTTTATAAATTCGCCCGCTGAAAACTTGCCATTGAAAAGCCAAACAATCGAAGTGCTAACCGTTTTTAACGCAATTCATCATTTCGACTTCAAAAAATTTATTCGCGAGGCACAACGGATTTTAAAACCTGGCGGTTTTCTTTTCATTTACACTCGAACACAAGAACAAAATCGCAGATCAATCTGGGGTAAATTTTTCCCGAATTTCTCAGACAAAGAACATCGTCTGTTTTGGAAAGTCGATCTGATTAAACGACTTAAAAGATTAAAAAAATTTGAAATTGTAAGCTATACCGAATTTGAATACTCGCGCATATCGACCATGGAAGAACTCCTTAAAAAAGCATTTGCAAAACATTATTCTACTTTTTATTTTTATGACGATGAAGAATATAAACAGGCAATTAGACTTTTTAAGCAAAATTTGCTTAAATACTATGATCCGGAGCAAATAACTCATGTTGATGAAAACACACTTATTGCACTGAGGAAGAATTAACAAAACGTTTTATGCCCTTAAACCTGATACCGAGAAAAGTCGAAACCTTATATCTTAACTCGATAGAAAAAATTCTAAAATCGATCTCACATTTAAACTTAAACCCGAATTTTTTAACCACACTTGCACTTATCATAGGTATATTCGCTGGATATTTTTTCTCGCTGGGTAAATTCATAATTGCTGGCATTTTAACTTTATTAAGCGGGATATTTGACACAATTGATGGAAAAATCGCAAGGTTAAACAACAGAGTGACAAAGTTTGGGGCGCTTTATGACTCCACGCTCGATAGATATGCAGAGGTAATTGTATTTTTTGGGATCGGTGTCTACTTGATAAAATATAATTTTTACATTACATCCGTTGCTGCTGTTTTCGCAATAGGCGGTTCAATGATGGTAAGTTATATAAGGGCAAGAGCGGAAGGGCTCGGTTTTGATTGCAACATTGGATTTATGAGAAGGGCAGAGAGAATAGTTCTGCTTGGATTTAGCTCAATTTTTTACTTTCTCCATGATTATTTTGTAGAATTTTTTGATTACGTATTCGATAAATTTAGTTTTGCTCTCCCTGCTTATCCGCCTATGCCTCTTTCAATTGCAATTTATATAATGGCTGTTTTAACTAATATAACCGCGTTTCAAAGGCTTCACTATGTATGGAAGAAATCAAAAGAGATAGAATTACTTGAAAATCAACTTAAAAACCAAGCCGAACTTATAACACAAAACAAGGAGGCGGAAAAATGATAAAGACAAAATCGGGTGCGGAAATAAAAGAACCAATTGGAAAACTTGGCGTACTTTTACCTGGACTTGGAGCTGTTGCAACCACTTTTATCGCTGGAACATTGCTCGTTCGCAAAGGATTAGCTTTGCCAATTGGCTCACTAACGCAAATGGGAACAATTCGACTTGGCAAAAGAACCGAAAGAAGGTTCCCAAAAATTAAAGAATTTGTTCCGCTTGCCGACTTAAATGACCTCGTATTCGGTGGATGGGATATCTTTGAAGATAACGCATATGAATCTGCGCTAAAAGCTGGCGTTCTAAAAAAAGAGCATCTCGACCTTGTAAAGGATGAACTTGAACAAATTAAACCAATGAAAGCTGTATTTGATAAAAGATATGTTAAAAAGCTTGATGGACCAAATGTAAAAAAAGCAAAGGATAAATTTGAACTTGCACAAATGTTGAGAGAGGATATAAGAAACTTCAAACAACAAAACAACTGTGATCGCCTTGTTATGATTTGGTGTGGAAGCACAGAGGTTTATATGGAACCAAGCGAATCACATCAAACTCTTGAAAAGTTTGAAGAAGCGATGAAAAGAAACGATGATTCGATAGCACCAAGTATGATCTACGCTTATGCTGCAATCGCAGAGGGCGTTCCTTACGCAAACGGTGCACCTAATTTATCAGCTGATATACCAGCGCTTATCCAATTTGCCAAAGAAATGAAAGTCCCAATTGCTGGAAAAGATTTTAAAACCGGGCAAACGCTTGTCAAAACCGTGATAGCCCCAATGCTTAAAGCAAGGATGCTTGGACTCACAGGTTGGTTCTCCGCTAATATACTCGGGAATCGCGATGGCGAAGTTTTGGATGATCCAGAATCCTTTAAGACAAAAGAAGTTAGCAAACTTGGCGTCCTTGAATATATTTTACAACCCGACCTTTACCCAGAATTATATGGGAATTACTACCACAAGGTTCGAATAAACTTTTACCCACCACGTGGAGATGAAAAAGAAGCATGGGATAATATCGACATATTTGGATGGCTTGGCTACCCTATGCAAATCAAAATAAATTTCCTTTGCCGTGATTCAATTCTTGCTGCCCCAATAGTCCTTGACCTTGCTCTATTTCTTGACCTCGCCCAAAGGAGTGGAATGAGCGGAATTCAAGAGTGGTTATCCTTTTACTTCAAAAGCCCAATGCACGCACCAACGATTTATCCAGAGCATGATTTGTTTATTCAACTGATGAAACTTAAAAATAGATTGCGCCATTTGATGGGTGAGGAACTTATAACACACCTTGGACTTGAGTACTACGATTAAAAATTCATCTTACCCTTTGTCATTTGAGATCAGTTCTTTTGAAAATTTTTTATAAAGCCTATAGGTTATCGCAAAAGAAAACACGAAGATGAAAAGCGGTATCATCACTCCCCATACAATTGTATCTGTATTCATTTTTTCGTTCCTTTCCTTTTCTTATAAGAAATGTAAGCGAGGATTAAACCAAGAAATGAAACAAAGTAGGCAATCGTCATCCCTAAAACCACTGTTAAACCCTTCTCCATTATTCCCTCCAGGTGATTATTTTCTCGAGATTTTCTATATACTCCCGCTGTTTCTTCTCATATTCACTTGAAATCGCTTTTAATTTCGGATCTATTACCCAATGCATAAACCCAGTTAAGATTATACCAATCAAAAGAGCCACAAATCCCCACAGAAAAAGGAACAGACTTAGCGCAACTCCGATCATCAAAAAAGCATAGGCAAACGGTGAGATAATAATAGCAATTATATCTTCACGAGTCCATTTGTCCGCTTCCTCTGGAGTCCAATTCCTTCTGATAAAAGTCATAAAGAAAAATACCGTTTTTATTTTATTAACCCTCTTTTTCTTGCCTCATCTTCAACTGGCTTCCACCACCCAATTGGTCTTGTCATAACATAATACCTGACAAGATGTTCCATATCCTCTGGCTTTGTTAAAAAGGTCACGGGAATATAAACAAGAGCAGTTAGAAACATCAATATCCAAAATTGCCAATAATCGGGCAATTCAGGGATGACACCAAACGTAGGAAGAACCCATACCACAAGCCATGAAAAGCCTAAATTTGCAATCCATGCTGAAAGATAACCCCATGAATTAAATCGCCACCAAACAACCTGTAAGATATTTGGGAGCCACATTCCAGCCCCCATTATCCACAGGGCAAAAATTAACCACTTTGTTATTTCTTCCATCATTGAGCCATAGATGAATGAACCGATCAGAAGAAATAGTGTTGCAATTCTCCCCACCCATACGAGCTCTCTTTGACTTGCTTCTGGCTTTATATAGTGATGATAAATATCACGCGTCAGATAAACGGAGCCAAGGTTTAAATGTGTTGAAATAGTTGAAATGTGGATAGCGACCACTCCAGCAAATAAAAATCCAGTCATACCAGCTGGTAAATGTTCAAATGCAACCCTAAACCATGCCATTTCATACTCTTTCACATCTACCAGAAATGGATTCATCACAAAAAAAGCAAGTATTGCAACTGCCCAAACAGCATTTCTTGTCAATGTCACTGCAGTTCCCCACCAGATACTATATGAGGCATCGCGAACTGTTTTTGATGATTGAATTCTTTGAGCTTCAGCATACCAATCAATGCTTGTCCCCATTCCGAACCCACCAAGGACAGCAATTACTATCATTGTTATAAACCATGCAACGGGAAAATCCCCGGAAAAAAATCCTGTGAAATGAAATGGGTTTAAACGCCAGGACTCGCCAAGCTCATATAATTTTTGAACAATTGCATAAGGACCACCTGCTTCACGAACACCCCATAGCGAGGCTATAACTATAACTAAAAAAGCAATTATTCCTTGTTGGAAGTCAGCCATTACAACACCCCAATATCCAGCCGACAAAACATAAATTGCAGTTATAGAAGAAAAAAATACAAGCCCGATCCAGTTTTCCCAACCAAATAAATAATTACATAATTTCCCCATCGCCATTCCAACCCAGCCAAGGATAAACATATTAAGGAAAAATCCCCAACCAGCCATCCAACCGCGCAAAAGCTCAGCACCAAGCCCAGAATATCTTAAACTTTGCCACTCAGCTTGCGAGTACGCGACTGACCTTCTAAAAATTCTTGCAGATACAAAAGCAGCAATCGCACACCATGCGGAGAAAAAAGTATACCATAGACCGCGAAAACCATGTTTATAGATGACACCGCTTACCCACATTGGTGTATCAGTTGCTGTATGAGTGGCGTAAACACTCACAGCTGGGAGCCACCACGGCAAAGCTCTCCCAGCAAGGAAAAAATCCGCTTCAGACCTTTTACCAAGGTTATAGAATAAAACCCCCGCACCGGTCATTAAAATAAGGTAAAGCACAAGCCAAAAATAGTCCAGGAAAACAAACTTAACCATTTAGCCCTGCGATTATTTTTTACTTTACCACGCCCCTTGACGCCTCACTTATCCAAATTTTTTCAACATTTGCATCTCTTTTCAATTTTTTAGCAATTTCATTTGCTTGTTCAATTGAATCAAAAAAACCAACACGAACGCGATACCAGTTTCCCCCTTTCCATTCAACAAAAGCCCTCTCAACAAAAGCATTATAACCTTTTTTCCTCAAACTGCTTGCGAAAGCATCCGCTGACTTTTTATCTTGAAATGAGGCAACTTGAATTATATAATTTCTCCTTTCCTTTAAAACTGATTTGCTAACCTTCGGAGATTTAATAGCAACCGTAGGCTCCGGTTTCTTTTCTTCAACTGTTGCTGGTGCCTCTGGTTTTAGCTTCACCTCTGGAGGCGTCGCTATAATAACTTCTTCCGGCGGTTTGAATTCCACCTTATCTGCTTTCTTACCCGCACCCCACAAATGGATATAACCATATTGATTTAGCAAAAAAACAACCCCACCGATAAAAATCAAAAATACCACCAGAAGAAATACCCAAAAGCCTGTTCTCTTGTTCTCCTCTTCACCTTCATATTCAAATGCCATTGCTGGTACCTCCTTTTTTTGTGTATCATCAAAAAATTTTTTCGATTCACCCTTTTCTTGAAATCGCCCCTCTTCTTCCGTTAAGTTAAATTCCGGCATTGTTACCTCCTCATTAATTTTTACTTTCTCCAATTCACTAAATTCTATAACTTCCTCCTCCTGTTTTAAATCACCAGAAAAATCAACCTTCTGAAAAACATCAAAAATAGGGATTTCAATATCTATCGCTTCAACTTTTCCCTCCAATATTGGTTCCTTAGGTAAAATCAAATAATCCTCAGCTTGCATCTTTAAAGTTTGAATCGGTTCAACCACATCATGCTCACCAAAAATAACTTCTGAGCTTACACCTTCTATTTTTTTCTCCTGTTCAAAAAATGTGAGTTTAAACTCCTCCGTCCCTCTTTCCTCAACGATAGGCGGTTGCACCTTAACGGCAACTGACTTAAGATTTTTGTATCTTATATTGATCTTATCGGCAAAAATTTTCGCAGGTGAAAAGCTAACGACAGCTTTTGATGGGCTCATTCTTTCGAGACCAGTTTTAGGGTCAAAAACTCTTTTCCCCTTTCTAAGCTTCCGCCTGAATTCACCAAACCCAGAGATTTTAACACTTTGACCAGATTTTATAGCCCTCACAAATCTTGCAATAAACTTGTCGTAAAATAATTTCGCTTCATCATAAGAAATATTTGCACGCTTTGAAAGTAAATTTAAAAATTCACTCTTATCCATTCCGAAACTATCTAGTGTTAATTGCGTTAATTATCGATCTACTTGGCTTAAAATGCGGATAATCTCTCGGTGGTAAAATCAGCTCCTCACCAGTTTTAGGATTACGCCCCTTTCTGCTTGCTCTATGCTTTACTGTGAAAACCCCGAACTTAGACAAGTTCAATTTCCTCTCCTTCGTCAAAATTTCAGATATCAAATTAAAAAACACATCAACGACTCTTTCAGTCTTTGCTGCGCTCCATTTCAAATCCTGTGCGAGCAATTTTACCAGCTCACCCTTGTTCATCCAAAACCCAACTTTATTTAAAATTTATATTCAATCCCACCGATGAAAACTGTGTTGGGTTCAAGATATCTATGCCAAATGTAAAATTTCTGATTCAACAAATTATCAAAATTCAAGAAAACCTTGAAATTTCTAAAGACTTCATACTCCGCTCCAAGATTTACAAGTGCAAATCCCTTCAGCTCATCTCCACTAAAATTGTAAACTCTACTACTAATTAAATCAATTTTCAGATTAATTACAAATCCAAAAGCAAAACGGTGTTTATATTCAAGATTAGCTGAAAAACTTGGGTAATATGGAACGGTTTTTTTATTTCTCGCATTATACGATGAATTTAAAACGATCCCTAAAATAAGCTCGCCACCCCGATAATTAAAATAGCCCAAGCCCTTTAACTCGGTAAATTGAACCCGTTCAAATTCAACTGCGTAAAACCCATCTTCGTCTTCATCAACATATATTGGGAAATCTTTAAATGCTTTAAAATTTAACCCAACATCAACACCAAAATTACCCACCCCATATTTCACCCCAAAACCGAGATTAAAATACCCCTCGGGATGGTGGATGTTTAATTTCTTTGCCAAAAATCTATTCGTCCACAAGTAATTTGAAACCGTCAAATTTAAAACTTCCGGCGCAAAAAAAGTATAAATTTGTGTCTTCCCATCGGCAAGATATTTAAATGAAACATCGGGATAAACCCTAAATCTGTTCGTTAAATCATAATTTTGGAATGAAAATAGCTTAACCCCCAAATCAAGAACATAACTTCTCTTAATTTCAAAAAACTCAAGCAAATTCCCAGCGAATATCCCTATCCTGAGGTATCTAATCGGCAAAGGCGCGTAATCAACGCTAAACATCAATTTTAAAAAATCGACCTTATGTTTATAATTAAAACTCAAATCAAATCGCTTCTCTTTCCCATCAAAATTCGAACTGTCATAGCTTGCTATTGTATCAAGCAATGTAAAAATTGAGTAATTAAATCCTAAGCCATAATCAAAATTGTTTCTATATGGCGACTCGATGAGAAACCCCAGATTGAAGTTATTCATATTTCTATGAAAGCTCGGAGAAGTAGAACCATAAAAACCAAAACTATAAGTTAAGTAACTGACTGAAGTCGTAATTTTCGCACCACCAAGCCAATCAAAAATTTTATCTTTTATTTGTGGAAGGTGAAGACCTGTGTTAACAGAAAATTGATTTCTCACATAATCCGCGTTCTCAATAAACCCTTGACTTGAACGATGATAAAAATTTGAACTGATTGAAAAATTTTTAGTGACATTACCTTGAAGTATGCCATCGAAGTAAGTTGTCATGTATCTCCCAACGCCCACCTTGAACTTAGCGACAGGATTTCTCTCGGGAAATTTCACATAATCACTTTTTGAAACTTTAACTGAAACTTCGGGTGTAAATTTTTCAGCGGACGAAATTTTATATAAGGTCAAATCAACCATAGGCAGGTTAACATCGATGGTTTCCAATTTTTGCCCGATCTCAACTTCGATTGTTTCCCGTCCCGTTATCACAAATTCGGGGAGTATGAATTCAGCCTTTGCTCCATCAAATTTTGTCGTGTCAATTTTGAACTCCATCTCTCTCGGCTTCATCTCCTGCGACAAAAGATTCGCAGAAACAAAAAACAAAAGCACGCAAGTAATTCCTCTCATGATATGAGAAAGTTTATTTTGAAGCTCCCTACGGTTTCGTTTGACCGCGATGACATGTTGAACAATCAACTACTTGAGCGCCCTCCCAGTTTATGAAATCACGATTTATCGTCATCACCATTTTAAGCATTACTCTGGCTTTCCTCTTCGTTTCTTTCACATCACTTGAATAATTGTTGACATCATGGCAATAGTTACATTTAACACCAAGAGCATCGGAGATTTCCTCCATAATTTTTTGCAATTGTTCTTTTGAGCGAACATCTGTCAAAACCTGCAAATTTCTCCCAACACTGGTCTGCCCCCATGCAACCGTGCCCGTGTTAACTCCGCTTTCTTTTTTATTCAATTCAACCGCAATGATTAATCCGATAATTATAAAGAGCAGTAATCCTGTATAAAAAAGCGCCATCTTTTTCATCCTTCGGCCCTCATTTTTGTTTTTAGCTGTTCCAAGTTTTCAAAAACTTTCGCCTTCATCTCATCGGTTATGTGCATCTTAAGAATTTCGTTTAAAAACTGTATTGCTTTAGAGTAATCTCCCTTGCTTTCGTAACATTGCGCAATTCGATAATAAGTCATCGGCAACAACTTAACATACTCACCGTATAAATATTTGACCCTCAAAAATTGAAGTATTGCCCCATCAATATCCCCAAGTTTGAAAAATGATTCTGCATAAAGATACTGCGCCTCTGCCGAAACTTCATCTGTTGCCCTGTGCGTGACAACAGGCTTTAAAATTTCAATCGCTTCATTGGCTTTGTCATAATTTAACAAAATTTCTCCCAGTTTAACCCTCGCTCTATCTGAAAAGTCGGAGTTCTGAAATTTATTTACGACCTCGCTAAATTTCCTCAAAGCCCCAGCTGTATCACCCAACGAAAGATAATTCAATCCGATAAGATAAAGAACCTCATCATAAAATTTTACCTTAGTTTCAACCTTGCCAAGATACCCAATTGCCTCAGAAAATTCTCCCAAATTAAACTTCAACCATCCAAGACGAACAAGCGCATTTTGAGCATATTCACTTAGCGGATAATTTGAAACAAGATTTTTATAAATTTCAACCGCCTCAAAATTTTTACCCGTAGATTCATAAGCCCTTCCGAGATCATAATAAGCCTTTTGTAAGAATTTGCTTCCCGGGTAATTCGCTATAAATTTTTTATAAAGATTTATGCCCTCTGAATAGTTTCCTTGCGAAATTTGGAATTCAGCTTTCTTCATCAAAACGAGCTCAAGAAAATCGGGATTTTTACTCTTTGAAATTAAATCGTCAACAAGATTTGGATTTTTCCCCTGCGCTGAGAGCGAGTATTGGATGCCCGAAATTGCGTCCTCAGAATATCTTGAATTAGGATATTTTTCAATCACCTCAAGATATGATTTCAGAGCAAGTTCATATCTCCCCATATTGTAGTAAGCATCGCCAATGCCGTAAAGCGCCTTTGGTGCAACTTCGCTATCTGGATATTTTTCAACCACCTCACGAAACGAGTTTATAGCAGGCGTATAATTTTTATCTTGAAAATAAATCCATCCCATTTGATACTTTGCCGAAGGGGCAAGAGGTGAATCTGGAAACCTATCAAGCAAAAGATTTAACATCTCAAGCGAGCGCATCAACTGACGTTGCCGAAGATAAATTTGTGAAAGTTGAAAATAAGCGTAATCAGCGCCTTCTTGATTCCCGAAAAGTCGCACAAAAGAAAGATAATTCGACTCCGCTTGCTTATAATTCTTCATCATAAAATAGCAATCCGCGAGTCTAAGTCGCGCATCAAGTGCCCTTTTCCCCGTTGAGTATATACTCAAAAACTTTTCAAATTGCTTTGCTGCCTCTTTATACTCCCCTTCTTTAAAATATGACCATGCAACTGAATAAAGCGCTTGTTCAGCATTACGACTCCTCGGGAAACGGTTTAAAACCTCGGCATAATATCTTCTCGCATTTCTATAATCACCCAATTTATAATGCATCTCACCAAGATAAAGAAGCGACCACTCAACATTAGAGTTATTTGGAAACCTCGACAAAAACTCCTCAAAAACTTTTATTGCCTCATCAAACTTCCCTTCTTGCATTAAAGCAACACCTTCGGTATAAATGTTAATTGCCTCACTCTCAGTTGAAAGTTTCATTTCATTTCTTATCATTCGCAAAATTGAAGCGCCTTTTGAATAATTGCCCTGTCTTATATAAGACTGAGCAAGTAGCTCAAACGCTTTCACGCCAATGCCAGTTGTATCATCAATGTGGATTTTTTCAAGATAGACGATTGCGCTATCATATTTGCCCTGCGAGAAATAAATCAACCCAAGCTCGTAATTTGCCAAAGCAAATAATTTAGAATAGTTTTTATTTCTCTCAACAAAACTTTTAAACGTTAAAATCGAACCAACGGTATCACCCGAAGCCTTTTTAACTTCCCCAAGATAATAAAGCGAAAAATTCGCTATCTCATCACCACCTTTGGAAAGGGAGTCGAAAATTTGGATTGCCTTACCATAATTACCTTGCTTATAATAAATCCAACCGATTGAATAAAGCGAATGATTCTTTAACTCGCCATTGGGGAAATTTTTCAGATAATTCTCATAATAAAACATCGCCGAATCATATAAACCAATAGCGTAATAACTTTCCCCAAGAATAAAAATTACTTTTTCGTTCTCAACCCCGCTACTCAAAATCTCACGGGCAAGCCCAGCAACTTCTCTATGGTTTCCAAGCTCATAATAACAATTGACAAGATTTAACTTTGCGTCGTTTAAAAGCTTATTCAATTCCCCATCCTTTCTGCTGAACTTTTCGAGCAAACTTTTATATTTTTCGATCGCATCTTGAAATTTCGCCTGCTTTTGAAGGGTTAAACCGATGGAAAAAAGTGAAAAAGGGGCAACCTCGCTCGTTGTGTCAACTTCATAAGAAAGGGTGTAATATCTCAATGCGTTTTTATAATCACCTTGCCCAAAGTAAATATCTCCGAGATAATACGCTGATTGAGAAATTAACAATTTATCGGACGAATTTTCGATCGTTCTTTTAAAATTTTCAATGGCGGAAGTATAATTTTTTCGTTTTAGATATATTTCCGCAATTCGGTAATTTGCTCTATCTTTAAATCTGGTGTTCGGAAGGTCTGATAAAAGCGAAAGATAAATTTTAAGGGCGGTGTCATACTCGCCAAGTTTAAACATTGATTCTGCGCTGAAAAATCGCGCTTCCTCTGCAAGCTTACTCTCTGGATAATTCATTATAAACTTTTGAAACTCTGAGAAGGCAAGTTGATACATCCTATCCTCAAAGAGAGAATAAGCGAATTTAAAATCGCGCATCTCCTGCAAGTTTACCTGAGCGAACAACGATGTTGATAATAGCAGGAAAAATAGTGTAAATTTTTTAAGCATATCCAAGACCTTTCAACGAATTGCGATTTTTTACTTTAAATATAAACATTGAAGGGTTGCAAATCAAGAAGAATTGGGAGCAGGTAAGGATGGATTGAAAAGTCATCGCTTTTCTTAGAGCGTCTGTGGTTGTTTGCTTCGCAGAGACTTCTTCGTAGTTGAAATATATTTTTCAATCACCGAGAGCAACTCATTTTTCCCAACACCCGTCACAGCTGAAAAGGTGATAAAATCTTGACAATACTTTAACTTCCCAAAAGAATTTTTAATCATCTCAACTTGTCTTGAAATTTTGCTCCTTGCGATTTTATCGATTTTAGTTATCACAACGATATATGGAATCTTAAAGTAGTCAAGCCATCCTGCCATCATTTTATCAAGTTCGGTTGGCTCATGGCGCGCGTCAACGATGTGAAGAACAAGTTTAATTCTATCTCTATTGCTTAGGTAATTTTCTATAAGTTTACTCCACCCCGCCTTTAAATGCTCCGGAACTCGAGCATAGCCGTAACCTGGTAGATCGACGAGGTAAAACGATTCATTTATCAAAAAATAGTTTAACGTTTGTGTCTTCCCCGGGGTTGAACTTATAAATGCGAGATTTTTCTTCCCACAGAGTTTATTGATAAGGGATGATTTCCCAACGTTTGATCTTCCAACAAGAGCGATTTCTGGCAATCCATCGGTGGGCAATTGCTTCACATCGCTTAAACTCGCCACAAATCTTGCGGATGTTATTTTCATAGCTTCAAAGCCCTGTGTTTTAAAAACTAAACGAAACAGGAAAGCCTCATCAGTTAAGATGAGGCTCCCTGCGCAACCTGCTCACTTGATGGTTGGGCTTCAACTTTTTTCTCTTTCTTTGGTTTCACCATTCCGGTGCCGATATTGTAATCAACTAATTCAAGCACAGCAAGTTCAGCGGAATCACCACGCCTAAAGCCAAGCCTAACAACTCGGGTGTAACCACCGGGTCTATCCATAACTCTTGGGGCGATCTCGTCAAACAATTCTTTTAATGCTTTCCTGCTCCTTATAAATCTCGCAACAAGTCGTCTGGCATGTATATCGCCACGTTTCGCCTTCGTTATCAGCTTTTCTGCAAATCTTCTTGCTTCCTTTGCTTTTGCGACTGTTGTTACAATTCTTTTATGAAGAAACAAAGCTGTTGCAAGAGCTGATAAAGTTGCCTTCCTATGGCTGTGTGTTCTCTTAAGCTTTCTTCCTTTCTTCAAATGTCGCATTTAAACCTCCAAAAAATTTTTTAACTTTCCTTGAGATATTTATCCACATCAAAACCGAAATGCAATCCATATCCCTCAATGATTCTCTTTATCTCATTTAGCGAGGTTCGCCCGAAGTTCTTAAAGCTTAAAAGCTGATGCTCCTGATACCTTACAATATCACTGATCGTGTTTAAGCCATTGGACTTCAAAATATTGAAAGCCCTCATGCTAAGGAAAAGTTCTTCTATCGGGGTTTTTAAAATTTTTTTGATCCGCTCTTTTTCATTCATACTTTTATCCTCAGCTTTGGAAGCCACCTCTGGCTCAACCTGTGGATGGACTTCGATCACAATTTCAAAATGTTCCTTCAAAATCTTCGCAGCAAGCACAAGTGCATCATCCGGAGTTATTGAACCGTCCGTTTCAACTTCAAGCACTAACTTTTCATAGTCGCCTTTCTGTTTTAAGCGAACGTTCTCGATAAAGTATCTAACATTTTTTATCGGTGTAAAAATGGCATCAAGCATTATTATCCCAGCTTCTTGGGTTACTGGAGGCGAAGGATAAAGATATACAAGTTCCTCTGATGGAACATAACCTTTGCCATAACCAATCCACAGGTCTACTTCAAATTCAACATCGCCAGTTACATCAGCAATGTGATGTTCAGGATTTAAAATCTCTATTCCCGAATTCTGCTTTTGTATATCACCAGCTTTAAAAACACCAGGACCTTTTACAAGCACATTCACTTTCTTAAGCGATTTATCAATCAATTTAAACCTAACGCCTTTCAAATTTAACACGATGTCAGCGACATCCTCAACAACACCCGGGATTGTTGAAAATTCGTGTAATACACCTTCTATTTTCACAGCTATAAAAGCATATCCAGGAATTGATGAAAGTAAAACCCTTCGCAAAGCGTTTCCTATAGTTACACCGTAACCACGCTCAAGCGGTTGAATAATAAATCTTCCAAAGGTGTTTGAATATGTTGCCTCGTCGATTTCCACATTCTCGGGGAAAGTCAAAGAAATATTTAGCATTTCTACCTCTATACCTTTAATTTTTACTTAGAGTAAAGTTCAACGATCAACTGTTCATTGACATTAATCGGTATCTCAGAACGCTCAGGCGTATACATAAACACGCCACTTAAAGTTGCTTTATTAAGTTGAAGCCACGGGACAAGATTTGTTTCGGTGACGCGTTTTAGTGAGTTGTGTATTATTTCAAGTTCCTTGCTTTTATCTCTTACTCTTATCTCATCTCCTGGCTCAACAAGGTAAGATGGGATATCCACAACTTTACCGTTCACCATAATATGTCTATGTTTCACAAGTTGCCTAGCTGCTTTTCTAGATGGGGCGAACCCCAAACGATACACCACGTTATCAAGGCGTCTTTCAAGTATCTTTATTAAATTTTCACCCGTTTTTCCCTTCTGCTTCGTTGCCATTTCAAAATATCTTCGGAATTGACGTTCCAAAACACCATAAATTCTACGAAGCTTCTGCTTTTCCCTCAACTGAACTCCATACTCGGATAATCGTGCACGCCTTAACGGACCATGTTGACCTGGTGGGTAATTTTTCTTTTCGAGCGGACATTTTTCAGTATAACATTTCTCACCTTTGAGATAAAGTTTCATTCTCTCTCTTCTGCAAAGCTTGCAAACTGGACCTGTGTATCTTCCCATGATTTTTAGTTTGATTTTAATTTTTTAAACTCTTCTTCTCTTCGGCGGTCTGCAACCATTATGTGGAATCGGAGTTACATCGCGAATAGTAAGAATTTCAAGACCCGCGGTTTGAAGCGCACGAATAGCCGCTTCTCTCCCAGAACCAGGACCTTTAACAAGGACATCAACCTTGCGAACGCCAAGATTATACGCTTCCTTAGCTGCTGCCTCCGCAGCAAGCTGAGCTGCGAATGGCGTCCCCTTCTTCGTTCCTTTATAACCTATCCTGCCACCAGATGACCATGCAAGAACGTTACCATATTTATCAGTGATAGTTACTATAGTGTTATTAAAAGTCGCTTTAATATGAGCTACACCGTGAGCATCTACTTGAATTTTCTTCTTCTGTTTCTTTATCTTAGCCAACTTATATCCTCCTGTGTTAATTTTTATTTTTTAGCCGTTGCTTTCTTCTTACCTGGGACTGTTTTCCTCTTACCTTTTCTGGTCCTTGCGTTCGTTCTGGTTCTTTGACCACGAACTGGTAATCCACGGCGATGCCTTAAACCCCGATAACAACCAATATCCATAAGACGTTTTATATTCATTTGAATCTCAGCCCTTAAAGCACCCTCAACCTTATACTCAGCGTTTATTATATCCCTTATCTTACCGATCTCCTCATCCGTAAGCTCTCCGATCTTCTTCATCGGGTCTACTCCAGCCTTTTCAAGTATTTTCAGAGCCGAACTTCTACCTATTCCGTAAATGTAGGTTAAAGCAATAAATGACCTTTTATTCTTCGGCAATTCAATTCCAGCTATTCTTGCCATACTCTTTTAACCTTGCCTTTGTTTATGCTTTGGATTTTTTTTGCAAATGACCCTTATAACTCCTTTGCGCTTGATTATTTTGCAATGCTCGCAAATTTTCTTAACTGATGAACGAACTTTCATTTTCCCATCTCAAATTTATTTATACCTGTAAACAATTCTTCCCTTGGTCAAATCGTAAGGTGAAAGTTCAACCTGAACCTTATCACCGGGCAAAATTTTAATAAAATGCATCCTCATTTTACCTGAAACATGAGCGATAACCTCAAGTCCGTTGTCAAGTTTGACTTTAAAGGTCGCGTTCGGCAAAGATTCAATTACAACGCCATCCATTTTTACACCTTCCTGTTTAGCCATCACAATGTCAAAATTTCTGGTTTCCCTTTTCTAACAACGATCGTATGTTCAAAATGAGCCGATGGCAAACCATCAAGAGTGTAAACAGTCCACCCATCGCTCCCAAAATAAATTTGCCAAGTTCCAACATTAACCATTGGCTCAATTGCAAGCGTCATTCCCTCACGTAATTTCATTCCTTTTCCCTTTTGTCCAAAATTCGGAACAGGTGGTTCCTCATGTAATTTTTTCCCTATACCATGCCCAACCAAATCTCGAACAACAGAAAAACCCTGCGATTCAACATGAGTTTGAATTGCGTATCCGATATCAAAAAGCCGATTTCCTTCAACCGCTTGCTCAATTCCTATATAAAGAGCTTCCTCTGTTGTCTCCATTAATTTTCTTTTCCCATCGCTTACATTTCCAACGGCAAATGTCTTCGCTGCATCTGCGTAATATCCGTTTTTAACAACTCCAACATCTATTGAAACTATCTGTCCTTCCTTTAAAACTTTTTCTTTGCTCGGAATCCCATGCACAACTTCGTTGTCAATTGAAACACAAATCGACGCCGGAAAAAGATTTTTCTTATCGAAACCATAACCTTTAAAAGCAGGCTTTGCACCTTGTGACAATATGAAATCTTCCGCTATCTTATCAAGTTCATAAGCTGAGATACCAGGCTTAATATACTTACCAAGCAACCTTAATAAATCCGCAACGATTCTGCCAGCCTCTCTCATCAAATCTATTTCCCTCTCGCTTTTTATGCTCACTCCTTTAATAGCCAACTCTGCTTTTTATTCTACCTGTCTTCATAAACCCATCATAATGCCTCATCAAAAGATATGTCTCAATCTGTTGCAATGTATCAAGAGCAACCCCAACCATGATCAGCAAACTTGTTCCACCGAAGAACGAAGCCATGGTTGGAGAAACTCCCAATCTTATCATAAACCCAGGTAAAATCGCAATTATAGCCAAAAAGATTGAGCCCGGCAAAGTCACCTTCGTCAAAATGTTGTCAATGAAATCAGCCGTGCTTTTCCCAGGTCTTATCCCAGGTATAAAGCCACCTTGCTTTCTCATCGTATCGGCAATATCCTGCGGATTAAAAACAATCGCCGTGTAAAGGTATGTGAAAAATATAACCAACAGAGCATAAACAAGGCTATACCAAAAAGAAGTATAATTAAAGTTCGCTGCAAACTCCTGAAGCGATTCACTTTGCGGGAAAAACGTTATGATTGTGCTGGGTAAAAACATAACCGACTGAGCAAATATTATTGGCATCACACCAGCTGCATTCACTCTTATAGGAATATACTGGGTTACCCCTCCATAAACTCTTCTGCCAACAACTCTCTTCGCATATTGAACTGGAATCCTTCTCGTTCCTGTGGTGACAAGTATAACGAGCGCAACAACTAAAACCATACCTGCGATAATTAATATCTCTTCAATTATACTTCTTGAGCCCGTTTTTATCATCTGAAATTCCTCAAGCAAAGCGTTTGGAAAGCGGGCGATTATACCAACGAAAATTATTAAAGAAATCCCATTGCCTATACCGCGCTCCGTAATTTGCTCCCCAAGCCACATAATGAAGATCGTTCCTGCTGTAAGAATAAAAACAGTAGTTATAACGAAACCCAATCCCTTTACAGCTTCTGGCACTATTGGCAATCCCCCTGGGGTTGTCATATTCATCAGCCTTATGCTTACACCCCAAGCCTGAAGCGCAGCAACTAAAACAGTACCTTGCCTTGCGTATTGTTCAAGCTTTCTACGACCCTCTTCCCCTTCCTGTTGTAACTTTCTAAAATACGGAACAACAGCACCAAGCAATTGTAAGATAATCGCAGCGCTTATGTAAGGCATTATCCCGAGTGCAAAAACCGCTGCGTTCTGAAAAGCTCCACCAGCAAAAAGGTCATAAAGAGCAAAAAGAGAATTTTGTGATTGACTTCTAATAACCTCAGCAAGAAGTGATGCATCAACCCCAGGCAAAGTTATATGCGCACCAACTCTAACAACAGCAAGCAAGGCAATTGTGAAAAGAACCCTATCGCGAAGCTCTTCGATTTTGAAAATATTTCTAAGATTTTCAACTAATTTGCTCATAGCTTTATCGCTTTACCTCCAATTGCTTGTATCTTTTTTATTGCTGATTCACTAAAGGCATGAGCAGAAATTTCAAGCGCAGATTTTAATTCTCCATCACCGAGAATTTTTACGGGCAATGTCTTCTTTGAAACGACGCCTATTTCATAAAGCAATTCAGGTGTAACCTTTGCATCACTCGAAATTTTGCCTTTATCAATCAACTCCTGAATTCTACCCAAATTCACAATTTGATACTCGACCTTAAATGGATTCCTAAAACCGCGCTTCGGAATTCGCCTGATCAAGGGCATCTGACCACCTTCAAACCACGGCTTTATGCTTTCTCCAGATCTTGACTTTTGTCCTTTATGACCACGCGTTGAAGTTCCGCCATGTCCTGAGCCCTGTCCTCTTCCGATTCTTTTTTCTTTTTTCCTCGAGCCAGGAGCTGGTTTTAAATTGCTCAATATATTAGGCATTTTCACCTCCATCTTCTATTTCTTCAACGACGACAAGATGTTTAACCTTATTCACCATTCCACGAATTACGGGAGTATCATAATGAATTACTGTTTTATGCGGTTTTCCCAAACCAAGAGCTTTTATCGTTCTTCTTTGCTTTTCCGGCGTTCCAATTATACTTCTTACCTGCGTGATTTTAAGCTTTTTCGCCATTTTCAAAACTCAAATTAAATTTTTACGAGTGAATCAGATTCAAACAACTCTTTAAGCGTCATCCCACGTTTTGCTGCCATTGTTTTGGCATCAATCATGCTCGTCAAAGCTTTTAAAGTAGCCTTGACAACATTATGCGGATTAGTTGACCCAAAGCACTTTGTAAGCACATTCTGCACACCCGCAAGTTCAAGCACAGCTCTAACAGCTCCACCTGCAATTATACCGGTTCCAGGCGCAGCCGGTTTAATTAAAACTTTTGAAGCTCCAAACTTCGCAACAATCTCATGCGGAACAGTTCCGTTAACAATTGGAACTTCAACTATATTTTTCTTTGCGTTCTCACTTGCCTTTTGAATTGCATCAGTCACCTCGCGACCTTTTCCAAGCCCAATGCCAACGTGCCCATTTTTGTCTCCGACCACAACGATAGCGTTAAATCGAATTCTTTTACCACCCTTTACAACTTTCGCAGTCCTGTTGATCATAACAAGTTTTTCCCTTAAGCCCTCAAGTTCGCTCGGTTTTACTCTTTTTATTCTCGGCAATTTACCCTAACAAGTTTGTTTTAACTTAAAAAATTAATCCACCTTCACGAGCTGCTTCTGCAAGCGCTTTCACCCTACCGTGATACTTATAACCATTCCTATCAAACACAACCTTAGTTATGCCCTTCTCAAGCGCTTTCTTTGCAAGCGCAAGCCCAACAATTCTACTAACCTCGGTCTTGGTCTTGCTGTTCTTAATCTCATCCCTTATTTCTTTCGACAAACTTGACATCGCAACAAGCGTATGTCCCTTCGTATCATCAATTATTTGTGCGTAAATATGCTTTAAACTTCTATAAACCGACAAACGCGGTCTCTCCGGGGTACCAAAAATCTTAGATCTTACGCGCTTACGAATTTTTTCTCTTCTTATCTTCTTCTTTTCAAATTCTCGCTTTATCATACCCTAAATTTAACCAATTTTATTTTGAATTCCGAACGAGGTTACGCTCACAATATGAGCCCGCCTCGTTCATTTTATTTACCAGCTGCCTTTCCAGCTTTCATCCTTATAACTTCACCTTCATAGCGTATACCTTTACCTTTATACGGCTCAGGTGGTCTAAATGAACGTATCTTCGCCGCAACCTGACCAACAAGTTGCTTGTCAATCCCACTTACAATAATATTTGTTGGCTGAGGAACCTCAAGCTTAATTCCATCCGGAGGTATAAAAATTATCGGGTGCGAATATCCAAGATAAAGAACAAGCGCTTTGCCCTTCAATTCAGCTCTATACCCAATCCCAACGATTTCAAGTTTCTTCGTATAACCTTGGGAAACACCGATTATCATATTGTTAATCAAAGACCTCCACAGCCCATGTAATGTTTTATCAAGCCTTGAATCGCTCTTTCTTTTAACTAAAACATTGTCTGTTGTTATCTCAACCTCTATTCTTGGATGAATCTTGGTCGAAAGTTCACCCTTTGGACCCAAAACCTTTAAAACGCCATTTGTCTTTTCAACCTTAACACCTTTTGGGATAGGTATCGGCTTTTTTCCAATTCTAGACATCTCTTATCACAAATTTATTTTACTATGTGTTTTAAGTAAATCTCGGTTATTTGACTCACCACACATAACAAATCACTTCACCACCAACTCTTTCCTTCCTCGCACGGCGGTCAGTCATAACTCCTTTCGATGTAGTCAAAATTGCAATGCCAAGCCCATTCAAAACTCTCGGTATCTCATCAACTCCAACATAAATTCTACGCCCAGGTTTACTCACACGAACAAGATTTGTAATAGCAGGTTCACCGTCTTCGGTATATTTAAGATAAATTCTCAAAATTCCTTGCTTCCCATCATCAATAACTTCATATCCTCTTATAAATTTCTGCTCAAGCAGAATTTGCGCTATAGCTTTCTTAAGTTTCGAAGAAGGGGCTTCGACAACTTTATGTTTGGCTCTGACCGCATTTTTTATCCTTGTTAAAAAATCCGCAATTGGATCGGTCATCATATTCGCTTTTACCTTTAAATTTAATTTTTACCAGCTTGCCTTTCTTACTCCGGGAATTTTACCCTCAAGTGCAAGTTTTCTAAAACAAATTCTGCATATTCCAAATTTTCTATAATAGCCTCTTGGTCTACCACAAATTGAACACCGATTTCTCTTTCTGACTTTATATTTCGGTTCCCTTAACGCTTTTTGAATTGATGCTTTTCGTGCCAAGTTTTGATTCCCAAAATTTATTTTTACGCCACTGCTTTTTCTTCAATGACGACTTCTCGCTTTCTAAATGGCATACCAAACAATCTAAGCAACTCATACGCTTCCTCATCGGTTTTCGCCGTCGTGACAATTGTTATATCCATACCAAAAATCCTCTCAACTTCATCAACATTTATCTCAGGAAAAATTACATGCTCTTTAATCCCGAGCGTATAATTTCCCCTGCCATCAAAGGACTTATCAGATAGACCCCTGAAGTCCCTAACCCTTGGAATTGCTGCATTTATTAACCTATCGAGAAATTCATACATCCTCTCGCGTCTTAATGTAACTTTACATCCAATAGCCATTCCAGCCCTTAGTTTAAAATTAGAAATTGACTTTTTCGCTCTTCTAATAACAGGCTGTTGTCCCGTGATCTTTGCAAGTTCCTTCATCGCCATTTCAAGGAGCTTCGGGTCCTGGGTTGCTTGACCAACACCCATATTAACAACGATTTTAACAAGTTTTGGCACTTGCATCACATTTTTATAATTGAATTTCTTCATCATCTCTGGAACTATAACCTCATGGTAAAGCTTTTTCAATCTCGGGACAACCCTCTCTTGAACCTCTTCAATCTCTTGAACTTCTTCCTGTTTTTTCTGCTTTTTCTCTTTTTTCTCCTTTGCCATTTTAACTCACCAATTGTTTTAATTAAAACATTTCACCGCATTTTTTACAAACTCTCATCTTGCTCTTTTTACCATCGGCAGAAGTAAGGGTTGCATGACCAACACGCGTTGCTTGCCCACACTTCGGACAAACAAGCATAACGTTGGAAACATGGATCGGGGCTTCCATCTCGATTATTCCACCTTGTGGATATCTGGGCGACTTACGAACATGTTTTTTAACAATATTTACACCTTCAACAAGAACCCTTTCCTTTTCCCTAAAAACTTTTAAAACCTTACCAATTTTACCCTTATAATTTCCTGCAATTACCTTAACTGTATCATTCTTTTTAACGTTCATTCTCCACCAAATTTAAATTTTTTAAACAACTTCCGGCGCAAGTGAGATTATTTTCATAAATTGTTTTTCACGCAATTCCCTGGCTACAGGTCCAAAGATTCTCGTTCCTCGCGGTTCTCCCTGTTTATCAAGCAAAACGACTGCGTTTTCATCAAACCTCACATAAGACCCATCTTTACGCCTTATCTCTTTTTTGGTGCGAACAACTACAGCCCGCGAAATTTCGCCTTTCTTAATCGGCGCACCCGGAATTGCGCTCTTTACAGAGACAACAATGATGTCCCCAACAGTCGCAGTTAATCTTTGGTGCTGACCTATTATACCTATACATCGAACTTTTTTAGCTCCCGAATTGTCAGCAACAACAAGGTCAGTTTCTCTTCTTATCATGGCATTTTCCGAAGTTTTATTTTGCTCTTTCTATTATTTCAACAAGGCGCCATCTCTTATGCCTACTTAAAGGTCTTGTTTCCATGATTTTTACAATATCTCCAATATTACACTCGTTTTTTTCATCGTGAGCCATAACCTTCGTGGTCTGAACATAAACTTTCTTGTAAATCGGATGCATAACCTTTCTCTCAATTGCAACTACAATCGTCTTTTGCATTTTATTGCTTACAACCTTTCCAATTCTAACCTTTCTTTGACCGCGCTTCAATCTTTCAGATCGAGATTGTTGCATTTCATCTTGAACCTGCCCAGTGTTCCCTTGCTCTTGGATTTTATTCTCGCTCATCGATCAACCTTACTTTTTGTTTTCTCTTTGTAATTCCCTTTCCCTTAAAATTGTTTTCATCCTTGCAATGTCTTTCCGAATCATTTTAAATCTATGAGGCTTTTCAAGTTGTCCGAGAGCTTTTTGAAACCTTAAATTGAATAACTCCTCTTCAAGTTCTTTTATCCTCTGCCTTATCTCTTCGTCTGGAAGTTGCCTTATTTCACTCGCTTTCATCCTATTTTTAAGATTTTATTTAATTTTTAAGCACCTGCTTCAACTCTTGTGACGAATTTTGTCTTTATAGGTAATTTATCCGCAGCAAGCTTGAGCGCTTCCTCCGCCACATCTCGAGCAACACCGCTTATCTCAAACATTATTCGCCCAGGTTTAACAACGGCAACCCAACCTTCAACATTACCCTTACCCTTACCCATACGCGTCTCAGCTGGCTTCTTTGTATATGGCTTATCCGGAAAAATTCTTATCCAAACCTTACCGCCTCTTTTTAAAGTTCTTGAAATCGCAACGCGCGCTGCTTCAATTTGCTTATTTGTTATCCACGCGGGTTCAAGCGCCTTCAACCCATAATCTCCAAACGCAAGGGTCGATGCACGATATGATTTGCCTTTCAAACGACCACGTTGCTGTTTTCGATATTTTGTCCTTTTGGGCATCAACATAGTTAAAAACTCCAAAATTAATTTTAACGGAGTTGTGGTTTCCTTCCCAAAACTTCACCTTTAAAAATCCAAACTTTAACTCCAATCTTACCATAAATAGTCAAGGCTTCCGCAATCGCAAAATCGATGTCCGCTCTTATTGTATGAAGAGGAACTCTCCCCTCAAGATACCATTCACTTCTCGCAATTTCAGCTCCAGCCAACCTACCTGAACACATAACCTTAATTCCCTGAGCTCCCATTCGCATCGCAGCTGTAACAGCAGCCTTCATAGCTCTTCTATAAGAAACCCTGTTTTCAATCTGCGCAGCTATAGCCTCAGCGACAAGATAAGCATCAAGTTCAGGGCGCTTAATTTCAACAACCTCAATTTTAACCTCTTTATTTGTCAACCTTCTTAACTCCTCCTGTAGCAACTCAATATCCTTACCTCCTTTACCTATGACCATCCCAGGTCTAGAGGTATGAATTTTAATCTCAATCTGTCTCGTCTTCCTGTCAATTATAATCCTTGAAACTCCACTCCTTTTAAGACGACTCCGCAAATAATTTCTAATCATTAAATCCTCTTGAAGCTTCTCCGCAAAATTCTTATCATCATACCAACGTGCATCCCAATCTCTTATTATTCCGAGCCTAAAACCTATTGGATTTGTTTTCTGTCCCAAGACTCCTCCACCGACTACTTTGTTTTTGATTTATTTGCTTTGTCCGCTTTTTCAGACTTCTCAGCAACAACTATTGTTAAGTGATTGCTCCTTTTTCTTATAATGTATGCCCTGCCGAATGGCGCAGGCAAAACGCGCTTTAACATTGGTCCAGGATCTACATAGGCTGATTTTACATAAAGATCAGATATATCAACCCTTCTTTCAGTTTCTTTATTCATAAAGTTTGCAACTGCAGACCTTAAAACCTTTTCTGCAATTTTTGCTGCGCGTTTGGGAGTATAGTGCAAAATGTTAAGCGCCTCATCAACTGATTTACCTCGAATTAAATCAATCACAGCTCTCATTTTTCTCGGAGAAGACGGTATATACCTTGCTACAGCTTTTGCTTCCATATCACTATCCAAACTTTTTTACTTTTTCATTTTACTTGCTTTTTCAGCTTTCGTCCCCGGATGACCTCTAAAGGTTCTCGTTGGAGCGAACTCACCAAGTTTGTGCCCAACCATATTTTCAGTTATATAAACAGGGATGAACTGCTTGCCATTATGAACAGCAAATGTAAACCCAACGAAATCAGGTATTATAGTGCAATCACGCGCCCATGTTTTTATAACTTTCTTCTGCCCAGTCTTTAACATTTCTTGAACTTTCTTCAACAATTTACGATCAACATATACACCTTTTTTGAGCGAACGAGCCATATCAATTTAATTTTTATTTTTTCTTTCTCCTTGCGACAATGTACTTATCAGACGCCTTGTTCTTCTTTCTTGTCTTCTTTCCTTTCGTGTGCCATCCCCACGGAGAAACTGGGTGAGGATTACCTTGTGGAGCCTTGCCCTCGCCACCGCCATGCGGATGATCGACAGGGTTCATAGCAACACCACGGACATAAGGTCTTCTGCCAAGCCAACGTGCTCTCCCAGCTTTACCAAGCGTAATATTTTCATGGTCAAGATTACCTACAATTCCTACCGTCGCGTAACAATTTAAATGAACTTTCCGCAACTCGCCAGATGGCAAACGCAAAAGTGCATAATCCCCTTCCTTCGCCATAACTTGAGCGTAAGTTCCAGCACTCCTTGCGATCTGCCCACCTTTACCCGGACGAAGTTCAATATTGTGAACAAACTCACCAACAGGAATATTTCTTAATGGCAATGCATTGCCGACCTTTATCTCAGCATCTGGTCCAGACATAACTGTATCTCCAACTTTCAAGCCATCTGGAGCTATAATATATCTTTTCTCGCCATCGACATAATGTAAAAGTGCTATCCTTGCACTTCTATTTGGATCATACTCTATCGCAGCAACTTTTGCCGGGATTCCAACCTTATCTCTCTTGAAGTCAATAATCCTGTACATTCTCTTATGCCCACCGCCTCGATGCCTCACAGTAATTCGTCCCTGATTATTTCTCCCAGCATGTTTCTTTAGTGGAACAACAAGTGATTTCTCAGGCTCCGTTTTAGTTATATCTGAAAAATCGGAAACAGTAAAGAATCTTCTTCCCGGCGTTGTAGGTTTAAATGTCTTTACAGCCATTGCTCACTCCTTCAAATTTTTAAATGTTCTCAAAAATATCAATCTTGTATCCGGGCTCAAGAACGACGATAGCCTTTTTCCAATCACGCCTCTTCCCTTCAAATCTCCCTCGTCTCGTCAACATAAACTTTCTTTTCCCCTTAACAATTGCAGTTCTAACTTTCTTCACCTTGACATTAAATCTCGATTCTATCTCTTTCTTGATCTCAATTTTGTTTGCATTCATAGCAACTTCGAAAACATACTGATTCTTATCTCGCAAAATCGTCGATTTCTCCGTGACTATTGGTCTAATTAAAATACTTGGCATCTCATCCACAAAACCTTAATTTTCATTCTGTGAAAGTATTTTGCAGGACTTCAACTGCGCTTTTTTGAATTAAAATCGCCTGATTATTTAAAATATCATAAGTTGACGCCTTATAAGCCTCAAGAATGTTAAGCCCAGGTATGTTTCTTCCAGACTTATAAACATTCAAATCCGTATTCGGCGTTAAAAGCAAAACTTTCTTATTCAAAAGATTAAAAGCCTTCAAAATCTCAACCATCTTTTTTGTCTTCGGCTCCTCAAAAGTAAAATCTTCTACAACAATTATTTGCTCGTCTTTTGCTTTATAAGACAACGCAGATTTTCTCGCAAGTTGTTTAACTTTCTTCGGTAAATCAAGACTGTAATCCCTTGGGACAGGACCAAACACAGTACCACCTCCAACCCAAAGTGGCGATCTAATCGAACCAGCTCGCGCCCTTCCAGTGTGTTTCTGTGGCCAAGGCTTTCTACCTCCACCTCTGACCTCTCCTCGCGTCTTCGTTTTATGCGTTCCCTGCCTTTGATTAGCAAGATACGCCTTAACAGCTAAATAAATCGCATGATCATTTGGCTTGATCTCAAAAATATCGGGTCTTAATTCAACGTATTCGCCCGATTTAGTCCCGTCTATTTTATAAACCTCAAGCTTCATTCCTCAAATTCCAGTTAATTTTTTGGATTCACAATTTATAAAATCTTCCATCCAAAGGCATCTCAACTCAATTTCATCACCTGCACATAACTATTTTTTGCCCCAGGAACCGAACCTTTAACAACAAGTAAATTAGCCTCAGGGATTACCTCAACAACCTCAAGATTCCTCACCGTAACTTGTTCATCTCCCATATGTCCAGCCATCCTTTGCCCTTTAAATGTATGCGATGGGAAAGAACTCGAACCAACCGAACCAGGAGCTCTGTGTCTATCACTTTGACCGTGCGTCTTTGGACCTCCACCAAAACCATGCCTTTTCACAACCCCTTGAAATCCTTTACCCTTCGATCTTCCCGTCACTTTAACAAGGTCACCAACAGAAAAAATATCTTCAACCCTTATTTGATCACCAGGTTTATATTTGCTTATGTCAAAACCTTTGAACTCTTTGAGTACCCTTAAAAATGGAGCATTCGCTTTTTTAAAATGACCTTGCAATGGTTTCGGAGTTCTCTTTTCCTTTGCCGTTCCAAATCCAAGTTGAAGCGCCTCATATCCATCCTTTTCTTTGGTCTTCACCTGCACAACATAACAAGGTCCTACTTCAAGGACAGTGCAAGGTATCGCTACTCCATTTTCACCGAAAATTGTTGTCATACCCAGTTTTTTACCTATCAATCCAACCATTGCCCAAAGCTAATTTAAATTTTTATGTCTTAATTTCTACCTCTACCCCTGCCGGCAGATCAATTTTCGTCAAAACATCCATAGTTTTAGCATTCCAACTTAAAATATCAATCAACCTCTTATGCGTTCTTATCTCAAACTGCTCACGCGACTTCTTATCAACATGCGGCGATCTTAAAACAGTGAAAACCGAGCGCTTTGTCGGCAGGGGTATCGGCCCTGAAATAACAGCACCCGTCTGCTTTAAGGCTCTTACAATTTTATCAGCCGACTTATCAATTAAACGATAATCGTAAGATTTTAATTTAATCCTGATTCTTTTTTGCTGTGCCATTTTAAGAAGAACTTATTTTATTCAAGTATTTTGGTAACTACTCCTGCACCGACCGTTTTACCACCTTCACGAATAGCAAACCTTAACCCTTCCTCCATAGCGACAGGAGCAATCAACTCAATTGTCAACCTTACGTTATCACCGGGCATAACCATTTCCTGCCCTTCTGGCAATCCAATTATCGTCCCGGTAACATCGGTTGTTCTAAAATAGAACTGCGGTCTGTAACCTTTGTAGAACGGAGTATGACGACCACCTTCCTCCTTTGAAAGAATATAAACCTCAGCTTCAAATTTTGTATGCGGTGTAATTGTTCCAACAGCTGCTATAACCATACCGCGCTCAAGTTCATCCTTCTCGACACCGCGCAGGAGCAATCCAACATTATCTCCAGCTATAGCCTCGTCAAGCTCCTTGCGGAACATTTCAATACCTGTTACAACTGTTTTCTTATGTTGACCAAGCCCGACGATCTCAACTTCATCGCCAAGCCTTACCCTACCTCTTTCAACACGCCCTGTACCAACGGTTCCACGACCAGTAATAGAGAAAACATCCTCAACGGGCATAAGGAATGGCTTGTCTATGTCGCGCTGTGGCAATGGTATGTAATTATCAATCGCATCGAGCAATTGATAAATCGGTTGTAAATCTGGATGATCAACGGGCGTTTCTGGCTTCATTCCTGCCTCAAGCGCTTTCAAGGCACTGCCTCTTACAACGGGGACCTCATCGCCGGGAAAATCATATTTCTTCAACAAGTCTCTAACTTCAAGCTCAACAAGGTCTAAAAGCTCCGGGTCATCAACCATATCAACCTTGTTCATAAAAACAACAATATATGGAACATTAACTTGCCTTGCGAGAAGCACATGCTCTCTTGTTTGAGGCATAACTCCGTCGTTCGCGGCGACAACGAGGATCGCCCCGTCCATCTGCGCAGCACCCGTAATCATGTTCTTTATATAGTCAGCATGTCCCGGGCAATCGACGTGAGCATAATGCCTCTTTTCCGTTGAATACTCAACATGGGAAACGGCAATCGTAATACCACGCGCTCTTTCCTCTGGAGCATTATCAATTGACTCAAATGGTCTTGGTTGAGCAAGCCCTTTCTTTGCAAGCGCGTAAGTTATCGCTGCTGTTAATGTCGTTTTTCCGTGATCGATATGACCAATTGTTCCAACATTAACATGGGGTTTGTCTCTTACAAATTTCTCCTTCGCCATGTTTTTCACCTCGATTTTTAGTTTTTAAACATTTAATGTTTCTTTTGTTTTACCCTTGACTTTTTCAACAATTATATCGGCAATTTGCCGCGGAACTTCTTCATAATGATGGAATTGCATCGTATAAATAGCTCTTCCTTGAGTAATCGACCTTAATCTCGTCGCGTAACCAAACATTTCGGCAAGTGGAACAAGCGCCTTTACAACTTGACCATCTTTTCTCATATTAATCCCCTCAATCTTTCCACGCCTTGAATTTAAATCCCCAATCACATCACCAAGATATTCATCAGGAGTGATAATCTCAATTTCCATAATTGGTTCAAGAAGAACTGGTTCTGCCTGTTTTACCGCTTCTTTGAAAGCGATTGAAGCAGCAATCTTAAAAGCAAGATCAGACGAATCAACTTCATGATAAGAACCATCAAAAAGCGTAACTTTAACATCAACAACAGGATAACCCGCAATTATACCATTCTGCATTGCTTCCCTTATCCCTTGGTCAACAGCAGGGATAAACTCCTTCGGCACAACCCCGCCAACTATTGCATCTATGAACTCATAGCCCTTACCACGATTTGGCTCAATCTCAATCCAAACATGTCCATATTGACCACGTCCACCAGTCTGACGAATAAATTTACCTTCAGCTCTTGCTTTCCTTTTTATGGTCTCCTTATAAGCAACTTGCGGTTTTCCGACATTAGCTTCAACTCTGAACTCACGTTTTAACCTATCTACAATTATCTCAAGATGCAATTCACCCATTCCACTTATTAAAGTTTGACCTGTTTCCTCATCGACCGTTACTCTAAACGTTGGATCTTCATCCATTAATTTTGAAAGGGCTTCACCAAGTTTATCTTGATCTGCTTTTGTCTTTGGTTCAATTGCAACAGATATAACAGGTTCAGGAAAATCCATTTTTTCAAGCAATATTGGATCATCTTCGGAGCAAAGCGTATCCCCAGTTTTTGTAAACTTTAACCCGACGAGAGCAACAATATCGCCAGCGTAAGCTTCTTCGACATCTTCGCGATGATTTGCATGCATTCTTAAAATTCTGCCAACCCTTTCCTTCTTACCTTGAGTTGAATTATACACGTACGACCCAGCCTTTAAAGTTCCAGAATAAACCCTTATAAATGTTAACTTCCCAACATATGGATCTGTCATTATCTTAAACGCAAGAGCTGTAAATTTTTCATCATCAGAAACCAATCTTATAACCCTATCATCCTTAAACGGGCGATGCCCCACAATTTGACCATTGTTTATATCAAGGGGCGATGGCAAATAATCAACAACAGCATCAAGAAGACGCTGAATCCCTTTGTTCTTAAAAGCAGAACCACAAAGCACAGGAACTATCTTAAACTCAAGGGTTGCCTTTCTTATCGCTAATTTAATTTCATCTTCACCTATCTCCTCTCCATCAAGATATTTAATAAGCAAGGTATCATCGAATTCAGAAACAGCTTCAAGCATCTTCGTTCTATATTCAACGGCCATATCTACCAACTCTCTCGGGATCTCAAACTCCTCCCATGTGGCACCGAGCGTTTCCTCTTTATAAACAACAGCTTTCATTTTTATAAGATCAATTATACCCGTAAACAACTCGCCTTGTCCCATAGGTAACTGTATTGGCACCGGATTAGCCCCGAGACGTTCGCGGATCATATTAACAACATTAAAGAAATCAGCCCCAACCCTATCCATTTTATTAACAAACGCAATTCTTGGAACACGATACTTATTCGCTTGCCTCCATACCGTCTCTGACTGAGGTTCAACACCACCAACAGCACAAAACAATGCAATTGCCCCATCAAGAACACGCAATGACCTTTCTACCTCAACTGTAAAATCAACATGTCCCGGGGTATCAATGATGTTAATTCTATGTCCCCTCCAAAAACATGTCGTTGCAGCACTGGTGATTGTTATACCACGCTCTCTCTCCTGAGGTAAGAAGTCCATCGTAGCAGAACCTTCATGCACTTCACCCATTCTATGGATCCTACCTGTGTAATAAAGAATTCTTTCGGTCGTAGTTGTTTTTCCTGCATCTATATGCGCCATTATTCCAATATTGCGCGTTTTCTCTAAAGGATACTCCCTCATCTTTTTAATTTTATCGCTCCTGAAATTTTGTTTTCAAAAAACTTTTATACTACCACCTAAAATGAGCAAAAGCTTTGTTTGCCTCGGCCATTTTATGTGTATCCTCGCGCTTCTTCACAGCCAATCCCTCATTTCTCGCAGCAGCCATTAACTCCTCAGCAAGCCTAAACATCATCGGCTTTCCTTTCCTTTCGCGCGCGTATTGAACAATCCACCTCAAAGCAAGCGAAATACTTCTTTCAGGTCTAACCTCAATTGGAACCTGGTATGTTGCCCCACCAACTCTCCTAGGTCTCACCTCAAGGATTGGCTTGACATTCTCAACTGCCTTTTTAAAAACCTCAAGTGGATCCTGCCCCGTTTTTTTTCTTATTATCTCAAACGCGTTGTACACAATTTTTTGCGCTATGCTTTTCTTCCCATCTTTCATAACTTTATTGATCAACTTAGCAACAAGCACATCATTATACTTCGGATCAGGGGCTATTTGTCTCGGCTCAGCTCTTCTTCTTCTCATAAACCTAAATTAATTTTATTGTCCCTTTGGTTTCTTTGCACCATATTTTGAACGACCTTGCTTCCTGCCTTCAACCCCAGCTGTATCTAAAGCACCACGAATTATGTGATACCTAACGCCTGGCAAATCCTTAACTCTACCACCGCGTACCAAAACTATAGAGTGCTCCTGAAGATTGTGACCCTCTCCAGGAATATAAGCTATAACCTCAATACCATTAGTAAGCCTAACTTTTGCAACTTTTCTCAGTGCCGAATTTGGCTTCTTAGGCGTTGTCGTATAAACTCTGACACAAACTCCTCTTTTCTGAGGGCATCCTTGTAAAGCCGGAGATTTACTTTTCCATTTAACTTTCTCTCTGCCGTACCGAATTAATTGGTTGATCGTCGGCAAAACCGAATCCTCATTTATTTTTACAAGTTTTTAATTTACTGAAAAAAATCAATTTTAACAAATTCAAACAAAAAAATATACCGCGTGCACCACCGGGGACTCGAACCCCGAACCAACGGATTAAGAGTCCGCTGCTCTACCATGTTGAGCTAGTGGTGCACTAACTCTAATGAGGCGGTTTTAAATATAAAAAATTTTCTTAATAAAATCAAATTCGCCTAAATCTAAAAGCAATTAAAATAAACTATATGCTCAACTTGATTTTTTTGCTCCAAATTCTTATTTTATAGGTGAAATTACCTGTGGCGGGTTAGCTCAGGTGGTAGAGCAGCGGAATCATAATCCGCGTGTCGGGGGTTCGAGTCCCTCACCCGCTACAAATTTTAAAACAAAAACCTTTCAGTCCAGCTGACTGAAAGGTTTTTTATATATAAAGAGAAAACCTACGATATGGTGAAAGATTTTTTAAACCGCTTTCGTGAGTTCATACAAAAAAATAAACTTATAACATCCGGGGATAAAATTATTGTTGCAGTAAGTGGTGGGGTCGACTCCACAGTCCTCCTTGATGTTTTAAACGAATTAAAAACTCAGCTTAAAATTGAACTCATAGCTGCACATTTCAACCATAAATTGAGAGGTGAGGAATCCGATGAGGACGAAAAATTCGTTAGAGAACTTACATCTAAACTTGGTATTGAATGCTATGTAAGAAGTGAGGACACGAAAGAATATTGCAAAAAGAAAAAAATTTCAATTCAAGAGGGCGCACGGGAATTAAGATATAATTTTTTCGAAACCTTAAGATTGATCAAAGGATTTGATAAAATTGCAACAGCTCACAACGCAAACGACAATGCCGAAACAATCTTACTTAACCTTTTCCGCGGTTCCGGGATAAACGGACTTGCCGGAATTCAAATTAAACGAGGGAATATCATAAGACCACTTTTGTTTGCAACAAGAGAAGAAATAGAAGAATACGCATCTGAAAAAGGACTCCCATATAGAATCGATTCATCAAACTTTAAAACAACATATCGCCGAAACTATATACGGCTTAAACTTTTACCGCTTATAAGCGAAAATATAAACCCAGGCATAATTGAAACGCTTAATCGATCTTCTCAAATTTTTTCTGAACTCGCTGAATTTATACGCTTTGAAGTATCAAAAATTATAAAGTTCGTTTCAATTGAAGAAAGCCCCGGGAAAATTTTGATTGACATACAGCGATTAAAAAGTTATCTTTTTTTCATTCAGGAAAGCGTTATAATTTCAATAATAGAAACATTCTTTAATGAAAAGGTTGACTTCCCCAGAGTTATTTCCGTGCTTAATTTAATTGATTCAACCCCAGGTAGTTCCGTGATGCTCTCGAAGGATTTATTTGTATATAGAGATAGACAACATCTCGTCTTTCTGCGAAAACCTGAGCTCGAGGGAACAGAAGTATTTGCCTATATTCACCCAGGTGAAAAATATGAAACTGATTTCTTTGTATTATCGTCCGAATTTGTTAAAAGAGAAAATGTCCAATTTAACAACGATCCACGAGTTGAATATATTGACGCAGAACTAATAGCGGATGAGCTTATCTTAAGAAATTGGCAACCTGGTGATTGGTTCATTCCGCTTGGTATGAAAGGAAAGAAAAAAATTAGCGACTTTCTCATCGATATCAAGATACCTGTTTATGATAAAAGAAAAGTTTTAGTACTTGAATCAGAAGGGAAAATTGTATGGGTTTGCGGACTGCGCCTCGACGATAGGTTTAAAATAACCGACTCGACACGTAAAATTCTTAAAATAGAATTTTACCCAAAACTAACCCAACAAGGCAATGAGTAGCGATATAGTTTACATCAACGGTGAAAAATTTAAAATTTTAATTCCAGAACAAGATATAAAAAAGAGAGTAAAAGAACTTGGAGAACAAATAAGCGAGGACTTCAAGGGATGTGTGCCAATTTTCGTTGGCGTTCTAAATGGTTCAGTTATATTTTTTGCCGATCTGATTCGCGAAGTTAAAATTGATTGTGAGATCGACTTCCTCAAACTTTCAAGCTATGGGGACGAAAAAATTTCATCAGGACATGTAAAGCTCCTCAAAGACCTTGATTGTCAGGTGACGGGAAGAGATATAATCGTGGTTGAAGATGTGATTGACTCGGGGCTTTCAATAAAATTTATAAGAAACTTAATCATGCTCAAAAACCCGAAATCTTTAAGCATAGTTACTTTGTTATATAAAAAGAACAGAGTTCAGGTTGATTTCAAAATTGATTATATTGGCTTTGAGATAGGCGACGAATTTGTTATCGGTTACGGTCTTGATTATGCCCAAAAAGGACGAAATTTAAAAGCAATTTATGTAATTGACGCACAATAATAAATCAACAAGGAGGTTTTGAAAAATGTTTACAAAATTCTTAAATTCAAGTGATAATAGATTCAGTAAAAGCGATAGAAAGATGAGAAAACCTCAATTTGACAACAATAACGATGACTTCAACTGGGGAAAAGTGACAAGGGTCATTTTAAGCTGGCTGATAATTATTTCGGCAGTTTTCGCACTTATGATTTGGTTCAGAGGAAGTCAAAAACTTGAATATGAAATTACATTTGACCAATACCAGCAATTTTTAAAAGCTGGAAAAATCAAAGAGGCAATTGTAAAGAAAACCGATGTAAACAACTTCGATTTTCATGGCGTCCTTAAAGAACCTGAAGAAATGATAACAGTAGACGGGAAAAAAGTTAGAAGTGATAGATTTGTTGTGTTTCTACCCAATGCCTCAGATTCAAGGGTTATAGAAGAATGGACGCGAAGGGGAATTAAGTTTAACTTTGTAAAAGAAAGCGATCAATGGTTAAACGCTCTCTTAAGCATAATCCCCTGGGTTCTACTGATTTTCATTTGGTTATTAATAATGAGGCGAATGCAAGGAACCACAACGAAAAATATTTTTACATTTGGGAAGAGCAGAGCTCGAATTGTGACAAATAATATACCTAAAGTTACTTTCAATGATGTTGCAGGGGTTGACGAGGCGAAGGAAGAATTAAAAGAAATAATTGAATTCCTAAAAGACCCGGCAAAGTTTAAACGGCTTGGGGCTAGAATACCGAAAGGTGTTCTATTGCTTGGACCTCCAGGCACTGGGAAAACACTTCTTGCAAAAGCGGTTGCTGGAGAGGCAGGTGTCCCATTCCTTTCAATAAGCGGTGCTGAATTTGTTGAAATGTTTGTCGGCGTTGGAGCAAGCAGAGTAAGAGACCTTTTCGATCAAGCTAAAAAATTAGCACCTTGCATCGTTTTTATAGATGAAATTGATGCTGTTGGAAGACATAGAGGTGCAGGGCTCGGTGGAGGACACGATGAAAGAGAGCAAACCTTAAATCAACTTCTCGTTGAAATGGATGGATTTGAGGAAAACAGTGGAATAATTGTAATCGCTGCAACAAATAGACCCGATATACTTGATCCCGCACTTTTAAGACCCGGACGATTTGATAGACAAATTGTCGTCGATAGACCAGATGTAAAAGGAAGACTTGAAATTCTAAAAGTTCACACCCGCAGATTGCCACTTGATCCAAACGTTGATCTTGAAGTTATAGCGAAATCAACTCCGGGGTTTTCTGGTGCTGATCTTGCAAACCTTGTGAACGAAGCTGCATTGCTCGCTGCAAGGAAAAATCACGACCTTGTCACAATGCAAGACTTTGAAGAAGCTAAAGATAAAGTAATGATGGGGATTCAAAGAAAAAACACCGCAATATCTGACCGTGAAAAAAGAATAATAGCATACCACGAGTCTGGACACGTCCTCGTTGCGAAAATGATACCTGAAGCTGACCCAGTTCACAAAGTTACGATAATTCCTCGTGGCAGAGCGCTTGGCGTTACAACCTACCTCCCGATAGATGAAAGACACATCTATCCAAAAGAATACCTCGAAGCGCTGATAACCTATGCGCTTGGTGGAAGAGCAGCTGAGAAAATTATTTTCAATACCTTCACAACAGGTGCTGCTGATGACCTCGAAAAAGCAACAACGATTGCCAGAAAAATGGTATGTGAATGGGGAATGAGCGAACGCCTCGGACCTTTAACATATGGGAAAAAAGAAGAAGAAATCTTTCTCGGCAAAGAAATAACAAGACATCAAAATTATAGCGATCAAACCGCCGTTTTGATTGATGAAGAAGTTAAAAAAATTATCACGAGCTGTATGGAAAGAGCGGAAAAAATTTTAACAGACAATATAGATGCACTCCATCGGCTCGCAAACGCGCTCCTTGAAAGAGAAACTTTAACTGGAGATGAAATAGATAAGGTCATAAAAGGAGAAGAACTGCCACCATCACAAAAGAAAGCCGACGGTCAAGATGAAACAATTTCAAGAGTATCTTCAACTCCTGAATCAAAAGATTAACGAAAAACTTGAAGCATCAAATTATCCCGAAGAATTAATAGACATAAACCAAAACATAGATAGAAATTACAAAGCCGAATACATTCGCAAGGCGATTCATCAATTCTCAATGTTAATCCCCGTGATTTACTATTTTACCCCCCGTGATCTCGCAATAAAAATTTTAATTTTTTTAACGCTTGGCTTCATCATCGCCGATATAGCAAGATACTATAACCCAACAATTCAAAGGCTTTTTTATAGATTTTTCGGTTTCATACTCCGTCAACATGAAAGAGACCATAAGATGAAAAATCTAAACGGCGCAACATGGGTATTCATCTCCGCACTTGTCTGCGTAATAATATTCCCCAAATTTATTGTTATAAATGCCTTCGCCATTTTGATACTTTCCGATGCAAGCGCAGCTGTCTTCGGTAGAAAATTCGGAAAACATAAATTCTTCAAAAAATCACTTGAAGGGACGATCGCCTTTATTTTAGCTGCAGTCCCCGTCGTCCTATTAGCCCCAAAAGTTCAAAACTTGCCCGGTGAATATATAATAACGATGGCATCAGCAATAGTAGGCGGAATCATAGAAGCAGCATCAATCAATCTAAAAGTCGATGACAATCTTCTAATTCCAGTAAGTATAGGTGCAAGCATGTGGCTTCTTTACTTAATCTTCTACCCAAATCTCGACCTATACTTTTTAAAATAAATCTTCACAACCATGAAAAAATTTTTTCTTCCCCTGATTATTTCATTTATCCTCATCTCATGCTCACAACTAAAACCCAAAGCCACAGGCGATGAAACAGAAATCATAACCTATGTGGATTCGCTTTTATACTCACAAATTGAGCAAGATTTAAAATCTGTGTTCCACCGGTTAATTTACACCCCACAACCAGAAAGCTTATTCATCGTGAAACCAGAATTTCAAATTTATTCGATAGACAAGCTAAAATATCGGAAAAATTTAATGTTTGTCTCAACCCTTGACGACAAAAGCAATATAGGTTTATACATCCTCAACATGCTTGACCCAACTTCAAAAGAACTTATTCAAAAAGACTCAGCATATATTTTCATAAAAAATGACCTTTGGAGCAAAGACCAGATCGTTTTAATCCTCGTAGCAAAGGATAAGGAAACGCTTCTAAAACGTTTGAAAAAAGATAGAAACGAGATTTATCTCTACTTCAGGGATGACTTTTTCAAACGAGAAATAAATGCGGTGATCTCGGAAGGGCACAACAAAAAAGATATAGAAAGATACTTGCTCGAAAAATATGGCTGGAAAATTTTCGTGCAACACGATTATTACGTTGCTAAGGACTCAGCCCAAGAAAGATTTGTTTGGTTAAGAAGAAGAACCCCAGAGGATATGGAAAGATTTATCTTCGTTCATTGGATTGACTCCGTTTACAATCCGTATAAGTTCTTTAATCAGATATGGATAGCGAATAAAAGAAATGAAATAACCCAAAAATTCTACAGGACAACTCGAGATGACGCATGGGTTGTGATTGCAGATGACCCCGAGAGTATAAAACATCTTTATTTCTTCCCAGTAAATTTCAACGGGAGATATGCTGTAAGAGTGCAAGGTCTGTGGAGGTTCAACGACTTTACAGGTGGTGGTCCATTTATCTCTTATGTTTTTTATGATTCAACCCAAAAGAGAATTTACTTCCTCGATGGTTCGATCTTCGCACCCAGATATGAGAAGAAAAAACTTATCGTTCAAATAGACGCCATCCTTCACACATTTAAAACCGCCAGCGAAATAGAAAAATAACCTGTAACATCTACCTTGAAACCGCCGTATCATATCTACAGGAAAACAAAATCTTAAAATCACTTATGAAAACAAAATTTTTTATTTTCATCCTCACTGGTTTAATATTTGCTGGCGGTCTGCTCGTTTGTTCCAACATAAAAACAAAAGAGATAACAACTGAATACAATCTAAATACAGTTGACGAGCTGAAAATTTCAAAATCATTTAAAGCAAACCCAAGCTTGAATCTCCGCATTAAATCTGAGGTTGCGGATATATTAATACGATCACACAAAGAGAATGAAATCAAAGTCGACTTCTACGCTAAAGGTTTAAAAGAGAAGTTAGAGGAATTCAATGTTTCATTTGAAGAAAGTGAAAAAGATTTAACGATTAAAGTCGAGAGAAAGAAAAAGTTCGAGTGGTTTAACTTTACCGACCTTTTTAAACCCTTTGACAGAAAGTGGTATAAAGATGTACGGCTTATTGTTAACGTACCCTTTAAACTATCCTCTGTAAATATCAAAGCTTTTGGAGGGGATGTTAAAGCCTCAAACATAGAGGCTGACTTCAACATTTCCTCATCCAGTGGAGACATTAATATTGACAGCGTTAATGGAACAATTTACGCCTCTTCAGCAGGTGGAGATATAAGAGTTAGAAATTGCAACGGTTCAGCTAAGATAGAAACACCCAGCGGAGATATCTTTGTAAGTAATCATCAAGGAAAACTTGAGTTAAAATCAGTAGGGGGTGATATCACGGTAAATAAATTAGTTGGTTCAGTCTTTGCATCTTCATCCAGTGGAGATATAAAAGTTGAATTTCTTAAACCGTTAGGAACAACAAAACTATCTTCAGCTGGTGGAGATATAAAAATTTACGCCCCTTCAAATTTAAACGCATATGTTGATTTTAAAGCTTCAGGTGGAGATATAAAGATTGACTTCCCTATAAAAATTGACACGAAAACACGCTCTGAATTAAAAGGCTGGATTGGGAAGCCAGATTCTGGTGTAACCCTTAAAGCTTCGACCGGGGGAGATATAGAACTGAACTCAAAGGATATTGAAATTTAAGTTGCTTAAGATTTTAGCGCGCCTGGAGGGACTCGAACCCCCAACCCGCGGATCCGAAGTCCGCTGCTCTGTCCAATTGAGCTACAGGCGCGAAGTTTCATTTTTTTCAAGCATCAACCTTGCAAGTTCAATATCTTCCGGCGTGGTTATCTTGATGTTTTCATATAAACCTTCAACAACTTTTACTTTGACACCAAGACGTTCAACAAGAGCTGAATCATCCGTTGCATAGAACGAATCTGTATAAGCCTTTTTATATGCCTGCTGTAAAATTGTGTAATAGAACGCTTGTGGTGTCTGAACAAGCCAGAGAGAATCTCGATCCAGCGTTTTCTCAACAAAATTATTTTCTCTGCCAAGCTTAATTGTCTCCTTTGGGCGAACTGCAAGAATTGCTGCGCCTGTCTCTTTACATGCCGAAATTACCTCGCAAATTTTCTCACAAGTTATAAAAGGTCTAACTGCATCGTGAACAACAACTATTTCAGTATGATGATAAACCATCATTTGCAAAGCGTTATAAACTGAATCCTGCCTCTCGTTCCCACCGATAGTAACTTCAACAACTTTAGTTATGTTAAATTTTTTAATCGCATTCTCAACTTCAAGCAAAATCTCCGGAGCAGTTGCTATGATTATCGCATCTATACAACTACAGTTCTGAAACTTCTCAAGCGTATGAATCAAAATCGGTTTCCCTGATATCTCTATCAACTGTTTATGTATTCCAGCATTTATCCTTTTGCCATACCCGCCAGCTGGAATTATCGCGGTCACCTTCAATCTTTGTCCTCTTTTTTCTTCTCATTTTCGACAACATAATCAATATGAAAGATAAAATCTGGAAACTTTTTTGGCAAATTTATGATATTATAAACCATTATCCCTGTAGACAGCCTGTCAATCCATGACGAAAGTGGCCAACCGAAATGAATATGAATTTTCTTTTCGGGCGGAACTTCATACTTTATTGTATTAAGCAGACCAACTATCATATCAAACAAACTCATCCTCGGCTGAATTGAAATCCAAAAATGCCTCGAGAAACTCCTCTCGGGTTTATCAACGCGAGGTGAATAAAAACTGACATAAATTGCATTTCTATCCACATTTTCAATATTTTCTTTTGGTCTTTTAAAGTGAATGTGAACTTCATCGGCTTCAGACTCCGCAATTGCAAACACAACGTCCATAGGGCTGTCGGTAATCCGTCTTATTGGAATTTCAGGGGCTCTAAACTTTGAAATTCTTAAACCAGCAAACAAAAAGAAAAGCGTCATAAAAAGCCAAAGCAACGCACCATAAATGCGATTCAAAACTATATAAACAAAAATGCTAAATGTCATAATGAAAAGAAACAAGGTGCCCGTCCTTGAAGTATGATATGTTATCTCTTTTGTTCCCATACGATAACGATAAATCACAAGTGAACCAATATTAATTGAAAAACTCGCAACAAGCCCAACCGCGTACATCTCCGCAAGCATAGCCTGACTTCCACTTGTTATAAAAAGTATAATGGAATAAAAAATCGCATTAAAAATATGTATCCTGTAAAGCGAACCTCGCCGATTTAATTTCATTAGCCATTGGAAATTATACCTTTCGCAGATTTTTTCTATCAACTCTGAAGAGGCAACCATTGCAGTATTAACAGCCATTATCAATGTTATACTCGCAAGAGCGCTAACAATTATCCCAAACCAATAACCATTGACCTTTTCAGCAAATGTTGGAATCAAATCAGTCTCGTGTTTTTCAAGGTCAATATTTGATGAAAGTGCGAAAAGAGCAATAAGTGGAGTTACTATCCCAACCGTAAGCGCAAGAAAAATATAGGCTTTCCTCACATCATGCCAATTTTTGACAAGTGATGCAGTTTGAAGAACCGATTCAATTCCAGAATACGCAAGAATACAACTCCCTATCCCAGTAACGAGATTTGAGTAGGACTTAAAAATCGAGGGCTCACTAATATCTGAAAGAAAAAGGGAAACTGATTCTTTAACTTTTCCCACTGAAGATTGCTCAAAACTCAAAACTGCTCCCGCAACTAAATTTAAAATCACGAACGAAGCAAAAATAAAAATTGCAAATGTAAATTTAGCGTTCTCCCTTATCCCAAGTATGTTAAGACCAGCTATAAACCAAACGACAAGAATTTTCAATAAAAACTTTAAATGAGGTTGAATTGATATAAACGCAAGACCATTTTCAACAGCGCTTACGGTTGAGATTGAAGCCGTTAAAATATAAACCACGAGTATTGAAGCAACAGCTATAAAAGAAATTGTCGGACCAAGGACAAGATACGAGAAAGAGTAAACACCACCACCTTTTATACCGTGAACTTCAAGAATTTCAGCTATTTCAACCATCCGAGTTGAAAGAAAACGAATGAAAAGAGAAGTAAGAGCAATGTAGACGATTGCTTTTATCCCAATAAATCTATATGCCTCAAACGGAGCGTAATAAATAGATGTGAGTTCATCCATCAAGGTTATAATGGCAACGGCAAACCATGTAATCCACCAACGCCCTGAATCAAAATAACTTAACAAATTCTTTTTCTTAACAAGGTTAGCAAAAATGAAGAAAATCAAAAGATTTATGGCGATGAATATGAAGGTTCTCATACGGGAGGTGGGGTTATATAGTTTATTTTAAATTATAAACATTGCATCCCCGTAGCTTAAAAATCTATATCCACTTTTAATGGCGTGTTTATATGCCTGCATCAAGAGCTCAAGCCCCGTAAATGCAGCAGTAAGAATAAGAGGCGTTGACTCAGGCATATGAAAGTTTGTTATAAGTTTATTAACAATTTTGAAATCATAAGGCGGATAAATAAACTTGTCAGTCCACCCCTTATAAGGTTTCACATGACCATCAGCGGTCACGCTCGACTCAAGAGCTCTGACAACGCTTGTCCCAACCGCAACCACGCTTTTCCTTTTATCAATCGTTTCATTTATCATACGAGCGCTTTCAGGCGAAATTTCAAAATACTCCGAATCCATCCTATGCTTGCTCAAATCCTCAACCTCAATCTTTCTAAAGGTTCCAATCCCAATGTGAAGAACAATCGGGACAATCTTAACCCCTTTTTTCTCTATTCTCTTAAGCAATCTCGTTGTAAAATGTAAACCTGCGGTTGGAGCTGCAACTGAGCCAACAACCTCTGCATACACAGTTTGATACCACTCTTTGTCCCCTTCCTCAGGCTGTCTTTTTATATAAGGTGGTAGCGGAACCAAACCATATTTTTCCACAAATTTAAAGAAATCACCCTCGTAATGAAACTTTAAAGTTCTCCCTCGCGAAGTTGTATTATCAATCACTTCGCAATATACCTCGTTGTTATCACCAAAATAAATTTTGTTCCCAATCCTAACCTTACGAGCTGGCTCAACAATTACATCCCATAGATGTTCTTCAGGATTAAGCTCGCGGAGCAAGAGTATTTCAATCTTTGCGCCAGTTTTTTCCTTTCGCCCAATTAACCTTGCGGGGAAAACCTTAGTTTTGTTCACAACGAGGGAATCACCTTCTTCAAGATAATCAACTATATCAGTGAAAACCTTATCTTCAAATGTTTTTGTCTTCCTGTCAACAACGAGCAATCTCGCACTATCTCTCGGCTCAACAGGATACTTTGCAATTAAATTCCTTGGGAGCTGATAGTTAAATTCCGAAAGTTTCATGATACTTTAAAAGCTTATTTTTTAAATTTAAAAGCGGGGGTAAACTCCCCCGCCCAATTTTTCATTTCGCTTTAGCTTTTGCCTTTCCTTTTGCTCTTTGTTTAACTTTGCTCACGCCTTTTTTATTTGTCTTCTTTGCGGATACTTTCTTAACCCCATCATAAAGCAATGCAGCTCTCGCAGCAGCAAGTCGCGCTATAGGAACACGATATGGCGAACAACTTACATAGTCAAGCCCAATCCTATGACAAAACTCAATCGTTGCGGGATCGCCCCCATGCTCTCCACAAATTCCAACCTTCAAGTTTGGTCTCACCGAGCGACCTTTTTCAACCCCAATTCTCATCAGTTCTCCAACACCTTTAACATCAATCGTTTGAAATGGGTCTTTGTCATAAATTCCATAGTCAAGATATTTATAGATAAACTTCTCATAGTCATCTCTCGAAAGCCCCATCCCCATCTGCGTTAAATCGTTCGTTCCAAATGAGAAGAACTCAGCAACAGTTGCTATTTCATCTGCAGTTATAGCTGCCCTCGGAACTTCAATCATCGTCCCAACTGAATATTCAATTTCGATACCTTTTTCTTTCATAACTTTTTCAGCAACCTCACGGACAATCTTTTCCTGATTCTTAAGCTCGTTCACATGACCAACAAGCGGTATCATTATCTCAGGTTTAACCTTTATCCCTTCTTTAGCTGCATCACATGCTGCTTCCATAATAGCCCTTGTTTGCATTGCAGTAATCTCAGGATACACAATTCCAAGTCGGCAACCTCTAAAGCCAAGCATCGGGTTAAATTCTTTAAGCTCAGCAATTTTTCTACGAATTTTCTCTTCCGGTATGCCCGTCTTCTCAGAAAATTCTTTTATCTCTTCATCTGTATGGGGCAAAAATTCATGTAACGGCGGATCAAGCGTCCTTATCGTTACTGGTCTATCGCCCATAACTTTAAAAATTCCATAAAAGTCAGCTCTTTGCAGAGGTAAAAGTTCATTTAAAGCTGCTTCTCTTTCTTCCTTCGTATCCGCAAGTATCATTTTTCTCATGGATATAATTCTATCCCCTTCAAAGAACATATGCTCGGTTCTGGTCAATCCAATTCCCTCTGCCCCAAATGCAACAGCAACTTCTGCTTGTTTTGGAAGATCAGCATTTGTTCTAATTCTCAACCTTCTTACCTCATCAGCCCATTTCATCAACTTTTCAAATTGTTTATAAACTGGCGCTTTTTCAGGATCAAGTGTCTTTTCAACAAGAACTTGCAAAACCTCGCTTGGTTTCGTGGTTATCTTCCCGAGTATAACTTCGCCAGTTGAACCGTCGATTGAAATGTAATCACCCTCTTTTATAACCCGACCATTAACCCTCATCTCTTTCTTAACATAATCAATATCAAGAGCTCCACATCCAACGACACAAACTTTTCCCATTTGTCTTGCAACGAGCGCAGCGTGCGAGGTCATACCACCACGTGATGTTAATATACCTTCAGCAGAATACATACCTCTTATATCATCGGGAGATGTTTCTATCCTCGTTAAAATAACTTTTTCACCACGCCTTGCCCATTCCTCAGCATCCTCTGAATGAAAAACAACTCTACCAGTCGCAGCACCTGGACCTGCTGGCAATCCCTTTGCGAGCAAACGCCCATCTTTGATCGCTGCATCTTTCTCAACAACATCAAAAATTGGTCTTAAAAGATGATTCAAAGCATCCGGCTCTATCCTCAACAAAGCTTCCTCTTTCGTTATTAAACCTTCCTCAACCATATCAACCGCTATTCTTACCGCAGCAAATCCAGTCCTTTTCCCAGCGCGTGTTTGCAACATGTAAAGTTTCCCACGCTCTATCGTAAATTCAATATCCTGCATATCCTTCAACTTACTCTCAAGAATCTTCCTTACCTCAAGAAGCTGTTCATAAACATGTGGCATAACATCTTTCAACTTTGAAATCGGCAACGGCGTTCTTATCCCCGCAACCACATCTTCCCCTTGGGCATTCATCAAAAATTCGCCATAAAACTCATTTTCACCCGTCGCGGGATTCCTCGTAAATGCAACCCCAGTTCCAGAATCATCGCCCATATTTCCAAAAACCATTGTCTGAACATTTACAGCCGTTCCCATATCATCCGAAATATTGTAAATTTTTCTATAAGCAATAGCCCTTGGATTCATCCATGATCTGAAAACAGCCCCGATTGCCCCCCACAATTGCTCCCATGGCTCCTCTGGAAATTCAACCCCTTTCCTCCTCTTTATCAAATCTTTAAACTCATAAACAAGCTCTTTCAAATCCTCCGCAGTAAGTTCAATATCGTGTTGCACTCCCTTTGCTTTCTTTTTCTCCTCAATTAAAACTTCAAATGGATCTCTTTCTTCTTTGGTTTCAGGCTTCAAACCAAGAACAACATCACCATACATCTGAACAAATCTTCTATACGCATCCCATGCAAATCTCTCGTTGCGCGTCTGCTCGATTAAACCTTTAACAGTTTCATCATTCAACCCGAGATTTAAAATTGTGTCCATCATTCCAGGCATTGAAACAGGAGCCCCAGATCTAACAGAAACAAGAAGCGGATTTTTAGGATCGCCAAACTTTCTCCCAACAAGATTTTCAACTTTTGCAAGTGCCTTTCTAACTTGTTCTTCAAGACCCTTTGGATATGTTTGATTATGCTTATAATAATAACTGCAAACTTCCGTCGTAATAGTAAATCCAGGTGGCACAGGCAAACCAATGTTCGTCATCTCAGCAAGGTTTGCACCTTTACCTCCAAGAAGATTTTTCATTTCCGCCGTCCCTTCCGCCTTACCACCGCCAAAAAAATAAACATATTTTTTCGCCATCGCGCTTAGCTCCTCATTTATTTTTGAGTTATTGAATTTATAAATGCATTAAGCAAATTTTTTGAAAAAACACTCTGAAAGTCCCTCATTCTTTCGGGGTGCCACTGCACAAGCAAAATAAATCTATCATCCCCAGCCCATTCAAGCCCTTCTATCACACCATCACTACACTTCGCATTCACACGTAAATTCTCACCAATTCTATCTGCAGATTGATGATGACTACTATTCACAACTCCCTTCCCCTCGCCAACAATCTTAAACAATTTCGAACCCTCAAAAACAATCACATCATGCAATCTATCCTCCCCAGTATTTTCATCCTTCCTATGATTCGTCCCAACAACCGTTAAAATGTCAAAAATCAAACTACCTCGCAAATAAACATTTGTAATCTGCAATCCACGACAAATTCCAAGAATTGGCAAATTCTTCGAAAATGCAATGTCAAGAAGTTTAAACTCAAACCAATCCCTATCACGATTATATCTATCACCCTCGCTCTCAGGTTCACCATAAAATTCTGGATGAACATCATCCCCACCTGTAAGCAAAAGTGCATCACATTTTCTCAACTCTTCGGCGTTGAGCTCCTTATACGATAAAATCACCGGCTCAATCTCAACAGGCGCTCTTCTTAACCAGTTAATATAATTTTCAAGCTTGCTGTCACAATAAGAAACCCCTATCTTTATCATTTAAATCAACTCTAAAAGCTTTTGTTTTAAACCCTCTTCCCCATCTAAAAACCTAACTCGAATCTTCACATAAAAAAAGGGAAACTTTTCCAACTCCTTCATACTAAATAACCGCGCATAATCTTTCTCAGTTGTAACAATGAACTCCGCTTTCGTCGCGTGCAAGGCATCAATTAATCTCTCAATATCTCGCGGGCTATACCTATAGTGATCAGGGAACTCAAAATCTTCTCCAACTATAAAATTATTGTCTTTCAATAGTTTCACAAACTTTGTGTGTTTTCCAATTCCTGAAAAAGCAACTGCTTTTTTGCCTTTAAACTCTTCCTTGCTTAAAATATAATCAAAAAATTTCCGTATTTCAAGAAGTTCATAATCAAAATTAGCCACTACCTTATTTTCATCAAGATAACGGCTAAAATTATCCATTTTGATTCTATCCCAAACGCATATAACATCCGCCCTCTTTAACGAATGAAGTGGCTCACGCTTAAACCCAGCCGGAATTAACGGTTCGCTTATTTCATCGCCCGAAATAATTACTATATCAATATCCCTGTGCAAATCTCTTCTTTGAAAACCATCATCGAGCAAAAAAACATCAACATTAAACCTTTCAAGAATTTTTAACCCAGCAATATACCTATCTTCACAAACTGCGACGATCCAACCCAGTTTTTCCTCGACCGATTTCAACGCCATTTGAAATGGTTCATCACCACATTCATCTGAATTCGCAAGAATCTCATCCCCATCTGACACAAGAATAAAACCTTTGGTTATCCTTTTATAGCCCCGACTTAAAATAGCAACTTTTTTCCCAAGAGAAGAAAAATATCGCCCAATCCACTCAACCATCGGAGTTTTACCCGTTCCCCCAGCCATGATATTTCCAACAGAAACAACAGGTCGCGGAAGCTTTTTAACTTTAAAAATGCCCCACTCATAAAATAAATTTCTAATTACAACCCCAAAACCGTAAAGAAGTGAAAAAGGAAACAAAAAATATCTCAAACTTCGCCATACTTTAAAAAAAACTCCACCCATAACCCCTTAATATAATTTCGAAATAATCCTTTCAGCGACAATCTCCGATGCTGTTTTCCCATCGGTTTCGGAAATGAGCAATTGTTTGATCTTTAAAAGCTCGTTTCTCACACTCTGATACAAATTTTCATCTGCGAGATATTTCTCAACCTCGCTTAAGATTTTTTCTTTTGTAAAATTGCTTTGAATTAACTCAGGAACAACCCTTTTGCCAAGCACTATATTTGGAAGCGCGATACTTTCAACTACATCTGTTCTAATGAGGCTTTTCCCAATAATATAATTTAAAAATGAAGTTTTATAGCACACAACCATTGGTATCCCGAGTATTCCTGCTTCAAGCGATGTTGTCCCGCTTTTAACAATAGCGATGTGAGAAAATTTCAAAAGCAAATGCGGATCTTCAACAAATTTAAACTTATCAAATCTCTCCCCAGCAATTTTTCTTATCTCCGACTCATCGATTGATTTCGCTTTGCTGAATACAACCTCGACATCAAAATTTTTTACCGCCTCACCTACATCTAACATCGTTTTGAGCATCATCTTTACTTCGTGAACTCTACTTCCTGGGAAGAACGAAACAATTCTCCCCCTCTTAATTCTATACTTCTCAAAAAAATCTTCACCCTCCAAGAACTCAATTCCCTTCAAATCTTCAAGCAACGGATGTCCGACAAATTCCGCTTTAACTTTATATCTCTTGAAAAATTCCTCTTCAAACTTAAATATGACAAAAAGCCCATCGACATAATTTTTCAAAATATTAACCCTCCCTCTCCCCCAAGCCCAAACCTGCGGAGCGATATAATAAAAAACTTTAAATCCATTTTCCTTAGCGAACTTAGCAAATCTCAGATTAAAACCCGGGTAATCTACAAGCAAAACAGCGTCAGGTCTGCGGGTTAAAAGGGTATCTTTACATAAATTTTCAAATCGCGTAATTTTTTTCAAATTTTTGACCACATCGACAAAACCAATGAAAGATATATCAGAAACATCGTAAATTATCTCAACTCCACATCTTCGCATCCTCTCCCCTCCAACACCGAAGATTTCAAAATCTGGGTTTATCTTTTTAATCGCACACACAACTTTCCCAGCATGTGAATCACCGGAAGCCTCTCCAGCAATCACCATTATTTTCTTTGGCATATTCTTACGGGGTTGAGGAATTGTTTTTAAAAATAAAAATAAGAACGTTTAAAATGGTGACGCTAAAAAATGCCTGTAAAGTTCTTCGCTCTGATTTAAGCGCCTCCACAAAGTTAAACTTTAAATCTCCAGCGAATTCATATCTTTTTAGTCTGGGTATAAATCTTGGAACGCTATTGAAATATCTCTCGTATTCCCCCGCAAAAGTTTTACTTAAATATTCCTCCTCAAGCGTCACAATTAAATAATACTGAATGTAAAAATAAATCAGAGCAACGATTTGAAGATATGGGAAAAGAGCCATCGACATAATACCAAAGCCAAGATAAATAATAAGGTTCCCAATATAAAGAGGATTGCGCACATAAGCATAGGGTCCATTTGTCACAAGCTTACTACCTCCAACTGGACCTGTCGTCCTCGTCTCAGATCCAGCGTATCCAACACCCCAAATCCTTATCAACTCCCCCACCGAAGCAATGATAAAGCCAACCACCAAACTTAACAAAGTTGGCTTCGCAAAAATAAGCATGACAATAAAAAATGGAATTGGAGTATAACTTCTGTAGGAAAAAATTTTCTGCCTGAAATCGGAACTCACCGTAAATTAATCTTTTTATTTTAGATTACTCCCGCGTAAAAACCTCTCTCCGCTTCAACTCTGCCTGCCATCTTTTTCGCAATTTCTTTCGACCGCTCAAAAATCTTTCAAACTGATCCATTACATCCTTAAATGTCTCAAACTCATAAACAGGGATATTTTTATCTCTGCAATATTTCAATAACTCCCTCTTTCCAAAAACAACATCCGCATATTCAACAGGACACCTATCTGAATAGCCATCGCCAATATAAATAATTATGTCCTCATCCCCAGAAAGTGTCAGCATATGATTTCGCTTGCAATTACCGCAAATTCGACAAATCGAATCAGGATAAGGAAAAGCAAGATTTACTTTCCCGTCCTCAATCCACAACTTATTAGAGAAAAACTTAACATCGGATAAATCATATTTTTCGAGAATTCGCCTTATGTAAAAATCAAATCCATCGCTCAAAATAAAAATTTCAATCCCCTTTCCCTTCGCCCATTTAACAAATTGACCAAAATAGGGATCAATTTCCTGCGAAAGTATCAATTCTTCAGCATTTTCCTTATCAATTCTAACCTTTTCCACAGCCCTTTCCCACAACTCAATAGAAGAAATCTCATAACTGCGCCATCTCTCAACAAGCGCCAAATAATACTCTTTATCTCCGAAGGTTTCAAAAAATAAATCCCCGACATCATTTTTTGTTATAGTTCCATCGAAATCACAAAAAACCTTAATATTCATGTTCAACCTTGTTCAATCCCTTGTTTAAATCTAATTGATACTATTTTAGAAACGCCCTCTTCTTCCATCGTTACGCCATAGTAAGTATCAGCCGCTTCCATCGTTTTTTTATTATGCGTAACTATGATAAATTGCGTGTCCTTTGAAAAGGCTTTTAAAAGATTTATAAACCTATCAATGTTAGCGTCATCAAGTGGTGCATCGACTTCATCAAGAACACAAAACGGGCTTGGCTTCACAAGGTAAATAGCAAACAAAAGCGCTATAGCGGTCAATGTCTTCTCACCAGCGGATAAAAGATCAATTGATTGCAACCTCTTACCCTTTGGCTTTGCCATTATCTCTATTTTTGACTCAAGCGGGTCAACCTTGCCATCTTCATCTGGAATAAGTCTCAAATCCGCTTCACTTTCGGCTCCAAAAAGTGTTTCAAATGTTTTCTTGAAATTTTCCCTTATCTTTTCAAACGTTTCAAGAAATTTTCTTTCTGCGGTCGTGTTTATCTCCTCGATCGTCTCCTTAAGTGCCTTCTCTGATTCAAGCAAATCATTCTTCTGTGACAGCAAGAACTCAAGTCTTTTCTTTTCCTCCTGATAATCGTTGAAAGCAAGCAAATTCACAGGTCCAAGAAGCTTCAATTTCGCCTTTAAATTCTCAACCTCCTCTTTTAAAACTGCAATGTTGTAATCCTCAAACTCTTTATACTCAAGCTCAACCTGATATTCTTCCCTTGCCCTCTCTTTTAGATTCTGCATTTTCAACTTTATCTCGTTTATCTTCATTTCAAGATCGTGTGTTGCGCTGATATACTCTTCATACTTTATCCTCTCCTCTCTAATTTTTCTTTCCAAACTTTGGATTTCAAGCGCCTTTTCATTATGCTGAGATTGAACCTCTTTTAACCTTTCCCGAAGCATTGAAATCTCTCCTGCAAGCATTTTATGCCTATCATTTAACTCGACAAGATTTGACTCTATATCCTCAATCTGAAGCTTTCCCTCTTCAATACTGACATCATATTCAACTATTTTTGAAGAAACACTTGCAATTTCGCTCTCCAATCGTCCTATCTCCGACTCAAGATTTTTTCCCTCATTTTCAACTGAAACAAGTTTTATATTGAGTTCGGTCAAATGCTTCGCCTTTATACTCCATTCCCTTTCAAGAGCTTCGAATTCGGAAGTTGCAACAGAGAGATCATATTCGATTTTCTCTTTCTCCTTTTCAAGACCCACAACCTCATCTTCAAGGGCTGACAAAATTTCAGAAAGTGTTTTCATCTCTTTTTCTATTTCAAATTCTTCCCTATCGATATTAGCAATGCTTTCTATAGCCTTCGCTTTTTTATATTCAAGCTGGTTTATTATCTTTTCAACTTCGGTGATAGAAACCTGTATATTTCTCACGGTATCGGCGAGCTCTTTCAAATTTATAGTTTCAATTTCCCGAGCTTTTTCGTCAATTTCGTTTTGAATGCGATTCAGTTCATCCCTGAGTTTCTCTGCTTCCTTTTCGAGGTTTTCAATTTGCTTTTTCTTCCCAATTATACTTTGGGATAAACCGTTTGTGCTTCCACCTTTAATCAAACCTTCATCGGTAAAAATCTCGCCCTCAAGCGTTACACACTTAACACTTCCATAATTTTTCAGGGCTTCAAGCGCTGAAACCTTGTCCCTCACAATTAGAAATTCATCTAATAAAAGATCAATCACCTTCTTAAATTTTCTCTCGCACCAAACTATCTCATTTGCCCAACCTATTATCCCACTTCCCCTAACTGGCAAATTCGACGCGTAATTTTCATGAATTTTATCAAGACAAATAAACGTAACCTTGCTTTTATTTTGAGACTTTAAAACATCAATAGCTTTCTCAGCGTCCTCAACTGTATCGACGATCAAATAACCAGCTGATTCCCCAAGCGCTGATTCAATAGCAAGCGAGAATTCGGGCTCGACCTCAATCACATCGGAAACACTTTTAAAACTCGGGTTATAATTCTGCACAAGGAATTGAGCGCCTTCAGGCAAGCCAACGTGCTTCTCAATCAATTCCCTTAAAAAATCAATCTTTGACACTTTCTTTTCATACTCATTTTTAACTTCAAATAACTTTCTCTGCAACTCCTCGATCTCGGCTCCTAAGTTTTTCTTCAAAATTTCAGCCTCGTTGAATATCCTCTCAGAGTTTGCAAGCTCATTCAAAAGCGTCGCTCTTTTTTCAAAATAAGCATTTAACTCAATCTCTGCTTCACTTATTTCTTTCTCGTACGCTTTCCTCTCATCGTTTAGCAAATCAGCCTTCCCTTTGAGGTTTTCCATCCTCGCTTTGATTTTATCAATTTCCCCTCTCTTTTGCGCAATTTCATTCATCTTCTCAATTAAAGTTTCATTCAAATTTCTCACATGACTCCTTTTTACATCAAGCTCCATCGACATCCTATCAAGTTCAATCTTCCTCTCATTGAATTCATTCTTTACCTTTTCCTTTTCAGTTGAAATGGCGTCATACAGCAGTTTTTTTTCATTAATTTTTTGATTTAACTCATAAAGCAAGCGTTGGAAGTCAATCTTTTCCTGAGACATTTTTTCAATCCTTTCAACAAACATTTTCTTCCTTTCCTTCAAAAGAATAATTTCCTGCTCTATCAAACTCAGCTCTCTATTACCAGATTCAATTTTTAAATGTATTTCCTCAACCTGCGCTTCAAAAGTTTTAAGTTCGCCCCTTAATATGTCAAGAAGTTGTTCCCCCTTGGAAAGCTCGTCACCAATGCTTATTTTTTTACCTCGCTCTACATTCAACGTTTCCTCAAGGTAAATCAAGGTTCTATGAAATTCAGAAAATTCCCTCTGCAAAAGTTCAATTTCTTTATTCTTCAACTCCTCGAGAATTTGATTATATTTTTCTGCTTTCTTCGCTTGCCTTTCAAGGGAAGCAACATTTTTTTGAACCTCTCGAATTATGTCGTCCACTCTTGAAAGGTCGTTTTTTACATCTTCAATCTTCCTAAGAGTTATCTTCTTTCTTTGCTTATACTTAGTCACGCCAGCTGCTTCTTCAAAGAGCCTCCGCCTTTCCTCAGCTTTTTCACTTAAAAGGGATTCTATCATTTTTAACTCGATCACCGAATAAGCATTTGCTCCCATTCCCGTATCCGCAAAAAGATCAATTATATCTTTTAACCTACATGGGACTTTGTTAAGAAGATATTCACTTTCCCCAGACCTAAAGATTCGTCTTGTTATGGTAACTTCAGAATACTCCATCGGAAGGATTCCTTTCGTGTTCTCTATTGTGATAGAGACCTCCGCCATCCCAAGCGGTTTTCTGTCCCTCGCCCCATTAAAAATAACATCTTCCATCCTATCGCTTCTTAAAACGCTTGTCCTTTGTTCCCCGAGAACCCATCTTATTGCATCGACTATATTCGTTTTACCGCATCCATTCGGACCAACTATAGCAGTTATCCCGCCGTTAAATTTTAATTCAACCTTATTAGCAAATGACTTAAATCCAAATATCTCAAGCTTCGAAAGATACATTTCGTCTGAATCACCCTTTTTATTTTACACTGCTCAAAATATTTAGTAAAAACTTCAAATATGCAAAAGTTGAAAATCTATAGTCGTAAAAAATTAAAAGCGCCGTCAACAAAATTAAAACTAAAACAAGCGAAAAGATTGAAACTCGCAATTGACTCACCTCATAGATTATCGAAATTCCCTTTATTAACCTAACCAATGAAATCAAAATAATAAGCAAACCAAATCCTACTATCATAAACCCCGACCCCAAACTTCCTATCACCCGATACAAAACCATATCAATCGGGATCAAAAATATAACAGGAATAAACGACCAAACAACAACAGAGTAAGAATGACTTAAAAATACTCTAACAGCAACAAACATAGAAAAAAATTGCACAACAAAAGTCAAAAGCACAATCAAAATAAACGAAAACAAAGAACAGTAAACCACCGATGTAAAAGAAGACCATATCATTGAAATTAGCTTCACCTTCAACCAATCGACGAAAATTAAATGCGTCAAAATATAATCAAAAAATTCGTTTTGCTTTAACTTATGAAGGACACCGGATATGAAAACACCAAGCGTCGTCGAAATTATCAAGGCAAGCACGCTTGTCTGGCTAAACGAAATCTGCCCTTGATCTCTTACATCAGCGAAGAAATTATAGGGTCTAAATATCGCCCTGTTAAAATTCTCCCTAAACCAACGATATGAATAATAGATGTAAGAAAGAAAAAGTAAAAGAATTACCCCAACCACAGGGTAAATAACCGGCGTCTCTTCAGAATAATCACCGATCGCAAGAGTTGGAATTTTCCCATCTGTATAAAGCGCCTTCAAAACCTCATAAGATGGTCTTCTTTCTCTATTATACGAGACAACCCCCATAGTGTAAAGATAAAGGTCTGGATTTGGAACCGTCATAACTGGTCTTTCCCCACGCCAGTCTGAAAAAATCCAAACAAATGAACCATCATAATCCATTTCTTGAATTATCCTGTATCTATCAAGTATATACTTTGCCTGACTCTCATATGAAAGCGGATCAGCATACCCATTCCGATTGTCTATCTGAACTGCCTTGCCATATTCAGTTATTATGACCGGTTTATCACCATATTTGCTCTTCCAATATTTTAAGTTTTCAGAAAATTTCTCAAGGTTATCTATGTAAACATTCACACAAGCCAAGTCAACCAAATCCATACACACATCATTTTTTATCATTCTCGATGCATAGTAAACTGGTCTGTCGTCAATTGATTTGACAAACTTTGCCAACTCCATAACATATTTCCTCGATTCCTCATCCGCGGAATCGAATTCATTCCCAATTCCCCACGCAAAAATGCTTGGATGATTTTTATCCCTATTGATCATCTCCGAAATATAATCCTTGGCTAACGAGATAAATCTCTCCGTTGTTAAAATATCCGCCGGAACATTCCACACAGGAATTTCCTCAAGAACCAGAATTCCGTATCTATCGCACAAATTTAAAACATATGGATGAGCGGGATAATGCCCAAGTCGAATTGAATTAGCACCCATATTCTTTATCAAAACTATATCCTTCTCCATCTCCTCATAAGTTAGAGCATTCCCAAACTTAGGATGATCTTCGTGTCTTGAAATTCCTTTCAAAACAATTCTCCTCCCATTCAAATAGATATTCCCATTGCTAATTTTCAACTCCCTAAATCCGGTGACCACAATGAACTCGTCAACGATCTTGCCAAGATTCGTAACAACTAATTTTAAAATATAAAGCGATGGCGATTCCGGGGACCACAGTTTTGGGCTATAAATTGTAAACGGGATCTTTACCCTTAAACTTTTAAAATCATCAATGAAAAATCTTAATGGTGCAGTTTCAGTGACAAAAGTTTCGTTAACCTTTTCAAATATTTGAAGTTTGACATCAAAATTTGGGTTTTCAAAAAATTTTGAAACCTCACCAGAAGAAATATAAACTTCCACCTCTCCGTTTAAAATTGAAAAGTTTGAAGCAAACGAATATTTAACGCGAGCATCATCCACCCAAACCTTCGGAACTACAAGAATATATATATCTCTGTAAATACCCCCATAATTTCTCCAAGCCCAAACCTGATGTCTTAGTGGAATTGTCGTCCTTGAATTAAGCTCATTGCTAACACGAATCTCAAGAATGTTTTCCCCAACATTTAACACTCTATCCGGAATTCTAACAACAAAAGATGTATAGCCACCTGAATGCCTTGCTATGAACTGACCGTTAACAAAAATTTGACATTCATAATTTATGCCATACGCGACAAGAAATATAGTTTTATTGATGACTAATGTATCGGGAATATTAAAGTTTTTTCTAAATATCACTTTGCCCGTGAAATCATAAGTCGATGGGATTGGTATCTCAAACCACTTCTTATCCCCTTCAATTTTCGCTAACCATTTACCTGATAAATCAATTTTAAATCTTGTATTTGTATCTTGGAACATCCCAGCATCAATTCCGGTAAGCGTTGGGTTACCATTTACAAAAAATTTCTCAGTGCTATACTGAAGTGCTTTTAAATTGTAACTCAAAAGACATAAAGCGCATAAAATAAGCCAGATCTTTTTCAACATCTGCTCTTAGAATTTTGTTATATTAATCGCGAAGTTTGTCTATCTAAATTTCTCTCACTTTATCTCAAATCTCGTCAATTCGCGAAAAGCTATAAATCTTTCCTGTATTTTATCCCAGGATAAATTCCTAATTTTGCTAATTCCGAAATCTTCAACGCAAAACGAAGCAATTGCGCTTCCATAAATTACAGCTTTCCTTAAGTTTTCCTCCGAAATATCATCGGTTTTCGCAATCCATCCTGCAAACCCCCCAGCAAAAGAGTCTCCAGCACCTGTTGGATCTTGAATGGACTCAATCGGATAAGCCGGGGCTGTAAAGATTGTGCCATCAATAATCAAAACAGCCCCATGCTCTCCCTTTTTAATTACCACAACATCAGGACCAAGTTTAAGAATTTTCTTTCCCGCTTTTATTAAATTCGGCTCCATTGCAATCTGTCTAGCTTCAGCATCATTCACAATTAAAACGTCAACATATTTTAATGTTTCGAGGAGTTCATCATACTTTCTTTCTATCCAGAAATTCATCGTATCTGCAATGACAAGCTTTGGGTTCCTCACCTGCTTAAGAACCTTCATCTGAAGACCGGGATCAATGTTACCAAGACAAACATACCTACTTGATTTAAACTCATCGGGTATCGCAGGGTTAAAATCAGCAAAAACATTTAAATAAGTAAACAGCGTCTCTCGAGTATTCATATCGTAATGATATTTTCCACCCCATCTGAACGTTTTTGCACCATTTATAATTTGAAGCCCTCTCAAATCGACACCTCTATTGCGCAACTCTTCAATCACATCACCGGGGAAATCATCTCCGACAACCCCAACAAGCCCAATTGGTTTAGTAAAATAACTGGCTGAAATTGAAATATAAAGCGCTGAACCACCCGGGGTTTCACCAACTTTCGCAAAAGGCGTCTCTATTGTATCAAGCGCTATTGAACCAACGACAAGCAAATTCAAAATAAATTCCCATTATTTCTTCTTATCACCTACCTCAATAAATGGTCTTATGAGCTCAATTGGGATCGGGAAAATGGTTGTTGAGTTCTTTTCAGATGCAACTTCAGATAATGTTTGCAAAAACCTTAACTGAATCGCGGTCGGATACTGCCCTATTATTTGTGCTGCTTCAGCGAGTCGTTGCGCTGCTTGGTATTCTCCTTCGGCATTGATGATCTTAGCCCTCCTATCCCTTTCAGCTTCGGCTTGCCTTGCCATAGCCCTTTGCATCTCAACGGGGAGATCAACATGTTTGATCTCAACCATTGAAACTTTAATTCCCCACGGATCAGTGTGCGAATCAATTATCCGCTGAAGATTTTGATTAATCTTCTCCCTTTCAGCAAGAATTTCATCAAGTTCACTTTGCCCCAACACGCTTCTGAGGGTAGTTTGTGAAAGCTGCGATGTCGCATATAAATAATCTTCAACCTCAACGATCGCTCTTTCAGGGTCAACAACTCTAAAATAAATCACCGCATTAACTTTAATCGATACGTTATCTTTCGTTATAACATCTTGAGGCGGTACATCAAGGACTATAGTTCTTAAGCTTACCTTGACCATCTTATCAATTATTGGAATTAAAAGCACAAGACCAGGTCCTTTTGCGCCAATCAATCTACCAAGTCGAAAAATAACGCCTCTTTCATATTCGCGTAACACCCTTATAGCGCTTGATAGTATGATTATTAAAAAAACGACAAGTACAGTTAAAAGTGATATTGTCATAGCGCACCTCCAAATTTTAATTTTACTCTTTCTTGTTAGCTTTCTCAACCTTTAACGTCAATCCATCAATGCCCCTTACAATTATCTCATCGTTAGGGTCGATTTTATCTTGACTTATTGCTCTCCATATCTCCCCATGGACTCTCACTTGACCCGCTGCCCAACCGTCCTTTGATGGGTTAAATTGAGTGAGGGCTATGCCGACCTCGCCTATCAACCCCTCCTTTCCTGTGGTTGGTTTTCTGCGCTGCGCTTTTAAAGCCATCCCTATTGCAAAAAGGAAAAACAGAACCGTTAATGCAACAGCAGTTATTATAACAGTCAAAGATATTTGCATAAGTTCAAATGGTGAATTTATTAACATTATTGAACCAAGCAATAGCGAAACTGCGCCACCAATTGTCAAAAGCCCGTGGCTTACAATTTTAATCTCGAGTATCAACAAAATTATACCAAGTATTATTAAAGCAAGACCAGCATAATTTATAGGTAATGCTTGTAATGAATAGAAAGCAAGGATTAAACAAATTGCCCCAATTACTCCCGGAAAAATTGACCCCGGGTTATAAAGCTCGAATAAAATTCCATAAATGCCAAGCAAAAGTAAGATATAAGCAATATTTGGATCGCTTATCAATGCAAGGAGACGCTCACGCCAATTCATCTCCACAAACTTCACGCGCGCATCTCTTGTCTTTAAAATCTTTTCCCGCGAGTCAACTTTGACAACCATTCCATCGATCTTATCAAGTAAATCCTTCAAATCCCTGGCGATCAAATCAATTACACTATCTCTCAAAGCCTCTGTTTCAGTTGAGGAGATACTTTCGCGCACTGCTCTTTCAGCCCATTTCACATTTCTATTTCTTTTCTCCGCGATCGTTCTAACGAAGGCAGCAGCGTCATTAGTTATCTTTTGTTCCATCACCCTTGATGTATCACCAATGCCACCTATCCCCACAGGATGAGCTGCTCCAATGTTCGTGCCAGGAGCCATAACTGCGATATGAGCTGAAAGAGTGATAAAGACGCCTGCAGAACCAGCACGCGCACCTGACGGATATACAAAAACGACAACTGGGATCTCAGCCCCGAGAATTGCTTTAACGATGTTTCGCGTTGATTCAAGAAGACCGCCAGGGGTATCAAGCTCTATAATAAGGCACTCAGCACCTTCTTCGGTCGCCTTCTTTATAGAACTTGAAATATAATCAGCAGTCGCAGGGTTTATAGTTCCATCTACCTTTATTACATACACAAAACTATCAGCAAACACCTGACTTAATGCTAAAAACGAAAATAAAATTAATTTTTTCATCTCGGTGAAGGTTTTATTTGCCTTCCGTATTTCAATTTTACAAAAAAACTTGCTTTGTTGCAAGAAAACAAAAATTTGGATATATTTTACCCCGAAAGATGATAAAAATCCTATATCCCTTCAAAGTGTGAATAAAATGTCAAATCAAACTTGGATCGAAATATCTATAGCAGATCTCCCAGAAAACATAAAAGATGAAATCATTTACCTCGCCAATGAACTCGGAAGCACCGGTTGCTGGGAAGAGGAAAACTTAATTAAATGTTACTTCAAAAAAGAAAGTTGGAGCGAAAAACAAAAAGAACAACTTTTAAATTTTATTCAAAACCTGTATGGAGAAAACGCAAAGGTGAAAATCTCAGTCAAAGAAATTGTAGATAAAGATTGGAACGAAATATGGGAACAAACAATTGAGCCAATTGAAGTCGGCGAAAAGCTTGTGATAAAGCCAACATGGAAAAAATACCACAAAACAGAAAAAATAGTTATCCAAATCGACCCCAAAATGGCTTTCGGAACAGGACACCACGAAACAACCAGATTAATGCTGAGAGCCATTGAAAAATATCTTTACCCGAAATGTAAAGTCCTTGATGTTGGAACTGGTTCAGGAATACTTTCAATAGCTGCGATTAAACTTGGGGCTGACGTAGCAATAGGAGTTGATAACGACCCCTGGGCTTGCGAAAACGCTAATGAAAATGCTGAGGTCAACAATGTGAAAGACAAATTTAAGGTGATACTTGGGACAATTGATGATGTAAATGAAACAAATTTTGATTTCGTTCTCGCGAATATAAATAAAAACGCGATAGTTAAAATGATCCCTCAATTTTACGAAAAATTAAAAGACCATGGTTTTTTAATCACATCGGGATATCTCGACATAGATCAGGGAACAATTGAAGAACATCTGTGGCTGAATAATTTTGAGGTAATTGATGTTTTAAAAGAAAATGAATGGATCGCAATTGTCTCGAGAAAGTAAATCAACAAAAATCGCCTCGATCGATCTTGGAACGAACACAGCCCTTCTTCTAATTGCAAAACTTGAAAAAGACGAAATAATTCCATTGTATAACGATCAAATAATATTAAGACTTGGGAGAAACATTGATGCAAACAATTTAATTCAAGAGGAAATCTTTGATAAGGTCTTAAATGCCATTCTTAAATTTAAAACGACAGCGGAAAACTTTAATGTTGAAAAAATCATTGCAATTGGGACGAGCGCATTAAGAGATGCGAAAAATGGACCTCAACTTATTGATTTCATATATCAAAAAACCGGAATCAAGATCGAAGCTATATCAGGCGAAAAAGAGGCAAGACTAACTTATCTCGGAGCGGTAAGCGGTCTCGATCGCAAAATTTTAAACTCAAAAATAACCGTAATTGATATAGGTGGAGGTAGCACGGAGATAATAAATGGGTTTGGCTTCGAAATAAAAAATCTCGCATCGCTTAACATCGGAACAGTGAGAATAACTGAAAAATTTTTTAAACATTCCCCACCGCTTGAAAAAGAAATAAAACATGCTCGGGACTTTATCAAGGATGAATTTGAAAAAATTATCGGAAAATTTAACCTAAACAATTCGATACTCGTTGGAGTTGCCGCAACCGTTACGACGATCGCAGCTTATGATTTAAAACTTGAAAAATACGATGGTGAAAAAGTTAACATGCATGAAATGCGTTTCGAGACAATTGACGAGATTTACAATAAATTTAAAAAACTCAGCATCGATGAGATTGGAAAAATCCCGCAAATTTCAAAAGGAAGGGAAGATGTTATATTTTCAGGCATTTTGATCCTGCGTGACTTTATGGAGAAATTTAATTTTGATAAAATAATCGCAAGCGATAGAGGGGTAAGGTACGGCGCCATACTTGACATGCGGTAGAAAAATTGTTCAAGGAATTAATCTTCACCCATTACTTCCTTGCTTCTCGCCAACAGGGAAAAATATACTAAATCTTGAGCCCTTCCCAGGTGCACTTGATACAGTTATATAACCGCCATGATTTCTGACGATTCCATATACCATCGACAGACCAAGTCCGCTCTTGCCTAAGGTTCTTTTAGTTGTAAAGAAAGGCTCAAAAATTCGACTTAAAACCTCCTCCGACATACCAATACCTGTATCTGAAATGATAACATACACATATTCACCAGCGTTAAACTCTGGGTAGCCTATACTCTTCTGATCAACCCATTCATGCCCAGTTTTTATATGTAAAGTTCCCCCATTTCCCATCGCTTCAATTCCATTTTGAATTACATTGTAAAAAACTTGAGCGATTTGATCATGATCGCCAAGAATTTCGGGTATCTGAGGTTCAAATTCTGTTTTCAAAGTAATTTTGTCAAGGTGCTTAAACTCCTTAAGGACTTTAATAATTAGTTCATTGATATTGACCCTTGAAATTTTCAATTTGCCACCGCCTGCGTAGGCAACCAATTTTTTAACAAGGTCAGCGCCTCGCATCGTTGACCTCTCAATTATATCAGCCCAGTAATAAATTTTATCCTCCTTTGAAACTTTCATTTTTATAAGTTGAGCGGAGCCAAGAATTCCGGCAAATATATTGTTAAACTCATGTGCCATCCCGCCCGCTATCTGTGCAAGCCCACGAAGTTTATCCGCTTCATAAATTTTATCTTTCATCGCCAAGTATTCGGTTAAATCAACTATAATTCCGTCATAATAAGTTGCGATTGGAGTTTCAGCTAAAATTTTCAAGGAAATTTTAACATTTAAAGTTTTATCTTCTTTATTTCTCAATTGAGCGTCAAATCCAGAAACTTGACCATAAATTTTAAGCTCTCTCTTAAATCTTTCAGCAGTTTGGCTTGAAACAAATAAGTCATAAAGGCTAACCTTATCCTCAGAGGTAAAGCCAAAAATTTTCACAAAAGTTGGATTCACCTCAACAAATCTCCCATCTTGATCGATTCTGAAAATAGCTTCACTTGAATTCTCAAATATAGTCCTATATTTGCTTTCAGATTCAGAAATTTTTTGATACATTTTTGCGTTGTGAACCACTATTGAAAGCGTATCCGCGATCGTTCGAAGAACAAGTATATCAACATTATCAAAGGCATTTATAACCCCGGATTCACAATTTATCGCTCCGATAGCTTCATTCTCAACAATTAAGGGAACAACAACTTCTGAAGATACAGTTTTATAATACCTTACCGCCTCAGGCTCAAGTATAATGTCTGGAACATAAATTAGGGTTTTCTCTCTGACTGCTTTCCCGATTATCCCTTCGTTAATTGATTGAATGTATTCATATGTCAATGGTTCTTTTAGAGAACCGTAAACAGTTTTCATAACGAGCAAGTTTTCAACCCTTTCGTAAATCTCCACCACGAGCTCTTTTTTCCCAAGTATGGAATAAATTATTTTAGCAGCGTTCTCAAAAATTTTGTCAATATCCTTCATCAAAACGAGATCGCGCGTTAACTTATAGACTGATTCAAGTTTGAAAAGGAGCCTAACATTTTCTACTGTGGAATCAAACTTCTCAAGTATAACAGATATTGTCTCTGCGATTGTTTTGAAAACCCTTACATCCTCCGAAGTGAAGGCATTTATTTTATCTGAACTTATATCCAAGACCCCAACGATTTTGCCTTTCTTTCTAACAGGTATCGCCATCTCCGATTGTATAGGAGCGTCATAAAGAGGGACAAACTGCGGACTTTTTGAGACGTCATTTATAACAATTACATCACCAATCAAAACAGATGAACCAGCAATTCCATAACCAACCTCAATTACATAGCTCTCATCAATATAATTCTCAAGATAGCCCGAGACAGCGCTTAACCTTAACTTTTTCAACGGATCAATAGTGAAATAAATAACATTCAAAAAGTTAAATTCATTTCTTATAAGCGTGACAATGCTTTTAAAGAACTCGTCGATCGATTTTATATCGAGACCAAGCCGTGAAATTTCGGATATGACTTTAAATTGCGACTTTTGCCTTTCAAGTCGTCCCTCCTTTTCATCAAGAAGCCTAACCATTTGATTAAAATTCTCCGCAAACTCATAAATATCAGATGAATGAGGAACCTTAAGTTGAACATTATAAACGCCCCGCGCTATATCCTGCATAAGACCCGAAACCCCGGATATCGGCTTTAATACCTTACGATTAAAACTCGTGATCACCACGGCAAACCCCAAAATCACAACAAGGGCGATGATAGTAAAAACCAACAAGTTTGTTTTGGATACGCTTCCTCTGTAAAGTGTGGCTTCGACTTTAAGGACAACTCCGGCAATTTTACCTCTATCATCACCGACCCGAGAGAAAATCTCATAAATTTTTCGCTCCGGGATATACTGCAAAACATCAGCTTGAAATGATGATAATTCCTGAGGGAGCTCGGCTTGATCACCAACATAAAAGATTACATCGCCCAAACTATCAAGTATTGCTATTAGCTTTACACCTGGCAAATTTTTATAATCTTGAACGATCTCAAGAAATTTTTCGTTTTCCCCGTTCAAAAGATGGGACTCAACTGCGTGTTTTAAATTCGATAATAAAACGCTAATCTTATCCCGTTCGTAAGTTTCAAAATTTCTTATGATTACATGCTCGTTAAAGTAAATTAAAACCCCGGTGATCAAAATTATGAAAAATGCTACCAAACTTGCGAAAGTTTTACCGCTCATTGGAACAAAAACCGTTTTTATAAAAAACTTTAAACCTCTCCCGCTCTTTGATAAAAGTAAACATTGACTACCAGTATAAATATAAAATACAAAACTAAATTTATCAAGCATACCTGATATTCGCTAAAGGATCAAAAACCTTGACTTTATCACTTCCCTTGCGTATATTTTGGTGTCTTCAAATTACCGTTGTTAAACAAAGAACCTTAGGGTGATAAATGCCTGAGTTTATTCATCTTCACAATCATTCTCACTATAGCATTCTTGACGCAATAA
>CALJEK010000015.1 GCA_938074445.1 Candidatus Kryptoniota bacterium | reverse complement strand
GATATGGTGATACGCTTGGGGTTATATGGTTATCTGATTTTGATTTGCCAAATCAAGATGTTTGGGTTTACTTTAAGATAACCCCATTTGATAGGGATACAGGTAAATATGCCATATCTGGAAAATTTAATGTTGATAATCAAACAGGTCCAATCGTTCTGTCAACTTTTCCTGTTAATATTGGTTTTTACAATGATACCATTAAGTTAAAATTTGATAGAAAAGTTTATGGGGTCGAAACTGGGGTGAAGATTTACGGAAGTTTGACGGGCGAGCATCGATTTAACATGCTATCTTTTGACAGTGTCTTTTACCTCATTCCATCCCCTCATTTTGCCTCCGCTGAGACAGTGATTGTAAAGATAGTCGCAGATAGCATTAAGGATTCGAATGGGAACAGTTTAGATGGGGATAAAGACGGCGACCCAAAGGGTTCACCTGTTGATGATGTAACTTTAACATTTGTTTCAACAATTCTTGGTGATTATGACCTTAATAGAAAAGTTAACATTGAAGACCTTGCTTTGTTCAGAGATGTATGGGTTAATGCTCGCACAAGCAAAGAAATTGGTCCGGCAACTGGTAAACCACCGCAGATGATTGTTCAGCCTGATGGTAAAGTTGATTTCGAGGACTTGATGGTCTTTGTTATGAATTGGAATTGGACGGTTAAAACCGGAGGATTCAAGTTGGCAAGCAAGATTTCATTTGATAATGCTGACTCGAATGGATTAATAAGCATAAGCAAAGCTTATAAAGAACAATTGTTAGTGCTTGATAGGATTGAACTATCTAATAAATATAGTCGCATCGGTGAATTGAATGACAAGTATATCAGTTATGACGTTAAATTCAGTTTAACAAATGAGTTTTCAGATACAATTTACGCAGGTGAGTTTGTTTTTAAATATGATCCCGAGATTTTACAGTTTGTCGAAATAAAAGAAAAAGATGTATTTGGTAAACTTGATGGTGGTAAGACGATCTTTTTAAGTTATGTTGACTCGGTAAATGGGTTAATTATAATTGACTTTGCTAATTTCGGAAGTTTGGGTATGTTAAGAAACGAGATTGTTGCAAAGATTGATTTTAGGGTGCTCAAGGAATCAAAAGGTAATGGCGCGATTGCTTATGAATTGTTCGGTATTTCCGGAAACACATATGAGTTTTATGGAGAGGTAGAACTTAACACTATTCCGGAGGTTCCTAAAGAATTTGCACTTTTGCAGAATTATCCAAATCCATTTAATCCGAATACGGTTATAAGGTATCATGTGCCCAGATATAGTCGTGTAATTATAAAAGTTTATGATATCATAGGGAGGGAAGTTACGGTACTTGTTGATGATTATTTCAAACCAGGTTATTATGAGGTTGTGTGGAATAGCAGAAGAAAAAATGATAATGTTGAAGTTTCAAGTGGGGTTTATTTCTATGTTATGGAAGCCATAGAAGAAGGGAGGGGGACCTTTAGAGAGGTTAAAAAGATGATGTTGATAAAGTAAACCGTGGGAACTTGAAAAATTGGTTGTGGTTTTCTATATTTAGAATTGAAAAAACAAAATTTGGAGATTTTGAGATGAGGCATTTAGTCAAGGTTTTGGTTTTAGCTATCTTTATGGTTTCACTTGGGTTTGCTCAGTTCAAAGAACAGATTGAGTCGAAACCCGACATTTATCAATCAATTATACAAGGCGGGCAAAGAAATTATTTAGGTTTCTTTAACCCTGCCAACTTATTTATGAGACATACTTTTTCGGTTTCATACATTAGCATAGGTGGGAAAGGGATGATGATAAATTCGTATACAAATTCAATTTTTTATAGGTTTTCTGACAACTTGAATATGCGGGCGGATATAAGCTTGGTTAACTCACCGTTCAGCAGTTTTGAGAAAGGCTTTCAGAGGGGGATCAACGGAATTTATATTAATCGTATTGAATTAAACTATCGCCCGTTTAACAATATGTTAATAAATGTCCAATACCGCCAAGTCCCATTTTATGATTTTTACTACTATGGTTGGTGATTAAATGTGGGGAAATTGGCTGTGCTTTTCTGTCGCTAATTTCCCCGTTTTGTTAATTTTTGTTGGCAATGTTCATTGATTTTTAATCTAAATTTTGGGGCACAGTTTTTGCAATGTATTTTGTCTGGAATTTAACAAAATAGATTGAACATGGAAAAAGTCAAGTTTTATTATTTAGCACCTGAAGAGTTGAACAAAATTTTTGATTACTTTAAAGCAAGGGGGTACAAGATTGCTGGTCCCACCGTTAGAGATAATGCGATTGTTTACGATGAAATTAAAAGTGTTAACGATTTGCCTTTAGGTTGGACGGATGAACAAAGTCCAGGGAGTTACAGATTGAAGCGAAGAGATGATAAAGCATTGTTTGGCTATGTTGTTGGACCGCATTCGTGGAAGAAATTTCTTTTTCCACCGATTTTAACGCTTTGGGAGGCAAAAAGGGAGAACGGGAAATTCAAAATTTGTGAGTCGGGTTATGATGGTGAAAAGTTCGTCTTTGTGGGTGTAAGGGCGTGTGAGATTTCCGCTATTTTAATTCAGGATAAAATCTTTGGCGGTGGACAATATGCTGAGCCAAATTATTTAAAAAGAAGGGAGAATGTTTTTATAATCGCTGTAAATTGTAACGACCCTGGTAATAACTGTTTTTGTTTGTCAACAGGGACTGGACCAAAGGTTTTAACGGGTTATGACCTTGTCTTGACCGAGGTTATCTCTGAAGGAAAACATTATTTGATCGTGGAGCCGGGGACCGAAGTTGGGGCTGAGGTGCTAATGTCTTTAGATTTTAGAGAAGCGACGCCTGATGAAATTGAGGAGGCGAAAAAGATAAGCGGTGAGGCAATTAACAAATTCAAAAAAGAAGTTGATCTGGATGGCGTCGTTGAGATGCTTCAGTCAAATTATGAAAATCCGCTTTGGGAAAAAATTTCGGAAAAGTGCTTGACATGTGCTAATTGCACTATGGTTTGTCCTACATGTTTTTGCAATACGGTTGAGGATGTGACTGACCTGACGGGTCAAAGTGCGAAAAGGATAAGGAAGTGGGATTCGTGTTTTACGCTTGAGTTTTCATATATACATGGTGGAAGTCTGAGGTATTCGACAATGTCAAGATATAGGCAGTGGATGATTCACAAACTTTCCACATGGAAAAATCAATTTGGAATGCTTGGTTGCGTTGGATGTGGGCGATGTATAACCTGGTGTCCCGTTGGAATTGATATAGTTGAGAATGTCAAGCTTTTTAGGTCGGATGTATTAAAATTTAAAACTTAAAAGCGGTTTTAGTTATGGAGTTTGAGACACTTGAAAAGTTACTTAGAGAGCATCCTTTCTTTAGAGACCTTAAAGAGGAATATCTTTCGCTTATAGTGGGTTGTGCGCGAAATGTTTTCTATAAGCCTGGGGAATTTATATTTCGCGAAGGGGAACAAGCAAATGAGTTTTATATTATAAGAGACGGTAAAATATCGCTCGAGGTATCAGCCCCCGGGAAAAAGCCAATTGTGATACAAACTCTTGAAAGTGGAGAGGTTCTTGGGTGGTCTTGGATTACACCGCCATATTATTGGCATTTTGACGCAAGGGCAATTGAACCGACAAAAGCTATAGCCCTTGATGGGCGATGTTTAAGGAACAAATGCGAGGAAGATCATAGTTTGGGATATGAACTTTTGAAAAGGTTTATCACGATTGTAGAACAAAGGCTTCAAGCAACAAGAATACAATTGCTCGATTTATATGGAGCTGGTTGAAAAGGAATTATTAACTACAATTCAAAATCCGATGCTTCCTTTAACTTTTCAAGTTCGCTCGAGGAGACAAGAAACCAAGGATACATTTACGCTTGAGATTGAACCAGTAGAATCCGGTGTTGAGTTTAAATTTCTTCCAGGGCAATTTAATATGGTATATGTTTTTGGTGTTGGTGAGGTTCCGATTTCGATAAGTAGTGATCCGAACAGGTGGAATCGTATAGCGCACACAATACGAATGGTTGGGGTTGTTACTAAAGCGATGGGGAAGTTGAAGAAAGGTGACCTGTTGGGGATAAGGGGTCCTTTCGGCTCAAGTTGGCCAATCGATAGATGTAGTGAATGTGATATCGTTATAGTCGCTGGTGGAATTGGTTTAGCTCCTTTAAGACCCGCTATTTATCATATTTTATCCAATAGGGAGAAATATAATCGGGTGGTTTTACTTTACGGGGCAAGGACTCCCGATGATATACTTTACAAGAATGAAATTGAGAAGTGGAGATCGAGGTTTGATTTTGAGGTTTATGTAACTGTTGATAGAGGGACTACTGGATGGAAGGGGAATGTTGGTGTTGTCACAACATTGATTCCGCGAGCTCCTTTCAACCCTGAGAATACAGTTGCTTTTGTTTGTGGTCCCGAGATAATGATGCGTTTTACCTCGCTTGAACTTTTGAAAAGAGGTGTAAAAGAGCATAATATTTTTCTATCGATGGAAAGAAATATGAAATGTGGGATAGGATTGTGTGGACATTGTCAGTTTGGTCCTGCGTTTATTTGTAAAGATGGTCCTGTGTTTAGTTATAGTCAAATAAAAGATTTGATATTTAAGCGGGAGATTTAGAGATGAGGAAAAATAAGCCAAAGCTTGCTGTTTGGAAATTTGCTTCTTGTGATGGATGCCAATTAAGTTTGCTTGACTGCGAAGATGAACTGCTTGAAATTGTTGGTGCGGTGGAGATCGCATATTTTTTGGAGGCTTCAAGAGCAACTGTTTCGGGTCCATATGATATATCGCTTGTTGAGGGTTCTATTACAACGCCACACGATGCTGAAAGAATTCACAAGATAAGAAAAGTTTCTAAGTATTTGATTACAATTGGTGCATGTGCTACAGCTGGTGGGATTCAGGCGTTGCGAAATTTTAAAGATGTGAAAGAATTTATTTCAATTGTTTACGCAAATCCCTCTTACATTGAAACTTTGAACAAGTCGACCCCAATAGCTGACCATGTATTTGTTGATTTTGAACTCAGGGGTTGCCCGATAAATAAATATCAACTTATTGAGGTTATAAGTGCATTTCTTAACAATCGCAAGCCAAATATACCCTCTTACAGCGTTTGCATCGAATGTAAGAGAAAGGGCAACGTTTGTGTTATGGTTTCGGCTGGAACGCCATGCTTAGGACCAGTTGTTCAAGCTGGATGTGGCGCCATCTGTCCATCTTATAACAGAGGTTGTTATGGATGCTTCGGTCCGAAGGAGACGCCGAATGTCTTCTCATTGGCAGATCATTTTTTGAAAAGCGGGGTAACATCAGCAGATGTGGTCAAAATCTTGAGAAATTTCAACTCTTATGCTGAATCATTCAGAAAAGTGAGTGAGGCATATGAAAGATAAAACAATAAAGGTTGATTATTTAGCGCGAGTCGAAGGTGAAGGAGCACTTTATGTTAAAGTCAAAAACGGATATGTTGTTGATGTAAAACTTAAAATTTTTGAACCGCCGAGATTTTTTGAAGCATTTTTAAGAGGTAGAAGTTTTAGGGAAGTTCCTGACATCACAGCGAGAATTTGCGGTATTTGTCCCGTTGCTTACCAAATGAGCTCTGTGCATGCAATTGAAAGTATATTCGGGGTCAAGATACCAGGTCCAATTCGCATGTTGAGGAGGTTAATTTATTGTGGTGAATGGATAGAAAGCCATGCTTTACATATTTTCATGCTTCATCTTCCCGATTTTCTTGGATATGATGACGTCGTTCGAATGGCTAAGGATCATCCCACGCTTGTTCAAAATGCGCTAAGGCTTAAAAAAATTGGAAACGAGATAGTTAAAATTATTGGAGGGCGAGAGATTCATCCGGTTAATGTGAGAGTTGGTGGGTTTTATAAATCCCCTTCGAAAATGGAATTAAAGAAAATTGAAGATGATTTGAAATGGGCAAGGGATTTCTCAATTGAATCTATTAAGTTTATAGCAAATCTTGAGTTTCCGGAGTTTGAACAAGATTATGAATTCGTCGCTTTGAGTCATCCGGATGAGTATCCTTTTAACGAGGGCAGGATTATTTCAAATAAGGGACTCAATATATCTGTAAATGAGTATGACAGTTATTTCATTGAGGAGCATGTCCCTCATTCAAATGCCTTGCATTCCGTGATAGTTGGCAGGGGTGCTTACTTCGTTGGACCTCTTGCAAGGTTTAATCTGAACTTTGATAAATTATCTGATGTTGCAAAGGAGGTCGCCCTTGAACTTGATTTCAAACCGGAGTGTAAAAATCCGTTCAAAAGCATAATTGCGAGAGCTGTTGAAACGTTATATGCTTGTGATGAAGCGTTAAGAATAATTTCTGAATATGAAGAACCTGAGAAACCGTATGTTGATTTTTCGATCAAATCTGGCATTGGATACGGATGTACCGAAGCTCCAAGGGGAATTCTTTATCATAGATATAAGGTGGATGAAAAGGGAAATATCCTTGATGCGAAAATTGTCCCGCCGACCTCACAAAATTTGAAGATGATTGAAATTGACCTGTGGAAATTTAGCGCCACTTATTTAAATCTTCCCGATGAGGAACTAACTTGGAAATGCGAGCAGGCGATTAGGAATTACGATCCGTGTATTTCATGTGCAACTCATTTCTTAAAACTCTACATTGAAAGGGAGTAAGGGAAAGAATTTTTTAATAGTTGGGGTTGGGAATCCATTTCGTGGCGATGATTCAGTTGGGATTTTGGTTGCAAGATTTCTTAAAAGGTGTTTCGGTGAAAGGGTAAAAATTATTGGGGTTGGGTTTTCGCTGGATGAGTTAATTCAAACTTGGGGGAATTACGATTTGGTTATTTTAATTGATGCGGTCAAATCCAAAGAAAGTCCAGGGAAAATCTATCGTCTAAAATTTGGGGTTGATGAAATATCTGCCAGGTTGGAGTTTTTTTCAACCCATTCTATTGGATTGATCGAGCACATTGAGATCGCGAAGGCGCTTGGTAAGTTGCCAAGGGAATTGATTATTTATGGAATTGTTGGGAAAGATTTTGATATTGGTGGTGCGATTTCGCGTGAGGCAAGGGCTTCGTGTAAAGAGGTGATAAAACAAATTTTATCTGAGCTTGGGGGTTAAGTTAAATTTTCATTTTAAGTTTGTGAATGTTAAATTTTCGAAAACTAAAAAATTGGGCGTTCTGGATGGACAAAAATTTACTCGAGATATATAAAAAGGTTGAAAATGGCGAAAGGTTGACATTTGAGGACGGGGTCAAACTTTTTCAGTCAAATGATCTTATCACAATTGGAATGATGGCTGATATGGTTAGATGGCGTTTGCACCCGGAGCCGGTGGTGACATATATAATTGATCGAAACATAAATTATACAAACGTTTGTGTGACGGAGTGTACATTTTGTGCCTTTTATGCGAAGGTTGGGGATAATGTTAAGGGATATACGCTTGATTATGAAACTATTGGCAAGAAGATTGAGGAGACAATTCAGCTTGGCGGGACGAGAATTTTATTGCAGGGTGGTTTAAATCCAGATCTTGGAATTGAGTTTTATGAAGATTTGTTCAGGTGGATAAAGAAAAATTATCCTGAGATATGGCTTCATGCTCTTTCGCCTGAGGAGATCCTGTATATAGCTGAGATATCTGGGTTGAAGGTTCGTGATGTCTTGAAGAGATTGATAGATGCGGGTTTGCAGTCGATCCCAGGGGGTGGGGCTGAAATTTTAGTTGATAAGGTAAGGGAAAAAATTTCGCCCAAGAAATGCACAGCTGATGAGTGGCTTGGAGTTATGTATGAGGCGCATCAGCTTGGATTGAAGACAACTGCAACGATGATGTTTGGACACATTGAGACGTATGAAGATAGAGTTCAGCATATGTTGTTAATTCGTGAACTTCAGGATATAACGGGTGGATTTACTTCATTTATACCGTGGACATTTCAGCCCAAGAATACAAGGCTTGCTGAGAACATGGATAATTTAAAGGAAAGATCGACGGGGTTTGATTATCTTAAAACTCTTGCGATATCAAGGTTAATGCTTGATAATGTTCCGACGATACAGGTTTCGTGGGTTACGCAGGGTTTAAAGATGGCTCAGATCGGATTAAAATTTGGTGCTGATGATTTTGGAAGTTTGCTTATTGAGGAAAATGTTGTGAGCGCAGCTGGGACGAAACATCTTGTCACGCTTGATCAGATGTTGAAGGCGATAAGGGATGCTGGATTTGAACCAAAGAAGAGGCTGAATTAATGCATGAGCATAGGTATTGGATGGAATATGCGCTGAAGGAGGCGCAGAAAGCGTTTGAACTTGGGGAGATCCCTGTTGGTGCGGTTGTGATATATAAAGGGCAAATTATTGCAAAGGGTTATAATCAAGTTGAAACTTTGAAAGATGCCACTGCACATGCTGAGATGATTGCTTTATCGGCAGCGTATAATTATTTTCGATCTTGGAGGCTTGATGGATGTACGATTTATGTAACGCTTGAGCCTTGTCCGATGTGTGCTGGGGCAATTGTGCTTTCTCGGGTTGATAGGGTTGTCTTCGGGGCGTATGACTTTAAAGCTGGCGCATGCGGAAGTGTTTATAATATAACTGGCGATGGAAATTTAAATCACAAAGTTGAAGTCATAGGTGGGATAATGGGGGATGAAGCCCAAAGTTTGTTAAAAGTTTTTTTTGAGGGGTTAAGGAGAAATGAAATAGGGCGGTTTTAAAACCGCCCTATGTTTTTACTTGACAAACATCAGTTTTTTACTTTCAACATATTTCCCCGCCCTTAAAGTGTAAATCGAGAGTTAATGTCAAGTAAAAACAGATCAACCGAGGTTCAAAATTTTTTTAAGCCATTTGAAAATTTCCCGTGCTGTTTTTATATTTTGAGTAGTTAGAATTAAAAATGAAGGAACGAAGATGGAAGTAGCTCTTTGCATTATTTTTTTCGCTTTTCTATTCAACCCCATCAACAACATTTTGAAATCAAAACTTTCATCTGTTGTAGTTTATCAAAACAACGCCTTGGTCACTAAAACGATATCGGTTCATGTTGAAAAGGGGGAAAATTTGATAAGGATTGGAAAGTTAACGCCAAATATTCTAAGTCAAACGGTTCAAGTTGAAGTTTTAAAAGGTAGAGATGTTAAGATTTCCGATGTTAAAGTCGAGGAGACATATCTTGAAAAGCCAGAGGTTGAAAAGATAGAGAAGTTGAAGGCAAAATTGGATAGTTTAAATGACTCGATAAATTTGAAGAAGGGGGAGATTGAGGTAGTTTTGGGGGTGATTGAGTTTTTAAAAGAGTTTCCCAAAGTTGGGCAAGGGCAGAAATTCACAACTGCTGATTTTGAAAGTCATTTGAAATTTTACAGCAAGGAATTGAAAGGAAACACGAAGGAGAAAATAAGGCTTGAGAAAGAACTTGAGAAGTTAAATCATGAGAAAAAATTGATTGAGGATGAATTGAACAAACTATCATCGGCAAAGGAGAAAAGCAAAAGCATTGAGATAAGTCTTTTATCAGGTTATAGTGGGGAGGTTGAGATTAGACTTTCATATCTTGTATCTGGTGCGACATGGGTTCCGAGTTACGAGATAAGGGCAAACTCTGTTGCTAATGAGGTTAATTTAAATTTATTTGCATTTGTAAAGCAATCAACTGGTGAAGATTGGGTTGATGTCCCGATCGAAATTGGAACTGCTCCTGTTCTTATTTATGGTGCGCCACCAGAGCTTTACCCGTGGTATGTTGATGTCCAACCGCCAAGACCTAAGGAGAGGGATACGGAGTATATGATGAGGATTGAAATTGCTAAACCAGTTCCTGAGTTTGTTGAACCTGAGGTTGAGGTTGAAATGACCTCGGTTAGTTTTAAACTCCCCAAATCAAGCATCCCTTCAGATAATCAGTTTCACAAAATTTTTCTTTCTTCGCTTTCGCAGAATGTTGAATTTTCTTATTA
>CALJEK010000014.1 GCA_938074445.1 Candidatus Kryptoniota bacterium | reverse complement strand
ATCATGGTCTTGGGACAAGGATACGTATGATGATAACATCTTTACATTTTTCAACGCTTATTCTCCGGATGGTGAAGTTGAAGCTCAAGTTGTATATGTTAACTACGGTTTGCCCGAGGACTATGAAAAACTCAAGGAGATTGGAATCAATGTCAAAGGAAAGATCGCGATAGCAAGATATGGTAAATCATTTAGAGGTGTGAAGGCAAAAGTAGCAGAGGAAAACGGAGCTGTCGGTTTGATTATTTACTCCGATCCAATGGACGATGGATATATGAAGGGTGATGTCTACCCAAGGGGTCCATGGAGACCTGAAGGTGCGGTGCAGAGAGGTAGCATATACTATATGTTTGAATATCCCGGCGACCCACTAACCCCGGGTTACCCTGCTATTAAAGAAGCGAAAAGAATCGCGCCGGGACAAGCGAAAAGCTTACCAAAAATTCCAACTTTGCCTGTCTCATATAAAATTGCAAGAGAAATTCTTGAAAATCTTGCGGGTCCGAATGTCCCTGAAGGATGGCAAGGTGGTTTACCCTTTGCTTATCATGTCGGACCAGGTCCAACTAAAGTCAAAATGAAAATAAAATCCGATTGGAAGATAAGGCAGATTAAAAATGTGGTAGCAGAAATTAGAGGCTATGAAGAGCCGGATAAAAAAATAATTTTCGGCAATCATCATGATGCTTGGATTTATGGAGCGGTTGACCCCAACAGTGGAACTGCAGTGATGCTTGAGACGGCAAGAGCCCTGGCTGAATTAATGAAACAAGGTTGGAGACCCAAGAGAACTATTTTATTTTGCGCGTGGGATGCCGAAGAGTATGGGTTGATTGGCTCAAATGAATGGGTGGAAGAAAATTACAATGATCTTGTCAAAAATGCGGTTGCTTACATAAATGTTGATGTTGCTGTATCAGGTAGAAATTTTTCCGCAAGCTCTGTACCTTCACTTGATGGGTTCATTGAGGAATTAATTAAATCTGTTAATGACCCCAACACGGGGAATACGATTTTCGCTGAAACTTGGAAAAGGCAAAACGAGCCTATTTCAAAGAATATTTCGAATCCACCTGATACTGCAAAAGTTAAATTTGGTAGGTTGGGGAGCGGTTCAGATTATACAGCATTTCTTGATTTTGCAGGTATACCGTCAATTGATATGAGCTTCACAGGACCATATGGAGTTTATCATTCTCAACTTGACAATTTCTATTGGATGAAAAATTTCGGCGATCCTGAGTTTAAATACCATGAGACTATGGTTAAAATAGTTGGTCTCGCCTTGATGCGATTGAGCTCATGTGATTATTTTCCTTTTGATTATGTCAATTACGCAAATGAAATTGAGAGGTATATGAATGAAATCGAAAAAAATTACGGCGAAATTCTTAAAGAAAATGGGCTTAATTTTAACGATGTCAAAGAGAAGATCAAGATTATGAAGTTGTATGCCGATTCATTAAAAATGAAACAAAAGACATTTTTAAATCTTGACGTTTACAAACTTGAACGAAAGTTCACGCGAAAAGTTGGGCTCCCGAATAGAAGCTGGTATAGGCATAGGGTCTATGCCCCAGGTTATTATCTTGGCTATGGGACACAAGTGTTGCCCGGAATAAATGAAGCACTGCTTTTTAACAATTTTGATGTTGCATTGAAAGAGGCTAAATTATTTGAGGAAATAATTGACGAACTCATACAGGAAATTCAAAATATTTTAAAACTAAAATTGGGGGCTAAATGAACATACTTGTAACTGGAGGTGCGGGCTTTATTGGTTCACATGTTGTAGATTCTTATATCGAGCTCGGGCATAATGTAATTGTTGTTGACAACCTTTCTTCAGGTTCGCTTGAAAATTTAAATCCGAAGGCAAAGTTTTACCACCTTGATATAAGGGATGATAAAGTTGAGGAAATTTTTAAAAATGAGGGAATTGATATTGTAAATCATCACGCAGCGCAGATGGATGTTCGAAAATCCGTTGAAGACCCAATCTATGATGCAGATGTAAATATCATTGGAAGTTTAAAACTTTTGCAGTTTAGCATAAGATACGGGGTAAAGAAATTTATCTTTGCCTCAACAGGGGGAGCAATTTATGGCGAGCAAGATTATTTTCCAGCGGATGAAGAACATCCGACGAGACCGCTTTCTCCATATGGCGTGGCGAAGTTAACAGTTGAAAAATATCTATATTTTTACAAAGAGGTTTACGGATTAAATTATGTTATTTTGAGATACGCCAATATTTATGGACCGAGGCAAAATCCGCATGGCGAAGCTGGCGTCGTTGCTATATTTACAAGCAAGATGTTAAAAGGGGAACAACCAATAATTAATGGAGATGGACTTCAGACGCGTGATTACACCTACGTTGGTGATGTTGTAAAAGCAAACCTTCTTGCTCTTAATTACGAAAAGTCCGATGTTTTTAATATTGGAACGGGCATTGAAACAGATGTAAATACTTTGTTTCATAAACTGAAGAATTTGACAAAAGCAAATTGTGATGAAGTCCATGGGCCACCGAAGCCGGGTGAGCAGAGGAGAAGCGTTATAAGCTATGAGAAAATTTACAAAACGCTTGGATGGAAACCTGAGATATCCCTTGATGAAGGGCTGAGATTGACTGTTGAATTTTTTAAAAACAAATTTAAATCTTAAGGCGGTGCTTGAGTTCGTTCAAAAAATAATAGATGGAAATTTCAAAGCGATTTCGAGAGCAATATCGCTCGTCGAAAATGAGCAAGATGATGCGAAAGAGTTACTTAAAAAAATCTATAAATACGCAGGAAAAGCCTATAAAATTGGCATCACAGGTCCGCCTGGGGCTGGGAAAAGCACGCTTGTTTTTCATCTCACAAAGCTTTTGAGAAAAGAGGGCAAGAAAGTTGGAATTATAGCAGTTGACCCAACAAGCCCATTTACAGGTGGCTCACTTCTTGGCGATAGGGTAAGAATGAGCGAATTAGCTCTTGACGATGGAGTTTTTATAAGAAGTATGGCTACGCGTGGAAGTTTGGGTGGATTAAGCAAAAAAGCGATTGAAGCCGGAGATATACTTGATGCAAGCGGTTTTGATTATATCATCTTTGAGACCGTTGGGGTTGGGCAATCTGAGCTTGACATCGTTAAAGCAGCTGATACTGTCGTCGTTGTTCTTGTCCCCGAGTCGGGGGATTCAATTCAAGCGATGAAAGCTGGTTTGATGGAAATAGCCGACATATTCGTTTTGAATAAAAGCGATAGGGAAGGTGCCGATATAGCAGTAAATGCGATTAAAAGCGTGTTAAGCTTTAGGTTGAAAAAAGATGAATGGGAAATTGAAGTTATAAAAACAATTGGGAACACTGGATTTGGGGTTGATGAACTTTTAAATCAGATAAAAAAACATCGCGATTTTCTGCTTAAGACTGGGGAGTTTGAAAAAAGAAGGAGGGAGAAATTAAAACTGAAGATTAAAGAAATAGTTGAAGAAAGGCTTCGTGAAAACTTTTGGACTCAGGATCGAATTAAATTGCTCGATGAAAGAATTAGTTCAATTATGAACTCCCATGTAAATCCGATTGAAGTAGCCGAAGAATTAATTGAACATTTTTACCAGCAAAATTCTTTATAAACGAAGCCAAAAGCTTCGATTAAAAACAATTTATGGTGAAAAGCCATGGATTTTTATTTAACTGAAACTCAAAGGCAGGTTAAAAACCTTGCCAGGGAATTTGCTGAAAACGAAATCGCCCCTTATATCAGAAAATTTGATGCCACCGGGGAATTCCCAACAGAAATAATGAAAAAACTTGGAGATATTGGCTTTCTCGGAATTACATTCCCAGAGAAATATGGTGGCGCTGGTTTATCTTATCTCGATTATGTTGTGATAATTGAGGAAATCGGGAGGATCGATCCAGCGATTGGTTTGAGTGTTGCAGCGCATAATGGGCTTTGCACAAATCACATTTTTATGTTTGGGAGCGAAGAACAAAAGCAGAAATATCTTCCTGAGCTTTGCACAGGTAGAAAAATAGGGGCATGGGCTTTGACAGAACCACAAGCTGGAAGCGACGCAGCAAATTTATTAACATCGGCAGTTCGCGAAGGTAATTGTTACATTTTGAATGGAAACAAGGTTTTCACAACACATGCTGGGGTCGGTGAAATAATCGTCGTTATGGCTGTGACGGATAAAAGCAAGGGCAAAAATGGAATCTCTGCCTTTATAGTTGAGAAAAATTATGATGGTGTAATCGTTGGGAAAAAAGAGGATAAACTTGGAATGCGCGCAAGTGATACATGCTCTCTAACTTTTGACAATTGTAAGATTCCGGTGGAAAATTTAATTGGAGAGGAAGGGCAGGGTTATAGGCAATCGATGGAAATCCTCGCCGGTGGTAGAATAGGGATAGCTGCTCTTTCCGTTGGGCTTGCACAGGGTGCTTTGGATTTAAGTTTAAAATATGCGAAAGAAAGGAAAGCCTTTGGCAAATATATCGCTGAATTCCAAGCAATACAATGGAAAATTGCTGATATGGCAACCCAGATAGAAGCAGCAAGATTGCTTACCTATAAAGCAGCTTACCTTAAAGATCAAGGTAAGGATTATCACCTTTACGCTTCAATGGCAAAATATTACGCAAGTGAAGTTGCTGTTAAATGCGCAAACGAAGCAGTTCAAATTTATGGTGGATATGGCTATATCAAAGAGTATCCCGTTGAAAAACTTTATAGAGATGCAAAACTTCTTACGATAGGGGAAGGGACAAGCGAAATTCAAAAAATTATCATCGCAAACAAAATTTTAAAAGAATTATCACACTTTGATTAAACCTATTAACTTGCTATCGCTACAGATAAAACCAGAACTTGAGATGCACTCGAGTTGATAAGTTCCTTCGCGCATTCGGTTATCGTCGAGCCTGTAGTTATCACATCGTCAACGATAATAAACTTTTTACCAACGATAAAACTCTTGTATTTTTTGTTGATCATAAAAGCATCTTTAACATTTTCTTTCCGCTGTTCAAAGTTCAGTTTAGTTTGAGTTTGTGTATTTTTTCGCCTAATGAGCATATCATTTATAACTCTTATCCCTGTAGTTTTGCTTATCCCTTGGGCTATCAATTCACTTTGGTTGTATCCTCTTTCCCTAAGTCTAATTTTGTGAAGTGGGACTGGAATTAGAGCATCTGCGCTGGTGAAATCATTATCATATTTAATTGCGTTCCCAACGATTTCGCCAAGGAGTATACCAATGCTTTTTTTGTTTCTATATTTGAGTTCGTGAATCAGCGTTTGAATTATGTTTTCCTCTTTGAAGTGGAAACATGAAAAAGCTTTTGTTATATATCCGTGCTCACCGAACTTTAAATTAAAAGTTTCGTTCATCTTGATTGGCTCCACCTTCTCAATTTTATGAAGACAATCATAGCAAATTATTGCTTTTTTATCCTCAAGATGACGATGGCAAATTTCACACTCATAGATGAAGATGAAATCAAGAATTGAATCGAGTAGAAATTCAAGTATTGACATAATTTTTGCTCCTCGTTGTTGCTCTTGTTATAAAAACATATCAAGCCCAGACTAAAAAGTCAAGAGGCGCTTTGTAATGGAAACAGTTTTGTATCTTTTCTTTGCTTGAATAAGTTGTTTGTTTTGATTAATTTTTTTAAAAACCCCTGGTAAAGATAAAAGTGATTGTCTTCGGTATAGAAACTTCTTGCGATGAGACATCTGCAGCTGTTTTAAAGGATGGAAAGTTGCTCTCGAGCGTTGTTTCTTCACAGTATTTTCATTCAAAATATGGCGGTGTTGTCCCGGAGCTTGCATCCCGAGCACATCAAAGGGTCATTGTAAAGGTTGTTGATGAGGCGCTAAACTCGGCTGGAGTTAAAAAGGAAGAACTTGATGGAATTGCTGTAACCTATGGACCTGGGTTGATTGGTTCTTTGCTTGTTGGTGTTAGCTTCGCAAAAGCGATGGCTTACGGTTTAAAGATTCCAATAGTTGGCGTCAATCACATTGAAGGTCACATATTTTCAACTTTTCTGATGGATGAGCATCCGGAGTTTCCTTTTATATCACTTGTTGTCTCGGGTGGGCATACGATGCTTATACTTGTTGAGGATTTTTTAAAGATGAAACTACTTGGTCAAACGCGCGATGACGCAGCTGGCGAGGCTTTTGATAAAGTTGCAAAGCTTTTAGGTTTAGGTTATCCAGGTGGACCATTTATTGATAAGTTGGCTCGTGAGGGGGATCCAAATTTTGTGAAGTTTCCAAAGCCAATTCCATCACCAAAAGGTTCTGCGAAAACAAACGAGAACTATGAATTTAGCTTCAGCGGTTTAAAAACCGCTGTGCTTTATTATTTGAGAAAGATAAACTTTCAAAACCTTGGCGAAGAAGAAAAAAACAAGATAGTCAAAAATGTGAGTGCAAGCTTCCAAAGAGCAGTTGTTGATGCGCTTGTTGAGCAAACTATAAAAGCAGCGAAAGATTTTAATGTTAAAAACGTCGCCATTGCTGGGGGTGTAGCAGCAAACTCTGAATTAAGAAAAACAATGAGGGAAAAAGCAGAAAGTGAAGGACTAAAGCTTTTCATCCCCGACCTCGCTTATTGCACGGATAATGCTGCGATGATAGCTTTTGTCGGATATATTAAACTTAAAAATGGGATTGAGAGCGATTTCGATTTAGCTCCCGTTCCAAATCTTAAAATCTAAAATCCAATTACAAATGAACAGGATTGCGGAAGTTTTGAATGAGAGAAAAAAACTGCTCATCCCGTATCTCACACCTGAATTCCCGATCAAAGGAGCAACTTTGCCGTTGCTTGAAGCATTGGTTGAAGCTGGAAGCGATATGATTGAGATCGGCATCCCATTTAGCGATCCAATAGCTGATGGACCAACTATTCAGTATTCCTCTTATATCGCGCTCAAAAACGGCGTAAACTTGAAAAAAATTTTTAATCTTGTTGCGGAATTTAGAAAAAAATATTCTACGCCGTTAATTTTGATGGGTTATCTTAATCCGATTTTATCATGTGGAATAAAAAAGTTCGTTCAGGAGGCTATTTCAAATGGCGTTGACGGTCTAATAGTTGCAGATTTACCCGTTGAAGAAGCGGATGAATTGATCAAGACATCAAATAGATTTGGGTTAAGCAATATTTTTTTAATTGCCCCAACTTCGAGCGATGAAAGGATAAAGATGATATCTGAAAAATCAACTCATTTTGTCTATTGCGTTTCAGTTACGGGTGTGACGGGCGAGAGGGAAAGCTTTGGTGGAGCGGAGTTTGAAAGTTTTATGAGAAGAGTTAAAGCAAATTCAAAAAAGCCATATGTGATAGGGTTTGGAATCTCAAAAAGAGAGCATGTGCTAAAAGCTTGGGAGCATGCTGATGGGGCGGTCGTTGGCTCAGCGTTGATCAAAAGACTATCTGGAGCTGAAGATATGTCAAAGTACGTGAGAATAGTTTATGAATTCATAAGTGAGCTCAAAAATGGGGTGGCTGAAGCGAAAAAATAAGGACGACATCGAAAAGTGGCGAAGAAAAATTGATAAGATTGATGTCAAAATTGTTAGATTGCTAAACAAGAGAGCAAGGTATGCGGATGAAATTGGAAAAATTAAAGAAAAATTAAATTTACCTATATATTCGCCCGAGAGAGAATCTCAAGTGATACAAAATGTTATAAAGCATAATTTCGGACCCTTGTCGGATATGGCTATCAAAAGATTGTATGAAAGGATAATTGACGAATCAAGGCGACTTGAAAGGGAATCAGTCGAAAAAAGACGAATGTTAAAAAACAAAATGGAAGAGAATCCAAACTTGTCCATGTGGTATCTCAAGGAAGACCTCATCAAAAAATTTGCTCTGTTGCTATTTCTCTCATTTCTTTATCTTTTAAATCGCCAATTTTTTGTTCCCCAATTTCAAGCTACAAAATATGTTTTTGTTGAAATTCCGAAGAACACATCTTTTAAACGGGTAGCGGATATCTTAGATTCGGAAAATCTTTTGAGAAGCAAGACGCTTTTTTATTACGCAGGGAAGGTGCTCGGCTTTGATAGGAAGGTGAAGGCTGGGAAATACATTTTTATAGATAATTTACCGATCGCTGTTGTGATCAAGGAGATAATTAATCCTGCTTATGCTTTATCTGTTAATGTCACAATTCCAGAAGGGTTAACTGCAAGGAGGATTGCTCAGATATTGAAATCAAAAGTTGGGATTGACTCTGCAAGATTTATGCAACTTGTGAATGATCCCAACTTTGCGCGCAAACTTGGGATAGATGCAAATGGGTTTGAAGGCTATCTGATGCCAGACACATATACTTTCATCTGGGGTGATAGTGAAGAAAACATAATAGAAAAAATGGTCTCAGAGTTTAAGAAATTTTACAACGATAGCTTAAAAGAAAGGGAAAAAATCATCGGATTAAATACACATCAAGTTGTGACGCTTGCTTCAATAGTTGAGGGTGAGGCGAAATTTGATGATGAAAAACCACGAATCGCTGGGGTATATTTCAATCGCTTAAGACTTAAAATGCCACTTGAAGCTGATCCGACAATTCAATACATAATTCCAGATGGTCCAAGGCGATTGTTCTACAAAGATTTAAGAATTGAATCGCCATATAACACATACTTAAATCCGGGGTTACCTCCCGGACCTGTGAACAATCCCGGCAAAAGTTCAATTCTTGCGGTTCTTTATCCAGAAAAAAATAAATTTTTATACTTTGTTTCCGATGGCAGTGGAAGACACGTATTTTCTCGAACATACGATGAACATCTTAAAGCGGTGAGAAAGTATCGCAAGATCATAGTTTCTCGAAGAGAGCAAGAAAAAAATTAACAATCACAAAATCATCAGTGCAGTTAGCTCGAGAAATATTTAAATTTTTAATTAAACTTGACCTACGCAGTAAGAAAGAGGGAAAAATATCATACGGACGAATTGCGTTAATTTTAACGACCAATTTCGTTTGGTTTTCGATGTTGAGTTTTTCAATCCTAATTTCCGAGGTCGGTGATCGAGATTTATTTTCTCTTCTCTTTGGTTTTGCCTTTATAATTTTTTCACTTGAGCTACTCTTGACCTTTTTCACGATCCTCGTTGAATTTGATACAATTGTGGTGAACCCTTTTGAAATTGAACTTTTTTCAACTTTACCTGTTGATTCAATTTCATATAGCATTGCGAAATATATGAATTTTTTGTTCTTCGCCTCCTTGTTGAGTTTTTCATTTAATCTTTCACCCACCATCGCCCTTTTATTTGTGAGGTTTTTTATACCTGAAGCCTATGAATTTTCGTCCATAAAAGTCTCAATTGTCTACTTTATCACTTCGCTTTTATACGTTATCTCAATTTCAAATTTTGTTCTTCTCATCTTGGTTTTACTTGGGAAGGGGTTTAAGATTGGCAAGCTTAAAAAATTTATGCTCCCATTTCTAATTTTCGCGGTTTTCGCAACATTTTTCACATATCAGATAATCAGCAAGCATTTTTCAACGGGAGTTGGAGGAAACATATTTACATCTGCTGATAAAACCCCTTACTTTATATCCTTCCTTCCACAGTATATATTTTCTAAAATTTTTGTTTCTGTCTCCGGCGTAGGGGAAGGTATTTTGGGGCTTGTTGAAGGCATTGTGATTGCATTTACACTTTTAGTTCTTCTGATCAGCCCAATATTTGCTTTAAGAGTTGAAAATGTTCAAAACATACTTATTGATTTACCCGAAAAAAATAGGTTTAAAAAATACTTGGCACTTGTTGTTTTAGAAAGGTTGAAAAATATCTTTTTTAAAAGCGAGTCAGCGTTCGCTGTTTACGAGCTTGTTTACCTTCATCTCAGAAGAGACAAATCCATCAAAGTGAAACTTTTATCTGCGTTTGTAATTTCAATTGCCATAGCTGTTTACCTTTTGCTTTTTGAAGATATCAAAAATCCAATCTTTGAACCAATTTCAAGGGCGAACGTTATGATGTTAATTTCACTTTTCTTTAACATCACAGCTGGGATCATAGGGATTCAAAGTCACCGGGATTATGAAGCCAATTGGGTTTTTAATTTCATCGAGGCAAATGAAATTTATACCTCGGCTCGTTCGGGGTTGATGGTTTTATGGCATCACATTTTATTACCAAGCGTTGCAATCTTTTTCTTCGTATATTTAATTCGAATAGGCAATTTAGAAGCGATTCTTTTTCACTTTCTTATGACGCTGATTTTGATCAAAATATTTTCAAATTTTGTCTTCCTTATTTTTGCTGGTTTACCTTTGGCTCAGCCAGTTGAAAAGTTGAGTTCATCCGATAAAATTTTAGGACAAATTTTTACGATCATCTCTGTTATAATAGCCCTTGGCATCGAAAAGGTGATTTATGAGTTTGTTTTAAAGTTTGAGAACTATGTTTTATTCTTTCTCGCTTTGGTTCTTCTTCTGCTCGTTGAAAGATATAGTGCTAAGTTGGGGAGGCAAAAAGTAAAAGGGATTTTAAATGTCTCATAAGCGAAGAGTGATAATAGGTGTTACAGGTGCAAGCGGTGGGATTTATGCCATAAGAACAATAAGGGCATTTCTGATTCACGGTTTTGAAGTTCATCTTGTTGTTTCTGACTACGGAAATTTTGTTTTGAAAGATGAATGTGGAATTGATTTAAGAAACGATGAACCGATGGAAATTTTCCGAAAAATGTTTGGATATGACGTTGAAAGCGGAGCCATCGTCAGATATAATTTCAGGGATTTAACCGCAAGGATATCAAGTGGGTCATTTGAAGTTGAAGGGATGGTTATAGTTCCGTGCTCGGTTAAGACGCTTTCGGGAATTGCTAATGGTATTTCTTCTAACTTGATTGAGCGTTCAGCCGATGTTTGTTTGAAGGAAAATCGTACTCTTGTTCTCGTTTTAAGAGAGACACCGTTAAATTTAATTCACATTCAGAATATGCTTATGCTTGCCCATGCTGGTGCGAAGATTTTACCGGCATCTCCAGCTTTCTATCAAAAACCGAAAACATTTGAAGACCTTGCTGATTTCATCGCGGGAAAAGTTCTTTCTTTATTTAAAGTTGAACATAACCTTTATAAAAAGTGGGGTGAGGAGGAATGAAAATTTTGCTTTTGTTAATTCTTCTGCAACAAATTTTTATATCCAATATGATTCCGCGAGAAAATGACAAAAGATTTAGGGCGAGGGAACTTGGGGTTGTCGTTGGAGTTTTGCCAACAGGAAAGTACAACGCGATCACCGATGTTAAGGGCGTTAAAGTCGGGCATAAGACGATAATAATGGGAGATAGCATAAGAACTGGGGTTACAGTTATAATTCCTCATGATGGGGATATTTTTAAAGATAAAGTTCCGTGCGCTTTTTATGCTGGAAATGCTTTTGGGAAATTTGCGGGTTCAACTCAGATTGAGGAACTTGGTGAACTTGAGACACCAATTGCGTTAACAAATACGCTTGCAGTTCCAAAAGTTGCAGATGCTTTGATTCAATATACCCTTGAAAAATCAGGTGCTGAAATTCGCTCTATTAATCCCGTCGTCGGCGAGACAAACGATGGCTATTTGAACAAGATTCAAGATAGAGTTATAACATATCAAGATGTTCTTGATGCGATTAACTCAGCGAGTTCCGGTGAAGTTGAAGAGGGTTCAGTTGGGGCTGGAACTGGGACAATCGCATTCGGTTGGAAAGGCGGGATTGGAACTGCGTCACGGGTTTTGCCGAAAAATCTCGGTGGGTGGACGGTTGGAGTTTTGGTGCAGACGAACTTTGGTGGAATTTTAACGATAAACGGCGCCCCTGTTGGGCTTGAACTTGGAAGATACTATTTGAAGAATGAACTTGAAAGAGCAGATGGCTCGATAATTATTGTGGTTGCTACCGATGCTCCACTTATGCCACACCAATTGAAGCGACTTGCTAAAAGGGCGATGCTTGGACTTGCAAGAACTGGGTCACCTTCAACGAATGGAAGCGGTGATTATGTCATAGCTTTCTCAACTAATCCGAATTGTAGACTTAAATCAAGCGATGATTATAAACCGCAAACTATACAAGTTTTGCAAAATTCCGCTCTATCACCCCTATTTCAAGCAGTTGTAGAAGCAACGGAGGAAGCAATTTATAATTCATTATTAAAAGCCAAAACGACGACAGGTTACATGGGCAGAAAAGTTGAAGCAATTCCAATAGATAAGGTCGTGGAAATTTTGAAAAAATACAATGTTCTCGATTATGATAAAAAATTTAAATTAAAGTGAAATATGCTTGGGAAGACAATAGCAATAATTGAAGATGATAAGGATATACTCGAACTTATAGCTCTTCATGCGCAAAAGGCTGGCTTCAAAGCTAAAAAATTCGCCAACGGCGAATCATTTTTAAGGTATCTTACCACCGAAACTCCCGATGTTTTAATTCTTGATTTAATGCTGCCCGATATAGACGGGCTTGAAATTTGTAAAATATTAAGGAATAATCCAAAGACTGCGAAACTGCCAATCATAATTTTGACCGCTAAAATTGAAGAAACAGATAAAATAATTGGACTTGAGTTAGGAGCAGATGATTATGTCACGAAGCCATTTTCACCGCGGGAGCTGATTGCAAGGGTAAAAGCAATTTTAAGAAGAACATCTGAGTCTGAGAGAGAGACAAAGCAAGAAATTATTAAAGTTGGTGATAATTTGCTGATAGATTTAAACAAAATGGAAGTGTATGTTGAGGGCAAAAAAGTTGAATTAACGCTGACGGAGTTTAAGATACTCACATATCTTGCTCAAAAGCCAGGTTGGGTTTTCTCACGGGAGCAACTTTTAGATGCTATATGGGGAATGGAAAGACCTGTGGTTGATCGAACTATTGATGTACACATAAAAAAGCTAAGGGACAAGCTCGGCAAGGCGGGAAAGTTGATAAAAAGCGTCCGTGGAATGGGATATAAAATTCAAATTGAATGATTAATGAAAAATATCTACCTTAAATTCTTTACATTTTGTGCGCTCACAACTGTTTTGCTTATCATCAAGCCTGTAATTGGTGTGATATTTGCAATTGCCTTCGGATTGTGGTGCATAAAAAATTTCATTAAACCACTATACGAAATTGATGAAAAGATAAAAGTATTCATTCAAAGAAAATTGCAGATCGCTGAACCAAGTCTATATGGGGTAAATAGAGGCATTGAAACATTGCTCAACGAATGCGAAAATCTTCAAAAAATGCTCGAAAAAAGCGAGGTTAAATTTAAAAATATCGTTCAATTTTTGCCAGATGCAGTTTTAATCCTTGATGATCGAGGTGTGGTGAAACTTTATAACGATAGATTCGCAGAAATTTTTTCAAAAGCTGGAATTCTAATCCGAAAGGACGATGATAAACGAAGTGAGAAGTTTTACTGGGAAGTCATTCGCAATTTTAATTTAATTGACTTTATAAAGTATGCAATTGAAACCGCAAGAATGGAAGACAATAGAAGTGTCTCACGCGAAGTGGAATTTGATGGGAAAATTTTTCGAGCAAGTGCCTTAAGCAAGGACGACGAAATTTTTATAATCTTTAACGACATAAGTTTTTCTAAGGAACTTACAGAGATAAAGAGAGAGTTAGTTGAAAACATCTCTCACGAATTGAAAACCCCGCTTTCAAACATAAAAGGCTATATTGAAACGATTGAAGAAGAACTTGTAAAGCTCAGCCGAAGATCGAAACAAATTAAAGAGATTCTCATTTTCCTTGAGCCCGTTAAGAGGAACACTGAACGATTAATTAGGATTATAAACGACCTTTTGATTCTTTCCAAAGTTGAATCAGGGGTTTGGTTTGAGGAAGAAGAAATCGATTTTCAAAAGATTATAAATGAAATTTTAAAGATGCAGGAAAAGAACCTGAAAGACAAGAAATTATCATGTCAAGTTGATATATCTGACAAAATTCCAATATTTCGAGCAGACCCTTACAGAATTGAGCAAATGCTTTCCAATCTCATTGATAATGCGATAAAGTATACTGAAAAGGGTGGGATAAAAATTAAGATTGAGCCACACAGTGAGTTTTCAAAAGGGGAGCCAAATATGATAAAAATAACAGTTGAAGACACAGGTATAGGCATCCCACGGGAGCATCTACCAAGGATATTTGAGAGATTCTATGTTGTGGACAAATCGAGGTCAAAACAAACTGGTGGCACAGGACTTGGATTATCGATCGTTAAACATATCGTTCTGATGTATAATGGAAAAATAAATGTTGAAAGCAAGGTGGGCGTTGGAACGAAATTTGAAATTCTTCTGCCCATCATCAGAAAAAAAGGCGAAGGTTGATGCCTACTTTATTAACGATGCTTTAATTTTTTCTTAACCAAATTTTAACTTTTGACCTTTAACTTTGGTATTGACGATTTAAAAGCAAAAAAATTTTGATCTATGAAAATTTCAAATTTGTTCGTCCTCATCTTCGCTGTATCTATATTTCTTTTAAACTCGCCCTTTGCAGCATCACAGGACAAAGAACTACTTGGTGCTGGAGCAACTTTTCCGTATGTTCTATACTCAAAGATGTTTGATGCTTACTACAAAGAAACTGGAGTTAAAGTAAATTATCAATCAATTGGTTCAGGTGGGGGAATAAGGCAATTGAAGGAAAAAACTGTTGATTTTGGAGCATCTGACGCTTTCCTTTCAGATGCGCAACTTAAAGAATTTGATGCTCAAGTGCTTCACATACCCATTGCTCTTGGTGCAGTTGTTATAACATATAATTTGCCCGGTAATCCTGAGTTGAAACTTACACCAGATGTTATAGCGGACATTTTTCTTGGGAAGATAAAAAAGTGGAATGACCCAAGGATTACAAGTTTAAACCCAGAGCTGAAACTGCCAAATATGAATATAACTGTCGTTCACAGATCTGATGGTAGTGGGACGACATTTGTCTTTGTTGATTATCTATCAAAGGTGAGCAAAGAGTGGGAGACGAAGGTAGGACGTGGAACGTCCGTAGCATGGCCTGTTGGGCTTGGTGGAAAGGGAAATGAAGGTGTAACTGGTTTAGTTAAACAGACACCCGGAAGTATAGGCTATGTTGAATTGATCTACGCGAAACAAAATAAACTTCCTGTGGCTTTAGTGAAAAATAAAAGCGGTAAATTTATAAAGCCAGATTTATCAAGCATTACTATTGCGGGTGCAGTAAATGTCCCGGAGGACACGAGGATTTCAATCACTGATACGGATGCCCCTGATGGATATCCCATAAGCAGTTACACATGGATACTCGTTTATAAGGAACAAAATTACAAGAATAGAAGTCTTGAGAGGGCAAAACAACTTGTTAAACTCCTTTGGTGGATGATACATGACGGACAAAAATACAACGAGCCACTTGATTATGCGAAATTACCTGATAATGTGGTAAAATTGGGTGAAAAGATAATAAAATCAATAACATACAATGGCAAACCAGTCTACAAAGAAGTTGGAATTAAGTAAAGATAGTTTATTTAATTTGCTACTTGTTGTTTCCGCTGTTCTATTGGTAATGCTTGGCGTTGGGTTTTTCTTAAGTTTATTTCAAGCGTCTTTAATCTCGTTAAAAGAATTTGGGTTGTCTTTTTTTGTAAAAGCTGAATGGGACCCCGTTCAGGAGAGGTTCGGAGCGCTTCCATTTATTTATGGAACGCTTTTAACATCATTTATAGCGCTTGCAATTTCACTCCCATTTTCAATTGCTATAAGCATTGTTCTTGGCGAATATTTCCAAAAGGGATTTTTCGCTGAGGTTTTAAGATATTTGACAGAGTTGATAGCTGGGGTCCCATCGGTTGTGCTTGGTTTCTGGGGTCTGTTTTTCCTTGTTCCTATCATCCGCGAGTTAGAGATGAAATTTGATCTCCCGCCTTACGGAGTTGGCATCTTTACAGCCTCACTAATCCTCGCTTTTATGATTTTACCTTATTCCGCCTCAATTGGAAAAGATGCAATGCGACTTGTTCCAAATGAACTTAAAGAGGCAGCCTATGCTCTTGGGACGACGCGGTGGGAAATGATAAAAAAGATCATGCTTCCTTATGCAAGGTCTGGAATCATTGCCGGGATAATTTTATCTTTGGGTCGAGCACTTGGCGAAACAATGGCTGTCACAATGGTGATAGGTAATTATCACGGTATCCCAGAAAATATATTTAGCCCTGGAAATACAATCGCAAGCGTGATCGCCAACGAGTTTACAGAAGCTACAGGTGAGGTTTATCTTTCAAGCCTTATGTATCTTGGTTTAACCCTGTTTATAGTTACAACGGTTGTAAATATAATTGGAAGGTTTGTTTTAAAGAAATTGCAAAGTCAACGATGACAAAGTATGAGCTTAGAATAATTAAAAGCAAGGTTATCTCAGTTATCTTGACATTCATCACCATTGTTTCAACCTTTCCTTTTTTGCTTGTATTATACTTTATCATGAAAAACGGCATTTCGGTCATAAATTGGGAATTTTTGACCTCACTCCCAAAGCCAGTTGGTGAACCTGGAGGTGGAATTTTAAACGCCATCATTGGGACGGCAATTTTGGTTACAATTGCTTTAATTTTATCTGTTCCTTTTGGTATTTTGGCTGGAATATATCTTGCTGAACGTTCCGAAACTAAAATTGCTTTTATCTCGAGGCTTGTCTCTGAAATTTTGCAAGGCGTTCCATCAATTGTAATTGGAATAATTGCATATTTATGGGTTGTTAAGCCGATAGGATATTTTTCTGCTCTTTCAGGTGGTGTGGCACTTGGAATAATAATGTTGCCTTTGGTGATAAAATCAACGGAGGAAATTTTAAAGTTAATTCCGCATGAGTTGAAAGAAGCGTCTCTTGCGCTTGGCGTTCCTTATTATAAAACAATTTTAAAAGTGATGATCCCAGCTGGATTAAGTGGAATATTGACCGGCGTCCTCACTGGAATTGCAAGGATAGCTGGTGAGACAGCACCGTTGCTTTTTACAGCTTTTGGGAATCCATTTTTAAGTTTTAACATTTTGAAGCCGATCAGTGCACTCCCACTTTTAATTTTCACATATGCGATCAGCCCGTATGAAAACTGGTGGGCAAAGGCATGGGGCGCTTCTTGCATCTTGGTTTTTTTTGTTTTATCTTTAAATATCATAACAAGATTGATAAGTACCAGAAGATGAAAATATCTCCACAAAATAATGCAAATTAAGAAATGAGTGACATAGTCTTAAGAACTGAAAATTTAACCGCTTCATACGATGAGCACATCGCTGTAAAAAATGTAAATCTTTCAATCGTTAGGAATAAGATAACCGCAATTATGGGTCCATCCGGTTGCGGTAAAACCACGCTTATACGATGCTTTAATAGAATGCACGAGTTATCTCCAAAGGCGAGGGTTGAAGGCAAAGTTTTCTTGATTGAAAATTCAAACGAGGTAATTGATATCTATTCAGTTGATCCGATGTTGGTAAGAAGAAAGATAGGTATGGTTTTTCAAAAGCCAAATCCTTTCCCAACGATGAGCATATACGAGAACGTCATAGCGGGATACATATTGAATGGGATAAGACTTAAAAAAAGTGATGCAGATGAAATAGTTGAAGAAACCTTAAAAAAGGTTTCACTTTGGGATGAAGTAAAAGATCAACTTCGCAAAAAAGGAGCTTTTTTATCAGGTGGACAGCAACAAAGGTTATGCATTGCGAGGGCTTTAGCTATGAAGCCCGATGTTATACTTTTAGATGAGCCAACTTCGGCGCTTGATCCAGTCGCAACGATGAAAATTGAAGAGTTGCTCGAACAGTTAAAAAATACAGTGACAATAGTAATCGTAACGCATAATGTTGGTCAAGCTGGGCGAGTTTCCGACTACGTTGCCTTTATGTATCTTGGCGAATTAGTTGAATATGGACCAACCGATGTTATCTTTACAAGACCTTCACATGAAAAGACAGAGGAATTTTTGTCTGGTAAAATTGGATAAAAATAATTCGAGGTGAAAATTTATGTTTTATGAAAAGCTAAACAAACTTAAAGAAAAAATCATTGAACAGGGAAATCTTGTCGAAAGCATGATTGAAAAAAGCATTCGTGGGCTTATAAATAAAGATAAAGCGCTTCTACTTGAGGTGATACAAGTTGACGAGCCAAGGACAAATGAAGTTGAAATTGAAATAGATGAAATGTGCATCAGTTTAATCGCGAGATTTCAACCCGAGGCGCGGGATTTAAGAACTATAATAACGATTTTAAAGATGAACAATGATCTTGAAAGAATTGCGGACATGGCGGAAAACATATCTGAAAGCGCTTTGTTTTTGATTGAGAGACCCCTACTGAAACCGTTGATCGATCTCCCTAAGATGGCAGAAGAAACGATCAGAATGTTGAAAGATAGCATTGATTCTTTTATTAAAAATGACCCAAAGCTTGCCAAGGATGTATGCGAGAGGGATGATATAATTGATGCTTATCGTGATCAAATTTTGCGAGAGCTCATAACTTATATGATCTCTGACCCTACATCTATTGAGAGGGCAATTCACCTCGAGAGGATATCGCGAAATCTCGAAAGGATTGCAGACCTTGCTACCAATATCGGAGAGGATGTTGTTTATATCGTTGAAGGTAAAGTGATAAAACACGGAAGATATAAAGATACAGAAGCGGGGGACGCGTGACCCCCGCTTTTCTTTACCTCGTCTCCTTCAACTGTTCAATCGTCGTCCCATCATAAAGCGCGATCCCATTGATAAGCGCATAAATATAGTTTGCCAAATGCCATCTCTCCTCATCAGTTTATTCCCCCAATCATCTACTTTGTTCATTTTTACCTCCATTAATTTTTGTTTTGGTGGGTTAAGAGGAAATTTCTATTTATCCTTGCTATGCCAAAAATTGCAAATGTTATAAAAAATGTTAATATCGCCGGTATAATCATTATGATTGTCCCAGTTCCAACTTTCACTTTTCCAGTTTCTGGGTCATAATTTAGGCAACGAAAGGCGACATTCTTTTGAATGGAATAGAATGGTATGAATTCACCCCTTATCTCTGTTAATAACTCGCGAAGTTTCACCAGGGTTACATCGCTCCCAACTAAAATCCTTACAACCTTACCCTGTCTTATCCCGATTATCATCCCTGGGTGGTCATATTGTCCTGTTGAGTCAACCCATTTATACCAAAATCCAATCTCCTTAGCAAATTCCTCTATTTTATTTCTCTCGCTGAAAACTCCAAAGATCCAATCACTTGAATTTTTAAGTTCAAAATTTTCTTTAAAAATTTTCATATCCTGCGGTGTATCTCTCGGATCAAAACTCAAGATCAAAACATAAAAGTCATATTTAGATTCGCTCCCTGCAATTTTATCAATGGAAAATTTGAGGGATGAAATCAGGGGGGAGCAAATTCCAGCACATCTGGAGAAGATCAAAGTTAATATTATGGGTTTTTCTTGCCAGATTTGGGAGAGGCTTGTCGTTTGATTATCCGAAGTTGTAATCTTTACATCTTTTACGTCTTTATAGATATATTTGGCTTCGGATGGGAATAAACTGTCAACCGAATTAAAATTTTGCGCCAGGGCGAGTTGCCCCAGCGCCAGAATTATTAAAATGATCTTGCCCATCTTCTTATGGTTTGAATTAAGTAAAGCAAAAATCCAATTGTTAAGATGCTTACGAAAACGATGCTTATTTGAGAAAGCGTTGCCCCAGTTGAAAAATTAGCTGGGTAAAGCGCATATCTTCGCGGAACTGCAAGGGCGCCACCGGTATAAAACATGCTTAAAAATCCATATCCGCCTATTAAAATTAGCCATACAGTTAACCGCGCAAGTTTAGGGTTATCGGGAACCTTTGAATGCTCTTGTGAAAAATGATAAATGAAACCAAGTATCATAAGAACAACGCCCATTAAGAAATATGTGTGAAAGTGAGCTGGAACCCACAGTGTATTATGAAATCTGAAATTAACTGCTATTGAGGAATCGATCACTGCAGCGACGCCACCGACAGCCCATCCCATCGTCCCGAGGAAAATCAAAGATGAACCAAGCGTCCAATTAACCTTTGTCTTATATACAATTGCAAGGGCACTGAAAATAGTTACCACTGCAGCTGGAACTGAAATGAAATAAGAGGCAAATTGCCCGATCACTTGGAAAGCTCTCGGCTGGACGAAGTCCATATAGAGATGGTGAAAGTATGCAAACAGGACAAGTAATAATACCGTATTCCAAGCAAACGCAACGAGTTTATTAGTCTTCCATGGTTTTTGGGTATATTGAGGCAGTGTCTCATATAAAATTGCAACTCCAAGATACATCGTTATATTCACAAGAACATGACCAAAATAAAAGACAAGGTTTTTCATAAGGAGCGGATCCGCGAATGTCCCAGAGACACGGTAAAGTAGAAACAGCAGAAGAAGCGCAACCGCTGCAAGAAATCCTGTTACAGCGGAGATGCATGATACAGTAACAATTAGAATGATCGGCGGAAGCTCGGGTTCTGTTTTTCCAGCAAGATAATGCCAAGCAAGAGCTTGACCCAGTGAATATCTTTGGGAAATTGCTCATAAGACATCGATCACCCAAACAGTCCACGCTATCCCGAGAACTCCAAGTCCAATTAAGTATAAATCAGTAGCCCAATTCGGCCATATCTCAGCGGATTTATATGGTAAAGGATATAGAAAATACCAACCCGCTCCAAACCTTCCACCGATGGTTGAAATTATAAGTAAAGCAACCCCAACGAGAGTCAGAGCGAATGAGAACCATGAGACGCCAACACTTGGTTTGACATACTTTGAAAGCAGATAAATCACAGCGGTCATTCCTTCAACAAACCACAGTCCGACCATCCCAACACCGTGAAGTGTCAAGATCGAGTAAAACCACTCAGGCGGAAAAGCAGGGAAAACATTCCCCTGGACAAGTCGCATCAAAAATCCTAAAAGACCAAGGATGGGGAACAGGATGAAAGTTAATCCCGTCCAAACAAGTGTTAAATTTTTTACCTTAGCGGTTACCTCTTCACCCGCTATTTTTATTGAAATTTCCGCCATTTTGCACCTCCCAATTTTTTGGTTAAATTAAGATTATTTGAATCAAGTTCATTCAGATTCAACAACTTCAAGCACGCCTTTCATCGCATGGTGGGAATTTCCGCACAATTCCATACAATAAGCAGTGTAAATCCCTGGTTTCTCAAATTTTATAAACAAACGATTGACATAATCAGGCATAGCTTGCGTCTGACCCAAAATTTTCCCATCCTCGCTATAAAGGCTGAACCCATGATTTACATCCAAACTTGTAACCCGAAATTCAACCCATTTCCCAACAGGAACTTGAACAGGCTCAGCCTCGCTTCTTTCTTTCCATCTTTCTTCAGTTTCTATTGGTTGTGTGTCAAGCGCAAATGCGAATTGTTTCCCCGCAACATAAACAACCACATCAGGGAAATGTCCCTTTGATAGGTAAGGGACTTTTGGAAGTGTGAGAACAAGCCCGGTGATAAGCAAAAGCAAAATTAAGATGAAAAAAGGAAACCTTAACTTTGCGACAGCCTTGTAGTGCTCCTCACCCTCAGCGGGACGACGAGTTGAACTTAAAAAATAAGCATAAACCCCAAAGATGAGAATGGCAAAAAATATAAAAATTAAAACAGCTACCATTTGTATTGAAGCCATATTGAACCTCCACTTGTATTTTGGTTTTAAACTTTTCAAATTAATTTCAAATACGAAGTTTCCTCGGCAGGTGCTATTTTAAGGGCGAGGATTTTTTAAAAATTAGGTTCGCAGGTGAAAATTAAGATAAAATCTGTCTTAATTTAAAATTTCCTAATTTAAAAGTCAAGTTTTATATCAAGATATGTCCCAAAAGAGCCTCGAAGAACTCGGGATTGTTTCATATGTTCAAATCATTCTAAAAAACGGGCAAAGGGTTATTAGAGACAGAGCTTTATTTGGAGTTAAATTGGGGGAAATGTTCGTCGATTCAATTTCAGCTGAAAAAATTAAAATTTTCTTACACCGGGATGAAACTTTTGAAGTGAAAAGTCAGGATTTTGCTGTATACGTTCAGGCGAAGGGTGTTGAAATGCCAAGTAATTTTCTATTAAAGATCGGAGAAGTGATTTTTGGGGTTGAAAAAATTAACGATTTGGAGTTAACAGTTAAAAAAATTATAAAAGGTGGATTTGTCAAGGCTGGGAACAAGGTTATGATTGTTAAGTTTTGAAATTAGATCAATGTTTGCTATATTGATGTGCAATTTTTTAAAAACAAAATCGGAGACAAATTATGATAAAAGTCGGTGAGCAAGCCCCAGATTTCGCGCTCAAAGGGCATGACGATAAAGAATATAAATTAAGTGATTTTAGGGGCAAAAACGTTGTTTTGGTGTTTTATCCTCTTGATTTCAGCCCAGTTTGTACGAATGAGCACGCATGTTTTGTTGACGCGCTGAAACTTTTTGAAGGATTGGATGCACAAATTTTTGGAATAAGCGTTGACAGCACGTGGACTCATAAGGCTTTTGCTGAGAAGATGGGCATAAAATATCCGTTGCTTGCAGATTTCCATCCGAAGGGTGAAGTCGGGAGAAAATATGGTGTATATCTTGAAGACAAAGGAATTAACAACAGGGTGACCGTGATCGTGGATAAAGAGGGTATAATTCGATATGTTGAAGAGCATGGGATTCCAAATGTTCCAGATGTTAATAAAATTGCAAAGGTGCTTGAAGAGTTAAAGTAAAATTTTGAGGGCGTGCGAAAGCACGCCTTTTTTATTTTAAATTGAATTCAAAGCCTGCTCAAAATCCCAAAGCAAATCTTCGATGTTTTCTATCCCAACTGAGATGCGGACAAGTGATGGGGTAATTTCAGCCTTTATAAGTTCACTTTCATCCATTTTTATATGGGATGTTAAAACTGGAATGCTCACAAGGGTTTCAACGCTTCCTAAACTTGTCGCATTTAGTGCGATTTTCAGCGAATCGCAAAACTTTTTAGCATGTTCAAGTCCTCCATCAATTTCAAACGAAAGCATTCCGCCAAAGCCTTTCATTTGTCGTTTAGCAATTTCATAATCCGGGTGGGAAGGAAGTCCAGGGTATAATACTTTCTTGATAAATTTATGGTTCGATAAAAATTCGGCAACTTTTAATGCGTTTTCGTTTTGTCTTTTAACTCTTAATTCAAGTGTTTTTAGGCTTCTTCCGAGTAAAAAAGCCTGATGCGGGTCTGGAACTCCGCCAAGCGTATTTTTGACCTTTCTAATTTTATCTATTATTTCTTTTCTCGAAACCACGCATCCAAGAATTAAGTCGCTGTGACCCGATAAATATTTTGTGGCGCTGTGCAAAATTATATCAACGCCGAAATCGGCAGGATTTTGATTTACGGGGGTTGCAAATGTGTTATCTATTATTGTCAAGATGTTTTCGTATTCTTTGACTTCATCGACGATTTTTTTGATATCAACGATTCTCGTTGTAGGGTTTACAGGCGTTTCGAAGTAAATCAATTTGGTTTTGTTCGTTATAAGCTTTTTTAAATCGTCAAGATGGTTTAAGTCTATAAACTTGACATTGACTTTAAATTTGGGGATATAGTCTCTGAAAAATCTGTAAGTTACTCCGTAAATTGATCTCAAAGATATGATTTCGTCACCGGGTTCAACAAGGCTTAAGATAGTTGTTGTAATTGCGGACATCCCGGATGAAAAAAGAATTGCATCGTCGCAGTTTTCGATAAGTGCCAATCTTTTTTCAACTTCTCTAATCGTTGGATTTCCATATCTTGAGTAAATGTAAAAGTCTTCAACTTCATCAATAAATTTTTGATAGTCGTCTGATTTTTCAACTGCAAATGTTGATGTTTGATAAATTGGGTAGACAACGGAGTGAAATGATTTGTCTTTTATCTCGCCGTGGATTGCAACTGTTGAGATGCCAAATTTGGGTTTCATTTGTTTAGGTGGGGGAGGTTAATTTTTATATTCCCTTTACAATCTTTACCATTTCTCTTACAGCTCTTTCGAAGCCGACGAAAATTGCCCTTGCTACGATTGCATGTCCGATGCTTAACTCTTCAATCTCTTCAATTTTTGTTATGGGTATGACATTTAGATAGTTCAAACCATGTCCAGCGTTTACTCTCAGTCCAAGACGTCTCGCGAGTTTAGCGCTTTCTTTTATTTTTTGCAGTTCTTCAAATTGACTTTTCTCATCCCTTGCGTTGGCGTATTCGCCAGTGTGAATCTCTATGAAATCCGCTCCAGTTTTTGCGGATGCTTCAATTTGTTTTGGATCGGGATTAACAAATAAACTGACTTTTATATCATGTTTATGCATTTCCATTACGACATCTGAAAGATACGATATTTGTTCAATTACATTTAATCCTTGTTCCGTCGTTCTTTCAAGTCTTCTTTCTGGGACAAGTGTGACAAGATCGGGGAGGGTTTCAATCGCAATTTTAATCATTTCTTCAGTTGCAGCCATTTCAAGGTCAAGTTTTGTCTTTACGGTTTCTCGAAGGAGTTTAAGGTCTCTGTCGTTTATATGTCTTCTATCTTCTCTGAGGTGGCAGACTATCCCATCTGCTCCGGCGAGTTCTGCTATATGTGCAGCTGTTACGGGGTCTGGTTCAAGTCCTCCTCTTGCCTCGCGGAGTGTTGCGACGTGGTCGACGTTTACGGATAGTTTCATAAGTCGGGTGATTTTATTTTTGGTTTATAGCGCGCCTGGCGGGATTTGAACCCGCAGCCTTGGGCTCCGGAGGCCCACGCTCTATCCGGTTGAGCTACAGGCGCTTTTGTTAAATTATAACAAATCCGAAGTTAAATTTCAATGCTTAAAAGTTAACAAAAATTAAAGCTTGATCAATGCGGATGCAAGATGTGATTGAAGTCACATTGGTCACATAGGGGGTCTTGACAGGTATTGAAAAATTTATTATATTGTATTTGCAATTTATGGAGTTAACATTTTCATATCGGTTTAATTTGAGGGGGGAGTTAAGAACTCCCAATGGCGGTAGCGTGTTAACTTTACAAAATTTTAGAAAGAGGACAAGTTTTAATTTGATAATTAGCAAATGTTTTTTTATTCTTTATACGAATCCGTTAAGAAAAGATAAACGGCACCTTGGCGAAATCAACACTTAAAATAACGCCTTCATTAAGAAAGAAAATAATTGAGATAGTTGATGAGCATATAAGGTCTGTTTATATCAGTAGGGAGGATTTCTCCGAGGTTAAAGCAATAATTGGGGAATTAGCAAAGGCACAAAAAAGAACGGAAGAGGAACTTAGTACTTTTAGGAAGCTCACAGAAGAGAATTTTAACAGAGTGTGGGAATCGATAGATAAGCTTGCAGAAGCACAAAGAAAGACTGAAGAAGAAGTAAGGAAGTTGACGATTGCTGTAAGGAATCTTCAAGTTCAAGTTGGTGGATTGTCAAATAGTTTTGGTTACGCTTTTGAAAACGAGGCATACAGGATGTTGCCAAAGGTTTTAAGGGAAAGATATGGGATAGAGATTACGGAAAAATTTGTAAGGACGGAATTAGGTGGGAAGGAGATAAATATCTTGGGTTGGGCAAGAGAGATGGTGAGGAAGTTGTTATAGTTGGTGAGGCAAAGACAAAACTTGATGATGTTGAAGTTTTTGACGAGCTTGAGGAAAAGGTTAGGATTGTGAGTGAGGAATATCCGGATAGGGATATAGTTCGCGTATTGGTTACACATTTTGCGTTAAAAAAAGTTCTTAAGTTTGCTGAGGAGAAGGGGGTAATAGTGGTTCAAAGTTTTGAATGGTAGATTGAAACAATGAATTTCTTGAGCGAGGTATTTTAGAACTTGACAGGAATTGAGAAATTTATTATATTATGCATTAAGGTTGATGTTAACTTATCATCATACATTGGTTTTAAATTTTAGGGAGATCAAGGGGCTCCCAATGGCGGTAGCGTGTCTGGAGGATAAGTTAAGTCTCGTGTGTTGCTATATATTAATCTTGGCTATTACCGTTTAAATCATTTAAAGGTAAAACGAATGTGCATCTTGGTTACAGGTTGTGCTGGGTTTATTGGCTGGAAGGTGACGGAGTTTCTTTTGAAAGAGGGATACGAAGTAGTTGGTAGGCTTTGACTAGCAATGGGGTTTAAGTAATTAAATAAATTTAAGAAGAATTAATCCTGATGTCGCACGATTTTTTAATTCAAAAAATAAAATCAAAACAAGCAAAAATTGGAATTATCGGGCTTGGTTATGTTGGCCTTCCTCTTGTTATCGAATTTTCTAAGGCAGGTTTTGAGGTTACAGGTTTTGATATTGATCCTAAAAAAGTTGAGATGCTTAAGGAAGGCAAAAGCTATATCAAACATATTGACTCTTCTTTTTTTGGTGCAATACAAAGCAAATTTTACTCCAACAACTGACTTCAGTCAGCTGTCATCTATGGATTGCATTATCATCTGCGTTCCTACTCCACTTGACAAATATCGCCAGCCAGATATGAGTATAAAAAAAGCCAGTTGAACTTCTTCCAGAGAATCTTAAAAAATTCGATTGCGTGATAGTGGTTACAGATCATAGTGCCTATGATCCAGATTTTATTAGGAGAACATTCAAACTTGATTATTGATACAAGAAATTTAATAAAGAATAAAAAATACCTTGAAAAAGTAGTAAAGGCTTGAAACTTAAAAATTAAGATTAGGAAATTATCTATGAAGAAAGCTTTAGTTTGTGGAGCAGGTGGTTTTATTGGGAGTCACCTTGTAAAGAGACTCAAGAGAGAGGGATATTGGGTCAGAGGAGTTGATTTAAAATATCCTGAGTTTAGTGAAACTGAAGCAGATGATTTTGTTATTGGAGATTTAAGAGACCCTTATTTTTGCAGAAGTATCGTAGATACTAAATTTGATGAGGTGTATCAACTTGCAGCGGATATGGGAGGTGCTGGGTATGTGTTTACAGGTGATAATGATGCTGATATTATGCATAACTCAGCATTGATTAATCTTAACATGCTTGATGCATGCTACAGGAGAAATATCAAGAGGATATTTTATTCCTCATCAGCCTGTATATATCCTAAATACAATCAAGAAGACCCTAATAATCCGAAGTGTTCAGAAGACTCAGCGTATCCTGCGGCACCCGATAGTGAGTATGGTTGGGAAAAACTTTTTAGCGAAAGGCTGTATTTGGCGTATCATAGAAATTATGGTATGGAAGTAAGAATAGCAAGATATCACAATATCTTTGGGCCTGAGGGAACCTGGATAGGGGGCAGGGAAAAGGCGCCTGCTGCTTTGTGTAGAAAAGTGGCAACCGCTATACTTAAAGGTGAAGATTATATAGAAGTATGGGGCGATGGTAAGCAGACCCGCTCTTTCTTGTATATAGATGAATGCATAGAAGGAACTTTAAGGTTAATGAGATCAAATTGGACTGGTCCTGTAAATATCGGTTCTGAAGAAATGGTCACTATTGACCAGTTGGCAGAAATGATCATGAATATTGCAGGAAAAAAGTTAAAGATCGTTCATGTGCCGGGCCCTCAGGGAGTGAGGGGTAGAAATTCCGACAATAGATTAATCAAGGAAAAACTAGGCTGGGCTCCTTCGATGCCTTTAAAAGAAGGCTTGAAAATAACTTATAAATGGGTTGAAGAACAAGTTAAGAAAAGTTTAGGTATTAGATAAAGGATAAGTACCGTAAAAAACTTAAATTTTAACTATGATTCATAAAGATTTACAAAATCCATATTATATTGAATGGATAGAATTTTTGAAAGCCTCGGAGCATTGGTCGAGGGAGGAAATTGAGAAGTATCAATTAGAACAATTAAGGAAGGTCATAAAACATGCTATTGAAAACGTGCCTGGATATAGAAAGTTATATAAAAGTGTGGGCATTGAACCAAACGATATTGATGCACTAACATTTGATAACTTCAGAAAATTTCCTTTCATAGAGAAGGAAATTATCCGTGATAATTTAAAAGAGTTCACCTATCCTACTGAAGATATGGAGTATGTAACAACAGGTGGAAGTACCGGAATTCCTTTTGGTTTTTATCGTGATAAGAAAGCATTTGCAAGAGAATTAGCCTCAAAGGCTTATCAATATTATAGAGTTGGCTGGAAAGAAGGAGTAAGACAAATGGTGTTTCGAGGCATACCAATAAATACAGAAGATCATACGGAATTTTATCCTGAATTTAATGAACTTAGATGTTCTTCATATTATTTAATTCCTGAGCAAATGGAAATTTACAGAAAGAAGGCTTTTGAATTTCAACCTGAATTTTTGAAAGGTTATCCTTCGTCTTTGTATATATTTGCTAAATATTTAAAAGAAACAGGAAAAGATTTTCCGCAGGTTAGAGGAATTTTATGTGCTTCTGAAAATCTTTATGACTATCAAAAAGAACTTTTTAAGGAAATTTTTAGAGCAAGGGTTTTTAGCCATTATGGACACTACGAGATGGCTGTATTAGCTGGTTATTGTGAATATGAGGATATATATCATGTATTACCTCAATATGGATATGCGGAATTAGTTGATAAAAATGGAAATATAGTTACACAGCCTGGCCAGATGGGAGAAATTGTTGGTACCTCTTTCTTAATGTATAATACCCCCTTTATTAGATATAAAACCCGTGACTTTGCTATTTTTAAAGGTTTTGGCTGCCCTTCATGTGGGAGACCGTATCAGCTATGGGAAAGGATTGAGGGAAGGCTTCAAGAATTCATAGTAACAAAGAAGAATCGGTATATATCGATGACTGCGATAAATATGCACGATGATATTTTTGATCCTATAAAGCAGTTTCAATTTTATCAGCGTGAAAAGGGTGTTGTCGTTTTCAGGTATATTCCTAAGGGCAGTTTAAGTTCAGATGTTATAGAAAACATAAGAAAAAGACTGCTTGTTAAACTTGGGGATGATGTTGATTTGATAATGCAAGAAGTTAATGATATACCTCCAACAGCTCGTGGCAAACATAGATTTTTAGTACAAGAATTGAAGTTAGATATAGGTGATTTATGAAAAAAGTTAAGGTTGGTGTTATTCAAGCAAAAAAACCTGTATATCCATCTATCCCACCATATAATCCTTCAGCCCCTTATCCTGAGTATCCTTTTCGTGATAATTTATCTTCTGAACCAAATTATGTTTACGATGCTTTAAGAGATTTATTTTATATCTTGGGTTACGATATTGAAAATTATGGTAAAAATAGATGGAATCCATTAGGTGAATTCATAAAACCTGGAATGGTAGTGGTAATAAAACCAAATTTTGTACTCAGTCGTCATTTTGAAGGTAAGGATATATACTCAATTATCACCCACCCGTCACTTATTAGAGCAGTAATTGATTATTGCTGGATAGCACTACAAGGAGATGGGGAGATTATAATTGCTGATGCCCCTCAATATAATTGCAATTTTAAGGAATTAATAGAAGTAACTGGATTAGATAAAGTTGTAGACTTTTATTCTTCCTATTCCGGGGTTTCGGTAAAACTTCTTGATTTGAGAAACTATTGGTCTAAGAGCTTACATATGCCGTCATGTAAAAGAAAATTGCCTGGGGACCCTAAAGGTAGTATAAAGATAAATCTTGGAAAGGAAAGTGCATACTATTCTCATCCGAATCCTAAAAAATTTTATGGTGCGGTGTATCATAGACAGGAAGCAATTTTGCATCATTTGGGCGAAAGGCAGGAATATGAAATATCTAAGACAATTTTATCAGCTGATGTGTTGATTTCCTTACCTAAAATGAAGGTTCACAAAAAAGTTGGTGTTACATTAAATGGGAAAGGGTTAGTTGGGATAGCTACTAATAAAAATTTAATTGTTCACTATACTTTAGGAACACCCAGCGAAGGAGGTGATCAGTTCCCAGATGGGTTTTTGACCCCGGTAGAACAGAAAATCATAAAATTTGAGCGTTGGATGTATGACACATTCCTTGCAAAAAATTCTATTTTATGGGAGATACCACATAGAATTATCTATGGATTTTTATATTTAAAACTTGTTAAACCTTTAGGAGTAAAGGTTGCGGATGAAAAAAGATTATTCGATGCCGGTAATTGGTATGGTAATGACACCGCTTGGAGAATGGTTGTTGATTTAATGAAAATAATTCATTTCGCTGATAAAAATGGTCAAATCCATGATTCTATACAAAGAAAATTATTTTCAATAGTTGATGGCATAATTGGTGGTGAAAACAAAGGTCCTTTAGTCCCTGACCCAAAACCAGTTGGTGTATTAATTGGTGGAGATAATTTTCTTGCTGTAGATCTTGTCACTACAAGGCTTATGGGTTTTGATCCTATGAAGCTTAAACAATTTACATATCTTTTGTCATCCAATAGTAACTACGGGTTGAAGAATCTTGAGGATATTGATGTCCTTTCATCTGATGAGATGATTAGAAATTGTTTGAGAGACAAATCGAATAAATTTTTTAATTTTAAACCTTACCCTGGATGGATAGGTCATATTGAAGTAACAAATCACAATAATTAACGGAGGTTTAAATGGTTAATTCAATTTCAGTTGTTGGTCTTGGGAAATTAGGTTTATGTTTAGCATGTTGCCTTGCTGAAAAAGGTTTTAAAGTAATAGGAGTCGATATTGAAGAATCTGTAGTAAAGAAAGTTAACCAAGGTATAGCTCCATGGTTTGAACCTAAATTAGACGAACTTTTAGCAAGACATGGTGGCAAAACACTTATTGCCACTACAAACCATAAGGAGGCAATTGAAAAAACCGACGTTACCTTTATACTTGTAGCAACACCTAGCAATCCCGATGGTAGTTTCTCTAATAGATTTATAGAATCAGCATTAGTCTCATTAGGTAATGAATTGAAAAATAGCAAGAAAGAACACCATCTATTTATTATAAGCAGCACTGTTATGCCGGAATCAACTGAAAAAGTGTTTATACCTTTGCTTGAAAGGGTTACAGGAAGAAAACTTAATGATGGTTTCTCGGTTTGTTATGATCCAGACTTTGTTGCGCTTGGTAATGTGATAAGAGGTTTTTTAAATCCTGATTTAGTAGTTATTGGCGAAAGCTCAGCAGATGCTGGCAAAATTGTAGAGGAAATACACAAGCAGATGTGTGAAAACAACCCACCCATTTTTCGGATGTCACTTATAAATGCTGAGTTAGCAAAGGTATGTTTAAATTCATATATTACAGTTAAAATAAGTTTTGCAAATTCCATATCAAACCTTTGTGAACGTATACCTGGAGCAGACGTAGATGTAATAACCAAGGCAATTGGTGTAGATAAACGAATATCGCCTTATTATTTTCAAGGTGGGCTTTCCTTTGGAGGCACATGCTTTCCACGAGATACAAAAGCATATCTAACCCTTGCCCAAAAATATAACGTTCAAGCAGAGATAATTCAAGCGGTTGAGAAAGTTAATAAATTTCAAGATGAAAACCTCCTTAGAATTGTTTTATCAGAACTAAAAGAGCATAGCAATAAAACAGTTGGAATTTTGGGTCTATCTTTTGTCCCAAATACTCCGGTAATTACAGAGTCACCAGCGATAAAATTAATTCAAGAGTTATTGAAGTATGACATTGAGGTTATAGCCTATGATCCACTTGCAATTGATAATACAAGAGTGATATTTGGTAGCGCGGTAGAATATATGAGTTCTATAAAAGATTGTTTAGAGAAGGCAGGGGTTATTGTATTAATGCATCGTGACATCAAATTAAAAGAAGCGATAGAGAGTTATATTTTTCACTCACCTACAGTTATTATTGATTGCTGGCGAATACTTGATCCTAAAAAATTGGGCGAAAAGGTAAAATATGTTGCTTTGGGGAGAGGAATATAAGCATTAAAGTTAAACAGGGTTCAGTATGCCGGTATATATTGCTATTTGGTAATAGCGAGATCAAAGATAGTTAGCATACAATGAAAAGTACCATTGAGATACGTGGGGGTTTACTTGCTCG
>CALJEK010000013.1 GCA_938074445.1 Candidatus Kryptoniota bacterium | reverse complement strand
GATATTCGCCTAATCATTGAAACAATAAACCCGGCAAGTATAACTAAAACACCAAACCAAACAAGATTTATAAACGGCTTTACGCTTGCTTCAATCACAAGGACCTCGGTAGGTTCTTCCTGAAAATCGAAACCAACGCCTTCCGATTTTAAACTTACAGCAATTTGACCCGATTCGACATTGAGATTTAAAAATGTTAATTGTTTATCTCCAACTTTAATCGCTTCAGGCATAGGCATATTATTTCTATAGTAAATCTTCGGGGTAACTTGCTGTCTTTTTCCCTTATATGTCACCTCAATGACCGCACCTATTGCAAAATCTTGCCCGCTCATCATCTTGGTCATATCTTCTGGGGTTATATCAAAACGAACAAATTTTAACTTGTAATCCCCAATGCTTTTTTCTTGATTTCTATCAAGTATGATTAGATCACCGGTGGCATGCGGATTAAACTCTCTGCTTTTCTCCAAACTCATTGGTGAAAGATAAAGATCGTTTGTAAGTGCATTTTTTACGAGAAAAGCCAAAAGGTTGGGATTGTTAAATATATCATAGTTAAGCAAGCTAAAGATGTAAGGATGTCTCATCACGCCTTGATTGTATTCGCTAAAATACATTTGCAATGGAGCAATGAATGAATCACCATCTTTTTCAACTTTAACATTATATGCCACCTTTTCTTTATCAATTTTTTTGCTTCCGACATAAGTTAACCTATACCCTAAAACATCAACCGCTTGATCCTTAGGCAAGGAAACAACTTGAGTTTTATCGTACTTAGTTGAAGCAATAACCCCAAGGAAGAAAAGAGCCACGCCTATATGAGTTAAATAAGCACCAATATATTTAGGGTTTCCACGAGCAATCTTATAAGCAATCCTTAAACTAACAAAGAAAGCAAAAGAGGATGTAAGAACAAACAAAGCCATTAAAACTTCCCTGACACCAGCAACTATCAAAATTGATGTGAAGACAGTTGCAGCAGCTGTTGGAAATAAAAGCGACTTCATTAAAGCCTCTGGATTTGTCTTCCTCCACCACATAGTTTGAGCAAGCCCAATCAATAGAGCCATTATTATTCCAAGTGGAAGAGTTGTCTTGTTATAATATGATGTGTCAACAGCGCTTGCCTTACCCTGTAAAATTTTCGTTATGATTGGTGAAGATGTCCCAGCTATTACAAAGCCAGCGATTACCACAAGCAAAGCGGAAGCAAGGAACAAATTGTACTCTCTCGAAAGGAGATCTGATTCCACTTTTACCTTCGGAATTTCCTTTCTCCTAGCAAATAGCAAACCAAAGCCAACCCCAGAGAATATTATGATAAGCGAAATTAAAAGCAAATACACCCACATTCCAGGATCAACGAACGAATGAACTGATGTATCCCCGAGAACACCACTTCGCGTCAAAAAGGTGCTATACAAAACAAGGATAAATGCTAAGATTGACATTCCCAAATTCCAACGTGCGAAAGCTCCTGTTCTTTTTTGAACATACATCGTGTGGATTGTCCCAACAGCGATAAGCCACGGGACCAAAGATGAATTTTCAACTGGGTCCCAGCCCCAAAATCCACCCCATCCGAGCGTCTCATATGCCCAAAAACCACCTATCGCAAGTCCAGCGCCAAGCGTTAAAGCAGCAAAAATTGTCCACGGCATAGCTGGTTTAACCCAGGTTAAATATTCCCGTCTTAAAAGCGCTGCTATTGCATGAGCATATGGTATCGCCATCGATGCAAATCCCACGAAAATTATGGGCGGATGAATTACCATCCAAAAATTTTGAAGCAAAGGGTTAAGACCGCGTCCCTCAGGCGGAACAAATCCCTCGCGAACCTGATCAGGCCATGTTTCCCATATATATTCAAATGGGCTTTTAACAATTAAAATCAACAAAAGAAAAACTTTAACAAGTGAATAAACGCTCATAACCTCTGCCTCGTATCCATTGCGCCTTGAATAGCTCATTAAAAACAACCCGAGCGTCGCCACAAAAAACGTCCAAAGCATAAAACTTCCCTCTTGACCAGCATAAAAAGTTGAAATCAAAAGCGGAGTTGACAAATCAGTTGAACTATAACTCCAGACATAGGTATACTGAAATTGATGTGTTAAAATTAGATACAGCAAAAAAGCAGAAGCTAATATCACGAAAACCGCTGATATATGATAACTTAACCTTGCCTTTTGAATCAAAGATTTTTTACCCTTGAATGAGAGATAATATGTGATCGTAGAAAAAAGAGATGTCGCAAAAGCAATATATATTAAAATTCTTCCAAGCATTTCTTCCTCGCAAGTTTAGTTTTCGTATTTTTTCAAAGCTTCAGGCGATTGATATTTTGACGGACACTTCGTTAAAATTTCGCTGGATTCAAAAACTCCATCAACATAATGACCTTTTACAACGACATGTGATGCAATTTCAAAATTATTTGGCTTCACACCGTTATGAATGACTTTGACGACATCGCCATTATCGTCTCTAAGATAAAAAACAAATTGATTAGTTCGTGAATCGTAATAACTTTCTCTTTCCTTCACCCATTCGCCAACGATTTGGACCTTCTTTGTTGTTTTCTTTGCTTCTTCTATAGTCACATATTTAACATTGCTTTCCATAAAAGAGTATGCGCCAAAAATTATAAATCCGGCAATTAAAATTGAACCGACAACAATCTTGAGCTTCATTTTTCAATTTCCTCTTTGTTTTCAATCTTTGCAAATTCATTTTCAAGCTTTTTCAATTTAGCATCAACCTTCACAAGATAAGCAAAAACAGATAACCAAACAATCAATGCAATGATCAAAACAAGATAGATTGAATTTTTTTCGAGAAATTCGTATACGCTCAATTTTAAACCTCCTGATATATTTTGTTTTGAATTTTGATCTTCAAAATTTCAACCCTTGAACGCAGTTTGAACATCCACAGATAAACAAGTATAAAACCAAGCAAGGAAGCGAAGAAAAGAACTCGCATATTTGGGTCCATTTTAAAAGTTACAACAGGTCCCGCACCCTCAGGGTCGCCCTTAGAGCCCGGGTGAAGTCCAGGCATAATTCTTGGCATTATAAAAATAAAGAACGGAACAGTGATAAAAGCAATTATCGAGTAAACTGCTGAAAGAGTTGCTCTTCTCTCCTCAACCTCAATCGCTGACCTTAACACAAAATAGGCTCCGTAGATCAAAAGAAGAACAAATATGGACGTCTCGCGCGGATCCCAATTCCAGAATGAACCCCAATTAAATTTCGCCCAAATTGAACCTGTTACGGTCGTCACAAAGCAAAATAAAAATCCAATCTCAGCAGAAGCAACAGATTTGACATCCTCGTATATGTTTTTCGACTTAAGATAACGAATCGCATAGAGCATCGCCACAAAAAAAGCAATCACGCTTAACCACGCAGATGGCACATGAAGAAAAATAATCCTTGCCCTCTCACCAAGCCCAGGTATGAAACCGATTGGAATGACGAACGCAAGAGCTGTAATTATTGCCATATATAGACCAAGCAAGAATTTCCAAATCATCAACTCTTTCTCGATATGTTTTTACAATTTCTTAGCACAATTGATATCAAGTCATATGCCACTCTAAAATGATGATATTTATTCAAAATTCGCACAAATTTAGGATAATTCATGTTCAAATTTTCAACATGACTTCAATATGGATAACAAAAAAGACACACGATTCATTCCTTCCAAATATAGTCAAACAAAAGATACGATGCAATCACGACAACAGCGAAATAAGAAAACAGAATCCTCAAATGTCCAAATGTTTCAACAAGCTTTGCTCCTTCAATTGAAAGTTGGGTCATATTTATTGCGGTGATCAAAAGAGGCAAAAGCACCGGGAAAGATAGCACTGGGTAGAGCGTCCCCTTTGTATTTGCTTTCGCAATTATAGCTGCAATTATCGTCGAAGCCGAAGCAAGTCCCAAACTACCAAGGATCAAACCAGCGAGAAAAACATCAAAACTTTTTATCTTAAAACCTTCCATCGTCAGAAAATACGCTATAACCACAAAAAAATTAATTCCAAAGATTAAGACCAGGTTAAAAAGCAACTTTCCAAAATACACAGCGCTTGGTCGCGTTGCAAGCTGTAAAAAAATGACGGTCCCCCTGTCTTCTTCACTTACAAACGTCCTCGAAAGCCCAGACATAGCAGAGAAAAATATAACAACCCATAATAAACCAGAAAGCAATTCACCACTTATAACTTCACCAGCGGTTGCAAATAAAATCATAGAAATGGTGACGACTACAAACATAAGCAAAGCATTTAAAGCATACCTCGTCCTAAGTTCCGATTTTAAATCTTTTAAAAATATAGCCCAAATGCTACTTAACAATTTGTCCCTTTGCCTTTAATTTTAACTCATCAAGATTTATGACCTCTTCACATATTTTGAGTTCTTCAGGTTCATTTGTCGCAATAATTAAAATCCCTCTTTTCTTCTGTTCCTCAGCTATAGCCCAAACCATTTCAACACCCTCGGGATCAAGATTCGAAGTTGGCTCATCGAGTATAAGCAAGATTGGATCGTGAAGAAGAGCGCAGGCGTATTTGAGTCGTTGTTTCATACCTGATGAATATCCCCGCACAAGGTCATTACGACGAGCGTAAAGATTCACACGTTTCAAAATATCTTCAATCTTTCGTTTATAATCTTTAACACCTCTTATCTTGGCAAGTATCTCAAGATTCTCATATCCCGTGAACTCATCATAAAGTTGAAGATAAGGCGCAACAAAACCCACAAATTTAAACCAATCGAGCTTGTCTATCTTTTTTCCATTAATTTGGTAAATAACTTCACCCGAGCTTGGACTTAAAAGCCCAGCTATTATTTTTAGAAGCGTTGACTTACCAGAACCGTTTTTTCCAGCAACAGCGAGGGACGAGTTATTGGTGAGCTCGAAGTTTATTGATTCAAAAACAAGCAATCGACCAAAACTTTTCCTTATGTCTTTGCATATTAATTTAAATTCCACGCCACAAAAGTTCCTTTATTTCCTTATTAGCACGAACTTTCCAACTCTCTCACTACTTCCGAAGCGAACATAGTAAATATAAACTCCGGTTTTCACAATCTCACCCGAATTATTTCTGCCGTTCCAACTTACAAAATAATTGCCAAGGCTAAATTCAGGCTTAAATTTCCCAGCGTAAACAAGATCAAAACTAACGGTAAAAATTTTCACTTCAACCTCATCAGATCCAGAATCAACCGGAATTAAAATTTTTTCAATTCCATCGGCGTAAAATGGATTCGGGAAGACAACATCGTTTTTAACAAATGCAATTTGAGAATTTAAAATATTCAAACTTCCCCAATTGTCAAAATCCGAAACTTTCAATCTCGCCTTTAACCCATTACCAAGAGACGTGTAACCGTCATCGTAAGAACCTGAAGTTATATGATATTTAAAAATAAATTCATCGTCGGACCGAGAAAAGGCAGAATTTAAATTCACATTTGAAATTACCGCAACAATTGTATCGCTTCGCCATATAAACATATAATACTGCGTCGAAAGGGCACCAGCGGAACTGTTTATAGTTGCCTCATTTGAGGTTATAAATATGGGTTGCGTTTCAAATCTCACCTCAGGGTAGTTAGCTCCCTCTTTATAGTATCCAGGCTTTGCTCTTCTCCCCGTGTAATAATTCCATAGCGAAAACTCAACGAATTCACGCTTTAAACTGCTGTTAAAAGAATTTAAGCTGAACTCAAGAGATAAAAGAGGTGGGTGTTCCCTAATTTTTTCCCAACTTTTTACAATTACACGGTGTGTAAATCTTTCCTGCAAAAATATTCCGAGCACGACAAGATCATACCCATCGTGCAGATAAATTGATGTTCTTGTCGCTTTAAAAAACCTTGGTAGATACGCATAATAATCATTCACATCATCAAAAACAGCCTCCTCGAGCCAAGTTGATGTCATCTCGTAAAACCATATATCTTCATCCCAGAGACCATAAGATAAAAGTTGAACTGCGTGCCCAAATTCATGCGCAAGCGTCACCTTTAACGCATTGACTCCACGAGTATAGTATGAACTTTCATAGTAAGAATTATCAATTCGCATATAACTTAAAAATCTCTTGGCGACACCAATCCTTGGAAGTGGATTTGAATAATCAAAAACCGTCTCACCATATAAACCTTCGCTTAAATTCTGAATGTAAATGTCATATTCACTTCCCCCGCCAAGTGTATCATCGTTAAAGTTGAATTCAAACCCCATTAAGTTTACAACGACATTATATACTGAATCAATGTACTTTGCCACCGAATCAACATACATCCTCCACGAACCAGGTATCTTTCCATATTCGTTAAACAAAAATGGCTCATTCACACCCGTTGTATCAAAATGAATTCTGAATTTCCCGCTCGGAGATAAGATACTCGTTTGAAGATTCGGTCGCTCGAGTGACTTTTTTATATTACTTTTTTGAATCTCACTGAACTTATCCCAGTTTCTCCCAACTTCAACATAAAGTTTGAAACCACATTTACCTGTATCAAAAGGTTTAAAGTCAAAAGGTTTGTCAACCCATATACCAGCCCTATCGCAAATTGTATAATAAATTTGGTTAAGTCTTTCGTCCTGCGAAAATGCCAATTTAGCCAACAAAAGCAGAAAGATAAACTTTTTCATCATTCAAAATTTCCATTTTTATTTATCATAAACTTCAAACCTCCGCTCGTTTCATTTAACAAAAGCAGATCCGGAAAACCGTCGTAATTAACATCAGCCACACCAATAGAGTTAATTTTATCCTTTGAACTGTAAACCTGCCTTTTTTCAAAGCCTCCATCATTATTTATGTAAAGATAAACTTTGTCCCTGGATTTGTCAAAGACTACGAAATCTTTCCTAAAGTCGCCAGTAAAGTCAGCTATTTTCAAAAGTTTTTCATTTGCCAAATAAACACGGCTATCAATCTTTTTTAATCTAAATTTTCCTGCCCCATCGCTTAAAAAAAGATTTAATTCGCCATCTGAGACTTTGGTCGCTGAGTAATCATAATAGATGAGAATATCCAAATAGCCATCGCCATTAAAATCATCGGCGTAAAGAAACGCTCGTTTTATCAACCTGTTCAAGTTTGAGGAATAACTTTTAACATATTCACCCGCCTTCTTTCTGGTAAAGATATTTAACATAACATTGTTTTCGTAGATATTAACAACTGCGATATCAAGATACCCATCGCCATTTAGATCGCCGACCGCTGAAGCGATAACTTTTGTGCTGTCAATTTCCTTTATGCTTAATTCCTCAAACTCCGTCTCACCCTTCGGTTTTATCAAAATGAGATTCGAATCAGATATGGAAAGAAAAATCGCAACCGACCCATCATCAGACATACCCATAAAAACTGGTTTAGGCTTGTCAAAATTATATCTGAAAACTTCCTTTATCTCACCTCTCTCTTTAAGGCGAAATAGTGAAACAGCCCCAGTCTCATAATTTGAACAGAAAAGATAATTTGAATTAGAGCCAGATAAAATCTTAACATCTGTGAACATATCACCTTGATTTGGGGAAAAATAAGTTTTGCCACCATTATAATAAACAAGTGGCGAATTTGAGCTATCGCCTACGAAAACAAAATCAACGAAACCATCCCCATTAAAATCTGCAACAGCAAAGTCAGATAAATTTAAACCTGCGGAAAGATAAAATCCTTCAGAAACTTCAAGTTTGGGATCGGAATAAAAAACTTTCAATCTATTTCTAACCGAATCAAGAACAACGATATCATCCTTTCCATTTTTATCAAGATCCACACATTCAACTTGAACTACACCATCGCCTAAAAACTCTTGTTTTACGAAATACCGACCAAAGTTCATAAAAACAAATAATCTCTCCCCATTGCTCACAACAACGTCTTTAAACCCGTTTCCATCCAAATCACCAACGCAAACCTTTAGCGGTTTTGGAATTTTAAATTTAAACCTCAAGCTTATTCCCGCTTGAGTTGTATAGTAAAGATAAACCTCGTTAAGATAATAGAATGAAATCACATAGTCAAAGAAACCATCGTTATTTAAGTCAGCGACTATAAAATCATTGGGTTCTTCTGGAAGCTTATAATTATACGCGGTTCCAAACTTTCCATCACCTCGTCCATACGAAATGATAAGCAAATTATTAAGCCAGTCAATACCCACAAGATCAGGAACGGCATCGTAATTTAAATCCAAGATTTGAATTTTTTTAAATGGGGTTTTGGGGAAGAAATTAATAGGATTTGAGAATTGGTTCAATTTGGTTTGATAATTAACCGTTATCCCAAGCATTATCTTTCCAACTGTTATCACATCTTTAAAACCATTTAAATCGAGGTCCGAACAAATAAGCAAATCCGGATAGATTCCAGTTTCAAAAGAAGTAAAATGTTTAAATCCAAGTGTATCCCTTTTAAAAATTTCAAAGGTTGCTCTCGACTTATAAAGTGCGATAATCTCTTCTATGCCGTCATTGTCGATATCGACTATCTTGACATCGCTCGGGGATTCCCTAACCGGTATGCTAAAGTAAAAGTCAAAGTTATTTCTTCGATTGTTTTCGAGGCAGACTATAGCACGTCGTGAAGAGACGACAATATCATAAAAGTTATCGCCATTAAAATCCCCAAACGAGAACGTAGAGGAACCTTCAGGAAGTGGAACTTCATTGATAAAGAAAACCGGTAAAAACTTACTCTGAGAAATCAAAACTTCGAAATAAAATGTAAACAGAAAAAGAAAAGTTTTATAAATTTTCAGACTTCTGTTTTCTGGCATTTTTAATCTCTTCTTTATGCCTCAACCTCTGTTGACGTCTAAGCAACGCTTCTTCATATCTTCTCTTTTCATCTTCGGTTTCCGGAAAGATCGGTGGCACAGGAACGGGCTTCCCACTTTCATCTATCGCAACAAAAGTAAGGTAAGCAGAATTTGCATGTCGAATTTCACCTGTAAGCGGATTCATCGCAAAGACCTTCACCCCGACCTCCATTGAGGTTCTGAAAACGCGATTTACAGATGCTTTTAAAATCACAACTTCCCCAATTCTTATCGGACAAAGGAAATTTAATTCATCAACGCTTGCGGTTACGACAACTCTTCCAGCATGCTTCATCGCCGACATAGCTGCACATATATCAATCCAATGCATCAATCTACCACCAAGCAAGAAACCCAATGGATTTGCATCACTTGGAAGTATAAGCTCGGTCATTTCAACTTGCGAATCCTTCACATATTTGACCCCTTCCATTTTACCGCTCCGTTCGTAATCCTGTTTGAGCTTGTGATTTTGCTTCATTTTTTATCTTCTTAACTTTTTCAAGAAGCTCACTGGATGGGAACTTTTTCTCAAATTCTTCCGCAATTCTTATAGCTTCGTTGTAATTACCCCTTTTTAATAGACATTCAATTTTTCCTGCGTATGCTCTCTCAAGATAATCAGAATCGGGATAACGCTCAATTATCGAATCAAAATAAACCATAGCTGCTCTATAAAATTCCCTCCTCATATAAAACATCCCTGTCTCATAATCTCTTTGCGCAAGTTTGTTAATCAATTCGCGAATTTTCTGCTCAGCTTCTGGAACAAGCTCGCTCGTCGGATGATACTCGATAAATCCTTGAAGCGCGTCTATCGCTTTGTAAGTGTATGTTTGATCAAGCTGTGATTTTGGTGAAAGATGATAATAGCAAAGCCCTAATTTGAATCTAGATATTGGAACGTACTCGCTCGATGGATAACCTCTTATAAGGTTTTCATATTCAGATGAGGCGAGAAGATATTCACCACGGTTATAGTAGCACTCCGCAAGATAAAACTGGGCGTCGTCCGCAACAGCACTTCCAGGATATTGAATTAAAATATATTTAAAATCCTCAACCGCATCGAGATATTTTTTCCTGTCGAATTTTTCTTTGCCAATTTCAAACCTATCCTCAGCCGAAAGATTTGCAAGCTCTTTAGATGAAGAACAGCCCAGAATAAACAAGACCGCAAATGAAACTAAAAAAAAGACAGGGTTAAGTGATTTTGATATTCCCATGTTTTAAAAGATTTATTTTCTAATGACAAAAAGAAGATAAATCGCAATTCCAACTGATGATATTATCACAATTCCCTCAATTACCTTACTCAATGTCGAGCTTCCACCCACAAATTCACCTTGTGTAAAGCTGAAGGTTTTATCTTCAAGGGTTCGAATTTCGTCAGTTTTAACATAATCTGAATATACCCTTTTAAAATCACGGCTAAAAAGAACTCTTCGATCGTCCACCGCAGAGCAATATAGGTTCACCTCTATATTTCTTTTAACAACCGAGCTTTTAAAAAAAACCTTTGACGCAAAGACATAATTTATCCTACTTCTAAAAGCATCAAGCCGAATTACTTTAGCAGGGGCATCGTTATAAACTACGGTAAATTTTCTCAAAAAGGAATTTAAAATTCTATTCTCTATGACCTTGTCCTGTAAGTTAGATTCGATCCTTATTTCTTCAGAAATTATCTCGGATGAGATATCGTCAACTATTGAATTTATCAAGCTATCGATGATTTCAAAGTTAGTTCGAGTCTGCGCAAGTGTGAAGTTTATAAATGCCAAAAACAATAGAAAAAATTTAAAACAATAATTATCCATAAATTCCACGAAGTTTCAAAGTTTTGGCGACCTTGTCAACCGCAAGGATGTATGCACCAAGTCGCAACGATACATTATATCTTTTCGCAGTATTGTAAACATTTTCAAAAGCAGAAAGCATCATCTCTTCAAGTCGTTCGTTAACCATCTTAGCTGTCCAATAAAATCCCATTCTATCCTGGACCCACTCAAAATATGAAACAGTAACACCCCCTGCGTTTGCGACTATATCTGGAACGACAAGGATTCCCTTTTCTTCAAGTATTGGGTCAGCGCTTGCAGTTGTTGGACCATTTGCACCTTCAACGATCAACTTTGCTTTTATTCTTGGGGCATTATGTTTTGTTATTTGGTCCTCACGAGCAGCGGGTATTAAAACATCACATTCAAGTTCAAGTAATTCCTCATTTGTAATTTTTTCACCACCGTTAAATCCTTCAAGGGTTCTGTCTGGGTTTTTTTGAACATATGCGATTGCCTTTTGAATGTCGATTCCCTTCTTGTTATAATATCCGCCAGTTATATCGCTTATGGCAATTATCTTAATTCCACGCTCAGCGAGAAGTTTGGCGGAAACAGAACCAACATTACCAAATCCTTGAACAACCGCTGTTGATTTCCGAGGGTTAAGTTTTAACTTTTCCATTGCAGCAAGCGTAATTATCATCACACCATATCCTGTTGCTTCTCTTCTTCCGGGCGAACCGCCAAGTATAAGCGGTTTACCTGTCACGACTGCTCGCTCAGTTCTTCTCATGTGCATGCTATAAGTATCCATAATCCAAGCCATTATTTGCTCATCGGTGTTAAGATCAGGCGCTGGTATATCCTTATCTGGTCCGATTATATCGAGAAGGTTTGCGGTGTATCTGCGTGTTATTTTTTCAAGCTCGACCCTTGTTAACTTTTTAGGATCACATTTAACTGCGCCTTTAGCTCCACCAAAGGGTATATCCATCACAGCACATTTCCAAGTCATCCACGCTGCCAAAGCTTTTACCTCATCAAGCGTGACATCTGGAGCGTATCTTATCCCGCCCTTTGCCGGTCCAAGTGCATAGTTATGTATCACACGATAGCCTTCAAAGACCTGAATTCTTCCATCGTCCATCTGGATCGGTATAGAGACAATCACCTGCATAGCTGGGGTTTTAAGAAATTCATATACTCCTTTTTCAAGTTGAAGGATCTCAGCTGCTTTATCAAATCTTTTCATCATCGACTCAAAGGGATTTTCCCTATCGGGAATAGGTGCTGGTTCTTTATATGACATTTGCCCTATTAAATCAATTTGTTTTTAATTTATTCTCAATAATAAACTCCCATTTCCCGAGCAAGTTTTTCAAGTCTTCTTACCCTTTCACTAATTGGGGGATGCGTTGAGAATAATTTCAATATTCCCTCGCCTCGCAATGGATTAACTATAAACATATGCGCCGTTTCGGGTTTTGCTTCCTCCATTGGAATAGATTCAACACCACGAGCAAGTTTCTTTAAAGCACTTGCAAGCGCAAGCGGCTTATTTGAAATCCTCGCCCCATCTTCATCAGCAGCAAACTCTCTGGCTCTTGAAATAGCAAGCTGAATTAAAACTGCAGCTATCGGCGCAAGGATGATCAAAAGAAGTTCTGCTATCCAGTTCGCGTTGCCTTCCCTATCCCTGCTTCCTCCAAAGAAGAAAAGCGACCATTGAGCCATACGCGCAAGAAATGTTATAGCACCAACCATCGTTGCAACTATCGTCGCGGTTAAAATATCTCTATTTTTAATATGAGCAAGCTCGTGAGCTAAAACACCTTCAAGTTCATTCTCGTCCAATAATCTCAAAATCCCCTCCGTCACAGCAACGGCTGCATTCTGTGGATTTCTACCCGTTGCAAATGCGTTTGGAGTTAAACTCGGTATGATGTAAACCTTCGGCATCGGCAAGCCAGCTCTGGTTGTGAGGCTACGAATAATTGAATACAACTTTGGAGCTTCAGCTTCAGTCACTTTTTTAGCTCCATACATAGCAAGAACAATTTTGTCAGAAAACCAATATGCGAAGAAATTCATCAACAACGAAAACACAAGGGCTATCATAAGCCCCGACTTTCCTCCTATCGCGTTTCCAATCGCAAGCAAAAGAACCATCATAAGCGTCATCAGAAATACGGTTTTCAAAGTATTGCTCATACTATTCACCCCTTAACTTTATTTTTGTTTAACTTTTTCATAAAAGCTATGAAATTTACCAGGGCTTATCAAAATTTACCAAATGCGTTAAATTTTTACAAATTTAGCCCCGAGCAACGCCCTGACTTACGACATCGATGAAAATTGAATGTAAAGACGGTTCTTTTACTTCAAACCTTTTTAAGTCCACATATTTTATAATTTCCCTCAAAATCTCGGATGGATTTGTATCTGCCTCGAGCGTCAACTCAGCGTAGTTTGAATATATATCTATCTTTTTCACCATTTTTAAACTCCTCAAAAACTCACCATCGCCTTTAAACTCAATATGAATTGTATTACGCCCAAATCTACTTTTGACATCCGAAAGAGGACCCGAAAGCATAAGTTTACCCTTGTTTATAAGACAAATTGAATCACAAAGTTTTTCAGCTTGCTCCATTTGATGCGTTGAAAAAATAATAGCTTTGTTTCTTTCTTTCAACTCTAACAAAATATCCTTTAGCAAATCTTGATTAACTGGATCGAGCCCTGCAAATGGTTCATCAAGTATGACAAGCTCCGGATCATGAAGGATTGAAACTATGATTTGAACTTTCTGCTGATTACCTTTTGAAAGCTCTTCAATTCTGCTGTTTGCTCTTTCAGCTAATCCAAATTTTTTAAGCCAATATTTTGTCCTTTCAAGCGCAGTCTTTCTATCCAACCCTTTTAACTCAGCGAAATAAAGAATTGTCTCCATAACCCTCGTTTTTCTATAAAGTCCTCTCTCCTCTGGCAAATATCCAATTTTACTTTTAATTTCATCGTTAATCTCTCTCCCATCAAATTTTATCGTTCCTTGATCAGGCTTGATTATGTCAAGTATCATCCTTATTGTGGTAGTTTTCCCAGCGCCGTTTGGACCAAGAAGCCCTAAAATTTCACCGCGCTTTACTTCAAATGAAATTCCATCAACAGCAACCACATTTGAAAATGTCTTTTTCAGATTTTCAACTTTCAGCACTGTAAATCACATTTTTATTTGCTATCCCTCTTTATGGCTTTATCCTGTAAATCATCCTTGGGAATGGAATTGTCTCCCTGACATGGTCAAGCCCGCAAATCCAAGCAAGCGTCCTTTCGACCCCAAGCCCAAATCCAGAGTGTGGAACGCTTCCATATTTTCTTAAATCAAGATACCAATCGAACGCTTCAACTGGAAGATTATGTTCCCGAATTCGCTTTAAGAGCGTATCGTAATCATCCTCCCTCTGGCTTCCGCCAATAATTTCACCATACCCTTCAGGCGCAAGCATATCAAAAGCAAGCGCATAAGTTTCATCGTTCGGATCACGCTTCATATAAAAAGCTTTAACCGCAGCCGGATAGTGATGAACTATAACAGGCTTATCAAACTGCTGTGAGATCACCGTTTCATCGGTATTACCAAAGTCATTACCCCACTGAAAGTCGATCCCGTTTTTTCTCAAAATTTCAACCGCCTCGTTGTAAGTGATTCTTGGGAATGGTCTTTTTATTTTCTCAAGTGGCTCAATATTTCGCTCAAGGATTTCAAACTCTTTCCTGCTTGACTCAAGAACTCTTCCAACTATATATTCAACAAATTCCTCAGCAAGGTTCATTATATCTTCAAGTTCATAAAATGCAACTTCTGGTTCAACCATCCAAAATTCTGTTAAATGTCTTCTCGTTTTTGATTTTTCCGCTCTGAATGTCGGTCCAAAGCAATAAACTTTCCCGAAAGCCATAGCAGCTGCCTCAACATAAAGTTGCCCAGACTGGGAAAGATAAGCTTTGCCGAGATCGAAATAATCGGTCTCAAAAAGTGTGGTTGTCCCCTCACATGCAGCTGGAGTTAAAATCGGAGCATCAATTAAAACAAATCCTTTTGAGTCGAAAAAATCCCTTATAGCTTTAACAAGGCGATGTCTTATTCTTAAAATTGCGTGTGGTCTTCTTGAGCGAAGCCAAAGGTGCCTGTGATCCATAAGAAAATCAACTCCGTGTTCCTTCGGGGTTATCGGATAATCCTGCGCTATCTGAATTATCTGAATATCTTTCACATGAAGTTCATAACCCCCAGGAGCTCTTTTATCCTCATTTACAATTCCACTTACAATTAAAGATGTCTCTTGAGTTAAAACATCATATTTATCAAAAACTTCATCTGGGGTTGCACCTTTCGCCATCACGCACTGTAAAATCCCAGTGCCATCCCGAACCAAAACAAAGTGAATTTTTCCGCTTGACCTTTTATTGTAAACCCAACCATGAATTTTTACCTCCTGCCCAACATACTCAGAAAGATTTTCAATGTATACCTCAGGCGCCATGCTGTTTATAAAATTTTGTTTTGATTTGAATTGAAATTAAAAAAAGCACAAAGAAAAAACAATTTTATTCCCGAACTTCATTCTCCGCCTTTGAAACAGATGTGATACCTCCAAAGGTTGCGAAAACCCTATAAATTGCTGAACTTATATAATCAACCATAGCAAAAAATGGTCTTTCCTCAGGCTCGGGCATTCTCAATAACACCAACGCACTTATAATCCTTAAAATAAACGAGAGAAAAAATAGTATGTGAAGATTTACAAATTTTAGACCGAATATCTCAACAGAAAAATCCTTGAATAAAGTTGCGATATATCCAGCAAGAGTTGATGCTGTCAAATAACCAAATCCAGAAAATATTGATAATACCGCAACATAAGACGAGCGGTTTTCTCTTGGTGCTTTTGAAAGTGGGATATTAAATGCAGCAAGGTTAAATCCGCTCCACGCTATACCTGTGAGTATTGCATCCAGATAAAGGGGAAGCAAGAAATCTGGCGTCGCAAGAAGCCATAACACAGGGATATAAGCGATGTTTGAAGCATTGAACATTAAAACATTTTTAGCACCAAATTTATCAATTAACTTCCCCCACCATCGTAGGATAAAAATATTGATCCCCATAGTGATCATGTTAAAAATAGCAATGGTTGAGAAGTCAACCTTCAAATTCTTTAACATATGGAATGACATAAAAGAAGCAGAAAGTCCAACGGAAAAATTCCACTGCGCGAAAAATAAAATAAACCTGCGGAAACTTCTATCCTTTAAAGGTTTTAAAACCTCATCCGCCAAGGAATTTTCATTGTTGATGTTAATTTCAACATCGGGATGACACCTAAATAAAAATGTTGTGATAACACCGCTAAGAAAACAAATCGATGTAATGACAAAATAGCCAGTTTTTATATCGCTTCTTTTCAAATGGTCAAGTATAAACGCTGAAACAAAAAAGACCACAATATTCACAACATTGGTATAAGCAGTTCTTTGCCCAAAGTATCTCCCCCAAACGCTTCGTGGAACGATTTCACCAATCCAAGTTGTCCAAACGTTTGCAAGCACGCTTCCAAAAGAGGAGGAAATAAAAAGAACGAGTAGAAAAATTAAAATTTTTGTCCGGTCGCTGAGATTTAAAAAAGGCAAAAAAATCAAAACGACCCAAATCCAGCGATTTAAAACGCTTGCAACTATTCCAATCCTTCGTGGACTTTTATATTTTCTTAAAAGATAAGCCCCCAAAATTTGCATCGTCTGTGAAACAAAAGGTATAGCACCAATTATCCCGATAACAAGCTCCTTTGCCCCAAGCATCAAAGCATATCCGATAAGAAATGCACCCGTTGAAAGGGCAATAAAAATCGTTGCGAATATCCCTTCAACGATTGAATATTTCATTCCACGCCGAGACAAATCTATATCCAAGGTCATAAAGACGTGCTTTTATTTTTTGCCAAATTTACGAATAAATATCTGCTAAAAACAACCTTGAATTTTTAACGATTTAGGTTTATATTAAAAACAAAAAATTCACCATGCCCCGATCCAAGGTAGCAGTTCTAAAGACAAAACCCGAGACAGTCCTACAGGATATAGAGAAATTGATGAAGCTTGCTGAATTTGAAAAATTTATCGATAAAAACTCCGTTACGATTTTAAAAGACAACATATCTTGGCACTTTCCTTATTTAAGTTCAAATACAACACCATGGCAACTTGAAGGGGTAATAATTGCCCTGAAAAATTCTGGCTTTGATAAACTTGTTGCTGTGCACAACAATACGGTTGTCACAAATCCATTTAAAGGCATAAAATTAAACAAACTTGAGCCAATCTACAAAAAGTATAAAGTTGAAGAGAAATATAATTTCGTTGAAACCGACATAAAATGGATTCCTTATGAGCCAAAACACAAGATGCTCGCTCTAAATAAGATTTATCCTGATGGAATACACATACCCGAATTTTTCATCGGCAAAAACATCGTTCACCTCCCGACTATGAAAACGCACATATACACCACCACGACAGGGGCGATGAAGAACGCCTTTGGCGGTCTTTTAAATACAAGAAGACATTACACCCACACTTGGATACATGAAACACTTGTTGATTTGCTCGCAATTCAAAAGGAAATTCATACAGGAATATTTGCAGTTATGGATGGGACAGTAGCTGGAAATGGTCCCGGACCAAGAACGATGACCCCAGTTGAAACAGACTACATACTTGCAAGTGCGGATCAAGTTGCAATTGATTCAGTTTCGGCAAAGATGATGGGATTTGACCCGATGGACATAAAATATATTCGTCTTGCTCACGAAGCTGGACTTGGGGTTGGCGATCCAAGAGAAATAGAGATTGTGGGCGAGGACATATCAAATGTAAATTTAAAATTTTTCGTTGGGGATAATTTGGCAAGCAAAGTTGGCGACATACTTTGGTTTGGACCTCTAAAGGGGATACAGTATTTATTCTTTAGAACACCGCTTGTTTATGTTTTTGTCTTTGGTTCATATTTTTACCACGATTTTATTTGGTGGCCCTTGAAGGGGAAAAAAATTCAAGAAAAATTGAGAAAAGAATCAAAGTGGGGGAAATTGTTCGAAAATTATTCAACCGATTAAAAAGGAGAAAAGAAGATGAAAATCAAAAGAAGAAAATTTCTCAAAATTGCTGCTTCCTTTCCAGCATTAGGTTTCATAAGGGGTCCAAAAATTTCAAACCAGAGTGAAGGAAACGATGAGGAAGCCCGAAAACTTATTGAAATAATCAAGTTCAAGTATGGTGAAAAACTATCCGAAGACCAATTGAAGATGGTAGCTGAAGATATTGAGGCAAATGTAAGGCGAAAAAACATCTTGTTAAGTTATAAACTTTCAAATTGGGAAGAGCCGGACTTCAAATTTCAAGTAAAAAGCGGAGATTAAAAATGACTGAAAAAGATATCGCATTTGCCTCAATTCGTCAACTATCAACACTTATAAGGACGAGAAAAATTTCGCCCGTTGAATTGACGAAAATTTACATCGAAAGGTTAAAAAAGTATGGAGAAAAACTTGGTGCCGTTGTGACTATAACTGAGGAACTCGCACTTAAACAGGCAAAGCAAGCTGAAAAAGAAATAATGTCTGGTAAATATCGAGGATTGCTTCATGGCATACCGTTTGGTGCTAAAGACTTGCTTGCAACGCAAGGGATTCCGACGACATGGGGAGCTGAACCATACAGAAACCAAGTTTTTAATTACGATGCAACCGTTATAAAAAAACTTTACAACGCGGGTGCAATTCTCGTTGCGAAACTTTCTATGGTTGAACTTGCTGGGGGAATGGGCTATGACGATGCGGATGCATCATTTACAGGTCCCGGAAGAAACCCATGGAACCTAAATTTTTGGAGCGGTGGCTCATCAAGCGGTCCAGGCGCTGCTGTTTCAGCTGGACTTGTGGCTTTCGCTATAGGTTCAGAAACTTCTGGCTCAATCTTAACTCCATCAGCATTTTGCGGAATTACAGGTCTTAGACCAACTTACGGGCTTGTAAGTAGATATGGGGCAATGGCTTTATCATGGACGCTTGATAAACTTGGTCCAATGTGCAGGACAGCGGATGATTGTGGCATAGTTTTGTCCGCAATTGCAGGATACGACCCAAACGATGAAACAACTATTAAAACCGAGTTCAAATATTCCTCAAAATCATTACCAAAGCAAAAACTTAAAATTGGAGTGATCAAAGGTACAACCGACAAAGCACAACCTGAAGTGAAGCAGAACTTCGAAGAATCATTAAAAGTCATATCTGAATTTGCAACGCTTGAATACGATGTTGAATTTCCTAACTATCCATGGGGAGCTGTCGTCGGGACGATTATTGACGCTGAAGGTGCAAGTGCATTTTATGATTTAATAATGTCAGGAAAAATTTTAGAACTGAAAAATAAGCGAGATAAAGTTGGTGGATACTCAATGCTCCAAGTTTCAGCAGTTGAATATCTAAATGCAATGAGATTAAGAAAGAAAATGCGAAAGGCGCTTGAGGAATTTCTGTCAAAATACGATGCAATTGTCGCTCCTACAAGGGCAAGCGTTGCATATCCGATCGGGGTTGACTTCGATAAGGCTTACCCTGGTGTAAGCGGGGGTCCGGCTTTAATTCCTGCGGGAAACGCAGCAGGTGTCCCAGCAATATGCTTGCCAAATGGATTTGGACAGAATAATTTGCCAACATCAATTCAATTTATGGGAAAAGCGCTCAGCGAAAAGATACTAATCCAAATCGCTAACGCTTATCAAGATAGAACTGATTGGCACCTCAAGAGACCACCGATAGATGATTAATCAATCACTTGGAAAATTCCGAACTTGAGATATTTTGTCTCTGGCATCGATGGTAAAACAGGATGGTCTGGAGATGCCCCTCTCCACTCCACCAATCTAATTTTTTTCTTTGCCATAATTGAACTTTCGATAATAACATTCATAAACATTTCATCGTCAATGTGATGCGAGCACGATGCAGTAGCAAGGATGCCACCGGGGTTAAGAATTTTCATCGCTGTTGAATTTATCTCGCGGTATCCTGAAAGAGCCGACCTCACCATTCTCTTTGTTTTTGTAAATGATGGTGGATCAAGTATAACGATGTCAAATTTTTCATTCCTGTTTAGATATTCTCGAAGTTTATCGAAAACATCGGCGACTTCAAATTCCACATTTTTTAGATTATTTAAATCAGCGTTCGCTCTTGCCTTTTCAATCGCCACGTTTGAAACATCTATCCCAACAACACTTTCAGCCCCCGTATAAGCGCAGTGCAATGCAAATCCCCCCTCATTCGTAAAACAATCAAGAACTCTTTTACCTTTTGCGAATCTTCTCACAACTTTTCTATTTTCTCTTTGATCAAGATAAAAACCTGTCTTTTGTCCCGAAAGCAGATCAATTTTAAACTTAACACCATCATCCTCAAAGATCGTCTCCTTGACATTACCCCGTAAAATTCCCTTTCTATTTTCCAAACCTTCAATCTCCCTAAGCGGGGATTCATTTCTTTCAACTATTCCAGCTGGCTTGAACAAATCTTCAAGAACATCGCAAATTAAATTTAATCTCATGTCCATCCCATACGAAAATGTCTGAACTGCCAACAAATCATTATACTTATCTACAACAAGACCTGGCAGAAAATCACTTTCGCCGTGAACGAGCCTAAAAGTTTCTGAATCAGGATAGAGAATTTTTCTATATCTGTAAGCATTTGAAATCCTTTCCCTAAAAAAGTTATAACCAATTTCAGTTCTCTCCAGACTTAACAACCTCACCGAGATGAGGGAATGGGGATTGAAAAAACCGATTCCAAAAAACTTTCCGTTATACTGGTAAACATCTACAATATCGCCAATTTTAGGATTACCCTTTATCTCTTTTATCTCGTTACTAAAAATCCAAAGGTGCCCCTTTAAAATTCTTTTGTCCCCATCCTTTCTTAAAATAACCTGTCCCATCCTTCACTTCGTAAATTGTCTTGTCCAATATCTCCACCAAAACGGATAATCTTTTTCTTCATATTTTACAGCGACAAGCTCAACATCATCAAACCACGCTCTTCCTATACCAAACAGAACACACTTAACTTTTATCTTTTCAACATCTTTTCCGACAATAACAGCACAAGTATAAACTTTCCAATCGTTCGTTCCGTTTAGAAAATCTGTCGAATTAAAAGATTTCAAAACACCCAATGTATCGTAAACCTCGATCCTCAGAAATGCTGTATCAACACCGTAAGTTTTAACAGCACCGTAGAGAATAAATTTTTTCTCCCTCGGGAAATCTTTAATCTCCTGAACAAGGAATGCCCTTGCGAAAGAGTCTTCGGAGGTTATGTTTGCTGTAAACTTCCCATCGAATTTCTCAATAACATCCCTCTCGAAATAAACCTTTTTACTTGAACTTTCAAAAATCCATCCCTTTGCCCTATTCCAATCTCCGAGCTCGAAACTCGAATTAAAAAGTAAATTTTTAACATATTCAACAGTGTAAGGTGCATTCGCTTTCTCAGATTCTATAAACTCCTGTTTCTTTTTAACCAAGATGAAGAGAAGCAAAGCGAGTAAAATTGAAAGAAAGACTATAATTACCCCGAACTTTTTCATCACTCTTCAAAGCCAAGTTGTTTTCTGCGCTCGAGGATTTCCCTTGCTTTTTCGAGCTGTTCAATCGTGTTTATGCCATGAATTTCGTCCCAATTTTCAGCTTTCAAAGCCGAAATTTTCATATTGTGATGAGAGAAATAAAAGAAAACATCCGTCAGATAATATTCACCCTGCACATTGTTTGGGGTGATGTGTTTCAAAGCTTCAAAGAGATAGTTTTTCTGGAAAACGTAGATTCCAGAGTTTATCTCCTTTATTCTCCTTTCCTCCTCAGTTGCATCTTTATGTTCAACGATTCTATCAACAGACCCGTCGGGGTTCCTAATGATTCTACCATAACCGGTTGGGTCTTCAACTTCAGCGGTTAAAACCGTCGCAACAGCATTGGTTTCATAGTGATAATTTAAAAGTTTTTTGATAGTTTTCACCGTTAAAAGAGGAACGTCCCCAGACAGAACGAGGACATCGCCATTAAAATCCTTTAAAATTTCTTCCGTTTGCATAACCGCATGCCCCGTTCCGAGTTGTTCTTCCTGGATTGCGAACTCAACAGATGAAGAAATTCGCTTTACATAATCCATAACTACATCTCTATAATGTCCAACCACGACAATTATTCTATCAGAGTTAATTTTTACAGCAAGATTAACCACATTTTTTATCATTGGCTCACCGTTAAGATAAAACATCACCTTCGCAATGTCAGGTCTTTTCATTCTTGTCCCCTTACCAGCTGCAAGTATAACAGTTGCGAGATTGCGGGGATGCCTGTAGTGAGAAAAAGGTTTCTCCATCTAACTCTCCATCTGTTTTTTACTTTACAACCTCACCTATACTTCCGTAAACGACTTTCTTAATTTTATTTTCTTCACCAAGTATGACGACTTTGGGTTTATGAGTTGAAGCTATATCTTCGGGATATTGAGCGTAAGATATGATAATTATCTGATCCCCCACAGCCCCAAGCCGTGCTGCAGGTCCGTTAAGACAAATTATTCCAGAGCCTCTTTCACCAGGGATAGTATATGTTTCAAATCTTGCGCCGTTGTTTACGTTTACAACCTGAACTTTTTCATAAGGTAAAATTTCAGCCACCTCGAGAAGTTCCTCATCGATCGTTATGCTCCCCTCGTAATAAAGTTCAGCTTGTGTTACGATAGCACCGTGAATTTTCGATTTGCACATTTCGCGGTAAATTGTCATTGAAATTTTCAACCTTTATTTGAGAATCATATCTTAACAAGTGTATTATCAATCAATCTCGTGTTTCCAATTCTAACTGCAAGCGCTATTAAATACTCGTTACCATCAATTAACTCCTGAACCGTTTCGAGCGTGTTTGGTTCGACAATGGCAATATAATCAATTTTAGCAGTTGGTTTGGATTTTATAAGTTCTTCCATCTTTAAACGTATAACCTCAGGGTTCCGCTCACCCTCACCGATCAACTTCTCCGCAAGTTTCAAACTTTCATAAAGAACGGTGGCATCTTTTCTTTCGCTTTCGGAAAGATATACATTTCGTGAACTCATAGCAAGACCATCGGGCTCACGAACAATCGGAGCGACAATGATTTCAATATCAAAATTCAAATCTCTGACCATTTGCTTTATAATCAACGCTTGTTGAGCATCTTTTTGTCCGAAGACCGCGATATGAGGCTTAGTTATATTAAAAAGCTTCGCGACGACGGTCGTCACACCTCTAAAATGAGTGGGTCTAAATTCGCCCTCAAGAACCTTTGTTAATTTATCAACTTCAACATAAGTCAGGAAATTCTCCGGGTACATTTCCTCAACGCTTGGGTAAAAAATTATATCGCATCCAACGGATTGCGCAAGCGTCACATCTCTCTCAAAATCCCTCGGATATCTATCATAATCTTCATGCGGTGCAAATTGTAATGGGTTAACAAAAATCGTCGTTATAACAACATCACTTTTCTCCTTCGCAAGCCGTATTAAGCTTAAATGTCCTTCATGCAAATAACCCATCGTCGGGACGACACCTATAATTTTACCCTCTTTTCTCAAATCATCGGCAACCTTTTGCATTTCCTTAACTTTCTTGATAATTCGCATAATCCCACAGTTTTTTTGTCCCGCTGTTTCAGTTTCAGCACAAAGTTAACAATAAAACTTCACAAAACCAAATTCAGCCCCCAACACAACTATTCATCATTCCATAATTTGAAGCTTTCCCCCAAAAATCTTATAGCGTTGAACCTCTCGAACTGTCGGGCAACATTGAGGGTCGTCTGGACCATGCACAACCATATCAAGAAGAATCGAACCATCGCGGAGAACCTTCACAGAATTCACCTTTATCCTATCCCCAAGCAATTTACCAGTCAAATATCTCGGTTTGCCATTTTCATTTGATATAACCGCAACTTCGTAAAAATTACCACTTCCACCACCCGAACACATCAAAATCACAACTGCATCAATATCGCCATCCCCATCGACATCACCCATTGCTATTTTCTCTTCATCCAACTTAACCGAAAGATAATTTACAAGAAAACCCTCCTCGTCCCTTTTTTCAAAAACAAAACTACCATTTTTAAGTTTTACAGTTGTGTCCCCGAAAATTGTGTAATATGTTGCATTTTTAAGCAGTTGAACATCAAGTTTTAAATTTTTCTGCTGTGAAAAAGAGCTCAAGCAGAAGATCAAAAGAAAAATGCCCAATCTCCCCACCATTTTACTTTTTTAAACGATGTGTTTTTAAAAAGTTTCTAACTTGATCAACACCCATTGCATTCAAAGCATCACCTTTTGTCAGCATTCCTTTCCTTGCAGTTCCAAGAGATAAAAATGTGTAATGAATTTCGCCGATCGCATGCGCATCTGGATTTATGCTTATCTTAACACCCTTATTTATGGCATATTTTATAAATCTCCAATCGATATCAAGCCTGTGTGGATTTGCATTAAACTCAATTGCAACACCAAGTTTTGAAGCTTCATCAATTATTTTTTTCATATCAACTGGATAACCTTCTCTTCCAAGAAGAAGTCGCCCTGTCGGATGTCCGATGATTGTAACATATGGATTGCGCATCGCCTTTATGATTCTCTGCGTTGCTTCCTCCTCGGTCATCTTAAACTTGCTGTGAATTGAAGCAATTACGAAATCAAACTTCGCTAAAATTTCATCTGAATAGTCAAGTGAGCCATCGGGAAGAATATCAACCTCGCTTCCCTTCAGGATTTTTATCTTAAATTTTTTTTGTAAATTGTCTATCTCATTCCATTGTTGTTCAAGCCTATCTTCGGTTAAACCACCTGCGTAGTAAGCTGACTTGCTATGGTCCGCGATCCCAACGAATTTAAGCCCAAGCCTTTCACACTCCGCAATCATATCCTCAAGTGTATCTGAGCCATCGCTGTAGGTTGAATGGATATGAAAAATTCCAACTATGTCTTTTTCACTTAACAATTCAGGGATTTCTCCCCTTGAAGCAAGATCAAGTTCATCAAGCCCCTCCCTTAACTCTGGCGGTATAAAACTTATCCCAAGAGCATTAAAAATTTGTTCCTCTCTTGAAAATTTGATTTTCTCACCATTTTTAAATATTCCATCTCCATTCAACCTAAACCCCGATTTAAGAAAGTATCTCCCAATCTCGTTTAAAAACTCCTTGCTCCCAGTTGTGTAAAAAACTTTAAAAGCATAATCCTCATCTGCAAGCACAAAATCAACCTGCATTCCAAATTCCGAAAGCAAACTTATAAAATTATGCTCCAAAGAAAGAATTTTCTCACTCGGAAATTTCTTACGAATTATCTCTTTTATCCCGTCAAAATCTTTCTCTTTAACATTTATCACAACATCAATATCCCTTATGATCTCCCTTCTTCGCCTCCAGCTTCCTGTGATTGTAAAGTCGATTACGTCAAGATTTGATCGAATAAAGGAATCAACAAATCCCGCGACTACATAGGCAGAAGATAAAAGATGATATTCAGCGCTTTTCTTTAACCTTTCTATTTCTTTTAAAACTTTTTCCTGTATAGTTTTGCCAAAACCTTCAAGCTTGAGAAGGCGATTTTCCCTGCACGCATATTCAAGTTCCGCAAGCGTCGTGATTCCAAGTTTTTCATAAATTGCCTTTATCCTTTTTGGACCGAGCCCACGAACTTGAAGAAGTTCGAATAATCCCTCGGGGATAGATTTTTTCAACTCATCGTGATATTTTGAATATCCTGTGTTTACAATTTCTTTTATTTTTTCAAAAAGATTTGGACCAATTCCTTTAATTTTTGCAAGTTCACCAGAGTCAACTAACTCTCTCAAATCACCCTTAACTTCGCGAATAATCCTCGACGCCTTCCTATATGCCATCACCTTAAATTCAATTTCCCCCTTTAATTCGAGGATATCAGCAATTTCGTCGAGAATTTCCGCAACAAATTTTTTATCCGTAATTTTCTCCGCCATAAACTTACGAGAATATCTTTGAAAAAAGATAAATTTGAACGAAAGTTGAAGCGATGCCGAAGACCGCGCCACCAATGACCTGCCAGAAGCTGTGCGCTTTCAAGTATAACCTCGACCACCCGACAAGTGGAATTAATAAAAATAGAGGCATCGCTTTATAACCAAATATCCATGCAAGGACAGTCAAAGGACCAGCTAACCCAGATGAATGAGCACTTATCTTCCATCTTAAATTTATCAACAAAATTAAAAAGGTGTTCGAAGCGTAACACCACTGCGAAGCTATTATAAGCCAATGAGATTTAAAATAAAGCAAAATAAAAAAACCAATAAGTGAACTTAACACGGCGAAAAGATATGGCAAAGTTCTCTGCTCACGAATTGGAATAAATGGATGGTTCACTTTACCACTGTAAATTAAATAATAAACAAACATCGTCGGAAAAACTGATGTGAAAGAAATCGTGGTGAAAGCAGAGATAAACTTCATTTTAATGTCCGATTCAAGGTAAAAGGAGATAAAAAGAAGAGAAACGAAACTTACAATTTGAGGTGTGAAAATAACTGATATAAACTCTGCTGCCTTTCGCCTGTCTATACAAGATAAAAATCTCTCGGCGTATCTCATACGTACTTTTGTTTATTTAAAAGTTAACACCAAAAGTCAGCGTAAGATTTATCCCACCAAATTCTTTAATCGGTCTATTGCGAAGTGATTCAATCCCTTTCGGATAAGGAATAAAGTAATATCTCACGCTCAACCCACTTATCGTTCTCGGGTCAAGACCAATATACGCTCCCACACTTACATAAAAGTTAACTGTATAATGAGTCCTTCCATATTTTAAACTGCTGAAAAATTCTTTCTCGTATGGAGTTGTAAAAATCAAAGTTGGTCCAGCACCGATCGCGAGAAAAGGTCTAAAATTATCAGCGAGCGCATCTTTAAATAAACGATATTGAAACGATAGAGAAATAGGCAAGACCATTATTCTATTAACCTTGTTAGGCACGAAAGTTTGACCTGTCCACGGGTCTATATACTCAACCTCATTTTCATCCTTTGCAGTCATAAAATTAATGTTCGTTTGAATGGAATAAACGTTTCTCAAGTTATACCTATAAAATGTCCCAAACGCAAAACCATTATTCGCCACAGAAAGTTCAATCCCCCATGCTTTCTTAAATCCAACTGTATCAACAAGTCTAAAATCCGAAGGGGAATCGTAAACAATAATGCTATCTCTCATAGATGGAGGCTTGCCCTTTTTATCCTGCGCATGAAGCAAATTTAGAAAAATTAAAAGCGCTATCCCGCTTAAAATCAACCCTTTCATTGAAAACACCTCTGTTATAAATTTTTTGTTTTAAAAACCTAACCAAGCCAAATCTGATGGAGTTCCATTTAAAAATTAAAAAGAACTGCCTCATTGCTAAAATAAGAAATTTCCAAAAAAATGAAAAAGGCAGGGATAAATCCCTGCCCTGCCAAGAACGCCTTATGAAAAACAAAATTTTATCAACTACTCAACAAGCCATTTCTTTCTCTCAATGATCTTCTTCGGCTCAGCACTTGGCTTAGGTTCGTATACTATTTCTTCAACTTCATCCTCTTTCACATCGGGATAGACATAGATTTCATATTTGAAGTTTCTCAAGATAATTTCGCTCTCATTATGGGCTATGACGTAATGCGGTAAAATTGGTATCTTGCCACCGCCACCTGGTGCATCTATAACATAATAAGGAACAGCAAGCCCCGAGATGTGCCCACGCAGTTTATCCATTATTTCAATCCCTGTTCTTATTGAAGTTCTGAAATGATTTGCGCCACGGGTTATATCTGCTTGATAGATATAATATGGTCTAACTCTTATCGCCAATAGTTTCTTCATTAATTCTTGCATTACATATGGATCGTCATTAACTCCGCGCAGAAGCACAGTTTGATTTCCAACGGGAATCCCCGCATCAGCAAGCATTTCGCAAGCGCGTTTGCTCTCTGGAGTTATTTCCCAAGGATGATTGAAGTGAGTGTTAACATAAATTGGGTGGTATTTCTTCAGCATATTGCAAAGATTTTCAGTTATTCTTTGCGGGAGAACACAGGGCATCTTTGTTCCTATTCTTATTATCTCAACATGTGGAATTTCCCTGAGCGCTTTTATGATCTTCTCAAGCATATAATCTGTAAGCATCAAAGGGTCACCACCCGATAATATAACATCCCTCACCTCGGGATGATTTCTTATATATTCAATTCCATCTTGGATAAACTTCATGCTTATCTTGCTTGAATCCCCAACTTTTCTCTTTCTCGTACAAAATCTACAATACATAGAACATTGACTTGTCACAAGGAAGAGAACCCTATCGGGGTATCTATGTGTAATACTTGGCACAGGGCTCATCGCATCTTCATCAAGTGGATCCTCAGGCATTTCTTCATCAGCAAGCTCTTCTGGGCTTGGGAAACATTGAAGCCATATCGGATCTCCCTTGTATCTTATTAGGCTCAAATAATAAGGATTAATCCTTACGGGGTATTTTTCACTTATCCTTCTCATTAAATCTTTATCCACCCCAAATACTTCCGCAAAATCTTCTGCGGTTTCAAGACTTTTTCTTAATAGCTCCTGCCAGAGCTCCATAAGAGTTTTTCCTCCTTAAATATGTTTTGCAAAAATTACTAAGTTATCTCCCTTTTTATAAAAATCTTTTATGCGGGCAGTTTCTTCATACCCGCACGACTTATAAAACAATCTCGTTTTTAAGTATTTATCCTGTGAAGATGTCTCTACAAGAATTAAATTACCACCCTTTTCCTTTATTTTTTGCTCGGCAAATTTCATCAATCTCTTTCCGATCCCGTTGCCTTGTAAAGATGGATCAACCACAATCCAGTAAACATCGTAAGTTCCTTGCGTCAGAGGTCTTTTGCCAAAACATATATAACCAACCACAACATCTTCATCATCGACCGCGCTATAAATTTCATATCCACTTTCCTCGCGCTTCGCCAAAAACTCATCGAGCAACTCAATTGCCACATTTATTTCCTCCTCAGTGAACATATTCGTTTCATTTAAAATTTTTATGATTTTCTCTCGATCTTTAATTTTGAACTCTCTTATTCGCATAGGTTCTCTCAAGTGCTATCTCGGCTATTTTTACAATTGTTTCCGAAGGTGTTAATCCGTAAACAGAAGCAGATCTCATAAATCCAGCATTACGCGAAAGGTCAGGGTTTGGGTTAACTTCAAGAACATATGGAGTCCCATCTTTACTAATTCTCATATCTACCCTTGCGTAATCCCTACAACCAGTTATTCTGTAACAGGACAAAACGATCTCTTTGATTCTTTTTTCAAGTTCAGGCTCAAGCGGGGCTGGGCATACAGGTATTGTCTTTTCATAGTACTCCGAATTCGGAACCCACTTTGCTTCATAACTTACTATCTTGGGGTAACCTTCTGGCAATTTAGAAAAATCAATTTCAGAAATCGGCAGAACGACAGGTGGATTATTGCCTAAAATTGCAACATTTACCTCTCTTCCATCAATAAATTCCTCAACAATAGCTGGTTGTTTAAACGATTTTAATATAAACTCAATTCGTTCTTCAAGCTCCTTCACTTCATAAACAACCGACTCCTTAGTTATACCAGCGCTTGCATCCTCACGAACGGGCTTAACGATCAGCGGAAAATTTAAATTAACTTTTGCGTAACCATCCAATGGTTCTTTAAATATCTCAAATTTAGGGGTCAAGATGTTATAATGCGAAAGGATGATTTTTGTTTTAGCCTTATCAAGACAAAGCCCAAGTGTCATAGGTGGAGCACCTGTATACGGAATTCTCAAAAGTTCGTATAGCCCAGCTGCAAAGACCTCCTCTATTGAATCGAGCTCAACCATTTCACAAAAATTATATATTAGGTCCGTTTTCAACTCCAATAAATCAGATATAAACCGCCGTGAGTTATAAACTGGCAAAACTTTAACTTTAAACCCAGCATCTTCAAGTGAATTGACGATAAACTCAATTTCATCTCGAACTTCTGTAATCGATGCGTCTATAATTTCAGGTTTTGGCTCAATCATCATAGGGTCGTTATATATAACCGTTATTTCCAAACCTTTAGACATAGAGATGGCATTATTTTTATTTTAACGATTGATTGTCAATCATTTTCTTACATCATCCCATATCTTTTTAAGGCTGCGTTTAGAACCTCATTTATCATTTGGTTATAGGTTAACCCCGCTGCACGTGCTGCTTTTGGAAAGCAAGAATTATCCTCAGGGTTTGGAAGGATGCCGGGCAATGGATTGACCTCAAGTACATTTGGAATTCCGTTTTTATCAAGCCGTATATCTATCCTGCACCAATCCCTGCATCGTAAAACCTTAAATGTCGAAAGTGCTACTTTCTCTATTGCTTCTTTAAGTTTGTCATCTATTTCAGCAGGGCATTTGAAGATATCAAGTGGTTTTTCAGGTGTATCCCAGACCCATTTAGCTTCAAAGGAATAAATTGGTTTTGCCCCAGAGGGGAGGGAATCAAAATTAACTTCGATTATCGGCAGAACCTTAGCATCTTTACCGTTTCCGAGAATTGCAACTGTAAACTCTCTACCGGGTAAAAACTCTTCAATTAAGGCTGGTTCATTGTATGAAACCAAAATTCTCTCTATCTCAAAAAACAACTCTCTCTTATTTTCAACTACAGATGAATTAAAAATTCCTTTACTTGAGCCTTCGTGAAGCGGTTTAACTATCAAGGGGAACTCAAGATCAAAACTTCCCTCAAATTCATCAAGGTTTTCAACGACAAAGAATTTAGCGGTGGGAATTTTATAGTAAGATAAAATTTCTTTTGTCCGCGCTTTATCAAGACAAATAGCAAGCGTTAGCGGATCGCTTCCGGTATAAGGTATATTCAACATTTCAAGTATTGCAGGGATTTGAGCTTCTCTACTTGCCCCGTAAAACCCCTCCGCAATGTTAAAAACGATGTCGGGCCTAGTTTTTCTCAATTTTTCAAATGCATCTTCATCAGCCTCTATTAAAGTGACGATGTGATTTTCTTCAAGGGCAAGTTTAACCGCGTTTATTGTCTCCCACGTGTCCCACTCGGCGTAGGTGTCGTCGAAGGCGATTTTTTCTTTTTTAGTATTTAACTTATTTAAGAACTTAACACTACTAAACGAATCGTCCCCATTCGAATCATCTGTTTTCTCCTTCTTCAAGTTAAACACAAGACCAACATGCATAAACGATTTAAACTTTGTTTTAAATCAGTTCTCACCTATAAATATAAAAAATTTTTTGAAATTGTCAAGTGTTTGAAGGATTGTTTTGTAATTAGCGATGTCGAAATGATAAATAAGCGGTATTAAGTTCATCTAAAATTTTTCCACATCATTGAACCGATTGGCTTGTTCGAGCGTTGATTATATTTTGCCGTTTTCTTTTTGTTGTATGGTGTTAAGATCTCACCAGAGATTTCAAAATAAATTAATTGACCTATTGGCATCCCGGCGTAAATTCTGACGGGTTGTTTGACCGAAATCTCAAGCGTCCAATGATTGCAATAACCAGCGTCGCCCTTACCGGCGGTTGAATGGATATCAATCCCAAGTCGCCCAACACTTGATTTGCCTTCAAGAAATGGAACAAAACCATGCGTTTCTGTATATTCAAGCGTAACACCAAGATAAAGCCGATTTGGATAAAGAATTATGCCCTCCGGTGGAATAATAAAATATTCGAGCTCATTTTCAACCTTTGCATCAAGTATTTCATTTTTGTAAACAGCCATCCACTCGCCAAGATGGACATCATAACTATTTGTCCCAAGACAGTTTATATCAAATGGATCGATCACAATGTTACCCTTTTCGATCTCCTCAAGGATTCTTTTGTCACTTAATATCATCTCGCTCCCGAAATTATTTTCTTTTGTTCAATTTTTAGTTGCTCCATTCTATACCTTAACTTTGAACGGGTTATCCCAAGAATCTTCGCAGCCTGAATTTGATTTCCATTTGTTATCTTTAGCGTTTGAATTATAAGCTCGCGTAAAACTTTATCCATAGTTACACCAGTTGGTGGAATCCTTAAAACAAATTCGTTCTCATCTCTAACGGGAGTTTCATTTTTTTGAAATTGAAAATGAATTAAATGTTCCTCTTTAATCTTTGTATCATTTTCAATCAGCATTATTCGTTCTATGGTGTTACGAAGCTCACGTATATTCCCGGGCCAGTGATAAGATTTCAAAATTTCCATCGCTTTATCATCAACGCCGGTAAAATTTTTTCCGAATTTTTTATTAAACTCCATAATAAAGTTCATGACAAGGCTTGGTATATCATCCTTCCTCTCCCGAAGTGGCGGAAGATGTATGGTTGCAACATTTAATCGATAATAAAGATCGCTCCTAAACTTGCCTGCTTCAACTTCCTCTTTAAGATTTTTATTCGTTGATGCTATGACTCTGACGTCAACTGATATCTCCTTTGTTCCGCCAAGCCGATAAAATTTTTTGTCCTGCAAAACTCTGAGCAATTTAACTTGAGCTTCGGGACTTAGTTCACCAATTTCATCAAGTAGGATTGTCCCACCGTGTGCAAGCTCAAATTTCCCCTGTTTCATTTTTTCAGTTGCGCCTGTAAACGCACCGCGCTCATATCCAAAGAGTTCACTCTCGATCAAATCTTTTGGAATTGCCCCACAATTTATAGCGATAAACGGACCATCCCTTCTTGAACTTTTATCATGGATATACCGTGCAATTAGCTCTTTGCCAGTTCCAGTTTCCCCCGTTATCAAAACTGTAGTATCATCACTACTTGCATATTTTTCCGCAAGTTTCAACGCCTCAAGAAGCCCCTTGCTTTGACCAATTATACGATATTCACCAGTATATTCAAACAATTGCTCTTTTAACTGCTGAACCTCGCGCTGGAGCTTGATATTTTTAATTGCTTTTTGCATTGTGATCTCAAGATGCTCAAAATCAAGTGGTTTAAGTATGAAGTCCTCCGCCCCGAGTTTTATTGCTTGAACCGCAAAATTTACGTCAGAGTAAGCAGTTATCATAATTACTGGAAGTGCGGGCTCTTCCTGTCTAAGTTGCTTTAAAATATCAAGCCCATTTTCCCCCTTTAAGAAAATATCAAGCAAAACTATATCTGGAGATTCATTTCGTAAATTCCTAAGAGCTTCCTCGCCTGATAAATATGAAACAACATTATATCCAGAATCTTGCAACACTTGTGTTATGGATTGATTAAAAAGATTATCATCATCAATAACCATAACTTTAAACTTCATTATGCTACCTCCATATGTTATTTCACTTTAAATTTTAAATAAAAAGTTGTGCCACGCCCCAATTCGCTTTCGACCTCAATCTTGCCACCGTGGCTATTCATAATTTGCTTGCTTATAGCAAGCCCAAGCCCTGTTCCATCGCTTTTCCTTGTGTAAAACGGTTCAAAAATTTTATTGAGATCATCTTTTGGAATTCCACATCCAGAATCGGCTATCGAAACAACCACATAGTCAACCCCACCTTCCTCTTCAAGATACGAACTTACCCTTATTTGACCTGAACTCTCAATTGCATCGACAGCATTAGTTAAAATGTTTAATATAACCTGCTGAATTTGCTTAAAGTCGATCCTTATCTTTGGAAGTTCTGGTTCAAGCTTTGTTATTACATCTATTTTCTTTTTAAGAGTTGATATTTCAACAAGTGGAAGGGTTGCGTTTATCACATCATTTATATTTTCCTCTTTTACAATTGGCTTACTTGGTCTAGCAAAGTTTAATGTTGCTTCAACTATCTTTTCAATCCTGCGAACACCCTCGAGCGTGAGTTCAAGATATTTCCTCTCCTGGGTTCCCTCTGGAAATTTTCTCAAAAGAAATTGTAAGTTAACACTTATTGCCGAGAGAGGATTCCTTATTTCGTGCGCAATTGCAGCTGATAATCTGCCAAGCGAAGCAAGCTTTTCGGCCTGAATTAACTCTTCCTGAATCTTTACTTTTTCAGTAAGATCAGAAACTATAACTTGAATCGCACCCATATAAGCATAACCAATTAACTTGGCGGTCATCTCAACGATTTTTTCTGTCCCTTCAAAATCAATAATTGTCGTCTCAAAGTTAACAACTTCCTCACCTTCAAAAAGTGGTTGAAAAAACTTCTTATATTTTTCAAAACTTAAATTTAAAATCTCATCCCTTGTGCATTTTAAAAGGTCTTCAGCTTGATTGTTCGCCTCAAGAACTATCCACGTTTCGGGTTGAATTATGAAAATTGGTTTTCCAGCGTTTTCAAATAAACTTTTATATTGCTCATGTGAAATTTGAAGTTCTTCATTCATTCGCCTCAACATCTCGTTTGCCCGTTCAAGCTCATACATCTTATCCTCAAGCTTGCGTATCAAAATTGTGTTATACTCCTTCAAATACTGCACATCATCTATTGAACCTGCCCCCACTGCATTTACTCTCCCTTTTCTTTGAAGTATCTTTTCAACTGTACCGAGGAGAACTTGGATGTCAACTGGTTTAATAAGATAAGCATCTGCCCCAAGGCTAAGCCCAAACTTTTCATCCTCAGGGTCTGTATAATTTGCAGTATAAAATATAAATGGAATATCCCTGAAATGCTCGTGTTTTTTGACTTCCCTACAAAATTGAAAACCATCCATTTTTGGCATAAGGACATCAGAAATTATAACATCAACTCTTTCATTGTTAAGAATTTCAAGAGCCTCAACCCCATTTTTCGCACTTAAAACAAAATAATCCATCGCCTCAAAAATCTCCCTTAAAAGCTCAAGACTTTCGCTCACATCGTCAACGATTAAAACTCTCATAATTCTCAAAAATTATCAGTTTACGAAGATTTGCCTCCTGTCAAAACAAACGTTGGAGGCAACTTTTCATAAAACACAAGCACAAAAAATATAGAAAATGCCTGATAAATTATCAATTTAATCAAGCCTGCCTAACCTAATTTTACTTAAAACAACGATTTTTTAGACACCCCTAAATTTCACCAATTTTACTTGCTTTTCACATACTAAAAAATTACCTTAATTTTGGCATTGAAAAAATAAAGTTCCCAAATATCTTGAACAGAGCATTCTTCCCTTGGTTCCTATTAATGTTTTTGAGCCTTATTTTGCTTTATGGATGCGATAAACCAAGAGAACTGATCACGCCGACGCACATCGGAAGAGTTCCAGAGGTTAAAAATTTAAATGCTCGTATTGACACAACAAAAACAGGAAAGTACCTTGTCCTCTTAAACTGGGAGTATGACGATAACGGAAATTTGAAAGAGTGGGAAGTTTACAGAGCTTTGCGCGATACTGCTGGGGGAAATTACTCGTTTCTTCAACCACCAACAAAAACCCCGAGTTACGCTGATTCAACAATTCCAACTTTCGCTGAGGATAGCATTTGGGTTTATTATAAAGTTATTCCAGTTGGAAACGATAGGTTTCTTGGTAAACCTGGGATAATCCGTTTAACACTTTTTCGCAAACCAAAATAAACAAAGAGGTGAAAAAACATGCGCAAATTTATTATACTATCAATCGTTTCCCTACTCATAGTGGGGAGTAAAGCTTACTCTCAATTTGCACCGCTTGATACGACGACCCACAAGTGGTTTACAGTTGATAATACACCGAACCTTGCTGGAACAGATGTAAATTGGGTAGTAGATAGGGATTCGACAGACGCTTACTATGAGAAAGAGCCAAACACTGTTGCATCAGGTCAACCAGGACCCGGCTGGTTCACAAACACTGGATTAGCCAATGTTGGACCGGACCACAGACGAACTCCCTTCACTGCTGGTAGCCCTTCTGGAGCATGGGCAAGGTACATCTTCGGAATCCCGACCCAAACTCAGCAAAACATACTTGATGAGGATGACTATTATATTCTCTACTACTATCTCCAGCAAAGTGGCAATGCTTCACCCAACTGTTATATTACTGTTGAAAGATTTGGAGAAGGATTTTACGCTGACTCTTTAAGACATAATCAAATGTTAAACGGCGCTGGACTTTCAACATTACAGCAAGCTAATTTATGGAACCCAACACAAAGTGCAGCGGATGGTTCATGGTATCCGCTCACAATTTTAAGATTAAATGCTGGTGCACCAACAATTGTCACAATCGGTGCTGATACATTAACTCCAGCATTTTTAAGGGTTGACGCTGTGAGAGTGTTAAGAAGTACCTTACCAAGAGACCTTGAATTCGGACGCAGGATGAAGGGCAACCCATGGCAACTAAGTACGCCGGACACAACAAGACCAAATATGGACCATTTTGCGCTTTACAGAGTTGGCGAGGTATTTCCAGAGGTCACAATAGGTGAAACAGCTGAAAAGAAAATAAGGCTATTTAATCTCGGCGATAGCGTTTTAACAATTTACAATATCTATGGTCATACCGGAAGGTTTTACATTACTGATCCTTTACCGATACAAATTAATCCCGGGAGTTATTATGATTTAACAGTTGTATTTAGACCATATCAAGAGGAATTTGCGATTGATTCGCTTGCGATAGAAAGCGACGATCCAGAGGAACCTATTGCATATCTACATGTTGTTGGGCAAGGCTTAAATTATAACTTCATCATGAACGCAAGCGATGGAAGTGAACCACATTGGAGAGCTCCAGGTGGAGACCAAGTCTTATATCAAGAAGTTCCAAGTGGTTGGTTAAACAGCGTTGCAAGCCCATATCCATTCCCCATTCCTGGTGGAAATAGTTATAGCAGAGTCTACACTGGGACTACTTACATACCAAAGGCGCTATATCAATTTGTAATACCTGACACGCTTGGTGGAGACTATATCCTTGAGTATTCAGGTCCAGCAGGTTCACCCAACGCAGCTACGGGGGCTCAAATTGATGTTATAACACCATTTTTTGCTGACACGCAAAGGGTGACTGGTTTTAACCAAAGGCAGGTTACCACTGCTCTTGTTTGGGCTCAGATAGGCGGACCTGGATTCACATTCAAATTAAACCCTGGTGGACCTACGCAAGTTATATTTAGCAATCCAGGTCAAGCTTCGGGCAATTTATTGCGAACTGATTTATTAAGAGTAAGAAAAGTCCCAACACATCCACAAATAACAGTTGCTTCCCGGACTTTTAGTTTTGGAACGGTTGCGATTGATTTAATTGAGAGAGAAATGGAAGGCAACTACCGTCGGACTATTACAATTGGAAGCAACGGTGAGAAGTCACTTTGGATTTACGATATTCACCTAGCTGATACATCTGGCATTTTCAAAATTATAAATATGCCAAATCTACCTCTTGAATTGCCAGCGATAAATGGCAAGTTTAATCTCATTGTTGAATTTACACCGAAAGATATAAGAACCTATGTTGATACTCTTTACATTATCTCGAACTCAAAGTATGATAGTGTTTTGACGATAGTTTTAACTGGCGCTGGCAGAGGAACGCTTGTTTATGCGGATAACGATGTTGAAAATGAATTTTACGCCCAGCCTCCAATAGTTGATTATGTTTATCCGCCTGTAGATACGACCTATAACAAGTGGAACAGGGTCACTGGAAGTGGTTATAACAACTCAAGGTTGCTTGCTTATATTTATGGTGCGCCAGGGGCTTTTGCGGAGTGGTATCCGTATATACCATTCAGGGAAGGTGCAAGTGAGGTTGATAGCTTTGATGTTTGGGCTAGAACTGGGCTTGCAGCAAGCAATTCAACACCAAGGGCGAAATATTTGATTTATCAACAGGGCGGAGCTCAACCCGAAACAGTAATTGTAAGCCAGCTTGGGGTTGAAAGAATTTATTTGGGAAGATTTGAATTCAGGCGTGGTGGGCGTGATTTCACAATGGGCTCAAAGCAAGCAGCGATCTTCGGTTATATTAGACTTGAAAATGATACGGCACTTGTCAATGCTTATTACGCTGATTCACTTGTTAACAGAGCAAAACAAGATAGCTTTGTCATCAGAGCAGATGCGATTGAAATAAGAGAAGCTCCAAAGCCAGTTAAGGTACAAATTGCCACGAATGAAATTCCAAAAGAATTCCACCTTGCCCAAAACTATCCGAATCCATTTAACCCGACGACGGATATTGAATTCTCTGTTCCGATTGCTGTAAATGTTGAGATAAAAGTTTACGATATACTTGGAAGAGAAGTCACAACGCTTGTGAATGAGTTTATGCAGCCTGGAAAATACCGTGTAAGGTGGAATGGAACGGATAAAGCTGGAAGGCAAGTGTCTTCAGGTGTTTATCTCTATGTGATGAAGGCAGGCAAATTCGCCCAAACCAGAAAGATGATGCTTCTTAAGTAAAGTCCGATCTTTTAGTTGAAATTATTTAAGTGGCTCTCACTTTTTGTGGGAGCCACATTTTCAAAATTTTTCGTTATTTTGTTGAGCTCTCGCTTTTTAGTTCCCACAATTTCTCTGCAAGATATTCAATGTATTCCCTATTTTCTAATTTTTCTATCCACTTGAGAGGTATGCTTTCGATTCCATAATATGCACCTGCTATCGCGCCTGTCATTGCTCCGATTGTGTCAGCGTCTCCACCAAGACTCACCGCATAGACGACAGATTCCTCAAAATCATTGTTTGCTAAAAATGAATATATAGCCGTTGGAACAGAATTTATCGCTTCAACACCGTTGCCAAGATAATTAATAACATCTATTTTGTCTGCTTTGTCCTGTAAAAGTCTTTCCATCACCTCAAGTTTTCTAAAATACATTTCATTATTTGTGATATTTTTGAGCTTTTTTAAAAAGTCGTATCTGTTTAGGGTAGATTTTCTTGTGTTAACAGCAAGGCTAACTGCGTAAGCCTGAAGAAATGCACCCTCTATGGCAAGTTCATGACTGTGGGTTATAATGCTTGCTTTATAGACTATTTCCCTCAATTTTTCTGGTTCATCATAATAAAAAAGTCCAATAGGTGCTATCCTCATAGCAGCTCCGTTCCCAAAGGAGCCACCTGGATAAAGTTTCCTGTCAAGCATTTCATCCCATCTTCTTCTGCCCTTGAGAATCATGTTAAAAATTCTCGGAGGACCTGGACCATAACCCCGCCATGGTTCATGTAAATAGTTCTGAATAAACCTGGCTGTCATATCATCTACATTAAACCCTTTGCAGTTAATAAGGGATTCAACAACACCTATCGTCATAGCAGTATCATCTGTATATCTGGGTCCGATATCCCTTACTTCTGAGATATACCAAGCACCTTCTCTATTTGCACCAAGAGAATCGCCTATAGCAGTTCCGACAAGACAACCTTTGAATTTCGAAATATCCATATTCCCATCAAGGATTTACGATTATTTATTCTCAATTAATAGAT
>CALJEK010000012.1 GCA_938074445.1 Candidatus Kryptoniota bacterium | reverse complement strand
TCTTGAAGCAACACCTTTGTTATACCAAGCTTTAGCGTATTTAGGGTTTACTTTTAAAGCCTCATCAAAACATTTTATCGCTTTTTGAAATTGCCCAAGTTCTGCTAAAGCAACACCTTTGTTATTCCAAGCCTCAGCATCTTTTGGATTTATTTTTAAAGCCTCATCGTAACATTTTATCGCTTCCTCAAATCGACCAAGTTTTCTTAAAGCAATACCTTTGTTATACCAAGCCTCAGCATATTTGGGGTTTGTTTTTAAAGCCTCATCATAACATTTTATCGCTTCCTCATACCAGCTAAGATTATATAAGGCAACACCTTTGTTATACCAAGCTTTAGCGTATTTAGGGTTTACTTTTAAAGCCTCATCGTAACATTCTATCGCTTTTTGAAATTGCCCAAGTTCAGCTAAAGCAATACCCTTATTAGACCATTCCCAGTCTTCAAATTCTTCAATCACTGGTGGAGGAAATGTTTCCCTGGTTTCTTTAAGCAGTAATCGCTCCAGTTCTTTCCTTATCTCTGCAAAATCCTGAAACCTTGCCTCTGGTTTCTTCTCTAAACACTTTTGAATGATGGGGAATAAAGGAGATGAAATTTTTGGTATCTTTGCTGATTTGTGCAAAAGTTCAAACTCATATGGTGACCATCCCCAAAATGGTAATCTTCCATCGGTCGCCATCTGATAAAGGCAAATCCCAAAAGCATAGATATCACTCCTTTCGTCCGCATAACCATCAAACTGCTCAGGTGCCATATAGGGTAAAGTCCCTACTACCTTCCCAGCTTTACTCTGATAAACGCCAAAGGTTTTATATTCACTTGGGGTTCCCTTAACCTCTATCTCATCAAATGCCTTTGCCAATCCGAAGTCGGTGATTTTCACTGTTTTATCCTGAGTTATCATAATATTATCCGGCTTGATATCACGATGGCATTTGATTCCCTTAGAATATGCATACTCCATCCCATAACAAAATTGAATGCCAAATTTAAGGATTTCAGGGAAGGTGAGGCTCCCAAGATAGTGGGTCAAGGTATTCCTTCCATACCTATCTGGCGCAATATATTCTAGAACGATGAATAACCTACCTTCTATCTTTTCAACCATATAAGCGCGAACTATATAGGGATGCTTCCCCAGTTCAATCCAAAGCCGTGCTTCCCTTTCAAATAATTTCTGTCCCTCTTCTGAGAGAAGATATCTTTCCTGAAAGGTCTTTAAAACAAGGGGAAGTTTATCCTCGTGGTCATAGCAGACATAGACGACCCCCATACCACTTTTACCTTCACCACCGAGGATACGATAAATTTCATATCTGTTGGCAATCTTATCGCCAATTTGCCATCTTAGTGCCATAATATTTTACTTATTAAATTTTTGAGCTCCTATCTAATGAACAGGCTGTGCCACAGCTTGATTTTTTATGAGAGAAGTATAGGCTATGACACAGCCTGTTTTAAAAAATTTGTTAATTTGCGGTTTCCCCAGGGTTTAACTCAATGACTAAGTTTTTAAATTTTGCAGGTAAGTGCTTCTTCAACTCTGTTGGGGTTCCAGCTAAAATTGGGAATGTTCCATAATGCATTGGGATAACATACTTCGGGTTGACAAGTTTAATTGCTTCAGCTGCTTCCCTTGGACCCATTGTAAAGTGTCCACCAATGCAAACAAGCATCAAATCCGGAGCGTAAAGTTTTTTAATCAATTCCATATCTCCAAACAAGCCAGTGTCACCTGTATGATAGACTTTGAAACCATTTTCAAATTCAATCACATATCCAGCTGGGTTGCCACCTTCAATTATATTGTCCCCATCTGATATCCCAGAGCTATGAACTGCTGGAACCATCGTGATTTTGATTCCATCAACTTCAACGGTTCCCGAATAATTCATCCCGATGAGTTGGTCTTCTGGCACACCTTGTTTTGCAAGATATCTTGAGACCTCAAAAATGCCTATGACCTTTGCCTTGCTATTTTTCGCTATCGTTGGAGCTGCTCCAACATGGTCAAAATGACCATGGGTCAGGAGTATGATGTCAGCGCTTGTGATGTTTTTTGCAGATTCAGGCGCTTTAGGATTATCAAGCCATGGGTCAATCAAAATGACCTTGCCATTGGGGGATTTCAAAAGAAATGCAGAATGCCCAAGCCAAGTGACTTCAACCCCTTTAAATCTTTGTTGTTTCTTCCCGGATGAAACGGTAAGACCTACGGCGAGCAGTAGAATTGCTAATAAAATTACTGCTTTCATTCCACTTCCCACTATCTGTTTTTAATCTCACTAAAATTTAAAAAACTCCCCAGAAATTTGCAAGGGATTAACGATTTGATTTTACAACTGCATCTCTTATAGCCTCAGCCACCACATAAGATGATAATTCGGCGACAATTTCAAAGTCAGCATCTACTTGTTTAGTTGCAAGCGTGAAAACAACATCACCATCATAACTTGTATGGGATGGGCGAATTGCTCTCGAAATTCCATCATCGGCTCGTTTAGAGGTTTTATATGCGTCAATCTTTGATAAATTTGCATTTGTCATCACACATACAAGCGTTGTATTGGTTCCGAATTGAATTTTTCTCTGAAGCGCGAAACGAAATTTTTTGTCCTCCGCGATAAATTTACCATCTTTTCTGGCTCCAGCAATTATCTTGCCGTTTTCATCTACTACATCGCCAACAGGGTTTACAACAGCGACTGCCGAAACTATTAAATCATCCATTTGTATAACTGAGAAGCCAAAACCGCCGTTCATTCTATATTCAAATCCAGCCCATTTCCCGACGGTTGTCCCAGTTCCAGCACCTACAAGTCCAGTTTCAAAGTTAACGCTTGCATTTAAACAGGCTTTATATCCATCCTCAGAGGTTGGTCTTATCTTTGGGTTGCCGACATTTAAATCGTAAACGACAGCAGTTGGAACAATCGGAATTTTTGCCCAAGGTGTTTGATATCCAATTCCATTTTCTTCCAGAAAACGCATAACTCCATCTGCAGATGCAAGCCCAAAAGCACTTCCACCAGTTAAAACAACTGCGTGAACTTCCGAAACAGTCATATGCGGGGATAAAAGCTCAAGCTCGCGACTCCCCGGCGCATTTCCGCTGACAAAACAACTGCCAACGGTGTTAGGAGGACACAATATGACTGTACATCCAGTTAAAGCTTCTTTATCGGTATAATGTCCAATTTTGAAGCCAAGTTTTCCAAACATAACTTGTTTCAATTTATATTTTCTCGAAGAACATCAAAATTCCAATCACAATGAAAGCTATCGCAGCGATTTTTTCTATTATGTGTGTTGGGATAAATCTCGTTATCGCATCGCCTAAAAGAGCTCCCAACAATGTCACGACCCCAAAAGCAATCACCGCGCCAAGAAATACAGATATCGGTTTTTTTGATTCAGCAGCCAAAGTTAACACTGCAAGTTGAGTTTTATCTCCAAGCTCTGCGAGAAAAATTGCTGTGAAAGTTGTGATTATCACCTTCCAAGACATTTTCAATTCCTCGCTTTTTGTTTTCTATAGTTAAATAAAAGAAGATAAAGTGAGGTGAAACCACTGCCCAATATATCTGCAAATGCATCTGTTATATCTGGACTTCGACCCGGGACATATTCCTGATGAAGCTCATCAATTATACCGTAAATCACGCATATAAAAAAGGCAATCGCGATGCTAAAATTTTTGAGAAAGAAGTTTTTATCCTGATATTGAAAGGCGCGATAAAGAAGGTATGTCAAAATTCCAAATAAAAAAGCATGGACAAGCTTATCAAACAAATCAAAAGGTTGTTCCGGGAAGTAATTTCCCGGGATAGACGAAAGAACAAATATAAGCCCCATCCACAAGATAGCAGGGGATTGATATTTTAAAAATTGTTTCACTATTTTTTTTCTTCCATAACTTTTTGTATTGCATCGGGGATGGAATTTAAAATATCCATAGCCATCATCGGGAGTTCCCCAAGTTTATTTCGCGCGAGGTCTCCGGCAAGACCGTGCAAGTAGACACCGCAAATTGCAGCGTCGACCGCACTTAAGCCTTGCCCCATAAAGCCAGCTATCATCCCAGTTAAAACATCGCCACTCCCTGCTGTTGCCATCCCTGGATTTCCAGTTGAATTTATGAAAACTTCCCCTTCAGGGTTAGCTACCACAGTTGTATCTCCTTTTAAAACAAGCACGACTCCATATTCAACGGCGAAATCCCTTGCAACTTTAATTTTTTCCCTTTCTATTTTATTAACAGGTAAATTTGTTAAGCGAGAAAATTCCCCGTGATGCGGTGTTAAAACAATTTCTGTGTTTAAGCTTTTAAGAATGTTTAAATTTCCAACTATAGCATTTAATCCGTCTGCGTCGATAACTGCTTTTTTGTTCAGTTTTTTTACAACATTTAAGATAACTTGCTTTGTTTCGTAATTTTTTGAAAGCCCTGGACCAATTATTAAAACATCCGCCCATTCGATGTATTCTTCGATTAGATCAAGAGCTTCCCAGCCGATCGTATGTTCATCTGTTTCTGGCAAAGGTAGCTTCATAACTTCTGTCAATTTCACTTCGAGCACGGGACTTAAACTTTTTGGAACACCTGCTATGACAGCTCCAGCGCCGACGCGCATTGCTGAAAGCGTTGACATTGTCGCAGCCCCCGTAAGTCCCGGCGAACCGACAAGAGCGAAAATTTTTCCGCAGCTATATTTATGTGCATTGAAAGGTCGCACAGGTAATCTTTTCTTCACATCGGATAATTCCACATAATAAGTCTTTATCCCCATCCTATGGTAAACAAAACTTGGAATGCCAATATCAACGATATAAATTTTCCCTGGTAAAATCTTTCCCATATTTAGCATAAGCCCAGTTTTCGGAAGCCCCATCGTTGCAGTAAGGTCTGCCCTCACCGCAATATTTTCGACCTCGCCGGTATCAGCATTTAAGCCCGAAGGGATATCAATTGAAACTTTATAAGCACTAATTGAATTTATCCAGCTTATCACATCATAAAACAAACCTTCCACTTTCCCCTTAAATCCAGTTCCAAATATCGCATCAATGATAAGGTCTGGTTTTGGATATCTATTAAGTTCCTTTGCATCTTTCAAAGTTATTACTTCAAATATATCGCTTTCTCTTTTTCTTTCGCGAATTCTTAAGGCAATTTCATAATTCGTTTTAGCGTCACCGCGTAGTTTTTCCGGTTCGACAAGTAAAAAAACATATACATCAGCATTCATACCAAGAAGTTTTCTTGCTACAGCTAGCCCATCCCCGCCGTTGTTTCCACCACCGCAAAAAACAAAAACTTTTTTCCCAGCAACACCTCCATACTTCATTAAAATTGATTGAATCACACCTTGAGATGCATTTTCCATCAGCAAAAGCCCCGGAATCCCAAGGTTATCTATCGCGTAACTGTCGCATTTTCTTATTTCCTCGGAAGTTGCAACTAAGAGCATAAAGTTTTTCCAAGATAATTTATGCTAAAACAACTTTTCAAAGTATCTCGTCACCATAGTTGGCAAAATCCCTATGATAAATACACCAATTGCAGAAATTAAAACCGCAAGAGCACCCGAAATAGAAATCTTCGTCTCATCTGGATTGTTCAAAACCTCCGCCGGTTGCTCTTTGAGATACATATGTATAACGACATTCAGATAGTAATAAACTGATATAAGCGTCGCTAACACTCCAGCTACCGCCAGCCAAGTCATCTTGGCTTGAACTGCTGATGCGAAAAGATAATACTTCCCAACAAATCCAGCAAATGGCGGGAAACCCGTTAGCGCAAACATAAAAATTGACATCAAAACGCCGATCAAAGGCTTCCTATGTCCAAGCCCGGTGTAATCGTTTATATTAAGCGCTTTATTCTCTTCTTTTTCGACAATAGAAACAACCCCAAAAGCTCCGACTTGCATTAGAATATAAGCCAAGGAATAGTAGAGAACACCTTGTTTCCCAAGTTCATTTGCCGAAGCGAGCCCAATTAAGATATATCCAGCGTGGGCTATGCTTGAGTAAGCAAGCATTCTTTTAACATTTGTTTGTGAAATTGCAATTATATTACCAAGTCCCATCGATAGAACGGAAATTACGGCTATTGCATTTCTCACTTGTTCGTTTGTGCCGTGAAAGCCAAATATAAAAACCAGGACAAATGCACCAAACGCAGCTGATTTCGCAACCGCTGACATAAATCCACTTGCAGGCGTCGGTGCCCCTTCGTAAACATCAGGTGCCCACATGTGAAATGGAACAGCAGCGACCTTAAATGAAAATCCGACGAGCAAAAGCCCAACCCCAAGCCAAAAGAGAAAATCATTTTGATAGTTTTGAAAATTCGCAGATATGATTTTTAAATTAGTTGTCGTTGTGCTTCCGTAGATAAATGCGATCCCGAAAAGCAAAAACCCAGTTGCAAACGCCCCAAGTAAAAGATATTTTAAACCTGCTTCATTTGACTTCGGATCTGTCCTGGCAAAAGCTGCAAGAACATAAAGGGAAATAGACATAAGTTCAATTCCGAGAAAAGTTATGATAAGGTCAACGCCTGATGCAAGAAACATCATACCAGCAGTTGCAAATAAAACAAGTATGTAAAACTCTCCATAATTTATGTTTCTCTTTTCGAGATAATCTTTTGAAAGCAAAATTGTGAGTAAAGCTCCAACGCAGATAATGAAATTAAAAAAACTTGCATATCCTCCAACTGCTACCATTCCATTAAAAGCCGTTGAATACATCGGATAAATGTAAACAGCGGAAAGCCCCGCTAAGATAAGAGAAATTATGCTTAAAAAATAACTTATCGTTTCGCCCCTTTTGAGAAGTGCTTCTAAAATTATAACAATCAAACCAGCTGAGGATACAATTAAAACCGGCAATATCCCAAATAGGTCAGTGTAAAAGTTCATGCCAAAAATTTATGTTTGTTTTTATTTTAAAACAAATGCTAAAACGTTCTGAAGAAAATGAACCATATGAGTGCGCAAACAGGCAACAAAATTGGGATTGAGTATTTTACCATATAGCCAAAGAAACTTGGCATTTTAACATGCGCTTGTTCAGCAATTGACTTGACCATAAAGTTTGGACCATTACCAATATATGTCATCGCGCCGAAGATAACAGCACTTACAGATATTGCCTGCACATATTTCCAAGATTGAGGCGTTATCGGAAAAGCATTTGAATTATGTAAAATTTGTAAATGGCTCAAATCATTGGGCGAGAGCATACCGAGCATAGCCTTCATATGAATCGGGTTATCAACACTTAAACCATGAAGTCCAAAAGCTGCACTTAAAAAATTAAGATATGTGGGCGCATTATCAAGAAAACTTGATAAAATCCCGGTGCCCCAGAAAAACTCTCCCGGATGTGTAATCCCAATTTTTTCTGCGTTTAACTCAAGCCAATCGAGAGCTGGAACCATAGTGGCAAAAATACCCGCAAATAAAATCGCTACCTCCTTTATTGGAATGAAATTAAAATCGTTTCGCTCGTGTATTTCTTTTTTAGTCGTAAGATAACTTGCTATCGCAGAACTAATCATTATAATTTCTCTGATCGGCTCCTCAAGGAATACCGCCCCAAGAATTATTGCAAGAAATATAACATTGTGTAAACCTTCAACAACAGCTTCTTCTCCTTTCGCTTCAATCTCTTTTTCCATCACATCGGGTAACTTTTTATAATTATGTCTGTCGATGAGGAAAAATATAAGTAAAACAAGTCCAACAGATATCAACCAAATGTACCAGACCCTTGTTATAACCCAGAAGAACGGAATACCTTTGAGATAACCCAGAAAAAGCGGAGGATCACCTATTGGGGTTAGCATTCCACCGATGTTTGAAACAATGAAGATAAAAAAGACAATATGATATCCTGAAATTCTATATTTATTCAATCTCATATAGGGTCTTATCAACACCATTGACGCACCAGTCGTCCCAAGAAGATTTGATATAACAGCACCGATCCCTAATAATATCACATTTGCAAGTGGAGTTGATCTTCCCTTAACCCTTATGTGGATTCCACCAGCAACGACGAAAAGTGAGCCAATCAACGAAATAAAACTAAAATACTCAATTGCTGTATGCAGCATCCTCGGAGCATTTTTCAAAATGAAAAAGTAATAAATCACAGTGATAGACCCAAAAGCAAGCGCAACAAGCGGATAATTATGCTCCCACCAATGACGATTTATAAATGGCATCACCGCGATAGAAAGAAGAAGTAAGATGAAGGGTGTTATCATCGCCGGATTAACCGGAAGAATTTCGTATTCTATCGCAAAAGCATCTGAAACCTGAGAAAACAACACGATTAAAATGATTAAACTGGCAAAAATTATTTTTTTCATTTTATTTCTCTTTGTTTTTTTTCATCTTTGTGCCCTAAAAACTCCCGAACGATATTTTTCCATCTGCTCGACAACTTTTTTAACGCTCGGCTCCGATTTTTTCAAAAATGTATTCGGATAAATTCCAATCCATACTATGAAAATTAACACAAGAGCAAGTGAAACTATCTCGCGAAGGTTTAAATCTTTTATACTTTGATTTTCCGTCTTCGTCAATTTCCCAAAAAATATTCTTTGATATGCAGTGAGTAGATAAACAGCAGCAAGAATTACACCTGTAGCTGCAAAAATTGCAAATGCGGTCGTGCCTAAAAATTTCGATTTGAAGGAACCAAGCAAAATTAAAAACTCGCCAACGAAGCCATTCAAGCCAGGCAAACCAAGCGATGAAAGAGCTACTATCATAAAAAATGTCGCATAAACAGGTGTTACACGAGCAAGACCTCCAAATTCTTCAATCATTCTTGTATGACGCCTATCATAGATCATCCCGACAAGCATAAATAAAGCACCCGTTGATAACCCATGGTTGACCATTTGAATTAATCCACCTTGAACGCTTTCAATTGTTAGTCCCATTAACCCAAGCACCACAAAGCCAAGGTGACTAACAGATGAATAAGCGACGAGCTTTTTTAAATCAGGCTGAACAAAGGAAACAAGCGCTCCATAAATTATCCCAACAACAGCTAAAACAGCAATGTAAGGTAAGAAAATAAATGTCGCCTCAGGGAAAAGAGGAATTGAAAATCTCAGAATTCCGTAAGTCCCCATTTTCAACAAGACCCCAGCAAGTATCACGCTTCCAGCAGTTGGTGCTTCAACATGTGCATCTGGAAGCCAAGTGTGAAATGGGAATAGCGGAACTTTTATAGCAAAGCTCAAAGTAAATGCGAGAAACATCAAAATTTGAGCATTTAAAGAAACCTTTGGGGCTACCTCATATAACTTCTCAAGATCTCCAGTAAATTGTCCGCCCATTTGACTTGCAAAATTTCCAAGTGCTATGATTGCAACAAGCATAAGCAAGCTTCCAACCATGGTGTAAATTACAAATTTAACCGCTGCGTAAATTCTATTTTCACCGCCCCATATGCCAATTATAAAGTACATCGGTATCAGCATCGTCTCCCAAAAGATGTAGAAAAGAAATGTATCAAGTGCGCAAAAGACACCGTTCATCCCAGTCTCAAGCAAAAGAAACATAATCACATAGCCCTTCACCCTCTTATCGACGGAGCTCCAAGTGGCGAGTAATCCAACAGGTGTTAAAAATGTTGTCAAAACAAGAAGCAAGAGCGAAATTCCATCAATTCCAACTTTATAAGAAATGTCGAGAGATTGAATCCAAGGATATTTCTCAACAAATTGAAAACCAGTTTTTGCGGGGTCATACTTTATAAAAACATACACGGAAATGATGAAAGTTAAAGTTGAAAAAAGAAGCCCGAGAAATTTTATCAGATTTTTTCTTTCGCTGTTTATAAGCGAAATTACAAGTGCGCCAACAAATGGTAGAAAAATTATCGCAGTTAAAATATGCTTTTGAAGCAACTCCATTTTTCAATCTCTTTAATTTTTGTTCAGAAAATAAGCCACAAGATAATTAAAATTCCTATCAAAAAGACAACAGCGTAAAATTGGACGATACCATTTTGGATGAAGCGAATCACCGAGCTTACAGCAGATGTAACCCTTGCACTTCCATTAACTATGCCATCAATAATTTTAACATCAAAAAATCTCCACAGCAGTTTTTCGCTTCCCCATTTTACAGGTTTAACAACAATCGTGTCGTATATCTCGTCAACATAATATTTATTGTAGAGCAATTTGTAAATTCCTGAAAAAGTTTGCGTTAATTTCGCAACTACATTTATTCGCTCAAGATATAAATACCTTGCGAGCAATATCCCGCCTGCGCTTATCAATACCGAAATAAACATAAGTATAAATTCCGTGGTGGTTGAATGAGCAGATTCAAGTATTAGTTTTGCATTTGCATCTTCAAACACGGGTTCAAGCCAGTGATGGAACAAATTTTTTAAGCCGAAAGATTCGGGAATTCCGATAAATCCAGCAACAGCTGAGAAAAAGCCAAGTATCACTAAAGGCAAAGTCATAACTTTTGGTGCTTCATGAGGATGTTTCGCTCCATATCTTGCCGGGGTTTCGAAGACAAGTGCAACGAGCCTAAACATATAAAATGCGGTCATAAAAGCGCCGATAGCCCCGAGAAGCCATAGCCAAAATGAACCTTGTGAATAAGCACCCCACAAAATTTCATCTTTGCTGAAAAATCCAGATAACGGTGGAATCCCTGCAATTGCAAGTGAAGCGATAAAGAAGGTTTTATAAGTTATAGGCAAATAATTTTTCAATCCTCCCATTTTTTGAATATCTTCTTCGTTATCAAGTGCATGCATCACTGCACCTGCGCCTAAGAACAAAAGAGCTTTAAAAAAAGCGTGCGTTGTCAAATGGAATATACCAGCGGAAAATGCCCCTACACCCATCGCTAAGAACATATATCCAAGTTGACTTATCGTCGAATAAGCGAGAACCTTTTTAATGCCATTTTGGACAAGACCCATTGAAGCAGCGTAAACTGCTGTAAGCGCGCCGATTACAGCGACAATTTCCATTGTTGTTGGAGCAAGCGCATATAAAACTGACGACCTTGCAATCATATAAACTCCAGCCGTTACCATCGTAGCTGCGTGAATTAGAGCGCTTACTGGCGTTGGACCAGCCATTGCATCAGGAAGCCAAACATAAAGTGGAATTTGAGCTGATTTTCCAGTTGCACCAACAAATAAAAGTAAAGTTATCCAGAAAACAGTTGAATCCCCAACTTGAAGTTTGCTTGCAATTGAAAAAACGGTATTGAAATTTAAACTGCCAAAATATTTATACATTAAAAACAATCCAATTAGAAATCCGAAATCCCCAATTCTATTCACGATGAACGCTTTTCTCCCCGCGTCACTCGTCGTCATTTTTTCAAAAGGTTTATCATACCAAAACCCAATTAAAAGATAAGAACACAATCCAACCCCCTCCCATCCAAGAAACATAAGCAAATAATTATCAGCCAAAACAAGTGTGAGCATCATAAATATGAAAAGATTCAAATACGCAAAAAATCTCGCAAATCCTTTATCACCATGCATATATCCAATTGAATAAACATGGATCAAGAAACCAACCCCCGTGACCACCATAGCCATTAAAACCGATAGCGGATCCACAAGGTAAGAAAACGAAATATCCAATCCGCCAGTTTTTATCCAAGAAAAATATTCAACTGTAAACTTTCGTGCGTAAGATGGCAAACCGAGAAGTTCAATATAAACAAGAAATGAAACAACGAAAGATGCTCCAACTGTTAAACTTCCAATCCATCCAATTATTTTTTCTTTTCTTATTTTCCATCCAAATAACCCATTGACAATGAAACCAATTAATGGAAATATGAGAGCAAGTCCGATATACTTGTGCATTTTTCAGGTGCCTCTTTTTTTAATTTACCATTTTAACAAATTAATTTCGTCGATGTTAACTGTTAATCTGTTTCTAAAGATTGCTATCACAATTGCAAGTCCAACCGCAACCTCAGCAGCTGCAACAACCATCACAAAGAAAACTAACATTTGCCCAAGTTCATTACCGATATAGCTTGAAAATCCAACAAGAGCAAGATTTACAGAGTTTAACATTAACTCAATGCACATGAAAATGACAATAGCATTTCTTCTTATCAAGACGCCTAAAACTCCAATGGTGAAAAGAGTCAAACTTAAAAATAAATACCATGATAGAGGTATCATAGCATTCCTAAATTTGTTTGAATTTTTCTCAAAACAGTGGGTCCTTCCATAATCAAATCTACTCAAATTTTCTTTTTGCGAGAACAATCGAACCAACTATCGCGACAATTAAAATCAAAGATGTGATTTCAAATGGAAGGATATAATTTGTAAATAATTTTTCGCCGATGAACTCAACTTTGCCTATTTCAACCGAATTTTCAGCCTGTTTCAAGAATCTCTCACTCACAGACTTTCCCAATCCCAATGCAATTCTACCGAAGACAAGCAAGACAAACAAAAGAGCAACCACCTTTCTTAAATCAAGTTTATCAGATAATTTTTTTTCATCCTGTAGATTAAGTAGCATTATCACAAACACAAACAAAACCATTATTGCCCCAGCGTAAACTAAAACTTGGATAATCGCTATGAATTGGGCATTTAAAGTGAGGTATATGATTGAAAGTGAAAGAAAATTGATAATTAAAAAAATCGCGCTCTTTACGGGGTTGGCTCGTGTTATCATTAAAATTGCTGAAACTATCGCAATGAAAGAAAGGACGAGAAATACAAGTGCTTGTAAACTCATCTCACAAAACTTTTGTTTTTAAACTCGTTGGTAAATATAAAAATTTGAACTGAAATAAACAATGATAAAAGCAAAGACATTCGGGAATTTCACTTTTAATTGAAAAATTTAGCGATGTTTGGTAAATTTATCCACAAAAATCAACAAGTTTTCATAAGAATGCAACTTTTCATCTGCCTGTTTTTGCTTTTTAACCCTCTTCTGTCTCAATCAGAAAAGGACACAAGCAATTTTCCCCAAATCCCCGAATTTCCTGTATTTTCTGAAATTGCAAGGATAAAAGTTGAACAGATTGAAACATTGGATTATAAATTTGCATGGGATATCTTAAGTTTAAATTTCAATCTCTTTTCAAATGAACTCGGTGAGAACGGAAAACCAGCCAATTTAAACTTTAACTTTATCGACATGCGCTCTTCCCATTTCTTTTTAAATGGGAGAACTTTAAGTGGGTATGTTTATCCATATCAAACTTTTCATATGCTCCCGCTTGACAATATTTATAAAATTGAAACTATAAGAAATTATTCGTCCGCTGTCTTTCAAAATTCAAATTCATCAGCTTCAAACTATATCTTCAAAAATATCTTCACTCATAAAACCATCACAAGGATACGATATGTTGAAGACGCTTACGATTTGATCGTGACGGATGGAAGCTTCTCGCACAACTTTCACAGAAACCTAAATCTAACTCTCGGTTTTCGCAGGGGTGTATCAGGCGGTAGATTTGTCAATTCACAACACGATGTTTGGAACTTGTTTATAAATTCATTTTGGAAACCGCAGGAGAATTTCAATGTCTCTTTGCTCAACATATACACAACTTTAAATTCCGATTTAAATGGGGGCATTGATACATCGAAAGTATCTCCAGAGATGGAAAATATAGTCTACAACGAGAGAATTGCTCCTGTTGTTGAAGTAAATTCAAATTGGACATCAAAAAGAAACGATTTGACCTTGACATCATTTTATAAGTTTGGCTCATCTACCGCAGTTAATTTCGTAATTTACCATACCTTTCAAAAGGACAAGATTATTTCAATAAAAGACCCAAATGAGCGAAGTTCAAACTTTTACGGGTTTAAGTTAAATTTTAAGAGCACCTTTAAGCTTGTGAAACTAAACGCTGGATTTGAAGTTCAAAAAAACTATTTGAAAATCTATCTTTTAAACGAATCGCTTTCAACAGGATATATTTCATCGGGTTCAAATTCAATCTCATCTATCTCGTCCTTTTTGAACATATTCGCAAATTTTTCTGCTTTTATGCTTTCTTCGTTTATTAAGCTTGAAAACCTTCTTAATACAACAACGTCCGCTTATGGTTTTGGCGTTGAAACAAGGTTAAGACATTTCAACTTTTATGCTGGGCTTTCGCATTCATATAGAGTGCCGACTCTACTTGAGCAGTTTATAACAAAATCAGCTGAATTCGAAAGACATCTTGTTTACGAGGTTGGGGCAAGGCTCAAAGGCGAAAGTTTTTCATTCGATATCAGAATTCAAAATAGAAAAGTTTACAATTTTCTTGTGTTCAAAGATTCCTCATTTTACAAAGACTATTTAAGCCGAACATTTGGGGATGTAAATATTGGATTTAAATTTTGGAATCTTAATTTGGTGGTTAATTCATCTCTAATTCTTAACAAAATAACAAAGCCATATCCGAGATTCCTCGTCACATCTGAATTTTTCTTTGATGGCAAGCTGACAAAAACTTTGAATTTAAAAGCTGGGATTAGAGGTAAACTCTCAGATGAATTCATCGCATTTAAATTTATAAATTCAACTCTAATGTTTGCGGAAGGTGGGTACGAGATGAAAAGGCTTGCGGTGCTTGATTTGTTTTTGAGCGGAAGAGTTAAAAATGTAGTTGTATTTTTAACATTTGCCAATGTCACAAATTCAAAATATATGACCGCTGCTTTTTATCCGATGCAGGATAGAAGTTTAAGGTTTGGTGTTATATGGACATTTTTTGATTAACGCCATATATTCCTTGTCCATTCATCCCAGAGTGGGGTTATCAAACGGTAATCCCCAAAGCCAGTCTCATCAACAAAGATAAATCTTCTGTTAATTTCGTAATAGTACCATATTTCGTATGGTTTAGCATTAATGTCGAATGGATGTCTATCAACACTGCTTGGCGGTCCAAAAATTATATAAACCATTCCCATATCTGTTCTCCATCCCTCAAGATAATGCCCAAAATGTTCATTTGCATACTTAACCCTGCTGTAATACTCCTCCATAAGTTCGTTCTTTAGCGTATTTGGGGTTGGGTCTTTCTTCCGCCAAAATTCAAGAAATCTCCTTTCTTTCTCCGCATCATCTTGTGCTGACTTGATATAGTTCAATTCTTCAGGTTTTGCGATATAAACGAGTTGTTCAATTGCTTTGTCAAGGTCAGTTATCAACTCCGACATCTCATGCCATCTAACCACAAACCCTCTTTGATTGACAGAATAATAGTCGCGATTTGACATCATCCTGGCTTCAATAAAAATTATATAATCGCCAAAGCCGATTTTCAGGTCTGGTATCTCCATTATAATTGAATTTTTCCCAGGTTTAATAAATTCTTTCAGCGTTCCCGTAAGGGTGAGCCCTTGTTCCTTCTTGCGTTTCTTTATTTTGTCAATTTTATAAATTATGTTGACCGAATCTGAAATATCCATGTTGTTGTAAACCTCAAAGAAAAGATAAAATCTCTTATCGCCAGATGAAGATATTGTATTCAATACATTTGGGACTATGATTTTGACGCCATTTTCAACCTTTACAGATGAGACCATCATTAAATCGCTTATCGCTATTGGACTTTGTGAGAAGTTTCTTACGCTTATTGCTCCTTCCTTTTTAAACCCGCGCCTTGTATCCAGGTCAATCACCCGAACGCCAATTTTATATTCACCAAAAGGAAGGTTAAAAAATGCCTGTGATATATCCCAGAAAGCCCTTGAAATTGTTTGCTCAAAGTTATCCGCTATTACTTTCTGTGTCCATGTTTTTTCAAGAACTTGTTTGCCCTTGGGCGTTGTGATTCTAACATCGACTTCATAATTAGCGACATAATGGTTGCCTTCTTTTACAAATTGTAGATATTCATATGGAACTTGAACATATATATCAACCCTACTTTCAGTTTGGCTCATATCTCCAGCGAAATTAAGGGCGTTAAAGTAAAACTGAGGCATAGCATAACTTCTGGGTAAACTTGTCTCAACTTGCGAATAAACGGGTAAAACCGCTAAAATCGTCAAAATTAATGTTAATCTTCTCATTTTTTCTCCACCCGATTTAAAATCGGTCTTAAATTTTTGTTCCAAGATTTTTAACAAAAGTGCTTGTCTATTCGTTTCTAAACCGCTTTTCCAATTAAATCATACTCAAAAAAATCGTAAATTTCAACTTGATAAAACTCTCCGACCTTTAAATTTTTACCTTCAACTAAAACCTCAAGATCAATTTCTGGGGCGTCCCATTGCGTTCGACCCACGTAATAATTTTTCTCCTTTCTATCTATCAAAACTTTAAGTTTTTTTCCAACCATTTTCTCGTTCTTCTCAACTATGATATCATGCTGTGCTGCCATAAGCAAACTCATTCTTCTTTCCTTCTCTTCATTCGGAATTGGGTCGCCAAGCTCAAAAGCTGGGGTTCCTTCCTCCTGCGAATATGTGAAAACGCCGAGACGCTCAAATTTAAATTCATTTACGAAGTCCAACAACTCCTCAAATTCTTTCTCGGTTTCACCAGGATAACCAACTATCAAACTCGTCCTTATTGCGACATCTGGAATTTTTTCTCTAATTTTTTCAAGAAGTTCAATTGTTTTCCGTTTTGTAATTCCTCGTCTCATCGATTTTAGAATCTTATCCGAAATATGTTGAATCGGAATATCAACATATTTGCAAAGTTTGGGATTCTCCGCTATCACATCTATAACTTCTTCGGGGAACCTTGCTGGAAATGTATACATTAGGCGAATCCATTCGACACCATCAATTTGTGAAAGTCGGAGTAAAAGCTCGGCGAGTTTCCTTTCGCCGTAAATGTCAAGTCCGTAGTAAGTCGTGTCCTGTGCGATAATTATTAATTCCTTTACACCTTTCCATGCAAGTTTTTCAGCTTCTTTAATTATTTCTTCCATCGGACGGCTTATGTGTTTCCCGCGGATCAAGGGTATGGCGCAGAAAGAGCAGGGATTATCACAACCTTCAGAAATTTTAAGATAGGCGAAATGCCCCGTTGTTAAAATCTCTCTTTCCCCAAGCAGTTCATATTTGTAATCAACTTTAAGTTCATTTAAAATCTCGGAAAATTGTTCAACGCCAAAAAATTTATCAACCTCTGGTATTTCCTTTTCAAGTTCATTTCTATATCGTTCAGATAAGCAACCCATCACATAAACACTTTTCACTTTCCCTTTTTCTTTAAGCGAGATAGCCTCGAAGATTTTATCTATCGATTCCTGCTTTGCTGATTCGATGAAACCACATGTATTTATTATCATAATTTCGGCTTTTTCAGGTTTTTCAACGATTTTAAAGTTGTCTTTCAATCTACTTATCAAAATTTCAGAGTCAACAAGATTTTTAGGACAACCAAGTGTTAAAACATGTATTTTTTTCTGTCCGTTTCTCACAAGGGTCCCCAATTTATTTTAAAACCGTAAAATAAATATAAACAAGCGGAGCAACATAAATCAAACTATCAAATCTGTCAAAAACACCGCCATGACCTGGAATTATATTTGATGAATCTTTAACGCCAGCATCCCTTTTGATTAGGGATTCAACGAGGTCCCCAAGCTGTCCAAAGATGCCAACGATTGTTGCTATTGCAACTGCATCATAGATCGTTAAGGAATCAAGCACGGCATACTTCGCTATGAAAGATGATATGAATGCAAAAATTAAGCCCCCGATAAACCCTTCAACTGTTTTATTCGGGCTCACTCTTTCATAAAGTTTTCGTTTCCCAAAAGATTTGCCGACAAAATATGCTGCGGTATCACAAATCCATATTATCGCAAAGATTGAAATTATAAAAACGCCAGCTTTAAAATAATCAAAATATTTAGATTCCCTTAATCCAATCAATGTCCCAAGCGATAGCCCAATATAAAAAATGGGGAATAAAGTCGTTGCAAGGTTTGAAATAGCCGACCATCCACCAGGTTTTGGCTTTCTAAAAAGCTCGACGAGCCCGATTAATAGGATTGTCAAAATGAAAAGCGATACTAAATGTTGAACTTTATCAAAGTAGAAGATTAAATCGATCGCGAAAATTGCAAGCATCCCGAGCAAAACAATTGGAGCCGAATTTTTTAAATTTGCGAGCTTGTAGTATTCATATGTCGCAAGGGTAGAGATTGCAAGTATGAAAGCGAAAAAAGGTAATTTCCCGTAAAGCGTTATAAGGACTATTAAAGGTATGCCGATGGTTGCGACCAAAACACGAATGGTGAGATTGCCCAATTTTTTACCCAATTTTTATTCGTAATAATCTTCATCGCTATACTTTAGGTCTTCAATTATTCTAAGTGCGATATCTTTTTTGTTTTTCGGAACGAGCACTTTAACTATTCCAAAGCCAACCGTCATAAAGTAAGTGTGATCTTTTGTAGAGAAGATAACGCAAGGGATACCAGCGCTTTCAAGATTTGCTTTTAACATCTCAGCTTCATATTCATACTGGGTTGTGTAAACGATAGCCCAATCCTCTTTATATTGTTTATGGTTTCCTTCTACGCAGTAAATTTTGCCATCAACTTCAGTTGCACATTCTTTGCAAATCGGTTTTCCACATATGACGCAAATTCCAACCGCCGGTTTATCAAAATGTTCCTCGCATTCAATTTCGTCTTCAGGTTCAAAAATCCTCGTTACAAAAATTTTACCACATTCAGGGCAATAGGGTAAACCAGGTTCAATCTCAGCACCGCAATATATACATATTTCGGGTTTTTCGTCAATTAAGTTTATGTTGCAATCTGGGCAAACGGTTACACCGTCTGGATATACGAAACCGCAAAGTGGACACTTTGGCATTTTTGTTTATTCCTGAGTTTTGTTTATATGCAAAATTTCAAAAATGTAAATTGAAATTGAGAAAATCGCTATTGAAAAAAACATTGTTATGAATAAAGCCGAACTATTGTTTGGAATTATTCCTTCTGATCCAACGGCGTAATAAAGATAGGCAGCGGTAAAATTATTCACAAAGTGAGCAATTGCTGAAAGATATATGCTTTCTGATTTATAGACAAGGTAACCGAAATAAACCCCAAGCGCGACTAAAGGGATAAAGCTGAATGGGTTTGCGTGATACATTGCAAAGATAATTCCTGTTATAATGAAACCAAGTTTGTAATTGCTTGCTTTTGATAAATTATATTGGACAAGACCTCTGAATAGAAACTCCTCACATATCGCGGGCGTAAAAGCTACAACCAAGACAACGAAGGCAAATTCAAGCGGTGATTTCGCAGAGACCAAAATAGAATAAGTTCGCTCCATAAGTTTTCGCATTGTTTCGAAAATTGGACCAAGCTTTTCGATGGGGAAGATGATGTCCTGAAAGTAAAGATATATTTGTGCTATATTTTGAAGCGATAAGGTTCCAATTATTGTAAGAAGGACCTCAGATAGAGATGGTGTTTTAAGTTTGAAAATTTCTTTATACCCAGTTTCTTGCCACCTTGCGAACAATAAAGTTGGGGTAAAGATAAACAAAAATTGGGAGATCAAGGTCATCAACCTGAAGATTTGAACATTTGCTTCGTTTAACCCACCAAGAAGCAAAAATAATAAACCCGCTCCGAAGAACTGGTATAATATGAAAACCGTCCCAAGGGCTATCAAAGTCATCGCAATTGGGGAAGTTTTAAGCGAGCTCTTGGCTTTCTCGATTTTTGGCTCGAAATTTTCCTGTTCCATCAAAAGTTAAATTTTATTTTTTATCATTGCTACCAAAAGTGGTATCATTATTTCGTGGTGACCTGTTATCATAAAGCCTTGTCCTCCGCCTTGAGTTGGTCGCTGTATTACATTAACAGTGGGTCTATAATGACGTAACATATCAAAGTTTGCTGTTGTGAAGCCAAAGGCATTGTGCCCGAGATTTCGCACTACGGTTAGGGCTTTAAGAAAAACCTCCGGCATTATAACTGCTGAGCCGACATTCACGACCACGCCATCTGAATCAAGCTTTGTTAAAATATTGCAGAGAATTTTAAAATCTCTAAAGCTCATCTCACCAGTGATTGAGCCGTCCATTGTTGGTTGTTGATGAACAATATCAGTCCCGATGGCAGCATGAACCGTTGCAGGTATGTCCAAATTGTAAAATGAAGCAAGAACGCTATAATCTTTATTTGGGGCATCGACTTCGTTTAATTTTTTCCCGATGGCTTCGCCGTAGCCGAGATCTGAATTTTTGCAATAATATTCAAGCGTAAGATTTATGAAATCGCCAGTTTCCTTTGCCATACCAAAGCTCCCATCCATTATATTTTCTGCTACATCTTCCGAGGTTTGTCCAAACAGTGCAATTTCAACATCGTGAATGGCGGATGCACTATTCATTGCGATCGCTTTCAAGACCCCAAGCTTGCCGAGCTCAATTAAAAGCGGTGCAAGTCCAACTTTTATAACATGAGCACCGATCAAAAAGATGACAAGTTTATTTTTTTCATAAGCATTTACAATCTTGTCGACAAGGATTTTTAAATCTTTTGCCACGAGTATCTCAGGGAGTGAATCGATGAACTCTGAAAAATTTTGTTTTTTGGGGTCAAACACCTTCGCAAATTCTTCTGCGTTAACTTTGCTTTTCCTGTTTTTAATTGAAATTGTTTTAACCTTTGAGAGGTCAATTTTTTCGTATTTTGATTTCATCACTCTATCTTTGCGTCTATTTTTTCGATGTTTTCAAATTCCCTCAGTTCCCCCGACACATTTCCTATCGGTATCTCGGCTGTCATTTTGACTGGAATTTTTTTATCATCGTTTGTTATCCATAGAAAAAATCTACCTTTTGCCTTAAAAAGCCCACCTTCAACTATCAACGGTTCAACTACAACACATTTAAATTTCCCAGCTTTAACTTTCACGATTTGCTCGCCAAGATATTTGATTTCAAGTGGATATGTTTTATTTCTGTAAAAGTTTTCAAGCCTTACTCTATCTCCAACTTTTTTATTTGAATAATCTTGCGTTCTTGCGTAATAAAAGGCTGAGAAAACATCCTGTGCATACTGTGGAATTGGGTAAACCCCCTCTGATGTTTTTGCTATCAAATTAACATGGTCAAATTCAGCGTAGAAATCTCGCTTATACCCGCCTTCCCTTATACGTTGTTCAAATCTCCATGGGTAAATACCTTCGACATCAATTAAACTTTCGTATCTATCGTCAACCTTGTAAAACACCGAGAAAAATGGCAAAGACCAAACTCTAAATACAGCACGATAACACTTGCGACCGTTATACTCAACTATTTCAGATAGGGAAATTTCAGCTTCACCAACTTTGATGAATTGATATTTAACATCGTAAAGTAAACGTTCGCCAACTTTGAAAGCATTATGTTCAATCTTTCTGCTGTTAAATTGAACCTTTTTCTCGTCCAAATCGTGTTGAAAGAAAATAGCAACCCAAAGGGCGAGCAAAATGCTAAAAATTTTATACATTGACTTTAAGTCTTTCTTTTATTGCTTTGGCTACCTCATCTATATTTATCAAATCCATGCAATCAAAGAATTTGCATTTTTCGCCAATGCATTTCTCGCATTCAAAAGGAACATTCGGCATAAAGATAATTTTGTCATCTATGTAAGGACCCCATCGTCTTGGGCTCATGACCTTGATCGGCGGATAAAATCCAACGACTGGAGTTCCAACAGCGCTTGCTATATGAATTGGTCCTGTTGAATTTGATATGAAGATTGATGCATTTTTTATTAATGCGGATAACTCCTTAAGATTGAATAAACCGGCAAAATCATAAACGTTTTTTAGCCCATCGCTTACAAATTTGGTAAGTTCTTTTTCGGATTCGCTCCCCGTGATGATAATTTTAAAACCAAAGTCGCTTAATTTTTGTGCTAACTCTTTAAATTTGCTCGGTTTTAAATCCCGCGCTGAGCCCTTGCTCCCAGGGTGAATTATTATGTAGCTACCCTCGCTCAAGCCGTTTTCATCTAAAACCTTTTTCACTTTTTCAAGTGAAGAGTCAGGTATGAATATATCAAACTTAATTTCGTTCGCCTTGATACCGATTGCTTTGAGCAAATTGAGATTATATTCAACTTCATGCTTTTGGGCATATTTTCTGTGTTCAAAAACCCTTACGTTAAATAAAAATGAGAAAAGTCTATATCCAGTGCCGACTCTTACTGGGACGCCTGCAAGCCACAGTGCAAGTGCAATTTTGAAAACAGGGAAGACAACGATAGCAAGGTCAAATTTCTTTTGCTTTATTTTTTTCGCAAGTCGAAAGATATTTTCATTAGGTTTGTAAATCATAATTTCATCAACGGCTTTGTGACCATCAACGATTTCAGCTGTATATTCGCTTACGAGAAAAGTTAGTTTCGATTCAGGGTAATGGTTTTTTATGACATTTATAACAGGCAAAGTTAACACCACATCTCCAATTTTGTCGGTTCTGCAAACAAGTATGTTTGAAAAATGGAACAAAGAATCGCTTTGGTTTTACTTTTACTTGATAAAATATAAATTAAGCGTTCTTAAAAAACAATTCGGGGTATCCCGCGCGCCCGAAGGCTTGTTTCCCTTGATTTTGTCCTTTCAAATTAATATCTTAACTGTAAATAAAGTCATGTTCAAAAATTAGGAGGTGAGATGTACAGAAAGTTTTTACCACTGTTCTTTGTTTTTATAATTTATGGTTGCGCTGTTAAAAACGACATTTTAAAGGAGACACAAATTTCACAAAACCCAGATACAACAAGTTTTTGTATTTTGCCTGATTCCGCAGATTTAATTAGTAAGAACACATCAGCGATTGATGGGTCTCGGGGGCAGAGGCAACTTTTAAAAAATGATATTTTAATCTATGACTCAGTAACAACGGCAAAAATTTTAGATGAAGTTAAGAAGGAGTACAAGCTTGCACTTGAATACATTTCACAGGGGGACACGATTTCTGCAATCGAGATAATCCATAGTGCAATGGAAAAACTTGATGAGGTTTCGAGAACAAGTGAGGTTGAGTTAAGCAAAGATTTTGAGTCTATAAGCGGGGAAGTTTTGAGATTTTATCAAAGATATGTTTCGAAATTTGATTCGCTTTTGCAAGAAGGCTCAATTCAGGAATATATATCAAACATTCAGGACAAACTTAATCAAATCGCTGAAAGAATTGACAGTCTAAGGGTTGAGTTCAAAGGTGAGGAGATAGTCAAAATCAAAACAACGGTTCCGCTTGTAATGAATGAATATGTTCAAAGTTATCTTAATTATTTTCAGAATGAGGGGCGATATTTTATGGAGTTGTGGTTGAGCCGACTCGCAAGATATTTTTCAATGTTTAAAAGAATTTTTGCCGAGTATAATTTGCCTGAGGAGTTAATTTATCTTTGTATGATTGAAAGCGGTGTGAATCCATTTGCTGTTTCAAGAGCTAAAGCCGTTGGGGTATGGCAATTTATCAGAGGAACAGGAAGATTATATGGGCTTGAATCAAATTGGTGGTATGATGAGAGAAGGAACGTAGAGAAATCAACGAGAGCAGCTGCTCAACATCTAAAAGACCTCTATGAGTTATTTGAGGATTGGCATTTGGCTATAGCTGCGTATAATTCTGGCGCGGGGAGAGTTCAAAGGGCGATAAGAAAAGCTGGGGTTCCAGATTTTTGGAAAATAAGAAAGTATTTGCCAAGGGAAACAAGGAACTATGTCCCCCAATATATTGCTGTTTCTTTGATAGCGCTTGAGCCTGAAAAGTACGGCTTTAAATTTCCAATTTACATTGACGATCCAATTGAATATGATGAGGTGGTGGTTGATGCGAGTGTTAGTTTGAAAAAAATTGCAGAGTGTGCAGAAACTGAACTTGAAACTCTACTTGAACTAAATCCCGAGCTCATCCGTGGGTATACTCCGCCACATCCATATACATTGAGGATTCCAAAGGGAAAGAAGGAAATTTTTATGGTTAACTACAATGCTTTACCCGATGATGAAAAGAGAAATTTAATAGTTCACCAAGTGAAAAGAGGGGAAACGCTTAATAAAATTGCTAAAAAATATGGGGTTCCAATTGAGATTCTGTATAGCTTTAATCCCAACATTAAACCAAGGTCTCTGCGGATTGGGCAGGTTATTTTGGTGCCGGATCTTTCAGGTATCCGTTCATATTCTGGTGTAAGGGTAAATAGAACAAAAACTAACAATATAGATGGGCGAATTGTTTATCGAGTTAAGAAGGGGGATACTTTAAGCGCAATTGCGGAAAGATACAATGTGAGCGTTAAGGATATTAAAAAGTGGAATAGTTTGACGGGAAACTCTATAAAAGCGGGGCAGAAAATAGTAATTTATAAGAGTTCCTCCGTTGGGGGAAGTGATTGATTTTTTCGATTTTAGGGAATAAATTTTTTATAGTTGAAATCCTCTCACATCTGACCAGCCGAGAAATACAATCTAAAATGGAGGTCTTACCATGGCGATCTGCGAAAGGTTGAAAAATTATCTTGATTCAAACGGGGTGAAGTATATTACTATTGTTCATTCAACTGCTTTCACTTCACAGGAAGTAGCAGCCAGCGTTCATGTTAAGGGAAAAGAATTTGCAAAGTGTGTGATTGTTAAATCGGACGGCAAGTTTTTTATGCTTGTTGTGCCTGCGGATCATAGGGTGAATTTTGAAAAAGCAAAAAGTATCTTAAATGTTGAAAATTTAAGCCTTGCAACAGAAAATGAATTTAGACAGTTATTTCCAGATTGTGAAGTGGGAGCAATGCCACCGTTTGGAAACTTGTATAATCTTCCAGTTTATGTTGATGAAAAATTCAAATTAAACGAGGAAATAAGTTTTAACGGTGGGACGCACAACGATGTTGTGAGGATGAAGATGGCGGATTATGTTAGGCTTGTTGAGCCGGTATTTTGTGACATAGGTGAGCATTTGTGAAGCGGAGGGGGTGGGATTCGAACCCACGATCCCGCTTTTAGCGGGATAGCGGTTTTCGAGACCGCCCCGTTCATCCACTCCGGCACCCCTCCATGTTTGCGCTTTAAAATTTAAAAAAATAGAGTGAAAGATACAACCTCGCGTTAAACTCGAGAGGCCCGTCTCAACGAGTGCACTGGGTGAGACCTTCCAATCTTATTCAGGAAATCGGTTTTTATTAAGCGGTGAACATACCTTGGGGTTTCGGTAAAGAATTTGTTTCATTTTTTCCTATGGTTTAAATTAACTGCGAACATGTGAGAAAATTAAAGCCTGAAATCTATAAAAGGGATGAGTGACAAAATTGTCATCAAAGGTGCTCGCGTTCATAATCTTAAAAATATAAATCTGGAGCTCCCCAAAAATCGTCTCATTGTCTTCACGGGTGTGAGTGGTTCTGGGAAATCATCCCTCGCTTTTGATACAATATATGCGGAAGGTCAGAGAAGATATGTCGAAAGTTTATCTGCTTATGCTCGGCAGTTTTTAGAAAAAATGGATAAACCTGATGTTGATTTAATTGAAGGGATTGCTCCTGCTATCGCGATCGATCAAAAGTCAACGGGGCGTAATCCACGTTCAACTGTTGGGACGATGACCGAAATTTATGATTATCTTCGTCTCTTGTTCGCAAGGGTTGGTAAAACTTATTGTTCGAAGTGCGGGAATCTTGTTCAAAAGGATACACCAGGTTTTGTCGTGGAGAAAATAAAACAAATCCCTGAGGGAAGCAAAGTTTACATTCTTTTCCCACTACATATCCACGAGGGTCACACCATTGAGGATGAATTGGAGGCGCTTAAGGAAAAAGGTTTTTATCGTATTTTTGTCAACGATGAGCTTATCGATTTGGGTGAGAAAGTTGATTTCAAAAAGCTGAAAAAGAGAGAAGTTTATGTTCTCGTTGATCGCTTTGTTGTTCGTTCCGATATCGACGAGGTGAGATTGTTTGATTCTGTTGAGATGGGATTTAATGAAGGGCGGGGTTATCTTGTCGTGAAAGTTCTTGATTCGGGTGAGATTATGAAGTTTAGTGAACATTTTGAATGTGCGTATTGTAAAATAGAATATGAGGAGCCGGAACCAAGGCTCTTCTCCTTCAATAATCCATATGGCGCTTGTCCAAAGTGTCAAGGATTTGGCAGGGCATATGGAATTGATTGGGACGCACTCGTTCCGGACAAGACAAAAAGTATAAAAGATGGGGCGATTTACCCGTGGAGAAGTGAGAAGTTTTCTTGGTTTCAGAAGGATTTGTTGCGCGTTGCAAAGAAAATTGGTATTCCAATCGATGTGCCTTTTAAAGATTTAAGCCCCGACCATATTGAAATTATAAAAAACGGTTACGATGGGTTTGAGGGCATTAATGGATTTTTTAGACTGCTTGAAGAAAACTCTTATAAGGTTCACTATAGGGTGATGCTCTCGAGATATAGAGGGTACACAACTTGCGATCTCTGCGGTGGCTCAAGGCTTAGGAAAGAGGCATTAAATGTTAAAATCGCGGGGAAAACAATTTACGATGTTGTTCGAATGTCAATAGAAGAAGCATATTTCTTCTTTCAAAATATCGAGTTAAATGATTATGAAAAGACAATTTCCGCGAGCATACTTTCTGAGATAAACCGCAGATTAAAATATCTTTATGAAGTTGGGCTTGGGTATTTAACTCTTGATAGGTTGTCAAACACTTTATCTGGAGGTGAGGCACAAAGGATAAACCTTGCAACCGCACTTGGCTCTTCACTTGTTGGCACTCTTTACATTCTTGATGAACCGAGCATTGGTTTGCATCCGCGGGATACGTATCGGCTTATAAAAATTTTAAAATCGCTCAAAGAAAATGGCAATACAGTTATCGTCGTTGAACACGATAGAGAAATTATCGAATCGGCTGATTATATAGTAGATCTTGGTCCTGGGGCTGGAGAAAATGGTGGGAGGGTAGTTTTTCAGGGTAAATATGAAAATTTGCTTAAAGATGAGAATTCGTTAACAGGTAAATATCTAAGCGGACGTTTGAAAATTCCAGTGCCTAAAAAGAGAAGGAAGCCAAAAGGTGGGAATTCGATAATAGTTCGTGGAGCAAGAGAACATAATCTGAAAAATATAGATGTTGAATTTCCCTTAAATGTTTTCGTTTGCGTCACCGGTGTGAGTGGTTCAGGCAAAAGCACGCTTGTTCACGATGTGCTCTATGCAGGTTTGAAAAAAATAAAAGAGGGGACTTACGAGGGGAAAATAGGCAAATTTGATGTGATAGAAGGTCATGAATTAATTGATGCAGTTGAGATGGTAGACCAATCGCCGATCGGTAAAACGCCCCGTTCAAATCCTGTCACATATGTGAAAGCATTTGATGGCATACGGGAAGTTTTCGCGTCAACTTATCTTGCGAAGGTTAGAGGATACACTTCGGGACATTTTTCATTCAATATTCCAGGTGGGCGGTGTGAAACATGCGAGGGGGAGGGATATGTTAAAATTGAGATGCAATTTCTTGCGGATATTTACCTTCCTTGTGATTCGTGCAACGGAAAAAGATACAAAAGTGAAATACTTGAGGTAGAATACAAGGGGAAAAATATAAGCGATGTTTTAAATATGAGCGTTGCGGAAGCAATTGAGTTTTTCAGAGGGCATAGAAAAATAGTTGAGAGATTAAAAGTTTTAGATGCGGTTGGACTTGGTTATATTAAGCTTGGGCAACCTGCGAACACTTTATCCGGTGGTGAAGCTCAGCGTGTTAAACTTTCGGCGCATCTTCTTGCGTCTGAAACGAGTCCACATACATTGTTTATTTTTGATGAGCCAACGACGGGGCTTCATTTTGATGATATTGCTAAACTTTTGAAGGCATTTAACGCACTTCTTGACTCGGGGCATTCAATCATTGTGATTGAACATAATATGGATGTTATAAAATGTGCTGATTGGATAATTGACCTCGGACCTGAAGCAGGGGATGGGGGAGGTCATATAGTTGCGGTTGGAACCCCGGAAGAAGTTGCACAAAATCCAAATTCGTATACTGGGCAGTTCTTGAGAAAATACCTCAATGATGTATAAGTATGTCTGCAAAAACCTTGCCAAAGCGTTTTCAGATTTGTGATTTTCATCAAGGAAAGAGAACATACTTCAATTTTATATTTTAAGTGAAAAAGTTGATTCGATTTTTGAAGCGAGGACCTCTGGGGGGAGGTTCTGCTTCATCATTGCTCAAGGGTCTGGGTGAAACTCCGCTAATGGGGTTAAGCCCAGACCTTTTTGCTTTATATGTAAACTGGTTTAACTTCATATGGAATTGGGTCATCTACACCAGCAAGTTGGAATCCTCTTAAGCGCAAAGCGCAACTATCACAAACGCCACAAGCAACATCCTCTCTTTGATAACAGCTCCAAGTTAAATGAAAAGGTGCTTTGAGTTCAATCCCTTTTTTAACTATATCTACTTTCTTCATATCGATGACAGGTGTTACTATCTCAATGGGTTTTCCCTCAACACCAGCCTTCGTTCCTAATTTTATGACCTCGTTAAAAGCTTTATAAAATTCCTTCCTACAATCAGGATACCCGGATGAATCTTCCTCAACTGCACCGATGAAAATTTTGGTTGCGCCGATCACCTCTGCCCATGAAACAGCAATTGAAAGCAAGTTCGCATTTCTAAATGGGACGTAGCTTGTCGGGATTGTTTCTCTTTTTAGATTTGCTTTCTCAACAGGGATATTCTCGTCTGTTAGGCTTGAACCACCAATTAGTTTTAAATGTTCAACGTTTACCACAAGTCTTCTTTTGACATTATAAAAGTCGGCTATATCGTTGAAAGCTTTTAGTTCTCTTTGTTGGGTTCTTTGACCATAGTTTAGATGAAGGAAGGCGAGTTCATAACCGAGGGAGTTAGCGATGGCAGCTGTGACGCAGGAATCAAGCCCGCCACTTACCAAAACCACAGCAATTTCTTTCCCAAGCATGACTTCTTCAAAGTTTGTTTTAAATTCTTTCAATTTTTATCATATTTGTCGAGCCTCGCTGGAAAAGCGGGATCCCAGCTGTCATTATTATTAAGTCTCCACTTGCTAAAATTCCACTCTCTCTTAATTGAATTTTTGCATTTTCTATCGTTTTGTCCGTTTCTGAAATTTCTTTAAGTTTAATTCCGCTCACTCCCCACACGATGTTTAAACGTTTTACAACTTCATCGCTATCTGTAAGAGCAATTATTGGGACGGCAGGTCTATATTTTGCAATTGATTTCGCAGTTGCTCCTGTATGAGTTATTGTTACAATTGCTTTTGCATTTAACTGTTGTGCTAACAAACAAGCAGCGCGCCCTATTGAATCAACTTCGTTTTCTGGTTTCAAATCCGAGTCAAAAACAGGTCCATAAAAATTATACTGTGTCTCAATAGCCCGTATTATCTTGTTCATTACTTTAACAGCCTCGATAGGGAATTCACCAATCGATGTTTCGCTACTTAGCATCATTGCATCTGTGCCATCGAGGACGGCGTTTGCAACATCGGTTGCTTCTGCTCGCGTTGGTCTCGGGTTTGAAACCATTGATTCAAGCATTTGAGTTGCGGTTATGACGGGCTTTCCAGCTCTGTTTGCTTTTTTAATTAACATCTTCTGTAAAACTGGAACATCTTCGGTTGGGAGCTCGACCCCAAGGTCACCTCTTGCAACCATTATCGCATCAGCAAGTTCAATTATATCATCGATTAATTTAACTGCTTCAACCCTTTCAATTTTTGCAATTATAGGAACAACCCTGCCAAAATCTTCCATTTTCCTTTGCAGTTCAATTATATCTTCTTTTTTCCTAACAAATGACAATGCCACATAATCAACCCCATTTTCAAGCCCAAATTTTAAATCTTCCACATCTTTTTCAGTAAGCGATGGAATTCGAAGGTTTACGTTAGGCAGATTTACTCCCTTATGCGATTTTAAAATTCCACCGTCGATAACTTCGCATTTTACCTTCTTTTTTTCAATCCCAATAACTTTGAGTTCAATCATTCCATCGTCCAAAAGTATCGTGTCCCCAGGTTTAACATCGTCCGTGAGGTATTCGTATTGAACTGGGATAATTTGGTCGTCGCCGTCAATTTGTTCAGTTGTGAGAAAAACAAAAGTTCCTGTTTTAAGTTCAATTGGCTCTGTTTTTAATTTCCCAACCCTTATCTTTGGACCTTGAAGGTCTTGAATTATTGGGACGAATTTACCTGTGATTTTGGAGGCTTCGTTTACAAGTTTTATAAATTTTAGATGCTCTTCATAATCTCCATGCGAAAAATTCAATCTTACTGCATCCATTCCCGCGTTTATTAGCTCAACGATTTTTTCAAGCGTGCTTACAGCAGGTCCGAGAGTGCACACTATTTTTGTCCTTCTTAAGTTTTCCATTCGTCATCAAATTTTTATTTTGTGATTATGTTCCGATTAAGATACGGAGATCAACCCCAACCTCATTTATTGTTGTGCCAGGGATAAAGGTGCTTCTTGAATCGGACTTTGATTTTACAAATCGATAAAACAGCGAGCCTGTAACGCGCGTGCTTAACATATAGCGAAATCTTAACTCCATCGTTGTTCTTAAAATTCCATCAAGAGGCAAGGCTTGTGAAAGATTTCTTGCTTGATATGTTTGTCTTGAATTTTTCGACGATGAGTAGGTAAAGGTTATATCAACATCGTTTTTAAGTGAAAGACCGAAAATTGGTAAATTGAACCCACGTTTTGAATAACTCAAATTGAACGAAACCTCTCTTCTAAATGTCTCAACGATTGCTTTCGCTGAAAAGTTAAGGTCATAGTAGGTTGAGGTTATATATCTAAAACCACCAGTTAAGTTTCCATTCCACAGAGGTTTGAAGATTAAGTTAAGCCCAATCAAAGGGTTAAAGTCATAGCCAGTTCGCTCGCCTTCAAATGTTTGTCCCTGTCCGACAAAGCTTCTCCATCTTTTTTCGAATGTTGAAGTGTAAGCGTGTTCAAGTGAAACGCGAGTTGCGAAGGATTGGAAAATTGAGAGTTTTTCAAGACCATCCCATCTCAATCTCCAGTTGAGCCTGGGGAAGAAACCACCTAAAAGTTTGCTTAAAAACGGGAGTGTCTCAAAGCCCTCTTCAAATGCTTGAGCGAGTTTCTCGTCGTCAGTTCTTTTATCATTTGGGTCGAGTTTAAGCTCCGAATATATAGACGCCACAGATTTTATTCCGCTTTTGAAAACGCTAAATATAAAAACGGGAGGTAGTGTTAAGAAAGACCTACTTATTGAGGCGGAACTTGTAAATGATGTAACCTTTGGAATTCCAAGTGAATCCGTCACAATTCTTTGATTTCTTTGATAGCCCCATCCGATATTCCAGCTTAGATCAAGGTAAGCGCCTTGCCAAAGAGAGCGAGATGTGGTTATTGAGATTTTATTGTTTTGCGTGTAATTGTTATCAAGGTTCCCATTTGGCGCTCTTAAGCCCGGGCTTTGTTCAAATCCAAAAAATGGAAAACCTTTTTTAGGAGAGAGCTGAATTTTCCCATTTGGATCGGAAACAAATCCAAGTTGGTATAAAAGCGATGGTCCATATTCAATTTTATCACTTGTAAATGGAAGCCACGACCAGAGATTTCCCATGCCCGGTCTTTCACCATAAAGTCCGCTGTTCATTGCTGTGTTCGTTTGAGTGAATGTGATTTGAACATTTTCGTAATCGAGAAATGGGGTTTTTATAAGCATTTTAAGAAGGTTTTTGGGTGATATTGCTAAACCAGATTTTTTCGATGTATCCTTTTGAGTTTGGGCTCCGCGACCACGCCTTTCTTCTTCTCCGAACCATGAGTTTGCAAGCGATTTTAATTTTAACGATAAGTTAAAGTTTAAATTTGCGGAATACCCAGCGCTTCTCCCAAGTTCTCTTTGTTGAAAGTTATTTTGCCATCTATATGCAGATGAATAACTAAAGTTGACATTAAAATATTTGTTCAAACCAAGAATTGGGGGTATTTTCGGGTTCGTCCCTATGCTTATTTGCTGTGATAAAGTTGAGGTCTTGCCAAAATTGATTAATCCGTCCTTGAAAAAGATGTCATTAAAAATTTCTTTTGTGCTTCGCTGTCTCCCGAGTGAGTCAGTTTCAAGATGAACAAGATTGCTACCTATGTCAACTTGATATCTTAAAGATGGGTTTATTAAACCATTATTTGAAAATCTCCAATCAAACGAGAAACCCCTTTGGGCGTTGAAGCTTCGCGTTGTTGGCTCATAAGTTGTTTTAGTCCTAAATTTTCTGTTTTCGTGCCCTCTATCAAATCTCATCATTCCAGCAAAACTAGATGGAGTGAGTTGAATTCCCCAGTCTTTATATGCGTCAAGAAGTGGAACCCCATCAAAAAGTGATTTAAAAGGTTTAAAGGTTACTGGTTTGATGCTGGTTGAATAATTTGTTTGAAAGTTAAATCCCCATCTATTGCTTAATTCTGTGTTTATGTCTCTAAATTTCGAGCGATTGAAGTTGAATCCGATGTTTATTTTGTTGATGACATCTCTGATGTACCATTTTTGAGAGTTGATTGTGAAGTTGACAGATGGGATAGCCCATGTTTCTGACACCATTATCTGCTGTATGACCGTCAGTAAGCTGTCTGCTTTTCTGTTGGCTTCCTCTTCTGTGCCACCTTTTTCAATAATTGTTTGTCTGAGGCGGTTTGCAGCTTCAGTTGCGAGTATATCTTTTCCAGGGATATATTTTGGAATTCCTATGTTTTCGGCTCTGGAATATGTAAATGGAATTCTTAATGACGAATTTAAAAACGAAGGCAAGATTTTTTCGATGTTGAAGTTTGCTGAAAATGCCCAATTAGTTGAAAGAACGCGCGCTGATGAGTTAATGAATTTGTCTGTAAGTCCTCTAAATTCGGGGCTTTTTCGCGCAATCCCGAAGTTAACATTTAAAATTTCAGGCACGCTAAATTGCGCAGATATATTGTAAGCCCAGCCGGGGGCATCGTTTGCCTTTAAAAGTCTTAATTCATTCACCCAAACATCACCCGACAGCAACATAGGTCCCTTGCCTTTTGGATTTGTAACGCCAATGGCGATAAATGTTATATTTGTCAAAGATGGATTTCCTTTGACCCAGTATGTTGCCCCCGGGGGTCCATCTGGCACAGATATTCTTTTAACAGGTTGATTAATTGAATCTCTTGTTTGTTTTAATGCGGTGAGTTGGTCGAAGACAATCTGAACATTATTTCGCACATCCCAACCTGGCCATATTGGTTGACGATACTCGTAGTAATTTGATGTATCTGTTCCAATCCAGATGAAAATTTCGCCAGAATAATCCGTAGTGTCGCGGAAGTAGAAATTTCTATCTCCGTGGACAAAAAGGCGCATAATTTTGTAATTGAAAAGGTCAAGTCTTTGAGGAAATCTTCTCATCGCAAAACGAAGTGTGTCGTCCGGCAGATTTCGAACAATAAATTCAAGTGATTGCTCGTTCCCTTCAATTTGTTGATCCGGTCTTGTCCTATCTCTTGGTCTTTGGACACCGGGTGGAGGGGTGTAATCTGGATTATCTTCAACACTTACAACGGTAACCTTAAACATTTCATCGTTTTTAACTAATTCCTCCCAGTAATTTCCAACGAGGTTAAATTCGGCTACTCTGATTATAGCTTCATTATCGAACCCGGTGAACCAGACCCTTACAAATTCAATCAGCGTAAAACTTGGCTCTCCAACCTTTCGCGTGAACGAAGAGAGCGGTATTTTAAGCTGATACCAACCGTTCGAACCACCACCGGCTATATATGGGTTGTTTACTGTGTCAAGTGGAATTTCATACTCAAAGTAATTATTCACGAGATCAAGAATATGGTTTCTATTTAAATCTTCCCGGTCTGGCTCAGGGTAAAAGTTTCTGTTTCCTTCCGTCCCGTTTCTTCGCAGTAGGTCTGAATAGTCAAAGTTATCTTGGCTCGGGTCATCCCCAAGGTAGGGATATTTAGCTCTCTCTTCGTCATCGCTCATTCCATCAAGTCCAACATCCTCATCAGGGTCAAGTCGGTAGTTTCCATTTTTGTCTTCAGTGTCAAGTTTTTTATTAGGTATCACATCCTCAGAAATTTGTCCAAGATTTATCAACATTTTTGCGTTCGGTCCCGGGTTTCCAATAACTTTAAACCAAATTTCGATGTAAGTTATATTTTCGGTTGTTAGATCGGTTGAAAAATATGGAAGAACTCTCATCATTCCTGCCCAGTTTTGGCGCGGGAAATTCTTAACCGAGTCCCATTTGGTAGTATAATTATATTGTCCACGTCGTTGTGGGAAAAATTGAATATCTAACGGTGTGATGAATTGCTCTTCCTGAGCAACCCTTTTTTGTGGCCAAACTTCGTTCACCTGAACTGATTGTGGGATGTTAAACCACGCAAGATATCCTTTTCTTTGTACCTTTATTGTGTCTGAAATTTCTTCTTTTCTCGTTTCACCAAGCAGAGGCATAAAAGCAGGTGCACTTGAAAGATGCCAATGACTTGAAATTAAACTGAAAGAGATAATCCTTTTTGAACCTTCAAAATCATCGAGGTAAACGACGCTTTCTTTATTATCCCCAACAATTGTGCTTTTCCTTGTGTTTGGGTCAGCGATTATGAAAGCAGATTCACCCCGAAGCGAGAACACAGCGTCTTGCTTTGCTTGATATCCTGGGAATATGTTAAAAAATTCAGATATTTTTCTTGAGTTAAACTTTGTCGAAAGGTCAACCCCGAGCATTGTATTGCTAATCGGCTCTTCACCTAACCTAACTTTATCACTTAATGTTTGCTGTGCGTAGTTCATAAATGTGAAACCAAACTTTGTATTTTCTCCAAAATCGAGATCACCTCGAGCGCCAAGAATCGTCTTGGATGCAAAGGAAAAGAGATCGTTAGTTTCATATCTTATTCTTAAATTTGCCCCCGGAAGAATAGCATCTCGATTTAAGATTGTAAGCTGACCGAGTATATAATCAACTCTGTAATCAACCCCTTCAACTAATCTTCTATCGTTTAAGTAAACTTGGACGCTTCCTTCAGCGACGTTGAACCCGAGGTTATAAGTTGCTTGGACATCACTTGTTAATTTCGCGGAGATTTTAAATTTAGATGCTTTTGCTGTATTGTTTCTTGCAGCAACTTGATTTGTGTCGTAAATATCATCATAGGCAATTGTGTTTATAAATTCGTCATCTTTATCTGGGAAAATTTTCTTCAGCGTTTCCTTGCTGAATGGTTTAAGAAATGGGAAAATAATTTCACCACGGGCTGGGTTTATCGTTTGATCAGAGAAATCGAATTTGTTGTCCGATCCTGGGGAACCATCCTCCGTAAATTTATCGAATCCAAAAGCCCTTAAAAGATTTATCCCATCTATATCTTCTCTCTCTTCTTGATCTGGACTTGGTTTGTAAAGAAGTTTTAATTCAAATCCCTCTTTTTTTACATTTCTCGCGCCAGCAAGGGGATAAATGTTTCTTAACTGTAAAATCCAAGCCTTTTTAAACGAAGGTTGTGGAGATTTTGGTCTTACAAGCTTTAAGACAAGCGTGACAGCTGTATCGGTCAACGAATTTACAAAATCTCCATAAACTGTATCATCATCAGCGATTTGAGTTGGTCCTTCAATTCTATAAGCAACCGCAAGTGCCTGATTATCTTGAATATCTATGTTAAGCGAAATAACGCCAATGTCTGCATTAATTGTATAGTCCTTACCTTGCTCAAGTTTTCTGAAAAGTCCAACCTCAATTCTACCAGGGTCACTCTGTCTAACCGTTCTTAAACTATCGTAGTATGATTTGTTTGTAATCGGTGGCAAATCGATGTCCGCTACAACAAATCTTGTCAAACCAGGTTCAGGTCGTTCGAGTTGGGAGATCCAAACTTCAATGTCTTTAACCTGTAATTCTGGAGCTACTCTTAATGGGGGGCTATTTTGATAATATGGTTCATAAGTTTTGATGTATTTTTCATCAACGAAGTAATGTCTTTGCGAGTATTGATAGAGAAAAACCTCTATTGATTGCGTTTGAGCTCCGCCAGTTAAAACTCTTTCCTGAGATTCACCTTTCTTTTGGCTCGCTATGGTTGTTAATTTAAGTGGTCCAAGCTGTAAATTTGCTTTTATACCGAAAAGAGCTTGACTGCTTCCGATCAAAGAGGACGGAGTTTGGAGCGAAACATTTCCTGCTTCAATGCTTTGAATTATCTCATCGTCGTAGCCTTTGTATCTTATTTTAAGTTGGTTCTCAAACTCAAATTGTCTTTGAGTGTTCCAGTCGGCAGTTATGTTAAGTTTATCTCCTATGGTTCCACCAACATTTATCTGAACTTGTTGATTAAAGTCTGGTTCATTACGAACGCTCCCGAACCTTGATACTATTAGCTGTTCACTTTTCTCATTTCTCCATGCCCCTGTTATATCAACAGCACCTGAAATGTGAAGGTTTATAACTGGTGGACCAAATATGCTGAAAATTGGGTTCGCCGGGACAGGTATTTGAATATTTGTTATGCTTCCGAAAAGTTTTTCAATATCATCTCTTTCTTCTTTCTTTTCATATCTATGGGCGAGCTCAACCCATGATTTTCTTTTGTTTTCCTCAAGTTTTATCTGTATATATTTTTCAAGCGGTATCACAAAGGGGAAGGTGCGCTCACTTCCAGCAATTTTTTCTATTATTTTGACAAATTTGCCGGTTGAATCAATTTTTACTTCTTGCGTTATCAAGTTTGAAGGTGTGAAAGATAAGGGGTGAAATTTGGGTGGATTTAGTTGAACGTAGGGTTTTAATTCAAACTTTTTATTGAAAAAGTTTTCTCCTGCGGTTGAATCAAGTTTAACTGTGTCAACTTTCGCTGCGCTCGTATCCGGCAAACTCGTATTATTGGATGAAATTGAACCATTCGCGAGTGAGGAAAGAGTGAAAGAAACAAAAAATAAAATCGCACAAACTCCTGATCTCATATCTATAACCTGTCAGCAATTATGTTTAACAGCGTAACAGTGAGCTATAGCCAACCTGAAGTTTTTTTGACTAATTAAAGATAAAATTTTCAAAACTTAATTTCAAATTGAACTCCGTGCGGGTTTTTGGTTCGTTGCTTAATTAGTTTGTATTTGCTAACTTTATCAAAAAATAAAGCAAGGTGGAATTCCATGCAAGCTATTTTGGTTTTTGTGTTTCTTTTACTTTTGAATATAAGCTCCTGCGTCCGAGAGACACCTTACCAATATCCTCGAAAAATTAAACGAATGTCGACTGAGAAGCTGCTTGAGGTTAAGAAGGCAAAGCTTGAGAAATTTGTTCTTCCTGCGATGCAGGCTGAAGGGATTGATATGTGGATTGTTTTAACCAGAGAGTATACCGTTGATCCACTTGCCAAGGATTTATCTGCAGATAGGGCGGTTGCAAGAACAGCGCTTATCTTTATAAACGAGAATAGTTCGTTGAAAAAGATAGCAATCTGCGCAAGTTATGATGTTGACCCACTTCAAAAATCGGGAATTTATGACACGGTTATTTCTTATAAAAAAGAGGGGCTCGCACCACATTTGAAAAAAATTGTTGAGGGGAAAAATCCAGCGAAGATAGCACTTAACATCTCTGAAGACTTTCCAATTGCGGATGGTCTCTCAGCTAGTGCGTTAAGTTATTTAAAGAACACACTTGGGGAAAAGTTCGCAAAGCGATTTGTTTCATCCGAAAACATCGTCATGTCCTACAGAAGCCAGCTTCTGCCAGAGGAAATAGAGATTATGAGGGAAGCTGTGAAAATAACGGAGGAAATAATCTCAAAAGCGTTGAGCAATGAAGTTATAAAACCAGGTAAAACCACAGAGAAAGATGTAGCCAATTATATAAAAAAACTTATGCGAGATTATGGCGTTGAACCTTCTTGGGAGCCTGAAAGCTGTCCAAGTGTAAACGCTGGAATTACTCGGGGTCATTCTGAACCTTCAGATTATGTGATTCAAAGAGGGGATTTAATAACGATTGATTTTGGCATCAATTTAAGTGGTTATTGCTCGGATATTCAGCGAACTGCTTATGTTCTAAAAGAAGATGAAGAGCAACCGCCGGATTATATTTTGAAAATGTGGCAGACAAATGTTAGGGCAATTGAGGAGGGATTTAGAAAAATGAAACCCGGGGCAATTGGTTTTGAAGTTGACAGCGCCTCAAGAGCTGTGGTCGTTGCTGCTGGTTATGAGGAATACCCACATGCAGCTGGGCATGTCATCGGATATTCAACACACGAAATTGGTCCTTTGCTTGGTCCGAATTGGAAAGACCGTTATGGGAAAAGACCTTTTTATAAGTTATTGCCTGGTCAAGTTTTTGCGCTTGAGCCATCTGTTTATCTTTACAGCAAAGAGAAAAAAGGTTATTTAAGGATTGGGCTTGAAGAGAATGTTTTGGTGACTGAAACGGGAGCTGAATTTTTAAGCACGCCTCAAAAAGAGCTTATTTTGATAAAATGATTCAAACAAAACCATATACTGCGCTTGCCGAGATTTATGACTGTGTTATGCGCGGGGTGCCATATAAGAAATGGGCAAGGTATATAGTTAATTTGATAAGAAGATTTTGCCCCGATGCAAAGAGAATTTTTGAAATAGCTTGTGGAACTGGAACTTTGCTTTCTATATTAAAAAAGTATGGCTTTATTGTTGATGCGATGGATTCTTCCATAGCGATGATAAGTAAAGCAAGGGAAAAACTTAAAGGCGAAGATGTTAGATTTTTCATCGCTGATATGTCAAATTTTAAAGTTGATGAAAAATATGATGTCGCATTGTGTCTTTATGACAGCGTGAACTATCTTGACAGTATTGAAAAATTTGATGGTCTTTTTAAGAGCGTTGAATCTTTACTGTATGATCATGGGGTTTTCATCTTTGATATCTCAACAGAGTATAACTCGATTCAAAATTCAGCTTTGATGAATTTAAGCGGGGAATGCTTTGGGATAAAGTATACCAGAAGAAGTTATTACTTGAGGGATGAAGGCGTTCATATTAACGAATTTGAAATTGAATTGAACGGTGAAAAATATTTTGAAAGGCATACGCAAAAGATTTACAAGATTTCCGAGATCAAAGATGCCATCGGAAGTAATGGACTTTTTGAAGTTGTTGGTTGCTTTGATGGTTTTTCTTTTTTAGAAGGAAGCGAGCGGTCGGAAAGAGTGCACTTCATTTTAAAGAAAAGGAATAACTAAGATGGTTGAGTTCAACAATGTCTCGGTATGGTTTGGTGATAATCTTGTTTTTAAGGATTTAAATTTTAAAGTTAATGACGGTGAATTCGTCTTCATAACTGGTCCAACTGGCTCAGGGAAAAGCACATTGCTGAGATTAATTTATATGGATATTTTCCCAAATCGTGGCAAAGTTGTGGTTGGTAAGTTTGATTCAAGAAAGATAAAGAAAAGGCAAATTCCTTATTTAAGAAGGCGTCTTGGCATAGTTTTTCAGGATTTTAAACTTCTTGATGATAGAAATGTTTTTGAAAATGTTGCTTTCGCTCTCTATGTAACGGGTGCGAAAAAGAAGGAAATTAACAAAAAAGTCCTAATGGCACTTACAGAGGTTGGGTTAAGCCACAAGAAAAACAGTATGCCGGATGAACTTTCTGGCGGGGAACAGCAAAGGGTTGCCATAGCAAGGGCAATAGTTAATGAACCGTTTTTAATCCTTGCAGATGAACCAACCGGGAATCTTGATCCTGATACATCAGCCGGGATAATTGAGCTGTTAAAGAAGATAAACCTTCGTGGAACATCAGTTATAATGGCAACGCACAATTATTCTATAGTTGAAATGGTCAAAGATGCGAAAGTTTTTCAAATTTCAAACCATACACTTGTTCAATTAAAATAAAAAGGGGAGCGCGTGGCTCCCCAATGTCCCCGAGCGCCATTTCTTACTTACACAATCGGGATTGAAATTATGAATTCAGTTCCATTTCCAACCTCGCTTATAACTTCAATTTTACCGTTATGATTTTCAACTATCTTTTTGCATATCATTAAGCCGTATCCATGTCCTTCTGGTTTTGTAGTTAAGTTTATATTGAAGAGCTTTTCGCGGACCTCCGGGGGGATTCCTGGACCATTATCGGCAACTCTTATTACAATTTTGCTAAATTCCTTGTCAAAATATGTTCTTGTTGTTATTGTGGCGTCTTTTCTTGCATCAGTTGCATTTTTATACAAGTTGATCAAGAGTTGTTGAAATTGAAATGGGTCGATGTTAACAGGTGGAACATCCGGATCAAGCTCTTCAACAAACTTTGCAATAGAATATCTTGACAGTGGCTGGATAAATTGTATCGTTTCTCTGACAACATTGTTTATGTTAGTTAACTGCTTGTTTGGTTTCATCTCTGCGCTGTCGAGGAGACCGCGGATGAAGTATTTCATTTTGTTAATTCCAGAGAGCAGGGAAGATACAGAATTATTAAGTTTCTCATCCTGTGAAATTTTCGCTATTTCTCTTGAGATAAGTTTCGCGTTAATTGAAATAATCGTTAGGTAATTTGATAATTCATGCCCAATTTCGGAAGCGAGCGCACCGCGCGTTGCCATTCTCTCAGCTTTTATTATTGCCTCGTTCGTCGCTTGCAGATCAAGGTATGCCTTTGAAAGTTTCTCGTAAAGTTTCGCATTTCTTATTGCAATAGCGACGTGACCAGCAAGAATTTCAAAAAGTTGAAGTATTTCATTTTTATTAATTTCTGTGACACGGTTGCTGTCAACATAAACAACACCCATTATCTGGTTATCAACCATTAATGGGACGCAAATTATTGTCTTCAGGTCTAAAGCAATTATGCTTTCTTTTTTCTTGAAATCTTCATAGTTGACAATATCCTCAATAGCTATCGGTTCACCAGTGGAATATACATCTTGAACTATACTTTTACTGTATGCAATCGCTTCTTCGTTCAATGTTTCCCCTTTGGAATTTCTGGCGAGAGCACACTTCAGATTTTCATCACCATTTACTAGAAAAATACAACCTTTGTCTGCTTTTGCAAGAGTGATTAAATTATCAAGAACTATTTTTAAAACCTCATCGAGAATGAGGGACGAATTGATCGCTTTAACTACATTCAGAATAATTTCCAAATTTCTGTGTTTTTCTCCTTCAAGTTCTTCAATTCTCTTTTTGACGTCGGTTATTTTTTTCCTCACTTCCTCGAATATGTCGATATTTTCGAGCATATTTGATTAGACCCAATTAAATTTTTAAAAAAGCCGGCGGTTTCTGAAAACCGCCGGGCTTGATTAAATTTTAACCTGCTTTTAACTCTGCTAATTCTGCTTGGATTCGGGCGATGTAGGACTTGATCTTAATTTTCTTTAGATATTTTAGCGATGAGCTTAAGGATTCCCTCGCTTTGTCAAACTGTTTTTGCTTCCTATAGAGCTGGCTCAATTCATAATAAGTTTCCCCAAGGTTAAGCCAGTTTTTGAACTCAAGATTAAGATCAATTGCTGTTTTGAAGTAACTTTCCGCAAGTTGGAAATTTCCATGCTCAATCTGAATAACTCCAAGAATCTTATATGCGTCTGCGATACTTTGTCTGTCTCCAATTTTATAAAATATATCGAGTGAACGCGTCACATAGGCAGTTGCAAGAGGTAAATCCTTAAGTCGAACATAAGCATCCGCTTTTCCTAAACAGGCAAGGGCAAGCATATAGCTATCTTCAAGCTTTTGTGCGAGTTCAATGCTTTTGTCAAATTCTTTGACAGCTGCGTCATATTCACCTTTATGGATAAGCGTAATCCCGATGTTATGATATGTTTGAGCAAGTCTGAGCGCATCGCCTCTTTTTTCAAGCCGTGGCAATGCCATTTGGAAGTGTGAAATTGCTTTATCCCAGTTTCCGCGCATGCTCTCAATTATGCCAAGATTTATATGTAATCTTGCGATCAGTTCTTCATTCTTCATCTTTTCAGCTCTTTTAAGCGCTTGATTAAAGTATGCTGTACCGAAATCATAGCGACCGCTTTCGTAAAATGCTATTCCCAAACCATTTTCACATATCGCTATTCCTTCATTATTTCGCAACTTTTGGTATATTTTCAACCCTTGTTTTAAAGCAGATACAGCATCATTTAATTCATTTTGTTTCGTTTTCACCTCGCCGAGTTTTATATATGCTTTCGCCCTTGCCTCGTCAAATTCATAACCTTTGCCAGCTTTCTTTATTACAAGCAAGAAACAGTTTTCAGCCTTGTCGAATTCTCCATAAGTTAAACATACATCACCGATATCAAAGCACATCTGAATAAATTTGAACTGATCAAGATATTCATTTGCTAAACTTAAAAGCGTATCGAACTTAATTTCGTTTATTATTTCATTTTGAATTTCAGGCTCGATCTCAACCTTGTCTTTTGCTTCTCTTAAATCTAACGCAAGATTTTCTTCGCGTTGCTTTAATATCTCATTAAATTTTTTAAGGAAGTCGTCCCCGCAGTACCTGCGGGCGACGGCTATAACTTTATCTAAAAAACTTGATTTAATCTTTTTCATAATTTTCGCCTCCTTGGCTTAAAGATGTTTAGATTAAACTAAATTACCATGACCAACCGTATCTGGAGAAGTGATTTGTTTGGAAACTAATTGTTTGTGCCTTGGTGTCAACGGTCACTGGGCTATTAACATATTCCCAGTTTCCTGTATCAGGGTTGTACCACACTGGCTTGAGGTCGTATGGGGAACCATCCCCAAGGTCAACCCCAGCATATGAGAGTGTGATTGTTACATCCTTGTTAAATGTCATACTTGGATTGAATTCAACAGCAGCATATTCACCGCCGAGCACCTCAACTGTTACATAAGTTGGTTCACTAACCGCACCCGCAGGGATATAGACAGAGTTATTATAAGTTTTCTTCCCACCAACCTTTGCATCCCGGTCTGGGAATACCCACTTTCCAGCAAATCCTTTCTTCGCAAGGAGTTCCTGTTTGAAAGCGTCATTCCACTTCAAAAGCTTAATCTGTCCATCTCTGTTAACGATCCCGGGCTTCCCAGTTGAAAATCCCACTGGGTTATCTGCGCAGCTTGTAAAGAAGAAAGCCAAGCTGATCACGAAGATGATGACGCTGAGGGTTGAAATTAAGCGCTTCATGGTAACCTCCTTATTTTAGTTTGACATTTAGTTTTTGAGTTTATTGTTTGTAAGGTTCAAATCCATAGTTGCTGAGAACCACTTACATCTACGTTTAGCGCCATTTGGGCACTCAGCTTTGCAAAATGTAAACAAGTACAATCAACCTCATACTAATTTTCGGCTCAACCTTCTCATTTGCAGAATTCGTAAAAAGGGTAAACCATTATTTTAGTTTGACATTTACCTTATAAAGTTCACACCCATAGCAACAAGAACCATTTGTATTTACACATCTTATCAGATTACCAGACGAACACTTAACTCCGAAATTTTTTACCAGAGTGCCTTCTTAAAAATATCAACACCTTTCATAAGCGTAGGAAAGCAACCTTAAAAACAACAATCTAAAGCATAGAAAACAATCGCAATTTAAAAGAACGAATCAAGCTTGCTTATTGCGGTTGCGCTTTAAGATCGGCGTTTCAAAGGTCAATAAAGATCAAACCTTTACATTGCTTTATATCAATAAATTGCCAAGTTTTGGACAAGCACTCACAACTTCACAATGTCAGCCTGATGAAAAACTTGAGATCGAACTTGTAAAGAGCAAAATCTATTATATAGAATTACAAGGATTGTGCCAGAATCGAGCACAAATTTAAAATGATTGAATTTGAACAAGTTTAAAGCAAGATGCTATCTTTTTCATTTTCTCAAACGCACTTTTGTAAAAATTTGAGGCAACAAGCTGTAACAAATTGTTGCAGTATGTAATGAATTATTTCAAGGGTTGCTGAGGCGGTATTTTTGAATCAAGCGATCAAGGCGAGGGCGGGATATTCCCAAGATTTTTGAAGCTCGGCTTTTATTCCATGAAACGCGGATAAGGACGGATCTTATAAGTTCCTTTTCGAGATTTTTTAAACTTGCGGATTCAAATGGCAACGTTATTTGAATATTTGAAGTTGATGCTTCGATTGTTTGCTCTGGTGTTGGTGCTTTTTTCTCGAATAAAAATTTAAAATCATCAGGTGTTAAGTATTCACCGTCGCTCAAAAGGACAGCCCTTTCTATTGCATGTTTTAACTCTCTGACATTTCCAGGCCATGGATATTTTTTCAGCAGAGCCTTTGCCTCTGGTGATATCCCCTTGAGTTTTGGGAGATTTTTGCGGTAAAGTTCGTTAAATTTGTTTATGTAGTACTCTGCGAGTATAAAAATATCGTCTCCCCTTTCGCGCAGTGGTGGTAAATAAATTGGAAGAAGCATCAATCTATAATATAAATCGCGTCTAAATTTGTTCTCCGCAACAAGATGTTCAAGGTCTTTATTCGTAGCAGCTATAATTCTTCCTTCAAATTTCAAAGTTTCAACTCCGCCAACCCTTCTAAATGTCTTATCTTCAAGAACTTTTAAAATCTTTCCTTGCAGGTTCAGATCAAGATCCCCAATTTCATCGAGAAAAATAGTTCCACCGCTGGCAATTTCAAATAAACCCATCTTTCTATCCTTTGCATCGGTAAAAGCTCCTTTCTCATGACCGAATAATTCTGATTCAAGGAGTGTGGGTGGAATTGAAGCACAATTTATTTCAACAAAAGGTTTTATATCTGAATAGGTGTTTTGATGGATTATTCTAGCAATGAGATTTTTGCCAGTCCCGGTTTCCCCTGTTATAAGAACTGTTAAATCACTATGTTCAATTGCCTTTTTAACAAGGTCTATGACATCGCGAATTTTTTCCGAGTTTCCGATGAAACTGCTGAAATTAAACTGTTCCTTCCTTATTGTTAAAAGTTTCTCTATATCGCTTTTCTTTTTCCAATCATATACTCTCTCCCTCAAAAAATCTGAAAACGATGTGCTTTCCTCCGGCATTGAAAAATATGATAAAACCTTGAATTTTATAAGTTTCACAGCTAAATCATATGACTTGATATAGTCAACGCAGGCTGTGATTTGCGAGCCAAATTGCTCAACGGCTGTCTCGAGCAATGTTTTATCGCTTTCATTTGAAATGGCAACTATGGCAAGGTCCGGCTTTTGGATTGCGAATTTCCGCAAAGAGTTATAGGAAGATATTAAACTGAGATCAAAATAACCCTCTTCAACTGGGATAAACCTTTTTATGTCTTCGAGAATTGCTTTGCTGGTGCTTATCAGTAGTATCTTAAACTTATAGCCCACACTATTCAGGTTTTAATTTTTGTAGTATTTTTAAAAATTTCTCGTTTTCAACATCAGCAAGATAGGATTTAATAAGTTCAGGCGCTTTTATCCTTTGTAGCAGATCTTGAAAATTCATCAATGCCATTTCAAAGGTTTGTAAAAACTTCACTTCAATTCCTCGCCCTTTATAATTTTGTGCCAGCATGAGGTAGATTTTCCATTTCGGTTCAAAAAATTCGTGCCCGAGCGATTCAAGTGATTTGTTAAGATACTTAATTGCAAGAGATTTGTTTCTATCCTCATAGCTAAGCGAGATAAGGAAAAGCAAAAAAGCTTTTAAATTTAAGTTTTCAGTTTGCTCGGCGTAATTTTCAGCTATCGTCCTTATAATTTCAAGGGCTTTTACACCGCCTGTCACATAATTTAATTTGAGAAGAGAAATTAAAATTTTCAAGTAAATGTCATTATTTTTCCTAACGTCCTCGTTATTTAAAAGTCGCATCAGGATGGTTTCAGACTCTACGAAGTTTCTTTTTTTCATTTCAATACACGCGCGGTAGTAATCCATAAGTTCTGGTGGAATTTTAGAAGACCCTTGGTTTATTTCATCCAAACTCGATTCGGCATTTCTGACATCACCAGCGGTAAGATAGAGGGAGAACAAAAGTAAATTTGTTTCAAGTAATCCATCAAGATTATTTGTCTTTTTATGGATTTCCTTCGCTTCTTTTATATATTTTAATGCCTCTTCAAGTTTAAACTCTTCAATCATCAATTCCCCAATGTTTCCTAAAACATTTGCTATTCCGTGTACATCGTTTGTAGCTTTGTAAATCGCCAATGCCTTTTGATAATTTTCGAGGGCTTTTTCGTAATTGTTTCTTTTAAATTGGTTTATCCCGATGTTATTATAAATGTGGGCGCTTTGAACTATATTGTCGGTTGATTTTAAAATTTCAAGGGCTCTCTTCCAATATGTTATCGCTTCGTCATATTTGCCATTGATGCTGTAAAAGTTTGCGATGTTGTTGTATCCAGCAATGAGTTTAAGCGGGTTTTGCTTTTTTAACCGGTGTTGAAGGCTTAATTCAAAATAACTTTTTGCGTTTTCATCGTACCCCTTCATTTGAGAAGTTATTCCAAGCCCAGCGTAAAGGTCTCCAATTATATCGCTTTTTTCAATAAACGAGAGTATCTTTTCGTTTTTAAATGATTCAAGCAACATTAATGCAGTGTCAGCGTCTCCAATTGATGCTAAAATTTGAGAGATTTTAGTTACAATCCTTATTCTCTCATAGATTGTGTCGTGCGTTTTAAATGTTTGTTTCAAAATTTCAAGCGCCCGGCTTGTGTCCCCAAGGTGGAAATACGCCTTAGATTTTAGTTCAAATGCCTCTAATTCGTTAAGGTCATCAAGCAGTGAAATCGCGTTTTTGTATTCCCCAATTTGAAGATATATAAATCCGAGTTTGATTTTAAATAAGGGTTTCAAGTATTCTGGTAGAAGTTCAAAAATTCCCTTGCACAGGTTTATCGCCTTCTTAAATTCGCCTTTTGATATTAGATTTTCGATTCCAACTTCTGCAAATTTTGTCACGCCTTCGCTATCCCCTGCCTTTGCAAAGTAATGTAAAATTTTATCCGCATTTTTCATGACCTCGGTGTGGTAAGCCAGAGCATAATTTAAATAGATTTTCTTCTTCGTTTGCTCGTCAAGTTCAATTTCTATGTGTTTTTTCAAATCTTTGTGCGCTATTGAGAGCTTTTCGTTTTCAATTTTTATAAACCCGAGGCTTTGAAGTTGGTATAGATGTGCCGATGCATCAGAATTTAAGAATTTGTTCAAAATTTCAATCTCAACTGGTTCGCTTGCTAAACTTAAAATGTCAAGTATTTCTCTTTGGGTTGGGTTAAGTTGTTTTATTCTGTTGAGTATCTCGTTAAATTTTAAAGTTGCAATTTTATCTATATCTATCGCGTCTTCACTAATTTCATCTTGAAGATAATGTGAGAAAATTTCAAGCACCGCCGATATCCCACCAGTGTATTCACTAAGGGTTTCTGCAAGTTTTTGAGCTGTTGATTGATCAAAATCGAAGTTAATATAAAGATAATTTTTCAGCTCTTCAGTGTTAAGTGGGCGAAGAAAAATTTTCTCTGTCTTTGGCACAATGGATGTGATAGATTCGGTTGTTTCACATGTTATAAAAATTGAGATGTTTTTTTGTTTGAGTTTGTCCGAGAGCAAAAGGGACTTGATAAAAATTTCAGAGAGGGGTTCGGATGGATTTAACACGTCTATTAAAATAACGATTGGGAAATCTCTCGAGGCGAGCGAAAGTATTCCTTCGAGAAACTCTGAGAATTCTATAACAGTGTGGTAGTTGAGAATTTTTTCATCTTTTAGTTTTTCCGCTTTCATTTTTAGATCAGAGGTTAAGAAAGATGCGAGTGATGACCTCAGGATAAGGTTTAAAGCTTTTTGAATGTTAAGTTCACTAATAAAGATTGTTTCAAAGCCAAGTGTTTTTGCTTCAATACCTATATATCGCAGGAGTGATGTTTTTCCGATCCCGTCCGCTCCAGTAATTAGAGTTATTTTTCCAGATGTAGAAGTGGCTGATTTGAGGATTTCAACCGCTTTTTTAAGCGCCTTATCTTTCCCGAAGGGTTTTCTGACTTTGAAATTTTTTATCTCAGGTAGATCGGTCGTTAAATTCTTTAATAGATTCATAACCTCAGCAAGATTTTTAGGTCTACAAGACGGGTCTGGGTTAAGCATTGAGTTTAAGAGATTTTGAATTTGCGTTGGGACATTGTAAAAATTTATGTGTTTTGGTGCAAGATGCCATTTTAAGATTTCAACTGGTTCATCGGAGTCAAACGGCAATTTCCCATTCAAGATGTAGTAAAACAAAATTCCAAGCGAATATATATCAGCGCGGTAGTCAAACTTATCACCTCGTAGTATTTCAGGGGCGAGGTAAGAAAGCGTTCCAGCGGGCAATTCATCAAGATTTATTTGTTCGTGTCCGATGGCAAGCCCAAGGTCGGTGATTTTTATCTTTCCAGTTGTTGAGTCAAGCAGTATATTTTCGGGTTTAAGATCGCGGTGTATAAATCCCGCTTTATGAATTGTATGCACAGCGTGGCAGATTTGATAGATGATTTTGATTTTATCTTTGAATTCAGCGTTTGAAAGGTATTTAATTATATCTTGCGTGTCGCAATATTCAAGCACAAGAAATTTTCTTGATAAAAGTTGGGGGTTTTCGCATACTCTCACAGTTCCGAAATCATAAGCTGAGATTATATTTGGGTGTTCAAATTGAGTTATGGTTTTAAATTCGGTTTCAATTTTCTCTTCGCAGACGGAATTCGGCTTTGCAATTTTTAATGCGACCGTCGTATTTAGAAACTTGTCATATGCTTTGAAAACCTCTGCAACTGCGCCTTGACCGATTTTTGAAAGTATTTCGTATCTTTCGTTTAGAAGCAAGGTTGATTCAATTGTTTTTTCTTTGTTAAATTAACAACGGATTCTGAATTAGTCAACACCATCTTTGTTTTAAAACAAACTTTTCTAAGGCAATGAAAATTCTTATAATTAACCCAGGTTCAACTTCGACAAAAGTTGCGATTTTTGAAGACGAAAAACAGGTCGATCTAAAAGTGTTAAGACATTCGCCCGAAGACCTTTCAAGATTTAAAACCCTCTGGGATCAGTTCGAGTTTAGATTGAAGATAATTCTTGAGTTTTTAGAGGAGAAAAATTTAAAGCCTTCTGATTTTTCAGCTGTCGGTGGACTTGGTGGGCTTTTAAGACCGGTTAGTGGTGGGACATATCGCGTAAATGATAAGATGTTAGAGGATGCGAGGGCTAATTTTCAAGGTGAGCATCCATCAAATCTTGGCTGTGCTCTTGCGTATGAAGTTGCTAAACTCGGCGGGGTTGAAGCATTTATAGTTGATCCTGTCTCGGTCGATGAGTTTGAACCTCTTGCGAGATATTCGGGGCACCCTTTAATTCAAAGGAGAAGCTTGTCGCATGCTTTAAACATCCACGCTGTTGCAAGGCTTGCCAGTGAGAAGATAGGTAAAAAACTTGATGAAACGAATTTCGTCATTGCACATCTTGGGGGTGGAATATCTGTTTGTCCTGTTAAAGGTGGGAGGATAATCGATGCAAACGATGCAAGTAGCGATGGTCCGTTTTCACCAGAAAGAACTGGTGGGCTCCCGCTTCAACCTTTTATATCTTTATGTTTCTCGGGAAAATACACTGAGCAAGAGATACGAAAAATGGTTATGGGGAAAGGGGGTCTTGTTGCATACCTTGGAACTAACAATGCAAATGAAGTTGAAGAGAGGATAAAAAATGGCGATGAATATGCGCGTGAGGTTTACGAAGCTATGGCATATCAAATTGCAAAAGAGGTTGGCGCAATGGCGACAGTTCTGAAAGGGAAGGTTGATGCTATTGTTTTAACAGGAGGGCTTGCAAATTCAAAGATACTGGTGGATTGGATAACCGAAAGGGTTTCATTTATAGCACCAGTTTTAGTTTTTCCGGGTGAAGATGAGATGAAAGCGCTTGCATTAGGTGTTTTAAGGGTCTTGAGGGGTGAAGAGCAGGCGAAAGAATATCCCGCGTGATTTCCCTTCTTAACTCTTGCGTTTTTTTAGTTTAAGGTGTAATTTACTTTCGAGAAGTCTATTTCACGCTTTAAAACAAGTTATTGTGAAAATGCGCTTATTAAAAATATCTCTCCTAATAGTTTCCCTCGCCCTTTGTTCGCCTATTTATCCTCAAACTGATACAATTGTTTCAAAGTATGTTGGTCCAGGTGTAAAACATTTATCGATAACTTTCCCAAGCGTACCTTGGCGGGTAAATGTTCTGGAGATCGACATTTCAAACCCATTTATAACGCTTGAAACAGTTAAAGCAGCGAAAGGCGGACGGGAACAGTTGAGGGCATTTGAGAAAACGAGTTCAATGTCTAACAGAAAAAGTTATCTTGGTCATATTGTCGTTGGTGCGGTCAATGGAGATTTTTATAACACTCAAACAGGCGAACCGATAAACATACAAATTGAAAATGGTGAGATTTTGAAAAAGCCATATCCGAGGTCTGTTTTTGGGCTCACGGCTGATAAAAAGCCATTTATTGAAATTTTCAGCTTTTCTGGAAATATAATTGCGGGTGATTCGGTAAGGGCTATAGATGGAATTAATGAGGCACGCGGGAGCGATATGTTGATTTTTTACAATAGTTATTTTGGGGATTCAACCGCGACGAATCAGTGGGGGAGTGAAGCTTTGATAAGTCCGTTAAATCAATGGGTTGTTAATGATACGGTTTATTGCGTAGTTGATACTATTGTCAATTGGGTTGGAAGTATGAAAATACCCATTGGTAAAGCAGTTTTATCAGGGCATGGGAAAGCTGGGGAGTTTTTAAGAAATAACTTAAAAATCAAAGATACAGTTAAGATTGTTTTTCATCTTGCTCCAAATGTTGGCAAAGTTGCTCAAGCAATAGGCGGGCTCCCGCGAATAATAAGAGATGGTCAAAATGTCGTCTCTCAAACATATCAGCAAGAAGGAGCAAGTTCAAGTTTCACTTACAGCAGACACCCTAGAACCGCCGTCGGTTTCTCAAAAGATAGCGCGAAAATTTACTTTGTTACCGTTGACGGAAGACAAGCGTCAAGCGTTGGGATGACACTTGATGAACTTGCGAATTTTATGCTTACGCTTGGGGTGTGGAACGGAGTCAATCTTGATGGCGGTGGTTCAACAACGATGGTCGTGAGAGGAAAAGTTGTTAACTCACCTTCAGATGTGACTGGCGAAAGGTCAGTTTCAAATGCAATTATCATTGTAAGTTCCGCTCCTCAAGATACTTTAAGTAAAATTGAAATTGAGCCAAAACGATTAAAAATTTTTAGAGGGGAACAGCTTCAGTTTCGCGTTTTCGGCTACGATAAGTATTTTAACCCAATTCAAATTTCTTCAAGCCAAATTTCTTGGTCTTGTGATTCATCAATTGGAACGATAAATTTATCGGGGCTCTTTACCGCTGGCAGGAGAAATGATAGTGGTTATGTTTATGTGACTCATATTAATGGATTAAGGGACTCCTGTTTTGTCGTTGTCTATGGTATGAAAGATATCTCAATATCGCCTAAGAATGTAGTGACAGATACAGGCAGAACAGTTCAATTTTCAGTCAAGGGTTTTGATTTAGAAGGAAATTTAAGGACGATTTCGGGAAACGATATTCGATGGGAGGTTATAGGTGGGATTGGGACTGTGAATATCCTTGGTTTATTTCGCGGGCAGATGGAAGGTAGTGGGAAAGTTATTGCGAAAGTTGACGAACTTTCAGATACAGCGGATGTTCAAGTTATAATTGAGAGGGGAGAGAAACTTCTTGAAAGGTTTGAAGAAATGAAATTTACACTTTCAACTGAAAATATAGATGAATGTAAGATTTTTTTAAGCGATTCGAATTTCATCTCTGGCTCAAAATCGCTAAGCATTGAATACAGATTCATTCACACGACGGGGAAGCAGCATTGGGTTTATATTAATTCTGAAATTCCTGTTTACGGCGTTCCAGATTCGATTTATCTTTACGTTTATGGTGATGGTGGTTCTTATAGAGTTTATTATTTCGTTTCAGATGATAACGATGAAATATTTGTCTTCACTGGCGGGATTATAAATTGGGCTAACGAGTGGAGAAGGGTTGGGGCTTCGACAAAATATCCAATTCAAACTGCAAGTGGGACTTACTTTTGTTATCCGATAAAAATTTCAAAGATTGCTTTTTATTTCACTGGCATTTACTCAAACGGTCTTGAATATTCGGGTAAAATTTTTATTGATGATTTAAGCGTGACGTACCCAGTTAAGGTTACTTTGGTTGAAGACACATCGTTTGAGGAAAAATTGACATTTAAACTTTTCCAGAACTATCCCAATCCGTTTAATTCTCAAACAAAAATAAAATTTTCAATACCAGAGTCGATATTCACGCATCATACTGTTAAGTTGAAAATCTACGATGCCCTTGGCAGAGAGATTGTGAAAATTTTTGAGGGGAAGCTCAAACCCGGAGTTTATGAGGTTGATTTTGATTCGTCTGGGCTTTCCTCTGGGGTTTATTTCTGTGTTCTTTCAGCTGGAGAATTTCGCGATGTAATTAAGATGTTGGTTTTAAAATGATGAAGGCGAATGAAATAGTTGAGTTAGTTGATAAATTTTCAGGCGGGAAGTTGAGGGAAAAAGACGCATTTGAGTTTTTGCTTTCTGTTGCGATTGAAAATAATTTAATGGATTTGATAGATGAAATTGCTTTTCATTCGAAGTTTTTATGGCGCACGTTTTCATTTTTAAAAAGCGGGAGAAAGTTTGAGGAAGTTGATGAGGGAATTTATAGAGGAAGAATTGTCGCACAAATAAATGAAACAGTTGAAAAGGTTAGGAGCTTAATCTTGAGAATTATCGATGCGGGTTCAGAGGAGGGGCGAAGAAATTTTGCCGAAAAGTTTTTAGGGGTTGAAACGAAGAGTTTTGAGAATTTTATCAATCTTGTCCATGATTTTTATTGGTTAAAGAACTGGAAAATTGATAATTCTATGGGATCGCCATGGTGAAGCTAAAAGTGTTAAGTTTTATTTTGCTTTTAAATTTTTCGCTGGCTCAATATAAGTTTGCCATCATACCGTTTGAAGATTTGTCGGGTTTTAGAGGAAAGTGGGATTTGAAAGCTGAGATACCGAGGTATCTTAGCGATTTTGTTTTTAAGTTTTATGGGGTAGAGGTTTTACCGATGGATTCGGTTTTTGATATGGTGAAAAATTCGGATTTTAAAAATGCTTTTCTGTTTTCCGAGTTGAACAGAAAATTTGGAGTCGCGCATATAATCAGCGGGAAGGTGTTAACTTTTAAAGTTAGCAGGTTTATGACGGGGTTTCCATTGATGGCGGGTTATGAGTCATATAGTGCAGAGGTTGAGATCGAGGTTGAAATTTACAACTCATTTACGGGAGAAAGGGATGTCATCTTTGGGGTCTCTGGTGAGGTTAAAGAGCGAGGTCTTGGGATAACTTTGCTTGGGAAGCCAACTGAGAGATATTCTGAGTTTTATTCGCTTGACTTTTTAAAATTTGGAAGCAGTGAATTTAACAAAACGATTATCGGTGAGGCAATGCGAAGGGCTGGGATGGAATTTGCTTTAAGGTTAAAAAGGTATTTTCCCGAAGTTATTTCTGGTTTTAGTGAGGTGTTAGATATCTCTGGGACTACGGAATTAAAGGTTAGCTTAGTTGAGGGGATGATTTTGCAAATTGGTAAGCAAAACATTGTGTATGTAAATTTGGGCAGTGAGGATGGCATTATCTCTGGAATGACGCTTTTTGTTTTTGATGGTAATGAAAAAATTGGGGAGTTGGAAGTGGTTGATGTTATAAACGAGCATTTTTCTTCCTGTAGAGTTATTGGCTCAACAGCTGAGTTAAAAAAGGGAAACAAGGTGAAGGCGCGGATTGTTAAATAATGTCACTTTAAAACAAAAGTAAAAATTTAAAATGGGCGAAGAAAAAAGCGCTGTCAGCTCTGGGAGATTGACATCTCTTGATGTTTTCAGGGGAGCAACGATCGCTGGGATGATACTTGTGAATAATCCCGGAAGTTGGTCTTATGTTTATCCGCAGTTAAGGCATGCGGATTGGCATGGTTGGACTTTTACTGATTTGATTTTTCCATTTTTCCTTTTCATAGTTGGGGTTGCCATTGTGTTTTCTTTTTCGAGAAGAATTGAATTAGGTTATTCCAAGGTTAAATTATTTTGGAAGATAGTTAGGCGAAGTTTAATTCTATTTGCATTGGGGCTTTTTCTAAATGGTTTCCCAACATTTGATTTTTCGACCATAAGGATAATGGGTGTTTTGCAAAGGATAGCGATATGCTATTTTTTCGCTTCACTTATTTTTTTAACATCGGGTTTGAGGTGGCAGGTATTTTGGTCTATTATTTTGCTTTTTGTCTATTGGGGCTTGATGGAGTTTGTCCCAGTTCCGGGGATTGGCGCTGGATTGTATGAAAAGGGGAAAAATTTCGCTGCTTATGTTGATAGTTTAATTTTAAGCGGACATATGTGGAGTGCGACCAAAACATGGGATCCGGAAGGAATCGTAAGCACAATTCCAGCAATTTCAACTACACTCTTTGGAGTTTTAACGGGACATTGGTTAAGAAGTAGGCGAAATGAAATTGAGAAATCATTATGGCTTTTCATTATGGGGAATCTTGGTTTATTTATTGGTGCGGTTTGGAATTCGTGGTTGCCAATAAATAAAAATCTTTGGACAAGCTCTTACGCTGTTTTTACAGCTGGGTTTGCGCTAATAGTTCTTGGATTTTGTTATTATTTTGTCGATGTGAGAGGTTATAAGAGATTTACCTATCCGTTTGTCGTCTACGGGATGAACGCCATAACGGTTTTTGTCTTATCGGGTATAATAGGCAGGTTAAGCATTTATTTTAAAGTAAGTTTGTCTGACGGTAGCGTAACAACTGTAAAAAATTATATTTACGAAAACTTTTTTGCATCATGGCTTGGACCGATGAACGGTTCACTTGCTTATGCGATCGCTCATGTGCTTTTAATGTATTTCTTGATGTGGATTTTATACAAGAAGAGAATCTTTATAAAAATATAGTCAAGTCTTGGGCTTTTAACTATAAAAACATTTTTGCGTCGTGGTGGAAAAATCTTCAGGTGGAGAAAGAAAGTTGTTATGTTTGCGGGTGCAGATAGAGTAAATCTTTAATCCTTTATCTCATTGAGCTAATCGGAGTGTGGTATGAACCACAAGAGCGAGGAAACATTGTTCTCTTGAAGTTGAAATGGAATATCTTGTGCTTGCATTCGTGTGCAAAGAAGGGGGATTCTACGTTGTTGAAATAATTAAAAGATTTTTCACGTCAGGGAACGAGAACCCTTCAAAAAGAGCTTATTATAGAGGGGAAAAACATTTCCAGTGTCTTTAAGAAGCGGTATGCTATTTGGATTGGGGTAACAGTTAAGATTAGGGGGCGGTTAAGCATCAGGGGCTTGACAAAGGCAAAATTATTTATTATATTTATGTTTAGTAAAACGCTTTAATAAATAGTTCTTTGATTTTTAATCATTTTTTATAATTTTATCGGGGAATATTGAAAATATACTTAAAGCGTTTTATGAATAAAAGAGTCACAATTAAAGATGTTGCGAAAAAGACGGGGTTGTCAATTTCTACTATTTCTCTTGTCATTAACAACAAGGGGAATGTAAGGGAAGAGACAAAGAAAAAAGTTTTACAAGCAATCGAGGAGCTCGGATATTATCCAGCAAGGAGTGCTAAAAGTCTTGCCTCAAGAGAGACGGGGAATATAGGATTTATTTTAACAGAGGAACATTTTTCTAGAAGTGAGCCATTTTACACTAAAATTTTTCTGGGAACGGAGTTTGAGTCCAGGGCTTATAATTATTATGTTCTTTTAACAACCGTGCCCACGCAGTTTTCAAAAAATGCTGTTCCGAGATTCCTGCTTGAGAACAATGTTGATGGGGTAATTTTCGCCGGGAAAATAAATCAAAGGTACGTTAAGTATGTTGAGGAACTGGGGCTTCCGTATATCCTTGTTGACTATGATCTTCCCGGCAAGAAAGTTTCAGCTGTGATGATTGATAATGTTGGTGGTGGAGAGATGGCGACAGAGCATCTTTTAAATCTTGGCTATAGGAAAATTGCTTTTATTGGTGGTGATATTGAGCATCCGAGTATAAAAGGAAGATTTGAGGGGTTTAAAAAGGCGCTTGAGAAAGCCGGGGTGGAATGTGATAAGGATATGTGTGTTGTTGGGGAGCCAGATACGAGAGTGATAAATGGCTATAGAGCATGTGAAAAACTTTTTACAGTTTTAAAACCAGAGGCGATCTTTGCAGCAAACGATGCAATGGCTATCGGGTGTTTGAGATTCTTAAAGGAAAAAAACATAAAAGTTCCTGATGAGGTCGCTGTGGTTGGTTTTGATGATATAGATGCTTGTATCCATGTTGAACCTCGACTTACGACGGTAAGGGTTGAGAAAGAGGAACTTGGTGTGGTCGCAGTTAAACATCTTGTTGAAATGATAAAGAAGCCAAACTTTGGAATTACTCGTGTTTATCTCCCGGTTAAATTGATTGTAAGGGATTCTTGTGGTGCAGGGAAGAAAGGTCTCGTTGTCTTTAATGATGGGCAGGTCAACGAAAGTTTAACTTAAACTATTTAAAAACAGAGATCGCTGGAGGTGAAGTTAGTTAAGTCTATACGCGTTGACCTTTAAGTTCTTTTTGGAGCAAAATTTTTAAATCCAGAAACAAAAAGGAGGTCAAACTATGTGGCGTAAAATTTTTTATCTCGGATTGTGTGTAAGTTTAGTTATTTCATTTGCATTTGGTCAATATGTTAATGTTTTAAAAAATGGTGGTTTTGAATCTGATAAGCCTGCTTTATTTAGTTCGGTTGGGGCGACGGGTGCGACATTGGAGTGGGCTGTGGATGCGTGGAGGAGTGCGTCTTATTCTTTGAAGATAAGCAAGCAGGCTACGGCGAGTTCAGTATATTGGGAGAGTTCGAACATGTGCACATATTGGGCTCCTTTTATATTGCCGGGCAAGGAGCTTGTCATGGGTGGATATGTTAAGACGAGTGGAGTTAACATAAATCCTGCAAATGATGATCAGAGGTTTTATCTTGATTTTTACTTTTATGATAAGCAGAACAATTTGATAGGTGGTCAGCCTGTTAGGATATATGTTCCGCAGAGCAGTAGTAGTGTTGCTTGGACGAGGGTTGAGAACGATGTTAGTGTGGTTTTACCTGATACTGCATATAAGCTTATTGTCAAGTTAGTTGGTGGGAAGGATGCTACGGGTACAGTTTGGTTTGATGATTTATTTTTGTATGGTAGGAAGCCGGATGGATGGGATTGGGTTGGTAGTTTGTTTAACAATAGTTTTAATGCGAATGATGGTTGGTTTTATTGGTGGAAGGATTTTGAGCTTGGGACGAATCAGTATATAACTGCGACTGTTAGTTCTGAGGCTTCGTATAGGGGTAGCAAGTCGTTGAAGCTTGCTGAGTGGGATTGGGATAGTGATGAGGTGGTGTGGATAAGTGATATATACGAGTTGCCGGTCAAGGGTAAGGGGAGGAAGTATGTTTTAAGTGCATGGGTAAAGATAGACAGTTTAATAGCTGATTCTTTGGATAATCCGAGTTATGCAATTGGTTTTACGTGGACATGGCATACGAAGGTGGTTGGTCCAAACACGGGTTGGAATGAGAAGAGGGCGGAGGATTATAAGTTTGATTTGAAGTTTATGAAGGATCAAGGTTTGACGAGATTAGATTGGACGCAGTTTGCAACTGTTATAACTGTTCCAGATGATGATGTTGTGGGTGTAAGTGTAAGAGCAAGGTTCTGGCCACTGTTCTATGGGAAAGTATTCTTCGATAATTTTGCCTTAGCACCAATAAGTGGTATAATCGTTAGTGTTGATGATAAACCGATAGTTGATGGAGATTTGATCCCAAGTAGATACGAACTTTATCAAAACTATCCAAATCCGTTTAATCCATTAACTGTGATTGAATATTCTTTGCCGGAGGCATCTTATGTTAAAATTGAGATTTATAATCTTGCCGGACAAAAAATTAAGACCTTAGTTAGTTCCTATCTTGATTCGGGGAGATATAGAGCATATTGGGATGGGACTGATGATAGTGGGATGAAGGTTGCGTCAGGTGTTTATATCTATCGTTTAGTTGCTGGGAATAACGTGATAGCTAAGAAGATGATATTGCTTAAGTAAATTCACTTTAGGGGGCTTTTTGCCCCCGTTCTTTAAAATTAAATTAATTTTGAAGTGGTGAAATGCTGAGGAAAGCAATTTCTTGGCTTGGATTTTTGATTTTTGGGTTTTCTTCTCTTTTTTCAGGCACAACGGGGAAAATAGCTGGAAAAGTTATAAATGCTTCCACAGGTGAACCGCTCTTCGCCGTAAATGTAATAGTTGAGGGGACTGCGCTTGGTGCAGCAACAGATGCGCAAGGCAATTATGTTATTCTTAATGTTCCCCCTGGGGTTTACACCGTGAGAGCAAGTGCTATTGGATTTAAAACGATGCGGGTAACTAATGTTCGTGTTTCCATTGACCAGACCACGCGGGTTGATTTTAAGCTTGAAGAAGTTGCGATTGAAATTGGAGAAGAGGTTGTTGTAGTTGCTGAAAGACCACTTGTTCAGAGGGATTTAACTTCGACAAGTTCAAAAGTTTCTTCTGATGTTATCGCGAAATTGCCAGTGGAAAATTTTACGGATATAATTAATTTACAAGCGGGGGTTGTTGAAGGGCATTTTCGTGGTGGGAGAATTGGTGAGGTTGCTTATATGATTGATGGGATTCCCGTAAATGATGTTTTCTCTAATACTTACGCTATTCAGGTTGAAAATCATGCCATTCAGGAAATGGAAATAGTAACTGGAACATTTAATGCTGAATATGGGCAGGCGATGTCCGGTATAGTTAACATTGTAACGAAAGAAGGTGGAGAAAGATATGCTGGGAGTTTTTCAGTTTATACAGGCGATTACGTTTCCTCACATAGAGATTTGTTTATGAATATAGAAAGGGTCAATCCTACGGACATTTATAATATGCAGGGAACACTTGGGGGACCGATTTTTAAAAATAAAGTTAATTTTTTCCTCTCGTGGAGGTATTACAAGAATGATGGTTGGATATATGGTAGGAGGATTTTTACACCTTATGATTCTTCAAATTTTAGTTCAGACGATCCATCAAAGTGGTATATCGGTGCAACTGGAGATAGTTCTTATGTCCCAATGAATCCTGAGCGAAGGCTGACATTGCAGGGTAAGTTATCGTTCAAAGTAACCCCAAGTAATAAGCTTAACATTGAGGGTTTGTATCAACGTCGTTTTTATAAAGTTTATGCCCATAACTTTAAGTATAATCCAGATGGTGATTACAAAAGATACCAATACGCATATACGCTCACACTTTCATACACTCATGTTTTAAGCTCAAAGGCTTTTTTAACCGTTAAAGGTTCGTTGCTTTACAATGATTATCAGCAATATGTCTGGAAGGATATAAACCTCTATCCGGATCCGAAACGTCTTCAAGATGCAAGCAACAATGCTTTTTTAACTGGTGGGGCACAAATGTGGCACTTTTTTAGAAACACGAGGACTTATATTACAAAGGTTGATTATACAAATCAGCTTACCAATACGCATCAAATTAAAACTGGGATTGAAGTTCGGTTTCATCGTTTGTGGCTTCGCGAGTATGAAATTGTAAGGGACGAAAGGTTTAAAAACAAATTTGTTCCATCGCTTCCACCTAGGACTGCATTTAATAACAATGAGTATCTTCGTAAACCATACGAATTTTCAGCTTATATTCAGGATAAAATGGAGTTTGAGTATCTTGTTGCAAATGTTGGGTTGAGATTTGATTACTTTGAGCCTAACGGGAAGGTTTTGATTGACCCTGATCATTTACCCCCTGATAGACCTTTGCCAGATAGTTTATTTAGGCGCGCAAAGCCAAAGTATCAGTTAAGTCCGAGGATTGGGCTTGCTTATCCAATAACTGATCGTGGTGTGATTCATATTTCTTATGGACATTTCTTTCAAATACCACCATTTGAGTTTCTTTACACAAACCCTGAATTTGAAATTGAAGTTGGGCGATTGAAAAGTAAAATTGGGAATGCTGATCTTCAACCAGAAAGAACGGTTAGCTATGAAATTGGACTGCAACAACAATTGGCTGATGATATAGCGATTGATATAACGGGTTATTATAAAGACATCAGGAATTTGCTTGGGACACAGATTCACCAGTATTTAAATGTTGATAAGTTTGCGAGGTATATTAATCGTGATTATGGAAATGTCAGGGGGATAACGATATCGTTAAAAAAGAGATTTAGAGGTGGGATTGGTGCGACGCTTGATTATACTCTTCAACTTGCCCGTGGTAATGCCTCCGACCCAGATGCTGAGTTTTTAAATAATCAAGCTGATCCACCAATAGAAGGAAATAAACAACTTGTTCCACTGGATTGGGACAGGCGACATTCGCTTAACTTTACAATTTCACTTGGTGACCCTGATAATTTTGTCCTGAGTTTTATAGGTAAAATTGGGTCAGGTCTACCATACACGCCAGCTTTTCAGAATCAGAGGACGGCGGTTGAGAACAGTGATAACAAACCTTCAATTTATACTTTTGACATGTATTTTTATAAATTATTTAAGATGTTTGGATTCAATGCTCAATTTTTCGTTAAGGTTTATAATCTGTTTGATATCAAGAACGAACTTGAGGTTTTTGGAGATACTGGCAGGGCTGGATATACGCTTTCGGTGATTTATTCGGGCAGGCCACGGGGTATAAATACAGTTGAGGAATACTTTAAACGACCCGATTTTTATTCTGAGCCAAGACAAATCATTTTTGGAGTTTCATTTGATTTCTAAAAAAACTTTTATTATCGCCATGCGTAGTTTGAAGTTCATTTTGTTATTTATTTTGTTTTCAAGTTTTATTTATTCACAGCATGTTAAACCAGATCCAAACGTTGGGCACAGGAAATACACTAAGCGAGGGATAATGGACGGAAACATGGTTAGAACTATATTTTTTAATCATGGGGAGGTGGCGCATTGGCCTGATCAGCCAAGTGGTGAGTGGCCCAAAGGGAGTGGTCATTCATATGTTGATGGTGTTGCAATGATTGTTCAAGTTGAAACCCGAGATAGAAGTGGTAAGATAATTCATCCTATGGAAACAATGTATCGCGAATTTATCGACATTGGTCCTGATGGAACCCCTTGGGGTTGGGCACCTTTACCTGGTTATGCGAATCCAACCCAGCCGAAACCAGCTATGAGCAACGATCCGTCAACATGGCCAGCTTTTTGGCCTGATAGACCTCCTGATTGGGCTGGATTTTGGAATGGATATTTCGGCAAAGGAGTTAAGAATGCTGACCTTGAGACATATTTTGTTTTTGATGATGACCCCGATGAAGAATGGGATTTTTATCCAGACCCTGATGATACAACAAGGCGTGGAATAGGAATGGAAGTTGCGATGCGCGGGTTTCAATGGTCACATGTCCTTGCTCAAGATGTTATATTCTGGCATTATGAAATCTTAAACGAGGGGAAAACGGATTATCAAAAGTGTTTATTTGCTCAATATATAGACTGGGGAATCGGTGGAACAGATGATTCTGGAGATGATAGTGGTTTATATGATACAGAACTTGACATCGCTTGGGCATTTGATTCAGATGGGCTTGGCACACCGGGAAGGTGGGGACCCGTTGGTGTTGCTGGTTATGCTTTTCTTGAGAGCCCTGGAATACAAAATGATGGAAAAGACAATGACGATGATGGAATAATCGATGAGCGAAGAAATGACCCTGACGCTGGGATGTTAATTAAAGGTCGGGAAAACATTATATCTTATATTCAGGCAAACTACGATCTGGCTAAATTTTTGAGGTTTTATAATTATTCAAGTGTTGATGATATACCGGCTGTTAGACAAGGTTATTGGTGGACGGCCGATGAAAATATGAACTGGCGCGGGTTTACTGATTTAAATGGAAATGGCAAATGGGATGAGGGGGAACCTTTGAACGATGATGTTGGAAGTGATGGAATTGGTCCTCTTGATGAAGGTTATGCAGGTCCAGATCCAGATGGTTCGGAAGGTAATGGGCGTCCTGATCAGGGTGAGCCAAATTTTGGAATCCTTGATAAAGACGAATCTGATCAAATTGGTTTAACGGGCTTTTCCATCTTTCCGGTTCATACTTATGAACTTTGGGATGATGAACAAAATTGGAGTGTCTTCACAGCCCCGCTTCCAGTTAGGGATCAACTTCTTCAATCTGTCAACCTTGGCATGTTTTTTTCATCTGGAATTTTTCCGATGCCGGCTGGACACGTTGAAAGATTTTCAATGGCGCTTCTTTTTGGTCAGGATAGAGATGATCTGATAAAAAAGAAAAAGACAGTTCAACAAATTTACAATGCAAATTATAGATTTGCTAAACCACCAGAAAAACCACGTCTTGTTGCAGTTCCTGGGGACAGAAAAGTAACTTTGTATTGGGACTCAAGAGCTGAACTTTCATGGGATCCATTTCTGCAAGAATATGATTTTGAAGGTTATAAAATTTATAAAAGTACTGACCCAAACTTTTTGGAAGCATTTGTCATTACAGATGCACATGGAAATAAATTATTCAAAAAACCAATCGCACAATTTGATCTTGTTAATGGGATTAAAGGTTATCATCCGATCGACATTTATGGCTTGAAATATTACCTCGGTGATGACTCTGGCTTAAGGCATTCATTTATTGATCACGATGTTCAAAATGGGCAAACTTATTATTATGCTGTTGTCTCATACGATCGAGGTTATGTTACGAGAGATGCACTTGGAAACATTGATGGTATTGCTCCATCTGAATGCACCGCTATTATAAAAGCCGATGTAACTGGAACGATTAAGCCAGATGTAAACACCGCGGTTGTAACTCCAAATCCTCCATCCGCTGGATACATTGAAGCTGGTTTAGATGGCGACATAACTCATGTTGGTCCTGGAACGGGTAAGATTCAAATCAACCTTCTTCAAGCAGATTCAATAAAGGACAGGCATATTTATAGAGTTATTTTTGCGGACACTTCAAAATTTTATAACTCGCCAGTACCTCGGTATTCAATTTATGATATGACTGCTGGGAGGAAGATTGCGGATACGATTAAATTAAATGTTTATGGTCAAGAATCCCCAATCTTTGATGGTTTAGTAATTTATCTTTACAATGATTCATCTGTTTTGCTTGATAACAATAAAACAGGTTGGATGAAAGGTAATTCGAATTATATAGTTAGAGTTGACCTTGACCCAACTTTTGTTGCGCGAAATATAAGATATCCAGCGGACTTTGAGGTTAGATTTAGCGATAAGGTTGTTGATACTTCTCTTGCTTTGATTTTCGGTCAGCAAAGAATTCCTGTTAAATTTACAGTTTGGAATTTAACAGAAAATAGAAAGGCTAATTTCATTTTCTTTGATGTTGATAAAGATTCAATGTTATCGCCTGGGGATAGGCTTATAATTGTACTCGGAGGTGATTCAGCAACTCAGCTGCCAAATCCAAGAAGTTGGAAGGCGACATGGAGGATTCAATTTTTTGAAGATACTTTAAAGCCTGTTCAAATCCCCCCATCACCCGGGGATGTTTTCCTAATAGCCACGAAAAAGCCATTTAGAGATGGAGAGTATTTTGAATTTAAAGTTAGAGGTCAAAAAATTGATGGTGAAAAAGCAAAGCACGATCTTGATAAAATTGCGGTGGTTCCAAATCCATATGTGGCAACTGCTTCGTGGGAGCCAGCAAATAGATACAGGGCTGGAAGAGGAGAGAGAAAAATTTGGTTTATAAATATCCCCAAAAATTGCACTATAAGAATTTACACGGTAAGAGGTTATCTCGTTGATACAATTGTTTACAATGGAACGGATAATTATGGTGCTGTATCTTGGGATCTCGTGTCAAAAGATGGGATGGACATAGCTTACGGGATTTACATTTATCATATTGAAGCCCCTGGGATAGGGGAAAAAATTGGAAAATTCGCGGTTATAAAGTGAAAAGAAAAAGTTTTTGCAAATTATGAAAAGGTCAATTTTCTTTTTCTTTACCTTGCTAAGTTTTGCTTTAGTTTTATCTGAGGTTATGTTTGCTCAAAGATTTGTTTCGAACGTTTCAAAAGTTGCTACAACAGCTGCCCCATTTCTTGAGATACCCGTCGGCGGTAGAGCAACTGGGATGGGTGCTTCATTTGTCGCTGTTGCAAATGATGCAAGCGCAATGTATTGGAACCCAGGTGGCATATCAAGATTTAATAAAATCGAAGCAATGTTTCAATATACAAACTGGATAGCTGATATAAAATTTGGATTCATCGGCGTTGTTATCCCCGTTGGCAATATTGGAACTGTTGGGGCAAGTTTAACCACTCTAACTGTTCCTGATATGGAGGTAAGAACAGTTGAAAGACCTGAGGGGACAGGTGAATACTTTAACGCAGCGGATTTTGCTATAGGTTTAACATATGCGAGGAGTCTTACGGATAGATTTTCGATTGGTTTTAATTTTAAATATATTCAGCAAAGGATTTGGCATATGTCTGCATGGGGTATTGCCCTTGATGTTGGGACACTCTTTAAAACTGATTTCCTTGGTGGTATGATGATAGGTGCAGCGATTTCAAATTTTGGAACAAGTATGAGGATGTACGGAAGGGATGCAAGGGTTTTTTATGACCCAGATCCCAATAAGTATGGAAACAACGATAGAATTCCAGCAATGCTTGAAACAGAAAGTTGGCAACTCCCGCTTAATTTTCAATTTGGTCTTTCTGCTTATATCTTTAAGACCGAAAATAACAAACTTTTAATTTCAACTGATGCAGTTACACCAAGTGATAATTATCAATATTTAAACTTTGGGGCTGAGTACTCATTTAGGGATTTGTTTTTCCTTAGAATTGGGAAGCAGATGCTTTTTCTTAAAGATGCTGATGGAGGGTTATCCTTAGGGATTGGGCTAAAAACGAAAATTCCATTTAGTAAAATGGCAGTTAAATTTGATTATTCTTTTAATGATTATGGAAGGTTAAAGGGGGTTCACACAGTTGTTCTCGGAATTGAATATTAAACGGAATTTTACGGTGAGAAAAGGTTTAATTTTAGTTTTGATTTTTCAGAAAATTTACTCACAAAGTTTAGATATAAACTTAGCCCATATTGATTATCTTGTTGAAAAAGTTTTAATGGGTGGTGATACGGTTGCCATAATTCACATTTACTCGAATTATCCGGATTACAGATATGTTCATCCAGCGGATGAAGGTATCTCCTGCGTTGATGACGCAGCAAGAGCTTCAATTGCATATTTAATGTATTATGAAAAATTTCGCGATGCTCATAGTTTGGCTCAAGCGAAACTTTTATTGAAGTTTATTTTGAAAATGCAAGCTGATGACGGGGGATTTTATAACTTTGTTTATCCAGATCTAACGATAAATAAATTTGGGCAAACAAGCAACAATGATACTTTTAGATGGTGGGCTTGTAGAGCCTTGTGGGCAATGGGGTATGCGTATAATTTATTTTCAAAATTTAATATTGAGAGTGAGTTTAAAGATACACTTGCTTTAAGGATAGAAAGAGCCCTTTCAAAGGCTATAAGGACAATAAATAAGTCAGACATTTACGATACATTTATCGCGTGGAAGGTTCCAGCACAAGGTTATTGGCTTCTTGAGAATGGTTCTGATGCCTCAGCGGAAGCAATCCTTGGAGCTTCTCTTTATTATGAAATATCAAAAAGTGAAAGAGCGCGTTGGGTAGTTGAAAAACTTTGCAAAGCAATTTCAACCTATCAATTTGGAGATGTGGATGATTTTCCCTTTGGCGTGCACCCATCTTTTACCCCTAATATTTATATCTGGCATTCGTGGGGAAGCAGACAATCCTATTCACTTCTCATTGCTGGAAAAATTTTTAATAGATCTGAATGGATTGAGTCCGCGAGAAAAGAAATAGATTACTTCTACAAAAGGATGCTTTTCTCTTTTGACCTTACAGATTTAAAACCCTATCCAGATAGAAGCGACCAGATAAATTACGGGATCGCGCCAATCGTTCAAGCTTTTATTGAATATGGGAATATAACTGGGGATACGACTTATAAAGTGATGGGGGGGCTTTATGCCTCATGGTGGCTTGGAAATAACATCGCTGGGAAATCAATTTATGATGCCTCAACAGGGAGATTTTACGATGCTGTTAGGGGGGATGGAAGTTTAAACCTTAACGCAGGAGCTGAATCTGTTGCAGAAGGTCTTATTGGCTTGCAGACGGTGCTTTACGACGAAATCGCATCAAAATATATTTTTTATAAAACAAAGTCGGATAACTCTTATAAAATCATTGAAGCTGAAAATTTTACAACCATTTCAGGGAATCCCAAAAAAGTTTATATTAGCGAATTTAATTGGGCTTATATAAGCAAAAATTATCTCGTTGAGCTCAGGAGTGGAGATGCGATTAAAATCAAGTTTCATATTGACAACGTTTATGATGACCTAAATTACTACACTCTTTATTTACAATATCGTAAAAGATCTGTTCCCTCAGGTCATAGCGGGGTTAAAATAGTGGTAGATTCTGTTTATGAGTTTAACTTCGATATGTCGGGCTCAATTTATGGAGATTATATCTGGATTGATAAAATTAGTGGGGTTTTTAAGCTCTCAAATGGTGAACACAGCATTGATATTTTTTTCAACGGTAGTTCCAGTGGTGAGTTTGTGTGGATTGATTATTTTATAGTTCAACCAACTGTTGAAAGAAAAATTTTCGTCTCGCCATCTGGGGAGGAGCTTAGCCTTGAACGAATCTTAATGACAAAAGTTGAAAGGGAAAGTTTATTTGAAAATGAGATGATAGACCTTGAAATTTATCCGAATCCCTTTAATTTTGAGGCGAACATCTCTTACAAAGCAAGGGGACCTTTTAGTTTAAAAATTTATGATGTTACAGGCAGGGAAATTTCCGACTTAACCTCGCGCATCGCCCAAAGTGAGGGAAATCTAGGTATTCTCAAATTAAAAGTTGATTCTTTATCAAGCGGTGTGTACTTTTGTTTTTTGAGATCTTTTAATTATACAAAACTCAAAAAATTTGTCGTGATAAAATGAGGTTTTGCTTGATTTTATTTTGGCTTATGTTAACTTTTGGTTGTTCACTGCAAAAAGATAAGTTTGAGGAAACATATTCTGGGGTTGTGAATTTGAAGTACTGGTGTTCGCCAAATCCTCAAGAGATCGAGCTGGCAAAAAAGTTGGTTGAAAGGTGGAATCAACTTCATCCTAATATCAAAGTTGAGGTTCAACCACTTCCGTCGGGTCAATCCTCTGAGGAGGTTTTACTCGCTGCTATAGCTGGTGGAACAACTCCAGATGTTTGTTCAAATATTTGGCCTGGTGCAGTTGTTGAGTATATAAAAGCAAAAGGTCTTGTTCCCCTTGATGAGTTTAACGACTTTGATTCGGTTGTAAATGCAAGAAGGATCTCACCCGATCTACTTAAAAATTTCAGGTCGAAGGATGGACATTTTTATCAGTTTCCTTGGAAGACAAACCCAATAATGATGCTTTATAATGTTAAAATTTTCAAAGAATCTGGCGTTGATACCCCACCTAGAACATATTCCGAATTTTTTGAGGTATGTGAGAAAATAATAATGAAAGGAGATATAGATAAAGACGGGGAAGTTGATATCTGGCCTGGATATACAGATACAAGACCAATATGGTGGCAGAGGCTTTTTGATTTTTATCCTTTCTATATCGCCTCTTCTGGCGGGAGGACATTTTTTGAAGGGGATGAATTAAAAATTGACATTAACTCAGCCAAAAAAGTTTTTGATTTTTTTAGAAAATGTTTTGAGAAAAAATATTTCCCAAATACAAATTTTCAAGTTGACCCATTTCTAACAGGTAAGGTCGCAATTAGATTCACAGGGCCGTGGACGATCACATATCTTGAGGCGAATAAACCAGCTGGATTTGAATATAGTTTCGCTCCCATTCCGGTTCCGGATGATTTTACTCTCAAGGGTGAAAATATCGTTTATACCTATGGCGATTTTAAAAATATAGCTATATTTAGCACGACGAAGCACAAGGAGGAAGCGTGGGAATTTGTTAAGTTTTTAGTGAGTGAAGAAGCTGATCAGCTTTTACTTGAAATTTGCAATCAATTGCCAATAAGGGGAAAGTTGCTTGAAAGTGAAAAATTTAGGGAATATTTCGAGCGAAATCCTAAAATGAAATTTTTCGCTGAGCAGGTTGCTTTCACCTGCGGGGTTGACGAGGTTATGGAACTTAAGGAAATTTTTGATGTGATTTCAAAGGAATTTGAAGCTTGCGCGGTTTATGGGGCGAAAACTCCAGAGGACGCGGTTAAAAGTTTGACAAAGAAAATAAATGTTATATTTGAATGGTCAAGATGAAGAATTTTAAAAGCGGTGCTGGATATTTTATGGTTTTACCTTATATTATTTACTTCTTGACATTTGTTGCCTACCCTCTTATCTTCTCTTTTATTTTAATTTTTCATAGATGGAATATAGCTACCCCAATGGAGTTTATTGGTTTTAAAAACTTCATCAGGTTGTTTAACGATGAATTATTTTTTAAATCAATTTTCAACACGTTGGTTTTTTTATCAGTTCATATCCCACTTCAAGTTTTTATAGCGCTATTTTTTGCGCAACTTTTAAATCAAAAGATAAAGATGAAGGGGTTTTTCCGATCCCTTTATTTCCTTCCCGTTGTTGTTTCAGGTGTTGTTGTTACTATTTTATGGCAGCAGATGTATGCTTATGAAACTGGGCTTATAAACCAAGTTTTGGTTGAAGCTGGATTTAAAAAAATTCCATGGCTTGTAAGCCCTGAACTTGCGATGCCTTCAATTGCAGTTATGGCGACATGGAAAAATGTTGGGTTTTACATTGTTATCTTTCTGGCCGGGTTGCAAAGCATACCCAAGGAACTTTATGAAGTTGCCGAGATTGATGGAGCTTCCAGTTTCCAAAAATTTTTTAAGATCACTTTGCCGATGCTAAATCCAACAGTAGTTCTTGTCGTTGTTTTATCAACGATAGGGGGTTTTTCACTTTTCATTGAGCCATACATCATGACAGGTGGTGGACCGATGGATAGCACTCTCTCAGCTATGCTCTACATCTATAATCAGGCATTTTATTTTAACCATATGGGCTATGCAGCAACACTTGGATTTTTCTTTGCATTGATAATTTTAACGGTAGTTATTATACAGAGAAAATTTATCGAGCGGAGGATATATTGAAGGGTAAAGTTTTAACATATTTTATCTTGGTAATCGGCGCATTAATTTTTGCTTATCCCTTCTTATGGATGGTTTTTGCTACCTTAAAGCCGGAAATTGAGATAGCAAATATATGGGTTTTCTCGAAAAATATAAGTTTTAAAAATTATTCAATCGTTCTCAACAAAATTCCAATTATTCGGGCATTTTTTAACAGCTTGTTTGTCTCCTTGTCAGTCACTTTTTCAGTTATATTTTTTGGTTCAATTGTTGGATATGCTCTCTCGAAGTTAAATTTTCGGGGGCGGGAGTTTTTGTTGATTTTAATTCTTTTTACGATGATGATTCCATTTCAAATTACTTTGATCCCAACCTATATCTTGATAGCAAAGCTTGGGCTTGTTGATACATATGCCGGTTTGATTTTGCCCGGGATGATGAGTTCATTTTCGATTTTAGTTTTTAGGCAATTTTTCTTAACGATTCCAGACTCATTGATCGAATCAGCGCGTCTTGATGGATGCAATGATTTGCAAATACTTTTTAAAATAATAATACCTCTTTCAAAACCAGCTGTTTCAACGGTTGGCATTTTAACATTTATGTCAAGCTGGAATGAAGTTTTATGGCCACTTATTGTTATAAGAAACGAAAAATTGATGACCATGCCACAACTTGTTACAATTTTTGTGGTTGGAGGTCAAGCAGGAAGTCAACTTGGAGTTCAACTTGCATCGGCAACCTTGCTTGCATTACCAATAGTTATAGCGTACTCATTCTTTCAAAGATATTTCATCGAAAGCATGGCAACTGTGGGTTTAAAGGAATAATTAAAAACAAAGTTAATCTTAACACTGAATGAGATACATTAAAAAAATTGAAAATTTAAAAACAGGTTCCTCGCTCGGCAATTTTCTCTTGTTTGCTCGCTTTGATAAAGAGAGCAACCTTGAAGGTCTATGGTATTCACTTGATAACAAATTTTATTGCGGTAGATGGGCAATTGAATTTTACATTAATGGTGAAAAATTAAAGCCTGTTGAAACTATATTTGAGCCTCTTTCACAGACGACAAGATATTTTGGTAACTTAGGAAACTTCTTGATAGTAAAAAAAGCATTTCTTCCCTATGTTCGGATTGAACATTTTGAGACGAAAAAAGATAAATTAAGGAAGTTTTTCTATGTTATAGAAATTGTTAATAACGAAGATGTTAATCTGAATGTTTTAATAAACCACAAGATAATTATTCCCGCGGTTGATTCCCCTCTTTTTACCAAACAGCCACCAGTTGAGGAAAAGAAGAAGCGGTATAGAATAATTCGAAGAAATGGAAAATCCTTTGAGGTGGAACCGCTCGATCTAAGTGGTGAAAAACGTGTTTTGATCTCTGAGATTGATTTTTGCGATGCTAAAACTAATGATAAGGAGATTGAAACTTGTCAGAAAGTTGAGATCGGTCCTATGGAGAAAGTTGAAATTTTACTTTTGTATTCAATTGGATCGGAATGGCTTGACAAAAATATTGGAGACCTTTATGATGAAATCTTTAAACTTTCTAACGATGAACTCAATAAACTTTTGGACACGAGTTATGTTTTTACTCCGAATAGCATAATAAATTCAGGATTTCAATGGGCGAAGGTGAATATGGGTAGAGTTGAACATCTTTATAAATCTGGTTTTGCTTTTACAAATGATCCACCACAGGACATAGTTGTGATGCGTGATCTTGCGTGGTTTATTTTGGGCTCGGATTATGTAACTCCCCAGTTTTCTCATAAGATGGTTGAGTTTGCACTTAAATACGGAATACATAAGAATGGGAAAGTTGTTGAATATGTTCACGCTAATGAAGTTGATCCAAGCCCTTATGATTACAATTTGAACATAAACGATGACACACCGCTTTTGATATGGGCTTTGTACCATCATTCTATGCTATGTAATTTAAACGAGTTGCGTGAAAATTATGACAAAATAAAAAATATAGCTGAGTATATTTTATCACAGTTGAAAGATGGTTTGGTTTTTTCTAATGCAAATGGCTTGGGGGTTTATGGTATAACTGGGTGGAGAAACATTATTGAAAATTATAACTTAAGTGGATATGTAACTGAGATTAATTCTGAATGCATCTACGCTCTAAGTCTTGTTGCAAAAATTGCACATTATCTTTGCAACAAACAGGACTCCTCAAGATACAGGTATTATGTTCAGAGTTTAAGGAAAAATTTTTATGAAAAATTAATTTCAGAGTTAACCAGCTTGCCGGTTTTAAATATTGATGCAAATGGTGTCAAGCATCATGATATAACTGGTGATCTTGTCTTTCCTTTAATTTTTGCTCTTGGGCATTCTTCAAATGAATTTGAAGAGTTTTTCTCTGAGGATTTTGATTTAAAACTTAAGTACAAAATTTCAAGAAGACTAATTCAGCCAGACATATGGACCAAATACGGAGCAAGGACGGTAAGCAAACTGGAAAAAAGTTACGATCCTGAATTTGGGTTTCAACTTATGGGAGGTATTTGGCCGAATTTGACGGCTTGGATTGGTTTTGGTGTGAGAGAATTCTTCCCTGAAAAGGTTGGGGAAGCTTTGATAAACATTTATAGTCCTATCGGGTCTGAAAATCCTTCTTGTTATCAAAATCTTGTTCCAGGTCAGTTTCCGGAGAGATTTCACGGTGAAAATGGAATCAGTCTGGGGATGACGTTAAGCCCATGGATGCCTCCAACCTATATATGGCTTGTTATCGAGGGATTATGGGGATTTTCGTTTGATTTTGAAGAGATAAAAATAAAGCCGTCTCTGCCATCTGAATGGAATTGGCTTGGTCTAAAGAATTTACCCTATAGGGGCTCTCAAATTAATGCATTTATGCTTGATAAAAAACTTTATATAGCAGGTGTGGAAATTGAAAAGGTTAAATTTGACGGGGAAGTAATCGAGATAAGAAAAATAATAAGTGGGGATGCCGAGACGGATGGCGATGGAAGGATTTTTTGTTTACCTTTTATCGATAACACGGGTAAGAGATTCATTTTTGTTGGGTCGGATATTGGATTTGACGGCAAGGTTAAAGTTGGCGATAAAAATTTTGATGTTAAACTCAACCCTGGCGAAGCTAAGATCATAGAGATGAAATAATTCCGAAAAAATAAATTGGGAAAAGGTGAATTCGGGATAAAAGCCTTCAAATTTTTTCAAGTAGTTCGGACAATTCTTTTATATCGTTTGTGGGGTTTTTGCACTCGTAGTTTGTGCAGATGTAAATCGTTGTTTTTCCATTGATTTCTTTGAATTCCGAAGCAAATGGTGAGATTGTGGTTATGTCGTTTTCTTCGTCCGATGGTTTGAATATGATAACTTTATTAGGTAAAAACTTTGAATTTATAACCTTTAAAACTTCATCAAGCGCATCTTTTCTTCCGACGATAAAAATTTCAAGTGACTGTGTTAAAATGAATGAAAGTGAAGATAGAAAGAAAGTGTAAGCGGATGGGTATCTTTTAATTTGCGACGCAAAAGCTTCGACAAGTTGATAGGCTAAATTATTAAATTCATCCCTTCCTGTTATCTTGGCAAGTTTTATTAAATCAAAGAGGGCGACTGAATTTCCAGAAGGTATTGCGCCATCATAGAGTTCTTTTTGTCTGAAGATAACATCTTTATTCTCAGAATCAGTGAAATAAAATCCGCCATTTTCACCATCCCAAAAAAGTTGAATCATTTTTTCGATTAGATCAATGGCGATTTTTAAATATTTCGTCTCGAAGCTCGCCTCGTAAAGTTCAAGCAGTCCCCAAATGAAGAAAGCATAGTCGTCAAGATATCCATCAATTTTCGCTTCGCCATCTCTAAACCTATGAAGCAATTTTCCATCTTTGTAAAGATTTTTTAAAATGAAATCAACACTTTTCCTTGCGACATTGAGATATTCGTCAATTTTTAAAATAGAATACGCCTTTGCAAATGCAGCAATCATTAATCCGTTCCAGTCGGTGAGTATTTTATCATCTTTAAGCGGATGTACCCTTTTTTCCCTATACTCAAAAAGTTTTAGCCTTATTTTTTGCCAAATTTCGTCCTCTCTTTCGTTAAGTTCCCTCGTTAGGTAAAATATGTTTTTTCCTGTTTTCTCCTTTTTTAGTTCATCAAAATAGTTGCCGTCTTTTTGAATGTTAAATTTCTCAACCACAAAGTTAAGTTCATCTCGGTTTAATATTTTCTCAAGTTCGCTAAACTCCCACAGGTAAAATTTTCCTTCTTCGCCTTCGCTATCTGCGTCTTCGGCTGAATAGAAGCCACCATCTGGATTTGTGAGGTTTCTTAGAACGTAAGATAAAATTTCAACGCATAATTTTTTATACTTTAAATTTTCGGTTGCTTGATATGCCTCAAGATATGCAATCGAAATTAACGCTTGATCATATAGCATTTTTTCAAAGTGTGGCAAAATCCATTGTCTGTCTGTTGAGTATCTGTGGAAACCAAAACCGATGTGGTCATATATTCCACCAAGTGACATTGAGTTTAATGTTTTTTCAACCATAACGATTGATTTTACATTCCCGGTTATTTTCCAATATCTTAACAAAAACATCAAATTGTGTGGCGTTGGGAATTTTGGAGCATAGCCAAATCCACCGTATTCAGCGTCAAATTGGGATTCGAGATGGGCGTAGGCTTGTGTCAAGATTGTTTCATCTATGGTTTCCTTAGTTTGCGCTCGTGTAAATGCTCCTTTAATTTCATCGGTTATTTGATCAGCCAGCAGGAGAACTTTTTCTTTGTTTTCGTTCCACAACTGTGCTATTCTTTTAAGGAGATCAATCAAACCAATCCTGTTAAATTTGGAATGTTTAGGGATATAAGTTCCAGCGAAGAAAGGTTTCTTATCTGGGGTCATTATTATTGTCAATGGCCAACCACCATGTCCCGTCATCGCTTGGCATATGTTCATATAAATTGAATCAATATCGGGTCTTTCTTCTCTATCAACTTTTATTGAGATAAAGTTTTCATTTAGGATTTCAGCAACTTCTTCATCTTGGAACGATTCCTTCTCCATCACATGACACCAGTGGCATGTTGAATATCCAATTGAGAGGAAAATTGGTTTGTTTTCTTTTTTTGCTCTTTCAAAAGCCTCGTCACACCATGGGTACCAGTTGACGGGGTTTTCAGCGTGTTGAAGCAGATAAGGGCTTTTCTCGTTTATGAGATGGTTATATTTTTTCATTGTTTTGCTTTAGTTTATTCTGCTTTAAATTTTCAAACATTTTTCAGGTTAATTATGTTTCGATATGGCAAGTTTTAGGGTGGTATAAATTTTAAGTGGGGGCAAATATTGCCCCCTTTAGGTTTTATTCTTTGAAGCAGACATTTACATTTTTTGAAGCGTAGGCATCATCAAGACGTTTTACAGGTGTGCTATGCGGGGCGGTGAGAACCAATTCAGGGTTAGTTTTTATTTCTTCAATTATTTTTATCAAAGCGTCGGCAAAGGCATCAAGCGTCTCTTTTGTTTCTGTTTCCGTTGGTTCAATCATCAAAGCTTCTGATACAATTAACGGGAAGTAAATCGTCGGTGCGTGGAAACCGTAATCAAGCAATCTCTTTGCTATGTCAAGTGTGCGAACGTTGTATTCAAATTTGTATCTACTGGCTGAGATAACAAATTCGTGAAGTGGTTTCCCAAGATAAGGTCTATCGAAGTAATCTTTTATTCTGCTTAACAGATAGTTTGAATTTATAATTGCATTTTCACTTACTTCTCTAAGACCTTTGCTTCCAAGCATTCTAATGTATGTATATGCTCGAACCATAACTCCGAAGTTTCCGAAGAAGGTGTGAACTTTTCCGATTGAATCAGGGTAGTTATAATTCAGTGTAAATTTCCCATCTTTTTTCTCAACCCTTGGAACAGGGAGAAATGGCAAAAGTTTTTCGCTTACAGCTACGGGACCTGAGCCTGGTCCACCTCCGCCGTGCGGAGTTGAAAATGTTTTATGCAAATTCAAGTGGACTACATCAAATCCCATATCTCCAGGTTTTGTTATTCCAACGAGAGCGTTCAAATTTGCCCCGTCCATATACATTAAAGCTCCAACATCATGAATTAATTTTTCAATTTTGAGAATATCTCGCTCAAAAATTCCAAGAGTATTTGGGTTTGTTATCATCATTCCAGCTACATCTTCGTCGAGTTTTGCTTTCAAATCATCGAGGTCAATGGTTCCGTATTCATTTGACTTAACACTTACAGCGGTATATCCTGAGATGGTCACACTTGCTGGGTTTGTCCCGTGGGCTGAGTCAGGGATTAAAATTTTCTTTCTTGGGTTTCCGAGTTTTTCATGGTATGCTCTTATCATTAAAATTCCAGTTAATTCACCATGGGCTCCCGCAGCTGGTTGAAGCGATACAGCTTTCATTCCAGTTATCTCAGCGAGCATTTCAGAAAGTTCATACATAATTTGAAGTGCTCCTTGGACGAGGTCATCATCCATATGCGGGTGAATATCTTTGAAGCCAGGAAGTGACGCAGCAACCTCATTTACTTTCGGGTTGTATTTCATAGTGCACGAGCCAAGCGGATAAAAACCTTTGTCAACATGATAATTTAACGTTGAAAGGCGTATGTAGTGTCTTACAACTTCGCTCTCGCTTAGTTCTGGAAGTGGAGGTGGAGATGAGCGCAAAAATTTTTGAGGGATTAAATCTTCAATATGTTTTTCTGGAACATCATTTTTAGGCAGGGAATAACCCTTTCTCCCTGGACGGCTCAGTTCGAAAATTAATTTAGAGTGCATTTTTGAAACTTTTATTTTTTTGAAATTAGGTGCTTCTGTTTGAAAAGTTAAAAAGAAAAGAGCAATTTTACAACTCACATTGCCTAACGATGTTGGTTGCACACTTGAAATAGTTGTTTTTTTGGCTTATATTTACAAGAGAAGCAATAAATGATTGGCTTATGAGGATAACTGTTAATGATTTAAATATTGAGCTTGATCTCAAAAGGAACGGAGTTGACAGGTTTGAAGTTAGGGTGGGGGGCGAAAAATATGAGGTCAGGGTTTTAAATATCTCAAAAAATCAAATTACTTTATTAATTGACAACAAGGTCTTCTCTTTTAACTTTATCCTTGATGGCGATTCGACAATTTTAACAACCTCTTCAGGCGATTATTATTGTAAAATTTCACCGAAGTATCAAAATCTTATAGATTCCTACCGTAGCACCTCCTCTGGGGAAATTAAAAGGGAAAAGGTTCTTAAATCACCTATGCCGGGTCTTGTGACGAAAATTTTCGTCAAGCCCGGTTCTCAGATTAAAATTGGTGATAAACTGTTAATTCTTGAGGCGATGAAAATGGAAAATGAGATAAGGAGTGATCTTGAGGGGGTTGTTGTGGAAGTTCTTGTCAGCGAAGGAAGCCCTGTTGAAAAGGGAGCATCTCTTTTAAAAATTTCCACAAACTAAACAAAATATGGAGGACATATGCGATTTATTTTATCCTGCCTTATTACAATCTTGGTTTTTTCAAATCTTTTATTTGCTGGTGGCTTTCAAATTAACGAGCACGGTGCGAGAGCCACCGGAATGGCTGGGGCATTTGTTACATCATATGCTCCAATTAGCATTTTTTATAACCCAGCTGGACTGGCTTATTTGAAAGGGACAAACTTTTCAATTGGAACGACGCTTATATTCCCATCTGCAAGATTTCGTGGTCCTTATCAATTTAACACAACTCAAGAACACAAGATGGTGAAACAAGTTTTTTATCCAAGCAATCTTTACTTAACCCATACTTTTGAGAGCGGTTTAGCACTTGGAATCGGTGTTTTTAACCCTTATGGGCTCGGCTCAAAGTGGCCAGAAGACTGGGTGGGACGTGCGATAACCGTTGAATCTGATTTAAAAACATTTTACATCAATCCAACAATCGCTTACAAATTTTCAGATGCATTTTCAGTTGGCGCTGGTTTTGACTTTGTTTATAGCACCGTGACATTGTCGAGGAAAATTCCATCATTTACACCAGAAGTTGATGTTAAATTGTCCGGTGATGGAACTGGCATTGGTTTCAATGTCGGATGGTTGTTGAAACTTGACCCAATATCTGTTGGATTTTCATATCGTTCGCAAGTTAAAGTTAATTACTCTGGAACGGCAGATTTCAAAAAACCTTCAGCTCTTGATTCACTTCTTCTAGGTGGCAATATAAAAACAAGCGTGAAGATGCCTGATGTTATATTGGCTGGTATAGGTTTTTCAAGTGAGAATGTGACATTTGAGCTTAGTTATCAGTTTACAAAGTGGTCTTCTTACGATGTTGTTGAAATTGACTTCGAAAAAGAAACACAGGTTCAAAAGGATCAAAAGCTTGAAAGATACTATAAAGACGTTTCAATTTACAAGGCTGGGTTAGAGTATCGCTTTGGGAATTTTGCAGTAAGAGGTGGAATTGCATATGATCGAAATCCAATTGATGATAAATATGTTGAGCCATCTTTGCCAGATTCAGATAGATGGGAGTTTACATTGGGGGCTGGATATACGATGGGGAACTTAACAATTGATTTGGGTTATATGTTTGTAAGGTTTAAGCAGAGAGAAGTTAT
>CALJEK010000011.1 GCA_938074445.1 Candidatus Kryptoniota bacterium | reverse complement strand
GGGATTTTATCAATTGTCATACCTTCCTGATTTACATCGTAAATAACCACACCACCGGGTACAACTTTATGCACATGCCTAAATAAAGTTTCGGGATCAAACGTAACGAGAAAATCTATCTCATCAAGATGCGACCTTATTGGTTTAGAATCAACCCTAACCGTATAATTACTATGCTCGCCTTTAATGTTTGAGTGATATTCCCTTTTCCCAAATATATGAAGCCCACCATATGCACAGGCTCTCGAAAATATATTTGCCCCAGAATCAACCCCACTCCCCTGAGGTCCACCGATCATCCACGAAAGTTGATTTATCTTCATCTCGGGTTTTCTCCAGTTTAGTTTTTAGATTTAGACAGATTCTAAACAATACAACAAATAAACATAACCCTTAGTTTCAGAACAAATTAAAGAAAAACTTCAATCAGCTACCCTTCTAACCCTAAGCCTATCTTTAAACGGTTCCTCTCTATTAGAAAAGTCAGGGCGGTAAAAATCGGGTGACTCGTCGAAATCTTGAACCCAACCATTCTCAAATCCAAATTTATCAAGAAGCTCAAGAACAGCGATATATTCACTAAACATTATCTTTCGTGAAAGCAATGGATATTGAAAAGCCCTATTCGTCGGATAGTATTGAGACATAATGCTCAACGCCACACTACATCCAAGTTCCTCTGCAATCCATCTCAGCGATTCCTCGCTTCCAGCGATGTCGTTCGGTAAAATCAAATGCCTTATGATCAAACCTCTCTTTAAAACACCATCTTCAATAATTAGATCGCTTCCAACCTGACGAAACATCTCTTTTATCGCCATCCTTGAAAACTTAACATAATTCGGTATCTTTGAATATTTCCATGCCATCTCATCACTGCTATATTTTATGTCTGGAAGATAAATATCAATTATGCCCTCAAGTAACCTTAAAACCTCAACTGAGTCATATGCGTTTGTGTTATAGACAAGGGGCAACCTTAAACCATTTTCGACAGCAATATAAAGCGCTTTAACAATCTGCGGTACGAAATGAGTCGGCGAAACAAGTCCGATGTTATGACATCCCTTATCTTGAAGTTCAAGCATTATCTCGGCAAGCCGTTCAAATGTCACCTCATTTTTTACCTCAACTTTCCAATTTTGGCTTATTTGATAATTTTGGCAATACACGCATCGCAAATTGCAATTACCAAAAAATATATTCCCAGCTCCATTCACCCCAACAAGTATGGGTTCCTCACCAAAATGTGGAACATATGCAGAAACAATTGGTCTATACCCAGAGTAACACCTTGCGATCTCGCCCCTTAACCTGTTGACACCGCAATTATGCGGGCATATATTACACTTTTCAAGCATCGCCTCAAGCGCTTCAACCCTTTTCTTTAACTCACCCGTTTTATACAACTTAACATAAGATGGAACAAACATATGTCTTGCACACTTAGTTTTTATATCCTCGCAAATCTCCTGGCAGTGTTAATGGTCAAAAATTCTCTCATATTTTCAATTATATGCCCAATTTCATCCTTAAGTTCAAAGTAGCATTGAAGCTCATTTTCTCTTCTTCTTAGCTCCTCCTCATTTTGTTGCCTTTTATCATTTCCTTCTTCTTTATAAAATTGCCCTATCATCTCGTTGAAAAATTGTCTTTGACCTGTTCTTAAGACATTTACTTGGACTTCGGTCCATTGAATGATATCTGGAATTAGCTCGTAAATTTCATATATGTTTGACGCGGTTGGGTTTCCTCGTAAAATTTTCAAAAGAAGATCAAACTTTTCGAGCGATACGGTGCCGTGTTCAGAGACATAAACAAGATATGCCCTTAAAAACTCCTCGCGCCATTCCTCCTTCCAAAATTCATCCCGCAAAATTGCTTTAACATCATCGCTTTTATCTTTAAATACCAATTCGATCATCTTTGCAAATTCCCTTGACGGCTTGCAATCGAGATTTAAAAGTTTAACATATCTTTTTAAATTTACGCTGTTAAGCGGAATCGAAAATCTTCTTTCGTAGAGCTCATCCCCCTTCTTTAAAATCACATAGAAATTTGCCTTTAAATTCTTTGCTTCAAGTTCTTTCAGGATTTCATCAACCTCATCCTTTCCGATTTCAACCTCATCGAGGATTTTAGAAAATATTGCTTTATCATGAACATTTGGCGTGAAAAGTGGTGAAAAAAGAATGTCAATCTCATAATCCTCAAGGTTTGCGATCTCATCAGCGAAAAATTTATCAATTTGGTCGAGCGTATAAGAATAGTGCGATGAAATTTTATCCAATATTTGCTCTGTGATCTGCCTTGGTTTTGTTAGTTCCGCCTCTATCATATCAATCAACTTTTGCCTCATTTTCACTCCGAAGTTAATTTTAAGTTGTTAAGTTCATAAATCACACTCAAAATTTCACCTTTAATTTTTTCTCTTACGCTTTCATCGGTTATCTTGTTTCCGTTGAAATCAAGGACATAAAACGAATCAACTATGCCATCCGTTCGAGTTGCAATTTTCGCAAAATAAATATTCAACCCCAACTCCGAAATCTTTCGCGAAACCTTATATAAAAAGCCAAGCGAATCTGGAGCAAAAACATCAATTATGGTATAGTCCTTAGAGTCTTCAAATTCAACTGCTATTTTGACGTTTTTTCTGACATTTTCAACTTTTCTTTTCCATTTTCTCCTGTGTTTTTCAAAAAGCTCATCAAAGTTTACTCTATCGCAGAAAACATCCTCAAGGTCTCGCTTAATTTTTTCGCACTGCCCTTGAGTAAGCCTATCGCCCGATATGTAATCAAAGACCCTAAACTTATCAATAACAATTCCATCTTTTCGCGTAAATATTTTAGCATCAAATATATTTGCATCATTTGCAGATAAAACCCCGCAAATCTTTGCAAGCACAAAAGGAGCATCTCGTGTTATGACTGTTACTTCGGTATATCCATCTTTATGCGAAAAGATAACATCAATCTTTCTACCGCTGGATTCTGAAATCGCCATTATATGTTCACCTATCTCAATATCCGAGAAAACATTTAAATAAGACTCGTCCTCAATCAAACTCTCAAAATGATTTTCAACCATTTCTCGAGTTATCTTCTCGGAAAGTGAGGAGATAATCGATTCAATTCTCTCATTTGCCCTTTCTTCAATCATTAAATAAATTTCATCAAGTGTTAATCTGTTTTCAACAATTGGTTTGGCAAAAAGATATAGCTCCTCAAGAAGTTGGGCTTTCCAGCTTGTCCATACCTCTGGATTAACAGCGGAAAGGTCGGCATAGGTTAAAATATAAAGCATGTCAAGTTGTTCCCCCGTTTCAAATTTTGAGGCAAATATATATAATGTTTCAGGCTCATAAAAATTTCTCCTAAACGCCGTCTGTTCCATTAAAAGATGATTCCTGACAAGAAAACAAACATCATCAACCGCATCAAAATTTATACGCGTCAAGAAATTTCTCGCGATTTCAGCCCCAATGTCGCTGTGCCCATCAACTTTAACAGCTTTGCCAACGTCGTGAAACAAAATAGCAAAATAAAGAATGTCCCTCCTTTCAAGATTTCTAAAAATTTCACCAAGCCCTGACTTCGCATCAATAAGATTTTCTGCATTCTCAATTGCCTTCAAAGTATGCTCATCGACCGTGAAATAGTGATAACGATTGTGCTGATACAAACCCGTTAACTTACCAAATTCAGGGATATACCTCCCCAAGATTTCAAGCTCGTGCATAAGCTTAAGAGTTGAAGCGACTCCAGATTTTGACTTAAAAATTTCAAGAAAAATTCTGTCTAACTCTTTATAATTTGTAAAACTAATCTTACCCGCGCTGTCTATAATCGTTCGTTTTAAATTTTCGTCAAAATCAGCACCAGTTTTGCATTTATACAAAAGCGCCCTGAAAATCTCCTCTGGTGTTAAAAACTCTTTATATGTGTTAAGAACTATCACACGCCCATCGTAAATTGAGAAATCCCGATCAAGCAACTCAACTTCGCCTGTCCATTCAGGTTTGAGACGTTCCTCAAAGCCCATCACGAAAATTTTATTAAACATTAAAACCTCCCTCGCCCTCAAATAGTAATCACGCATGAAAACTTCAACAGCTCTTTTATCAAACTCATCACGATATCCAAGCTCAAACGCAACTTTCTCTTTAATGTTAAAATCGAGCACATCTGTAAACCCCTCTGTGACAAGATGAAGTTTTATCCTCGTCCACAACAAAAACTCAAAAGCATTGAGGACAGCCGAAAACCTTTCTTTTGAAATCATACCCTTATCAAACATCATCTCAAGCATTCCCTTACACATTGATTGGTCATCCCGCAAATTCCAAAAGTCTGGGTCAGTGCTTTTTAAAAGCCACAGCAATGTGTGCAAATCTCTTAATCCACCAGCACTTTTCTTAACGTTGGGCTCCAGCAGCTTTGATGTGTCCCCATACTTTTTATGTCTCAACTTGTTCCCCTCAATTACAGCCTTAACAAAGTTAAGTGAATCTTTGCCGAGCGATTTCTCTTTTAATTTTTGGATGAAGAGATCGTATAACTTTTTATCACCACAAATAAATCGCGATTCAAGAAGGGATGCCCACGATTCCACGTCCGAATCAAAGAGTTCAAGACATTCATCTATGCTCCTGTAGCTATGTCCAATGTTGAAATTAACATCCCACAAATGTTGAAAAAATTCAATAGCGAAGTTTTCAATTTTTTTATCCCGCGACTCGACCAAAAACATTATATCAACATCCGACTTCGGACAAAGCTCAACCCGTCCATATCCGCCAGTTGCAACAACTGCAAAAGATTCATTAAAACCAAGTTCGTCACACAGCGAAACAATAAAAGAATCAAGCCATTGGGTTAGCATTTTCGTTACCTCAAATGCATCTTTCCCCTCTTTACGCAACTTCTCAATTTTATCAGAATTTATCTTAAATTCGGGATAAACCCGCACTGGCTTATTTTTTAATTTTTAAGCTTTTGGGATTAAATTCAATCAAAAACGTTCCTGTTAAATATGCTAAAAGAAATAAAACTTTGCAAAATTTCGGAACTTCAGCCCGGAAAAGCAAAATCATTCAAAATAGATCAGCAAGAAATTGCCATCGTGAATTTAAACGGAGAATTTTTTGCCCTATCAAACATATGCCCGCACCAACATACAAAGATAGTTAATGGAACATCTGCTATAATTGAAGATGGAAAAATCATCTGCCCAATGCACGGATGGACATTTGAGATAAGGACTGGCAAACCTGTATATGGCTCAGGGAGATTGAAAACCTTTGAAGTTTTAATCAGAAACGGGGAAATATGGATAAAAATTGAAGATGAATAAATACGAGCTAACACAAGCAATAAAGCAAAAAGCGATTGAATTTGGTTTTTCAAAAGTTGGAATAGCAAAGGTTGAAGAACTCGAACGGGAAACGGTTAAACTATCGCACTGGCTTAAGAGAAAGTTTCACGCTGATATGAATTGGATGGAGAAAAATTTTGAAAAAAGAGCAAACCCGAGAAAAATTTTACCCGAGGCAAAGTCGATTATCTCAGTAGCCTTAAATTACTTCCAAAAAATTCCACCAGCTGAACCTCACCAAGGAAGAATTTCAATTTACGCTCTTGGTCAAGATTATCATATCACATTAAAATTAAAACTTGAAAATTTGCTTGATTTCATTCGCAAAATTGTTCCCGATATAAAAGCGAAGATTTATGTCGACACTGGACCTGTAATGGAAAAAGTTTGGGCTATGAGGGCAGGGCTTGGCTGGATTGGAAAACATACAAATTTGATAACAAAGGAATTCGGCTCCTGGGTTTTTCTTGGAGAGATAATTTGCGACCTTGAGCTTATTTACGATGAACCTATGACCGACTTTTGCGGAAAATGCACAAGATGCATTGACGCTTGCCCGACCGAAGCGATAGTCGAACCCTATATCCTTGATTCAAACAAATGCATCTCGTACTGGACTATTGAATATAAGGGCAATGCCTTCCCTGAGCATATAGAAAATAGGTTTGGAAATTTAATTTTCGGGTGCGATATTTGCCAAGAAGTTTGCCCATGGAATTTAAAATTTCAAAAGGAGACAGATGTTCCTGAATTTAGAGCTTTTGAGTATAATATCAATCCAGATTTGTTTGAGATTTCGAAACTAAGCGAGGAAAGTTTTAAATCACTTTACAAATTAAGTCCGATAAAAAGAGCAAAATTTCACGGCTTTATGCGAAATGTGAAAAGCGCAATAAAAAATCTAACTTTGCAAAAACTTTTTAACCTTGATTTCAAATGTGCTATATTTGACCTTGATGGCGTCGTTGCGGATACTTTTAAACTACATCGCCAATCGTGGAATGAAATATGCGCAAGGTTTGGATATAGTTTAGGCGACGATGAGTTTAAAAAGATTGTTTTTGGAAGGAGGGGGGAAGAAAGCGCGAAAATCTTATTCAACGGAAAAATAACAGATGAGGAGGCAAGAAATATCGGGATTGAGGTTGACAAAATCTTTAGAAAAATAGCGGTTGGGGAATTGAAAGCTGTTGATGGAGTAATCGAATTTATTAAGACCTTGAAGGAAAATAATGTGAAAATTGCCCTTGCCACATCAGCTCCGGATGAAAATGTTGAACTTATATTCAATGAACTAAACCTACAGGGTTTGTTTGACGTCGTCGTTACATCAAAGGATGTTAAATACGGTAAACCAGCTCCAGATATTTTTATCCTTGCTGGACAAAAACTTGGCTGCAGAGCTCGGGAATGCATTGTTTTTGAAGATTCGATTGTTGGTTTAATCTCTGCGAAGAATGCTGGAATGTTCGCCATCGGGGTTGAAACTACATTGGATAAAGATGAGTTAATAAATTACGCCGATTTATCGATAAAAAATTTCGTTGAAATTTTGAAAGATTTAAAACAAAATAAAAAAGTGAAAGATGCAACCAATTGAACACAGAAAGCTCATTATTATCGGTTCAGGTCCTGCTGGATTAACAGCGGCGATATATGCTGCTCGCGCCGATCTTAAACCGCTTGTCTTCGAAGGTTCTCAACCCGGAGGTCAGCTTATGCTCACAACGGAGGTCGAAAACTTCCCAGGATTTCCCAAAGGAATTCAGGGACCTGAATTAATGCAACTTATGAGAGAACAAGCCGAAAGATTCGGAGCAAAGCTTGAAATGCTCGATGTAACGAAGGTTGATTTTTCAACCAAACCTTTCAAAATATGGGCTGATGAAGACCTGTACACCGCTGATGCGGTAATAATTGCAACAGGTGCTTCAGCAAAATGGTTAGGACTTGAATCAGAGCAGAAATTAATAGGACACGGCGTATCAGCTTGTGCAACATGTGACGGTTTCTTCTTTAAGGATAAAGAAGTAGTCGTAGTCGGTGGTGGAGATACCGCTATGGAAGAAGCTTTATTCCTGACAAAATATGCAAGCAAGGTGACAATCGTCCACCGAAGGGACAAGCTAAGAGCTTCAAAGATTATGCAGGAAAGAGCAATGAAAAATCCAAAGATAACCTTCATCTGGAACTCTGTGGTTGAAGAGGTTTATGATGTAAATCAAAAGAAAGTAACAGGGGTAAGGCTAAAAAATGTCCTGACGGGTGAAACGACAGATTATAAATGTGACGGTTTATTTATAGCCATTGGACACCAGCCTAATACAGGAATTTTTAAAGGTCACATCGAAATGGATGAGAATGGTTACATAATCACGAAACCAGGTTCGACGGCGACAAGCGTACCGGGTGTATTTGCAGCTGGGGATGTTGCGGACAAGGTATACAGACAGGCGATAACCGCAGCAGGGACAGGTTGTATGGCTGCTTTAGACGCTACAAGATACCTTGAATCCCTGCACGATTGATTTCTGTCAGAGAATTGTGCTTTTTGGTGCAGGCGGGCTTTTTAAAGCCCGCTTTTTTTATTTGTTTAATTTAAAATTTTTATTAACTTGAGTTTGAAAAACCGAAACAAACCCCTATTCTGGATATGGATTATCAAGATTTTGAAGACAGGGACGACTTCGAAGAGTTTCGAGAAAAGGAAAAAATCCAAGACAAAATAAGAAAATACGAAGAATTTCTGAAAAACAACGAAGCCGGTTATCTTATAAACACAGAAATTGTCGAAGAACTGATTGAATTATATATGATTTCAGGGCAATATGAGAAAGCACTTTCCCACGCTCAAAAGCTTTTGGAGCTCTTCCCATACTCCGCAGATTACTGGATAAGGAAGGGAATTATTCTCAACAATATGTATGAATACGAGAAAGCTCTCCTATCTTTTCACAAAGCCTTAATGCTTAACCCAAGTGAAGCGGATGCATGGGCAAATATGGCTATAACATTTGAAAATATGGATAAACACGAAGAGGCGCTCGAGTGTATAGAAAGGGCAATCGAAATCCAACCGACAAATGTAGATTTTTTGCGTATAAAAAGCGACATACTCGAAAAAATGGAAAACTATCCACAAACAATAAATGCTTTAAAGCAAATTTTAAAGTTAAATCCCAACGATAAAGATACCCTTTTGAAGCTTGCGGACTGCTATGAAAAGATAGGTGATTTTGAAAATTTAAACGAAACGATCGAAGCCTGCCTCGGGCTTGACCCCTACGATTACAACCTATGGTATAAAAAAGGAGTTGCCCTTGCCAAGTTAAATCAGATTGTTAAAGCAATTGAATCTTTTGATATGGCGCTCATCATAAAAGAGAATTTTATCCCCGCGCTTGAGCGAAAGGCTGAACTTCTTTTCAAAATTGGAAGATATATGGAGTCAATCGAGGTTTTTAAACAACTTTTAGAGTATGAACCAAACTCTAAAACAGCATTGTTTTACATCGGAAACATACACATAAAACTTGGACAATATCGCGAGGCAATCAAATATTTCAATCAAGTCATAAAACTAAATCCCCAAGATTATCTTGCTTATTACATACGTGGGAATTGTTATGAAGCTATCGGAAACTATAAAAAGGCACTTGCTGACTATACAATCGCAGTAAATTACAATTCACGAATACCGGAGATTTGGGAAACAAAGGCAGAACTCGAATATGAAATTGGCAAATTTAGTGAAGCCTTATCAAGCTATATGATGGCTATAAAATTAGACCATAAAAACCCACGCTTATGGGTTGGCGTTGGCTTGGTCTATGAACAACTTGGTAGATACCAAGAAGCAGCGCAGGCATATTACAATGCTATAAAAATTAACCCTGAGTATGCCGACCCGTATTATCAAATCGGAAGACTCTTCCTCCTTGCAAATATGATTGACGAGGCAGAAAAATATTTTTCGAAAGCTTTTGAAATCGATAATTCCAAAATAGAAGAATTTGAAAACGAATTCCCGAAATACAAGCGATACCTAAAAAAGTGGTTAAAGAATAAATCAACTTAAAGGCTATCGAGATACAAAGATAAATCTCATCTCTACTTAAAGTTTAAAGTGGGTATGACAATAGACGCTGGGACAAAAATAGTTGGATTAATAGGTCATCCAATTTTACATTCGTTTTCCCCATTTATTCACAATACCGCGTTTGAAATCGCTGGGTTGAATTATAAATATGTTGCTTTTGATGTTTTATCCGAAAATTTAAAAGACGCTTTGAGAGGCATAGTCGCTTTAGGAATAAAAGGCGTAAATGTAACAATACCGCATAAGGAAGCTGTCATTGAAATCCTTGATGATGTTTCACCGGAAGCAAGAATTGTTGGAGCGGTAAATACAATAGTAAATGAAAATGGTATATTAATCGGACACAACACCGATGTTTATGGTTTTACAGAATCGTTAAAGAAATATAAAAATTTGATATCGAACACGCCCGTTTTCATATTTGGAGCTGGTGGTTCAGCAAGGGCAGTAATTTATTCTTTAATTACGAATTTCCAACCTGAAAGAATCGTGATAGCGAATAGAAATATCTCCAGAGCCGAAGGGCTCGCAAGGTACTTCTCACAAGTTCTTGGGTATAAAGATTTTGAGGTAAAAGAGTTTTTTCTCCCCGAGATCGCTGGAGATATAAAATCATCACGACTTATAATTAACACAACCCCGATCGGAATGTATCCTAACGTAAATGATTTGCCTATCCAGAGTGATGAGATCTTACACGAGGGTCAAATAGTTTATGACCTTGTTTATAACCCACCTACGACAAAATTTTTAAAATTTGCTCGAAGGAATGGCGCAGAAGTTATAAGCGGTATTGAAATGCTAATTTTACAGGCAAGCAAATCATTTGAACTTTGGACTGCAAAGGAAATGCCAATCACAGAGGTTAAAAAACTTCTGCTTCGAAAATTAAGAGCCAAGAAAGAAAAATGACGCTTAACGATAAATATATTAAACTCAGAAATATTCTCAAGGAAATGGGTTCTGTTGTCGTTGGATTTTCAGGCGGTGTTGATAGCACATTGCTTGCGAAGGTAGCTTATGATGTTTTGAAAAATAAAGCAATCGCTGTCATTGGCAAATCAGACACATATCCAGAGCAAGAGCTTAAAGAAGCCATAAAACTTGCTGAAATGATTGGGATAAGGTATGTAATCGTCACAACAGAGGAAACCGACAATTTAAAATTTAGTGAAAACCCACCAGATAGATGCTATTACTGCAAAACGGAACTTTTCTCAAAATTAAAACAAATAGCAATCAGCGAAGGCATTGAATGGATTGCGGACGGCACAAATGTCGACGACCTTGGGGATTTCAGACCTGGTTTAAAAGCTGTGAAAGAAAATAATGTTCGTTCCCCTTTGCTTGAAGCTGGATTAACCAAAAATGAAATCCGAGAATTATCCAAAATTCTTGGGTTGCCAACCTGGGATAAACCTTCATTTGCCTGTCTCTCCTCAAGGTTCCCTTACGGTTTACCGATCGATAGAGAAAAATTAAAGAAGATTGACAAAGCCGAATCCTTCTTGCGAGCCAACGGATTGAAAATCGTCCGCGTAAGATATATCGACGAAAATACGGTCAGAATTGAAACAAGTAAAGATGGATTTCAAAAATTCTTTGACGATGAATTCAGAATTAAAGTCGTCCGAGAACTTAAAAATCTCGGTTTCATTTATATAACCCTCGATTTAGAAGGTTATAGAACTGGAAGCATGAACGAGATTTTGAAAGACAGCGCAAAAAACATTTTCATAACCAAGGACACTTAAAGATTCCCTTACCTAAATTTTTGCCAATTCCGATTTCAAGTATTCAATCGGTTTTACAGGTGTTGGATCAACTTTATTTAAAATTGCAAGATAAAAGCTAACCCAATCACCAAGATAAATTTGAGAAAACAATCGCGCAAGCATCGTTTTACCCTCAGAATAGATATTTAAAACCTCACCCGCATAAGCTCTGATCAATTCGTCCGTTATCTCAATTCTATATCTTATTCTCTCGTACTCATAGTCGTCTCGCAAAATTACAACGCTAATCTTACTGACAATCTCTCTCAGACCCCCCTCAACTTCTCCAGACCACCCCACGATTTCGTTGTGATTTAACTCTGGGAAAACATTAAAATGTGCAAGCATTTTTGAATTCTCTTCAATTTGGCAAGCCCACCTCATCGCGACTGCGTCAAATTTCGTTGATGTGTAAATAAAAGGTATAGAACCAACAAGACGAACGGCAATTTTATATGCTAAATTCTCTTCGTGTTCCGGATTAGAATAAATCTTTGATTTAGCGTCGATAAGATTTACGGTTTCGTTTATCTC
>CALJEK010000010.1 GCA_938074445.1 Candidatus Kryptoniota bacterium | reverse complement strand
TAAACCCAAAATATGTTGAGGTTTGGAATAACAAAGGTAATGCTTTAGCAAATCTCGGACGGTTTCAGGAAGCGATAAAATGTTTTGATGAGGCTTTAAAAGTAAACCCGAAATATGCTGAGGCTTGGAATAACAAAGGTGTTGCTTTAGACAAACTTGGTCAGTTTCAAGAAGCGATAAAATGTTTTGATGAGGCTTTAAAAGTAAACCCGAAATATGCTGAGGCTTGGAATAACAAAGGTGTTGCTTTAGCAAATCTCGGACGGTTTCAGGAAGCGATAAAATGTTTTGATGAGGCTTTAAAAATAAATCCAAGATTTGTTGAGGTTTGGAATAACAAAGGTAATGCTTTAGCAAATCTCGGATGGTTTCAAGAAGCGATAAAATGTTATGATGAGGCTTTAAAAATAAATCCAAAAGATGCTGATGCTTGGAATAACAAAGGTAATGCTTTAAGAAAACTTGGTCGACTTGAAGAAGCGATAAAATGTTTTGATGAGGCTTTAAAAGTAAACCCAAGACTTGTTGAGGCTTGGTATAACAAAGGTGTTGCTCTACATAATCTTGGCTGGTATGAAGAAGTGATAAAATGTTTTGATGAGGCTTTAAAAGTAAACCCGAAATATGCTGAGGCTTGGAATAACAAAGGTGTTGCTTTAGCAAATCTCGGACGGTTTCAAGAAGCAATAAAATGCTATGATGAGGCTTTAAAAGTAAACCCAAAATATGTTGAGGTTTGGAATAACAAAGGTAATGCTTTAGCAAATCTCGGACGGTTTCAGGAAGCGATAAAATGTTTTGATGAGGCTTTAAAAGTAAACCCGAAATATGCTGAGGCTTGGAATAACAAAGGTTTTGCTTTAGACAAACTTGGTCAGTTTCAAGAAGCGATAAAATGTTTTGATGAGGCTTTAAAAGTAAATCCGAAATATGCTGAGGCTTGGAATAACAAAGGTGTTGCTTTAGCCGAACTTGGTCAGTTTCAAGAAGCGATAAAATGTTATGATGAGGTTTTAAAAGTAAACCCAAAATATGTTGAGGTTTGGAATAACAAAGGTGTTGCCTTGTATAATCTTGGCTGGTATGAAGAAGCAATAAAATGTTTTGATGAGGTTTTAAAAATAAACCCCGAAAATGTTAAGGCTTGGGTCGGCAAAGGTGCTACCTTATATAATTTAAAGCGATACAATGAGGCATTAAATTGTGCGGAGCAAGCATTAAGAATAGATCCAACTTTCTCCCTGGCACACCGGTTAAAACAGTTATGCCTTAAAGCTTTGAGGAAATAAAACCCCCAGGTGGTGCGATGGTAGAAGCTCGTGTGAACTATTTGCCATTGATTTTTTGATAGAAATACCAGCAATGATTTAAGCCTTGGCAAGTTCGCAAACCAAAACACAAAATGTAAGATTCCACTTTTCTAAAGCGAGCTTGAATTGAATTTCTAAGTGTCGCTTTTATCTTATATCCGTTGACAATCTATATCTAACGATTCTATTGTTTCCCGTATCGGCGATATAGAGAATCCTATCAAACCATGCAACCCCCTTTGGATTCTTCAATTTATCGTTTCCGAGTTTCCCAGGTCCAAATGATTCCTTTAAAAGCTTCCCCCTCACATCAAACTTCATCAAAGAATCAAGCGCTGAGTCAATAACATAGATATTACTTCTCGTATCAAGCGTTACATCTTCCGGGCTTACAAAGATACCCTGTTGGGTTAAATCGGTTGCATTTGGTTTAAAATATGCTTCCCAATTTGGTGGCACAACTTCACTTCCGGGATTAAAGCGAAACCATTTAACTTTAAAATTAGCGCCCGGGTCTGTTTGAGCAACAATGAAGTCAGTTGCTCTTCTTCTATCGGAAAAAGTTGCAATTGCACTCATTTGATTTATTGAGCGAATCCCACTTCCGGTGGCGTCAAGATTTGGCGTAAGATCGATATATTCACGTGGATGGAGCGAATCATTTTTGCTAAAGTGAAGTATCATATTATCTGGGTCAAATAAACTCGTGTTATCTGGTCCGACGCGACAGACATAGTAACTGTTGTCGATCAACTCTGCAACGCCGGTGAATCTTCTCAATGGTTTTTCAGGTTCCCAATAAACTGTATCAAGTCTCGCTATGTTAATGTTATGTCCCGCTTCAAATAGTCTTATTTTGAAAATTGCACCATATCTATACCCTCCTTTTTCCAGTTCGCCAGCGATGATAAGATTAAATCTTCTATCTTGAGCGATTGCAACCGGATGTAAAATTTTTTTCTCGCCAATGTAGTTTCCAGCTAAATCAAGCATCACCACCCTATCATTGCCAGTATCAGCTATATAAACAAACCCATCGTGTCCGATATAAATATCTTCTGGCTGATTAAACTCCAATGCACCTGCTTTTTTCCAATCTTGCCCCTCTTTAACATAAACTGTATCCGAGATTGAAATGCCTCTCGGGATATCGTTAAATTCAGCAATGTTAAGTTCCTTTCCACATCCGCTCAATAAAAACATTGCGATAGTTAAAACCAAAGCGAAAAACCATGATATTTTTCTCATCAGCATTTGACTTTTTATTTTCGATCAAACTTAAGCAAAAGTGAAAATCTGTGCGTGCTCCCAAGTCGCGTAAACTTCGCAAAGGCATAATCAAAGTTTAAATTTACCCCGCCCACCTTTAAAGCCACGCCAGTTCCAAATGTAAAATTTTGCTCGTCAACATTAACCTTGTAACCACCGCGCACAAAAAAAGATTCTTTGAATCCATATTCAACCCCGAGCCCAAAATTTTCGGCATTATCATTCGGATGATTCAATTGAATTGCTGTAGTAAGCTTGTGAACTTCATTCATCACGGGTTCAAATGCAAATCCAAACCTAAACATCGTTGGAGGGGAAAAGGATTGAAAAGACGTTATTTTCTCACCATTCAAAAGTGTGACCTCGCCTTTTGGAGCGATATCGCTACCAAAGTTAGAAATTGAAACCGCAAACCTTGAGGTCCCAAGCCCAATCCAATAAAATGTTCCAAGATCAATAAGAAAACCGTTCATCTTCAAAACATCAATTGTCTCATTGATATATTTAACTGTTATGCCAAAACTAAACTGATTTGTCAATCTCCTTGCGTAAGTTAAACCAAGAGCCATGTCAATATACTTAAAATATCTCCCGGTTCCATATGGTTGTGTTTCTGTTGTAATCTCCATATCATCGGTATAAAGCGCGGTTAAGCTTAAACCAATTGCATCACTCTTTGAGAGATGGTAAACCCCGCCGATGAAATCATGTTTCACATCGACAACCCAGTCAGTATGAGTGAGGATGATTTCATTTTTATCAAACTGAACGATTCCAGATGGATTCCAATATAAAGCTGAAGCATCCATAGCGTTGGCAACAAACGCATCCGCCATTCCAACAGCTCTTGCTCCGACAGAAATTTTTAAAAATTGCGCCGTTGAAATTCCAGCCCTTTGCGAACCTAAAGCAGGAAAAAGCTGAGCGTAAGCATGATAAACTACAATGTTGAAAAGGACAAATGTAAGTGCCAGTTTTTTCATGATGAAAACTTAATAATTGTTTTTAAAATCTAACCGATAAACCAAGTTTTATATTCCTCTGTGGCAAATATCTCGCCGGATTAAACGGGAATGGGTCTACAGGAGCTTGAAGTTCTGGGTAAAGCGGGTCATTCCAATCAACAGGCGTCGGATCACCATACTCATAAGCTCTTCCAGTCACCGGATTAATTATTTGAGAATTTTTATTGTTTAAAAGATTCTTAACCTCAACGATAAATGTGAATTCAAGACCGCCAAACTTTATATACTTTTCAAATGTCAAATCAATCCAAAACCACGGCTTCCCAACTTTGCTGTACCTATTTCTTAAATCAGGCACGTAAACTGGCTTGCCATTTGCTAAAGTATCACCAGTGAAATAATAAGGGGTGTATCTTCTGCCCGACTGATAAAATGCTCTTAAATAAAGATTAAAATTATCAAGCACACCCCTACCAAATCCAAAAATTCCCTTTCTTTTATCGACATAAAAGTTAAAAATAGCCGAAGCTTGAATTGGTCTGTCCCAAACGAGGTAGGTCTCTTTAATGCTTTCGTAAATTTCACCTCTTATCGCGAGAACACCTTCATCTGGGGATGAGCTTTTACCAGTTGCAATTGAATACGAACCGCTTAACGTAGCCCTAAACCATCTTCCTATCCTTTTCTTGTATTCAATTTCTATTCCACGACTTCTCGCGTAATCGAGATTAACATAGGTTATATAACTTCTTCCAAGTTGTCCTGCGATTTTTATTCTCGCTTGCCTTGTCGTAACATAATCAAAAATATCTTTGTAGTACGCAGTTATCGTCAACACATCGTTTTCGGTAAGTTGATTCCTTAGACCGAGTTCGTATGCAACTGTTGTTTCAGGATTTAAATTTGGGTTTCCAAATTTTTGGAATGTTGATCTTGCGGTAACGGGGTTGAGTTTAGCATAAACAAATTGCGGACGAGGTCTCTTTGAGAAGTGACCATAAGAGAAAAATAAAGTTTGATTATCCGAGATCGGATGTGAAACCCCAAGTCTTGGGCTTAATCTCCCCTTCCATCTGCGACCGAAAAAGTTATATGTTTCGCGGAAATATCTTTCGCGCGCTTCGTCAGAAATCGTGATAACTTCAGGATTTCTCACCGCGTCATCAACAAATTTTCCCGGAAACCAATAATCAAATCTCAAACCAACATTCAAAATCATTCCGCTATATGTTATGTTATCCTGAACATAAAAAGCACCAAACGCTGGACTGACCTCATAAAGGTCATTATTCAAACCCATAGGCGGAACCCACGGTTGATAAATATCAACGAATCTCAAGCGTTGAAATGTCAAATCAAACCCAGCTTTAAATTTATTCCTTTCACTGAAGAAATGCGTTAAATCACCTTTAATTGTGTATTCAACCGCCGAATGATCATGCCATGTAAATGGATTTCCAGTGTCGTAAAATCCGTCACCGGGAATTAATCTAATCGTGTCGCTTCCAGTGTTGTAATAATAGGGTGGCAATTGAGGCACATCTCGCGGTTCCTTATAATCTCTCCAATTAAGACCATTTGCATCACTTCTCAAACGAGTGAAATATCTACTCAAATTAAGTTCATAAAATGTCTTCTCACTCAATGTATGCGTAATCCCAATTTGATGATTCAAATTTATGTGCGAGTAGACATTTGCGTTCCACAAGATATTTTGAAACTCGTATTGATACCCGGGACCTGGCTCGACATATTCAAGCGTGATTTGAAGCGAGCGCGTATTTTGATTTACACTTGTGGAAAAGCTAAAAGAGTAGTTAAGTTTGAAAGTCGTTGTGGGTTTCCAAGTCAACTTAAACAAGCCCATATAGGTATTTTCCGCCCGCGGTGTATATCGCGAACTATACCTATTACCAAAAAATTCCGAAAGAAGAGATGAATAAAGTCTTCCGGGTCTTTTTCCCGTCCTGCCATAGGTATAGCCATCTGAAAACCCGATGCTACCATTTGTAAAAAATGTTAACTTTCCGGGCAGAAAATTTAAGAGCGGACCACTTAAATTAAACTCGAAAATATCGGTGTTGAAATTTGACGGGGAATTGCTATTTAATCCAAAATGATCGAACTTATATGCAAATCTACCTTGAAATTTATCTCCACCTTCTTTAGTTTTCACTCTTACAACTCCCGAAGTCGCTTGACCATACTCAGCGTTAAACCCTCCAGTTATAACTTCTATCTCCTCAATTGCATCTGGGCTTAACTGCAGACCAAACCCTGTCCCAGCAAGTGGATCTTGGACTGAAACGCCATCAACAAGATAAGCACTCTCATAAGCCCTACCGCCACGAATGTGCACGCCTTCATCGCTATAAACAATTCCAACTTGAAGAGTTACGATATCTTTTACATTTTGAACCGGTGCGACCCGAATCTCTTCCGCAGAGATAGTTCTCCTTGATTGTGTTTCTTCAATATTGAAAAGTGGTCTCTCGCCTATGACAACAACTTCTTGTTCAAGTGTTAATACCGTCTCTTCCATTTTTATAGTTTTTAAATCTGTCACACCTCCAGGTACGACTTTCACTCCAGTTATCGTAACCTTTTTATAACCAATTATTGAAATTTCAAGCGTGTAAGTCCCGGGATTTACATTTTTAATTTCAAATCTACCGTTAAAATCGGTAGCAGCTCCGTAGTAAGTCCCTTTTACAATAACATTTACCGCTGGAAGACCTTCGCCAGTCTTAGCATCAACAATTACACCAACTATTTTCCCCTTATCTTGAGCATAGATAAAACTCGACGATAAAATTATCATAAGGGCTAACTTTAAAATCTTTCTCATCTTTGCTTCCACCTCTGATTTAGTTAATTTATTGCGCCAAAGTTTTTGAAAACTTTGTAGATGAATTCGCCGGCGTTTTTAGTTCCACCGTTAAATCTATATATCGGAAAACCAACGAGAACGAAATTGCCATCGTTTGACTCCACTCCCACCGTAAAACTTCTATTTCCCCATGCACTTTGAGGCTCAAGCCAGTAAATTGGGCGAGCATTAACCGAAGGATAAAGCGCCCTTAAAAACGCAACTATTTTACCACCATCAACAGGATTATCAGACGGGCTATCACGCACTAAAACAGGATAATTTGAACTTTCGCTTGGATTTGATGGATTGTAATTTAAAATTCTCGTCCCGCTTGGCACAAAACCAGTCAAAGGCGAAGAGCTAACACTATCAACTACACCTGAAAGATCGCTCAATGCTTTCCCAACATTGAAATCGGGTGCTGTGCTTTGCGGTAATATAAAAGAGAATAAAGTTTTACCACCAACGCTCTTAAATTTGGGCAGAGAAATTGCAGCTATATCAAAATTCATTTCATCGCTTGAAATCCAAAATACATATTTATAAAACTTTGCCAAAACTTCCGCAAAATCAACCCGTGGGAATGGCGGGACAAGGCTCCCACGTCTCGGATACCTTGCCCCAACTCTCAAATCCCAAACGTCATAATTTCCACGACCAAGCGTAACAAAATTAAGCGTATCAAAAATTGATTTATAAAAGTTTATTGAATTATCCGCAACTCCATAATCAGCAACTATCAAAAGATTTCCTTTAGGTCTTTTAACAAACCACTTTTTACCTTCGGACGGCATCCGTATGGTTGTGCTAAATGCTCCAGCGACATCGCGAGCCTTTAAATAAAAAACATTATCCGCGTTCAATCTCATTTTCAAAGTTCCCTGAACGGGAACGCGCCCAAGCGTTTGAGTTGAACTCGGTATCACACGGGCATCTGCAACACTATCGGACTGTGAAAAATTATCCGCAAGAAGCGTCAAAAACCTAAATTGCCCTGGCACCACTACCCAATTCGTCGTATCGTTCAAAGCAACCCAAAATTCGGAAATTGTATTATCACCGTCAATATCAGTTGCAATCCATTGAAAAGATACAATTGGGAAAGTTGTGTCCGGAACATCAAGTCGTGTCCCCGTAAATTCACCAGTCATCGCAAATTCAACAGATGGGGGAGTGTTTTTGATAGGAAATCTCGAACTCGCGGGAGTATCATCATAACAATCATCGGGCAAAATTTCAAATCCTTCACCTTCATCCCATAATCCATTACCATTTTTATCAATAAAGTTTACCTTAGCACCCTCCTCAAGCTTAGTTTTCAAAGTATTATCAACAGCGAAAACCCAAAAATCATAAGTCGTATCAGGACCAAAAATTGGAAGCTTAAAGACGCTGTCATTTTTAAACGTCCAGAACCAGTTTTTCTTATCAAAACTAAAAACATAACCAACTACCCACCCATCTTTATCAGTTCCCCACCAATGAATATGCAAATTGCTCGTCGACTCACCTAAAGATGAATCAGGGAAAAGAGAAATATAGGTCTCTGGTTTTGAATTCGGATAAGGTTCGCTTACTTTGGACTTGACGCAACCATAAATAATGAGCGAGATAACAAGAAAAAGCGAGAGTTTAACTTTCATCTCTTTCTCCAAACTTTTTATTCAATGTGTAAAGGTAACCTTCACAACTTCATTTCAAAAGCATCATCTTCTTGACAGCAACAAAGCCTTCAGCTCTCAAAACATAGAAATAAACTCCGCTTGAGATTTGACTATTTTCAAATTTGACCCTGTAAGAACCCGCTCTTTGAACCTCATCAACAAGCGTAGCGATCTCTCTGCCGAGCACATCGTAAACTTTCAATGTCACATAAGACTGCCTCGGCAATCTATATTCGATGTAGGTAGATGGATTGAACGGATTCGGATAATTTTGCAGTAATTCAAACTTATCCGGCACCTCAGAGTTATAGGCGACCTCAACCCTCGTTATAGTTCCAAAGTCATCGTCCTGTCTCGGCTCAAGCTTGTAATTCCCAAACGAGTAATAAAATATCCCACGCAAATAACTGATTCTATTCCCAACATAAAGTATTGTAAATCCAAGAGAAGTATCAGGCGGATAATTGCTAAATTTATAAGCCCCATCATCGTTAACCCTGCAAGGACCTGTCCCATCGTCAACAACAAACTCCCTAAATGTTCCACCATTTCTATCGGGATCTATATCCGTAATCAACACATTTCTAAACTCAATAAGCATGCTTTCCCACTTCTCCGAGCTCTCGGTCCCGTTAGGTTTATTACCAACTTCGCCCGTCTTTACAACGACAGGTGAATAAATGGGTTTATTTCTTGCAATTATTCTGACTGAATCGACAACGATTTCAGTCACATTGTTTCTCTCTCTTACAATTCCGATAACTTCAACGCTATCGCCTCTTTTCAAAACATGTGAAGCGCTACCGTATAACCTAATTCCACTCCAAGCGGAAGTATCATCTTGAATATACACTCTTAACTGGTCTTTGCTTCCAGCATTTGGTATAGCCTCCGCTGGAAAATCGCTCGTATCCGCTGTGACTATACCGCGAACTTTTACCCTTAAATCCCAAAATCCCGTGTTGCCGTTTCTTAAAATCGTGTATTGCAAATCTTTTATCATCAATTCACCGTCCTTAACAAAGTAGAAATAAATATTCTGCGAAGTATCACCAGGAAGAATAGATGACTGCCCCTTTGAATCAACCGCCTTAAAGAAATATCTAACAAGCGACCCATTCGCTTGAGCTGGGATAATACCCTCCCAAAGCGTATCTCCGCCAACCTTAGCCATCAAAATTTCATTGAAATTACCATAATTTACACTGTAAAGTAGCTTAACAGTGTCAACAGTTACACCAGGTTGAGGATCTGTAACTTTAACGATTGCTCTCACCTTAACTTGATCACTGCTTGATGGTAAAGCAGGTTCTCTTTTCTGTGGATTCGTGAAAGAGTGATTAATCTCTGGGGCATAAGAAAGAATTTTTATATCCTCAGGATAAAGTGGCGTGATTGCATAGCCACTGCTAACACCAACTATGACGCCACGAATATACTCAAGTCGCGTTCCAGCTGGCGGAGGAGTCCAGTTCGGATCAAAACCGGCAGATCCACTCCTAAAATATCTCGAACCATCGTAAACTTGCATTACATTGCCCGAGTCATCGGCTATCCACCAAGTCCATCGTCCGGTAGCTGCATTATAACTACGATTAGAAACCTTAACATCTTTTATTATAACATATACATCTTCCCATTGTTCTCCACTGGAAAAATTAATTTTATGTCCCCCAACTGAAGCGTTCCCTCTGACAAAATCTGAAACCTTTACCTCAACAGGGTCTGGTCTACTTGGTTTCCAATCAAGAACTTCAATCGGGATTATTTGTTTTGTTTGTGGGTCTGGTATAACCGTAAATAGCTCAGTGTATCCAGTACTTGAAGAAGCGGGAAATTCTTCAACCCTACCGACAATTTTAACGACCATTCCTGTGTCAAGAACTTGAATTCCGGTTGCCTGAGTTTCTGGTGATGCAGTATTATTTGCAAGGACAATTATACCGCTCCAAGGTCCACCGCTCGTATCCTGTATAAAAACTACATATCTATCACCAAGCGTATATATCTGCGGTTTATTCATAACTATTCCAACGACTGTAAAGGTATCCCCATATTGAGTTGCCGAAAGTGGTGGGACATGCCAATATCTTGAATCTTCAATCCAATGTGGGAAATTGGCAGAATTAAAAGCAACCCCAGCAGCCTGCAAACTATCTGCTTTATGCAGGGAATCGGGATGAACCCACTGGATTTCCTTTATTGAGATAAGCGGAAATGGATTTTGAGCGAAGACAACGCCCGCAATTAAAAGTAAGATAATTATCCTCATTTTGTGTTGCTCTCCTTTGTTTTATTTGATTATTACAAACTTACCTCTTTTGATTTCTCCGGTTTCAAGGTCCTTAACCGTAAACAGATAAAGTCCAGTTGCAATGGCTTGATCATTTTTTGATATCAAATCCCAAGCATGTTCACCGCCGGAAAACTTTTGAGTCCCATCGGAATAACTTTGAAACCATTTAATATCCGAACCATCATATGAATCAGCGTCGTGTATAAATCTATCAACTATGTCGCCAGCGAGCGTGTAGATTGTTATTTCGCACTTTCTTGGCAAATTATAAAAGTAAATTTTTCTTTCTCGTTCTCCACCCGAACCATCCCATATTGCCTTCGCATAGTATGGATTTGGATAAACGCCAACATTTTTTGATTTATCAGATGTTGGGAGCGAACCCGGAACCACTCTTTTTAAAACTCTGACGCTCGATTGACTTGGAATCCCATTTATTGGGTCACCCTCATCAAATGCCTCAACCCCAAAAATATATTGCCAACCATTAAGCAAGTTTTCAACTGTGAATTTGTAATAGTACTTCACTGTGTCGTCAGGAAATGTTGCGGGTTCTTGAAGTTTAATCCTCCCGAATCCGGTATTGAAACCAACATCATTACCGGGCTTATCAAACTCGGCAAGCAAAATATACGGGTCTTCGCCAGACTTGACATACCCGATGTCAAAGCCATGTCTTGTCATATAAATTCTGTATCCTTCAAAATCTTTTTTGTTCAAAACAGGGTCAATTACATCTTCAACCGATTTATCCCAGTATATATCAACTTTTTTATCTCCGGGGATTACCTTTACTTTTGGAGGTGGAAGTATCGTTGGGAAGATAAATCTTGTTATCTTACCATCTCCATCAAAGTCCTCGCCAGGGTCAAGAACACCATTCCCATTTCTATCCTCACCGTTATATGTTTTCTGCGCCCAAATGGCGCTTTCTATAAGAAGTTTTTTACTCAGTGGGGTATCATCCTTTTGAGGGTCATCTCCATATTTTTTAGCACAAATGACGGCAAACGCAACCTTTACAGAATCACCGGGATACAAAGTCGGGAAAGGTCCGACAGATAAAAGCGTATATCTATTTCCAGGTTGTTTCAGGCTCGGAATTTTCACCGCTGGGAATGGAAATCTCATTTTATCGTATCTTTGTTGGTCATTCGCTGGCGATATTAAGTCCTGATCCCCAGTGCTTGCTCTGAATTGCCAAACTTGGTAGATTGTGTAGTTATTCAAGCTATCAAGGGAACCCCCAAGTAAAGGTTCGACCCCAAGAAGTTTTATTCCGATATAACTATCCGTTGGACCATCTGTTGGTCTGTTTTCGGCGTCAAACGCATAATGCAATCTTAAACTATCTATATAACCAAGCCCCGTCCCAGAGTAAAAGACCGAACCTTCTGCAGGAAATCTGTAATTTGTATTTCTAACGACAAGGTCTGTGACAAGTCCAACATATAAGCTTTCAATTGGAACATCTACGACATTTTTTATCGTGAAATTTAAAATGACAAAATTATCTGCGATTGAATACTGCCACGCGTATGTTTCAAAACGAACCGAGACCCCAAGCGGGCTATGCCCAGAAATCGGTTCACCAGTCAATGGGTTTATCGTATTTGTATCCGTGAACTCACAGTAAAAATCTTGATGGCTTATAGCATCTGGGCTGTAATATCTCGATTCAAGCAAGCTCGAACGCTCGTATAAACCTTGATCCACGGGCTGTGTGAATTCGCTTGAGAAGCGTCTGTCATTGGTAGCAGTTGTCACACTTAATCCACTCTTCCCATATCCCCCAACCCATAGCCCACCGTTGAAAAGATGCTCAATCCTTGTCCTAACAGGTTTTATGGGGAACTCACAAGAGGGTTGAGATGGCCAAAAGGAGGGATTGAAACCATTACCAATTTGACCATAAGAATTTACAGCAAGACCAATTTTCCCAATGTTAGTTGCACGATTGTCTTGAGGCTTTTGAGCAAAGACCAAAGATGGCAAGATGAGAAAGATTAAGAGTTTTTTCATCATGAGCGACCTTTGTTTTCTACGCAGATTAAAATTAAAAAATTTCGGACTATTTAAAAAATTAAACACGATCTCGACCGCTTGTTTTTCCTTTTTCTTTCGCCGAGTTAGGTGATGTCAGGATGCGAATTTGATTTTTTATGCTTGAAAAATTAAATTTGAAAAAAAGTTATAGTTTCAGCGGGAAACAATGACCAAAGAAGAAAGCAAAGGTTTAGAAAAGCTCAAAGAGGGCAACCTCATTAAGATAGATCTTCCAATTGTCGGTATGAGTTGCGCAAGCTGTGTTTTAAAAGTTCAAAACAGCCTGCTTAAAATTCCAGGGGTGAAAAATGCCATTGTAAATCTTGTAACGGAAAAGGCTACAATTGAGGTGGAGCCTGATAAACCAATAAATCTCAAAGATTTTATACGCTCGGTTAGATCAATTGGCTATGATATCGCTATTCAAAAAATAACAATCCCTGTTGGGGGACTTTCGTCGGCGTCGTCATCTTATATTGAAAATGAAATTTTGAAGTTAGACGGAATCATCAATGCGTCTGTAAACCCAGCAACTGAAAATATCACCATTGAATTTGTCCCAACGATTATCTCGCTTGAGAACATAAAAGAAGAGATTGAGAAATTTGGCTATAAAGTTCCATCAATTTTAGAGGAAGATGTTGAACTTTACGAAGAAATAATCAGAAAGCGCGAATACCAAGATTTGAAAAGGCGTTTCATAATCAGTGCTTTTTTAACGGGTTTGATTTTAATCGATATGCTTTCACACTTTTTTTATCACATCGAAAATAGAAACCTTGTAAACTACATTCTTTTCATTTTAACCACTCCGGTTGTTGTCTATGGTGGAGGTAAGTTTTTCAGAAGTTTTTTTGCTGGAATCCGCCATTTATCAATGGACATGAACACGCTAATAGCCATTGGAACTGGCTCAGCATACATTTACAGCGTCGTTGCAACATTTTATCCAAGGTTATTCACATACGCTGGTAAAGCACCAGATGTATATTATGAGACATCGGCGGTTATCATCACACTAATTTTGCTTGGTCGGCTTCTTGAAGCGAGGGCAAAATCTCAAACAACCGAAGCGATAAAAAAACTTTCCTCTCTGCAACCCAAAACTGCGACGGTTATAAGGGACGGCGAAGAGTTTGTCATTCCTGTAAAAGATTTAAAAGTTGGCGATATCATTCTTGTTAAACCTGGTGAGCGTGTCCCTGTGGATGGAGTTATAATTGACGGATATGGTTCGGTTGATGAATCTATAATCACCGGTGAAAGTATGCCCGTTGAGAAGAAACCCGGGGATAATGTCATCGGTTCAACTTTGAACAAAGCCGGGGCTTTTAGATTTAGGGTGACAAATGTCGGAAAGGACACTGTTTTATCTAAAATAATACAACTTGTAAAAGACGCCCAAGCCACGAAACCACCCGTTCAAAAGCTTGCCGACAAAGTTGCTTCGATATTTGTTCCAATCGTAATCGGAATAGCGGTCTTAACATTTTTTATATGGTATCTTCTCGGATACAGTTTTACATTTGCACTGATGAATTTCATTTCAGTTTTAATCGTTGCCTGTCCATGTGCTCTCGGGCTTGCGACACCAACAGCGATAGTTGTGGCAACTGGGAAATCAGCCGAACATGGCATTTTAATAAAAAATGCCCAAGCCCTCGAGCTGGCAAATAAAGTTAACGTTATAGTTTTTGACAAAACTGGAACGATAACATATGGGAAGCCCGAGGTAACTGATATATTGAAGATCGGGGGTATACCTGAAAATGAACTTTTAAAACTTGCAGCATCGGTTGAGAGAAATTCCGAGCATCCACTTGCGGAAGCGATAATAAGATACGCAAAATTGAGAAATATAAAGCTTTATGAGCCGAAAGATTTCTTTTCAATCCCCGGTCAAGGCGTGTTTGCAAAAATTGACTCAAGAGAGGTAGCCGTCGGAAACGCAACATTTATGAAAAATTTAAACATTGAAACAAAAACCTATGAAAAACTTCTCGATGTGCTGACCAACGAAGGTAAAACACCAATGTTTATCGCCGTCGACGGCAAAGTTGCTGGGGTAATCGCAGTTGCAGATACGATAAAACATAATGTTAAACAAACAATATTTGAACTTAGAAAACTTGGCATTGAGGTCATCATTTTAACTGGTGATAATTACAAAACAGCAAAGGCGATAGCAAATAAAATAGGGGTTGAAAAAGTCTTCGCTGAGGTTTTGCCCGAGCAAAAATCTGAAAAAATCGAGGAATTGAAAAATTCAGGATTTATCGTCGCAATGGTTGGGGACGGTGTCAACGATGCTCCAGCTTTGGCTAAAGCAGACATCGGCATTGCTATAGGCTCTGGGACAGATGTCGCCAGCGCAACCGCAGATATAATCCTGCTCAAAGACGACATAAAAGGAGTTTTGCATCTCATAAAACTTTCAGCAAAAACCTACAAAACCATAAAGGAAAATCTCTTTTGGGCTTTTTTCTACAACATAATTCTAATCCCTATCGCAGCAGGAACCTTATATCCAGTTGCGGGAATCCTCCTAAAACCAGTTCTCGCCTCAATTTCAATGTCGCTTAGTTCGATTTTCGTCGTTTCAAATTCACTTAGAATTAAAAAACTAAAATTGTGAGGTAGAAAAATGAACAAGTTAACACTAACGGTTGAAGGTATGACCTGCCATCATTGTGAGGCAACAATTGAAAAAGCAGTTAAACAATTGAAAAATATCGTATCGGCAAAGGCTGACCATATAAATAAGACGCTCGAGATAATTTACACAGGGGAACTCAAAATAGATGATGTGAAACAAAAGGTTGAAGAAGCTGGATACAAAGTTTTGGTTTAAATTTAATTTTCAATAAAAGTTAGGTCGCGCAAATGCAACAGATTTATTTAGAGGACATTTTGAAATTTTTGCTTGCGATTATATTCGGTGGCTTGATCGGTCTTGAAAGGGAACTTAAAGGCAAACCAGCGGGCTTCAGAACAAATATTTTAATCTGTTTGGGTTCAACGCTTTATACAGTTTTATCAATGAAGATTTCCAGCGATCCCGGCAGAATTGCTGCACAAATAGTAACAGGCGTTGGATTCATCGGCGCTGGGACGATAATTCAATCAAGAGGGACAATAACTGGCTTAACAACAGCAGCGACGATTTTCGTCGTCGCATCAATAGGACTTGCGCTTGGTGCGAATCAAATTATACTTGCCGGAATTTTTACCACTTTAGTCTTAGCGGTGTTAACATTGCTTTCACAAGTCGAAAAAATACTACTTGGAAAGTGCCACTTTACTAATCTCGAGCTTGAAATATCCGACGAAAAAGGCAAGGGTAGAGCTGAACTTATAGAAATTTTAAATGAACATGAAGTAAAACCGAATCAATACAAATTGATCGAGGAAGATGGCAACTTAAGAATTAACATCTCTTATTGCGATAAACATCCTTCGCATCACCGTTTTCTATCAGAACTTTTAAAAATATCATACATTAAAGAAATCAAAACTAAAACTTAACCTGCATGCCTGCTTGAACTCCAAGCCATTGGAAACCGCTCGCTTGCTCAAGTCGTAAAACAAGCGTTTGCCACATCTCCCCAACAATTATCTGATATCGTGCGTTTAAATTTAAAGATAAACCTTTAGCAATTTTAAATTCAACCCCAGTTCCACCCCAAAATCCAGCGCTCCATTCTTGATACCTTCGCTCAGCTATATAATCATAAACATTTCCAACGGAGTCTTTAAAGAAATACTCGCCCCTCAAACCAAACCACCTGTATAACCCAGAGCCAACAACCCCATAAAAATTCAAAAAGTAAACATCAAACAAAGAATGCCTGTATTCAGCCCCAACCCCATAAACCTTCAACTCAAGATTTAAATCTTTGTAATAAAGCTTACCCACATTCTCCTTGTAAAACTTATAAAATTCAATCCTTCCGAGAAGAAATGAATTCCCTTGCCGAACTTGACCGAGATAAAGCGTTCCAGAATAATGTCTATCAAACCAACCTGAAAATCCACCAACAGGCATTATATAAATTCCCTCGCCCGCTACTGTAAATTGAGCTCGCAAATAACCCAAAGACATTAGAAGCGAGACGATTATAACGATAGTTTTTTTCATCTCAACCCAAGGTTAATTTTAATAGTTAAATGAGAAACCGAATCTAAATTTAAGCACATCGCGTAAAACGAAATTTTTATATGATTCGCCGATCTCACCAAGTGTAATTTTCCCAAATTCGACTTTTTTGATCTTATTCACGCTTGGGTAATGTTCAAACTCAAAACCAAACACAAGCGACGCAATCTTTGTTATCTTATAACTTGCGTCAATTTTTACGCCAAAATTTAAAATCGTTCCCTTCTTACTTGGAGCGTTGTTTTTAAATGAATACTGGAAAACATATGTCTCGCCTTCCGGAAGATTTGGAAACTTTTTCCACCAAGTTTCATTCAACCAAAAAGCCCTTTCATAAAACAAAAACCCAGCCCCAACACCAACGAGAAACTTTAACCTCCCAAAATCAAAATCCCTGCCGACCTGAAACTTAACAGGCAAAACATACAACCTCTGCTCAGGATTTAATTTAACCGCATAATTTGAATCAGCTATCAACGACTTAATATGACTACGATACCAAATTCTCCAATAATCCCAATTCCATCTTTCAATTGTCATCGAATCGGAAGGTTCAAGCTTCATATCTTCATATCCCGAAACGAACACAATCTTCCAGTTTGAACTTCCAACTCCAAATTTTAAATCACCCCAAAAACCAAATCCACTTGCCTTTGTAACATAATTTATCCCTCTAACCCCATAGATAAAATCTGAACCGAGCGTTATGCTTTCAATCTTAATCTGATTATATAGTTGATGCGAAATGAAAAAAATCGCTAAGATTACAAATTTTGCGCGCATTGAAGCTTTAGATTTTTAAATTTTAAATCAAGTTAGGTGCGTCAAGAAACTGATTTTTCCCATCCTTATAAAGGGCATATTGAAAACCCTTCCTCAAACCCATCGCTCCAACTTCACCTTTTAAGTTAACAGCGATAAATGCGACTTGGAAATTTGGGTCCTTGTCAATCCACTTTTTATTAACTTTTAGAACTCGCTTTAATGTCTCCTCAACCGCCTTTTGCGGATGCATTCCATTTCTCATATATTCAACCACAAGAAAACTTCCACACGTCCTTATAACAGCTTCCCCAACGCCAGTTGAACCAGCAGCGCCAACTTCTCCATCAACATACAAGCCAGCACCAATTATCGGTGAATCGCCAACCCTTCCGTGTATTTTCCAAGCAAGACCACTTGTCGTCACAGCCCCGGCAACTCTTCCCTCTTTATCAAGGGCAAGCATCGCTATCGTATCATGATTTTCTTCAGGCGAGAGCCAATTGTCGCTTGGGCTCATCCTTTTTTTCCATTCAAGCCATCTTTTTCGAGCTTCATCTGTCAATAAATCAACCTCTGGAAACCCCATTAATTTTGCGAACCTATCTGCACCCTCTCCAACTATGAAAATATGCTTTGTCAACTCCATCACTTTTCTCGCAACCGAAACTGGATTTTTGCACTTTTGGACAAATGCAACCGCACCCGCATTGAAATTCCAATCCATTATACACGCATCAAGTGAGACATGACCGCACTCATCTGGCAATCCACCATATCCCACGCTCATGACATTTGGGTCGTCTTCAGCAGTTCTAACGCCCAATTCAACTGCGTCAAGAGCTGTTCCTCCCTCCGATAAAACTTTAAATCCCATCTCATTAGCTGCTATCCCCTGTCTCCAAGTCGAAATTAAAACTGGTCGACTTGCCTGTTCAAATGAATGTGCAAACGCATTTTCTGAAAGACCAAAAATTTTGAATTTCCGCGCGATCATCGCCCCAACCCCAACAAGTAAAGAGTTCTTTAAAAATTCTCTTCTGCCAACCATTTGACTCTCGGATTTGTTTTTTAAAATGCACCTTTGAAATTTAGAATTCCAAATTTTAAAACGCAAGCATTTCTTGAGAAAAATTAAACTTCCTCAAGTAAGATAAATTCCAAATCAGAGCCTTTGGCAATTTTAAGATTTTTAGTCTTCTCCTTGTAAAAATCTTTCATTTCGAACTCACAAATTTTGTAGATTGGACAAACGCCACACAACGGATCCCTCGCCCTACAAATTGCCCTGCCAAATTTTATTAAACCAGTGTGAAGCTGATATGAAAACCCACTCGGAATCGACTTGCGGACAGCGTGAAATGTTTCGTCCGGTGTTTTTGTTTTAACTATTCCAATTCTGTTTAATATCCTGTGAATATGGGTGTCAACAGGAAAAACTTCCTTCCCAAAACCGAACAATAACACACACCCAGCGGTCTTCAACCCAACACCTTTAAACGAAGTCAAAAACTTAATTCCTTCTTCAACCGAAAGACCCTTAAGAAAAGATAAATCAAAGTCGCTATTTATTTCTCTCAGCTTAATCAACAGTTCTTTTATCCTTTTCGCTTTCTGACGCGCAAGCCCCCCAATTTTTATTGCTTTTTCAATTTCTCTTGAACTCGCATCAGCTAAACTCTCGAAATCCGGGAATCTTTCTTTTAAATTTTTGAACGCTCTATGACTGTTTAGATCATTCGTGTTTTGCGATAAAATTGTGGCAATTAAAATATCAAGTGGGTTTGCTTGATTTCTTTTTTCAATTTTAAAAAGTTTGGTGACAACTTCAGCAATCTTGCGAAGCTTGCTCATCGACTTTGCCTCATCAACTTTCACCTTCAACCGTTTATTTCTATTTTCGAAAAATTAAAATAGATTCCCCTTCCTTCGCCATCATAAATTTTTATAACCCTCGGTAATGTGGTCTCGCCGACCTTAACATATTTTGAATATCTCACCTCAAAAACTTTAACGCCCGCTTTAAAGAAAGTATAACTTTCAAGTTCAAGCTCTGGATTAAAGCTTAAAATTATTTCGTCGCTTCCCCTTCTTTCGTGGATTGAAAAAACATAATCCTCTGAATTATAAATTCTGGTGTTTTCAACTTTCGGCGTGGCAATTAAAACATTAACAACCTCTTTAAATCCAAGATTTAAGCCGAGGTATCTTCGCAAATACTCATCTACTTTGCCAGATAAAACGCGGTCGTTGAACCTGTCAACAACTTTAAAACTATCCCCATAAACTTCAACCTCACCCAAGCCGATCCCGAATATCGTCTCAAGTTTCAGTTTCAACGTATCTGGTCTTTTTAAAATTGCCTGTAGCTTTGCTGAGTTCGAAAAATCGGGCGCATCGATCGTAACATTTCCCTTTGCAGTTATTGCCTTAACATATTGATCGCGAAAATTAATTCTGCGTAAAGCGGTTTCAAAACTTAGATCGGTCACTATCTTTTTTGATGGGGCGCAGGAAATTATGAATGCAGCGAGTATGATGAAGACCAAGATTTTATATCTGACCACGCTTTATCTTTTCTTTTAATTTTTCATTCTTCGGGTTTTTCTCCAAAGCTTTTTTCCAAAACTCAATCGCTTTTTCTTTATCGCCGAGTTTAAAGTAAACATCCCCCAAATGTTCAATGACGACAGCGCTCCCACCCCTTTCAACCGCTTTTAAAATGTAATCCTTCGCTTTTTCGTAATCTCCAAGTTTAAAATAAACCCAACCGATGGTATCAAGGTAAGACGGATTTTCAGGTTCTTGCTCAATTGCCTTTTTTGCCATCTCAAGAGCAAATTCAAGCCTTTCCCCGCGCTCGGAAAGCGTGTAGCTGTAATTGTTCAAAAGAAGATGATTATTTGGGTTGATCTTTAAACCAAGTTCATGAAGCGAGTCAGATTTGCTTGCTTCGCCAATGGCGTCATAAACAAGGGCAAGCGTGCTTATAACATCAATATTTTTGGGGTCAATTGAAAGAGCCTTTTCAAGAGGTTTAACCGCTTCCTCGTTTTGATCGAGCCGATGATAACCTAAACCGAGCAAAAGGTTTAAAAAGAAATCATCTGGGAAATTTTCAAGCCCACTTTTCATCCATTTGACAAGGTCCTCGAATTTTTCCATTTCATAAAGCGCAACTCCAATCCCACGCCATGCTTCAATGATCTTTGGATTAACTTTTACAACATTGGCAAATTCTCTAAATGCAACCTCATTATCTTTATCTTCAGATGCGATTACGCCAAGCAACCAGTGAACCTTCCACTCGTCGGGATGCTTTGCTGACAAATGAGCCAATGATTTTTTCACAATTGGTATTAAGCTCGTATCATCGTTCGATTTTCTAAGCAAAGCCTCAACAGCTTGCAGTTTTACATCAACCTTAACAGAGTCATCAGATAAAATACTATCGAAAATTTTAATAGCATCGTTCTTCTCCCCCGATTGAAGCAAAACATCAATGTATATAATTTTTGCTTGAACATCTGAAGGTCTTATCTCAGCGAGCTCAGCAAGTATTGATTTCGCTTTTTGAATCTCACCCGCATTTATGTATGTTTCAGCAGTTAACTTTCTAAGTTCATAATTCGATGGATCGATTTCAATCATCATTTCAAGTGCATGCGCCGACTCCGAAAATTTCCCAAGTTGAAACGAAAGTTCAGCAATTTTTTGTAAGGCGCTCCATTCAGGACCATAGTTTTCGATAATTTTTCTATAAAATTCAAGAGAGCGCAAAGGTTTGCTTGTCTCATAAAGCTGAGCAAGACCAAAAAGCGCACCATAGTTTAAAGAATCGATCCGAAGTATAGCCTCCAATTCGTCTATGGCTTTTTGTGTTTCAAATGTCTCTATATAGATGTCAACCAGCGTTTCACGATAAGCTATGTTAGATGGGTCAAGTCGAATTGCCTCCTGAGCCATTTGAACAGCCAGTGAATGTTTGCCAATTTTACGATATGCTTTTGCAATGGCGTTATAAATTCCGGGACTTTTATCGTAGCGAAGTGCATCTTGATATTCAAGTATTGCGCTTGCGTAATCACCTTTGAGCTCGTAAACTTGCCCTGCGATGAAATGTTCTATCGCCTTATCCCTATTAAAATCTTGATTGTATGTTAACTTTTGAGTCTCGGGTAGTTTTTCCACTGTAGAAGTTGAGCTCATCTTCTTGGTTGAAGCACACCCATTAAAAAGAAGTAAAATCAAAAGCAGAGTCGTTAAATTTTTAAATTGCGCCATCATAAAGATCTCATCTCGCTTATTTAAGCGTGCCAATTTTTTTAGATAAATTAAACCACCAACTTCAATTTTCCAAAAGAATTACCGAGCGTTTATACTCTTGACCCAGATGAAAACCTCATCACCAAGGTTTGCTTTGAAAAATTCACGCGCGTTTCCATTCCTAATCCCAATCTCAATTAATCCACTGCTGTCAATTAAAGCAACGACATTTGAAACTTCAACATCTGAATATGTTTTTGAAATTTTATTTATTGTGGTTTCTTTAAACTTGACCTCACCCTCTATCTCACCAAATGTCCTCAAGTTTGTTATCAAATTCCCAAACCTATCAATATAAATGACCTCACCCCTGTAACTACCCTCACTCAAAATCTCGACGAACATTTTCTTCGACTTTTCAATTTTAAATTCATTGCCAAGTTCACTTATATCAACCCCGCGGGAGATATAAGCAGAAACCGGTGCAAAGATATCCCTACCGTGAAATGTTGAACTAACCTTCTCAAGAAAATAGTTTTTATTTTCAACATAAACTGACCTTAAAACTTCAACCTCGCTCAAAACAAAATCAAGAAGCCCATTATCTGGGGCAACAAAAATATACTTATCCGTTTCAACAGCGATAATTTTCCTCTCGCTTCCAACTCCAGGGTCAACCACAGAGACAAAAATTGTCTTCGGTGGGAAGTATTTGTACGCGTTCCACAAAACAAATCCAGCCTCGCGGACATTCTGTGGCGAGATCTCGTGGGTGATGTCAATTATCCTAACATTTGGATTTATTTGTGAAATAACACCTTTCATAACCCCAACAAACCAATCCCTATTTCCAAAATCGGTCAAAAGTGCTATGATCATCATTACTTCGCATTTTATTTTTAATTTAACTTGCCATTACAGCAGAAATCAACGTTCAAAAATAAAAAAGGGGAGCAAAGCGCTAAATCCTTGCTCCCCTTCAACATTATACACTAAATTTTTTAAAAGGTATATCTTATTCCAATTTGTGCTTGCCATCTTGAGGCGAGATCAAGCGGGAGTTCACGAACTGGGGTCCCAGTCCACTGGAATCTTGGTCTGCCCGTTGTTGGATCAAGACTATGGAACCTAAGCAAGAAAGCCCTTTGGAAAGTAACTGCCTTAACAATTCCCCAATCCTTGTTCAAAAGATTAAGCAGGTTCAAAATATCAAACGTCAACTCAAGCTTTTGACCTCTAATCGATGGTATCTCAAGCGTAAATCTTGCATCAAGTTGATGTGCCCATGGACCGCGAGCAGCCATTCTCTCGGCAAACTTACCACGATTCTTGCTCAAATACGGATCACTTTCTATAAACGCATTTAACTGATCGTAAGCTGGGTTATCATAAGGCAAGTTATTACCACCGGCATCAACAAGAATCACATCATATTTATCCTTTGGAATATAAACAAGGTCATTTTCAGATTGTCCATCTCCGTTAACATCACCACTATAAACCCACGAATACGGCTGACCCGATAGACCATTGTAGAATAATCCAATCGTTGCAGATATGCCCCTGAAAATTTCATATCTGTAGGTAATTATGCCAAGAATTCTGTGCCTGTAATCAAAAGAGGAATATGAAAGTGTTGGATTATTTGGGTCAATAGCATGATTAAATCGCCACTGCGAAAAAGCCTGAGATGATGTTCCGCTATTCATATCCTTTGATACGCCATAAGTGTAAGCAAATTTAGCGTAAATCCCATCTGGTGCAGCGGGTCTTTCAAGTTGGAATGTAATATTGTAAGTGTATCCTTGATTCGTGTTTGTCAGCAAAATGACATTTGTGAAGGTTGAATTGTACTTTTGAACTGTCCACCTTCTTCTGCTATAATCCCATGTTCCATAAACTGGTCTTCCATCAGCAAGATAACCCTGCTGTATAAGGTTAATGTCTTGATAAAGAATATCGTTCACAGTCTTTGAGTATTGAGCTTCAATTGTTCCAATAAATCCAAGCGCAAGCGTTTTATCAACGCCAAAGCTTGCTCTCCAGAGTTGAGGAAGCTTGTAAGTTGGAGCCGTGACATTTATCTCGGTCGTTTGTATAGGTGTTCCTCCTCTTGGTGGATTATACGGATCAGGAACAAAATCTGGAACCGCAGCGCCAGTCAAGAATAACCTCGCAAATTCCATTCCGGTATTTGAATACTGGTTGGAAATCCAAACATATGGAACACGACCCGTAAATAATCCAATGCCACCACGAATCTGCAATGTTTTGTCACCCAACACATCCCAATTTAAACCAAACCTTGGACCCCACATAAATTGTGCCTTTGGAACCTTGTCGGTTGAAATATCATAACCAAGAGGTTTGAATGTCGAATCAACTTTTGGATTATATGACGGTTTATCCGGGAATGTCGGGACATCGAGCCTAAGCCCATAAGTTAATCTCAAACCAGGTCTAACTGTCCATTCATCCTGAACATAAAATCCATATTGAATTGCCTTCCACTCAGCCCTTGGGGCTGGGTTGTCAGGTATCTTTGAATAACTCAGCTCGTATTGAGCAGCCTTTCTCCCAGCTAGAAAATCTGCAAGTGAGTTCCAATGATATGCGCCAAAGAAATCACGAATGAAAAGGTTGCTAAATGAGAATATTTCGTTATGAGTTCCGATCGTAATTGCGTGACTACCTGCAAAGATTGTCAAATTGTTGGTAATTTCAATAACCCTTTGCTTCAAATCATTAGCCATTCTAAACTTTTCAGAACCAGCAGCAAGGTTATATGTTCTACCTTGAGCGTCTGAAGTTCTTACACTTACATATGGGAATGGTTGCCCATAGTATAAAGGCGCGTCATGAATATACGTATACCCAAGGATCAACTCATTTGCAACATTATTCCCAAATAAACTTCTCAACTGAAGAACTGTTGAGTTGGTCGTATTTTGTGTTTTATATCTTGTGTTTTCAGCATAAATTGTCGCAACTGATGGCGCTGGTATTCCGGATGTTGCTGGTGCGTTATCATCAAATGCATCGAGATAGCTATGCCTCAATGATAGGCGATGATTTTGGCTTAAGTTAAAGTCAAACTTTACAAAAAGTTTGTTACTTTGTCTTTGGAACTTGAGCGCATCAAATGAACCTGTCTCATAACCATAAGCATTTTTCAAACGCTCACGGAATAACCTGACGCTATCGGGAGAAACAGTGAAAATATTTGTTCCAACAGCTGGTGCACCAAATATACGATTCAACGGCGAGTTATAGCGTGTAATCTCACCGTTAACAAAGAAGAAAACTTTATTCCTTAAGATCGGTCCCCCAAGCCTAAATCCAGTTTGATAATCTGTGAAATCAGGATATTTTCTCCTTAATGAGTCAGGGCTTTTTCCAATGAAGTTTTGGTTTCGCCCATAATAGAACAGCGCTCCTGAAAACCTATTGGTACCACTTCTTGTGATAACATTAACACCACCGCCTGTAAAACCGCTCTGACGAACATCGTAAGGAGCAATTACAATTTGAAATTCTTCAATAGCCTCAAGACTTATCGGCGTCACATTTGATTGTCCCGCAGGCGTCCCTGTCGCACCAAGACCAAACAAGTCATTATAGTTTGCACCGTCGATTTGAATGTTATTATAACGATTGTTTCTACCTGCAGCGCTGTTACCGATAAAATACGGCGAAATCTTGTAATAATCTTGGAAACTCCTTGAAATCGTTGGCAGGACGTCAATCTGCTGTCTCAAAACGTTCGTCGCTGGACCAGTTCTGGCAGCGTTAATAACCCCTGCTCTCTCACCTACAACTTCAACTTCGCCAAGTTGAACTGGTTGCTCCGTGAGTCGGAAATTAAGCTCGAGATTTTGACCCAAGGCAAGGATTATATTTTCCCGCCTTTGCTGAGCGTAACCAACATATGAGACGGTAACCGTATAAGGTCCGCCAACTCTCAACCCAACAAGGTTATAGCGTCCATCAATTCTTGAAATTGTTCCATAAACCGTCCCGCTTGGCTCATGAACAGCGATGATGTTAGCCCCAGGGAGAAGCTCACCTGTTTGAGTTGTTATAACCCCACTTATACTTGCGGTTGTAACACCCTGTCCCAAAAGAACGGAAGGAATTAAGAAAAATAATACCAAAAGTAACAGAGAATGCCTCATTGAAAGCACCTCAATTTGTTTTAGTGAACTTGACTCGCTCAAAGTTAAAAAAAAGATTTAAAATTCAAATTAAGAAAATGTTAAAATTCCGTTAAACTCAAACTTCTCACCTCAAGCCAAACATTGCGACTGACATTTGAGCGAGATTAACAATCGGGCTGAAGTAAACACCGAATAGCAGAGTTGGTATCACAAGGATTAACATAACGACAATATGAGCTGGCGAAAAATTAATCGGCTCTTTCTCCACCTCTGGATCTCTCAAAAACATATTTCTTACAACCCGAATATAGTAATAAAGCGAAACAACGCTATTCAAAATCCCAACTACAGCAAGCCAGATGATTTTTGCATTTATCAACGCTGAGAAAAGATAAAGCTTCCCGATAAACCCAAAGGTTGGGGGTAGCCCTGTCAAAGAAACAAGAAAAATCGTGAACACAACTCCAAGGAATGGCGCTCGATATCCAAGCCCTTTGTAAGCTTCTATATCTTCACTTCCAGTTTTTTCAGCAACAAGCATAACGCAGTAAAAAGCTCCTAAATTCATAAAAAGATAAGCCAAGAAATAAATTAACATTGCAGAAATGCCAAGATTTTGCATCACAACAACACCCATCAATATGTATCCGGCGTGTGCAATGCTTGAATATGCGAGCATTCTCTTCAAATTATTTTGCCATATTGCAATTATATTTCCAACCGTCATAGTTAAAGCAGATAAAACAGCAACTATCTCAGTTAACGGTAGTCCTTGAATTATCGCCCACATGCCTTCCATCCCTTGCATGATTGTTCTATCAATGAAGCTCGCTTTTAAAAACCTGACTAACATCGCAAATCCAGCTGCTTTAGAGCTAACCGACAGAAAAGCTGTCACAGTTATAGGTGCCCCCTCATATACATCGGGTGTCCAATAGTGGAACGGAACAGCTGAAATTTTATATCCAAAACCAGCAAGCATTAACAGCAACGAAATCATCAAAACAATTGGGCTATAGCCACTTGATAAAAACGAAGCATTTATCGCATATATATTTAACTCTCCTGTTAACCCGTAAATGAGCGAAATTCCGTAAATCATCAAACCAGATGACAAAGCACCATAAATCACATATTTCATTGAGGCTTCACTTGAACGCTCAGACTCTTTAATATAACCTGCAAGTATATAAGAACTTATACTGACCAACTCGAGTGAAAGATACATCATTATCAAATTAACAGAGCCCGCCATCAAAAACGCACCCAGCGTTAAACTCAAAATTAAAAAATAATACTCTCCGCTTCTCCTCCTCGCGGATGTTTCCCTAAGTTCATATGATTGCAAAGAGAATATGACGATAACAAAAGCAGAGATTAAAAACACAAATTTGAAAAACGTTGAATAAGGGTCGACAACGAACATCCCTCTAAAGATTTGATAACTCCCACCATATTGCTTAATTGTGAAAAATGAAGTTACAACTAATCCAACGAGCGAGACAAGAGCACCGATGTTTTTAAACTTTCTCCCAAATATCAAATCAAGCAAAATAACAACCGACAATGTTATAGTAAGCGTAATCTCAGGTAGAAAATTTTTCAGTGATTGCGTTAATTCTATCAAAAATCGCTCCGTCATTTCATTTCACCAGGTTTATTTTTCAAGGTAAAATTCCCAATTGCATTCCCGCTTGACCCATCTCTGAAACAAATCTGACCAGATGGTTAACCGATGTATTCATCAAGTTGATCAAAGGACTCGGATATACACCAAGAAAGATAACTATAATTGCAAGTGGAACGAGCGTTACAAGTTCACGAGCGTTAATATCGGGTAGGTTTTTCCATTTTTCAGGTAATTGCCCGAAGAAAAGGCGTTGAGTCGTCCAAAGAATATATCCCGCAGTTATTATCACGCCGGTTGCGGAAAAGATTGCAATCCATTTATAAGTTTGAAAAGCTCCAAGAAAAACAAACGCTTCACTTATAAATCCACTTAACCCAGGAAGTCCGAGAGCAGCAAAGAAAGCAATTATAACAATTCCGAAATATTTCGGCATTTGATTCGCAAGCCCACCAAATTCGTATAACCCACGCGTGTGTGCTCTATCATAAAGAACGCCCACTATAAGGAACAACATCGCTGTTATCGTCCCATGGTTAAACATCTGCATAATTGCGCCTGTAACACCTTGCGTGTTTAAAGCTGCCATCCCAAGAACAACATAACCCATATGGCTTATACTTGAATACGCAATGAGCTTTTTGAAATCCTCCTGTGCCATCGCTGCAAGCGCACCGTAAACTATATTGATAAACCCGAGAATAGCCATTGGAAGGGCATATTTTATCATCCCATCAGGAAAAATTGGAAAGCTTATCCTAAGCATTCCATAAGTCCCCATCTTTAACAGAACACCGGCAAGTATGACACTTATTGGGGTTGGTGCTTCTACGTGCGCGTCAGGAAGCCATGTATGAAATGGAACAATCGGAACTTTTATCGCAAACCCAATGAACAAAGCAATGTAAGCAATATATCTCCAAGTTGTATGCAACCCTGAAAAGATTGAACCCGGCTCATAATTCTTTGGATCCATCATCGCAAGCATGTTAAATGTATGAACTTTTTCCCCTGTCACAGGGTCAATTATACTCGTGCTGAAATATAATCCAATCATGACAAGAAGCATCAAAACACTACCAAGTAAAGTGTAAATAAAAAACTTTATCGCTGCGTATTCCCTTCTTGGACCTCCCCAAATTCCGATCAAAAAATACATCGGCAGTAGCATAACTTCCCAAAAGATGTAAAATAAGAAGAAATCAAGCGCAACAAATACACCCATCATCCCCGTGTCAAGCAAAAGATAAAGTGCATAATATCCTTTTGTCTTTGGCAACTCCCAAGATGCTATAGCACCAATGAATGAAATCAAAGCGGTCAAAACTACCATTGGCATGCTCAAACCATCAACGCCGAGAAAATATTCAATCACAATCCTACCAAACCAAGCAACGCCCGAGACATCAATCCAGCGGTATTTCTCAACGAATTGAAATCCCTCGAGCGTGTTTACCCCAGCAAGATCATACCTATAATTTAAAAGTAAAACCACAGCAAGTATAACCTGAATCCCAGTTGCTACAACCGAAATCCACTTTATCCAAATTTCCCTACCCTTTGGGACAAACAAAACAAATACCATAGCTACAATCGGCAGAAAAACAATCCAAGTCAAAATTCCAATGCCAAGTATTTGCATTTATGCTTCCTTACTTTATTTTTTTGTTTTTAAACTTGTTAATTTCTCATCCGAGGAAAATGTAGAACAGGACTATTACGGCAAAAACGACATAGATGATGTATGTTTGAACCTTTCCATTTTGCAATAGCCTCGTGATATAGCCAAAGAAACCAGTTATATAAGCGAGCAAATTCACAAGACCATCAATTATATTCCAATCAAATTTGCCAACTGAGAAAGACCATAATTTTGTCAAGTGGGCTGAACCATCAACGATGCCATCGATAACTTTAAGATCGAACCATCGAGCAAATCTGGAAATCCCAAGCGTCGCAAGAACAAATGTATTTTGATAGAGTTCATCGAAATACCATTTATTCTTCAAGAATGTATAGACCGGCTTTAAAGCGTTTGCAACTTTTTCAGCGCTTATTTTACCCCATTGATAAGTTAAAAACGCAAACAAAATGCCAAGACCTGCCATCCCAAGTGATAGCAACATCGCAGGTATATGCGCCTCATGAAGCGCATGCTCATATTCCGTGACCAAGACGCTCTCCTTGGGCAGGTTAAACTCAAATTGCTGATCGTGTGGGACAACGCTTTTCGGCTTGTGAATATATTTCTCAACCCAAGTTGTGCTCGCATCAAACGGATTCGGTCCGAAGATGAACCAAAGCGATAAAACGGCAAGTATAACAAGCGGAAAGACCATAACTTTAGGTGACTCATGTATATGCTCAAAAATGTCTTTTCTCTTGGGCTCACCATGAAATGTCAATATTAAAAGTCTAAACATATAAAACGCAGTTAAACCAGCGACGAAAAATCCAATTAAAGGTATTACCACATGACCGCTTAATTTTCCAAATGCGAAAGCACCAGCGAGAATTGAGTCTTTGCTTAAAAATCCAGATGTAAGCGGAATTCCCGATATTGCAAGTGTATAGATTAAAAAAGTGTAATAAGTTATTGGCATTTTTTTCTTTAACCCGCCCATATTTCGTATATCTTGCGGGTCTGTGTGATGGTCGTGAATTTTGTGCAAAGCGTGATGCATCGCATGGATAACCGAGCCAGAACCAAGGAATAAGCCCGCTTTAAACGCAGCATGCGTCACAAGGTGAAAAAATCCTGCAACATAAGCCCCACTTCCAAGGGACATCGTCATATATCCGAGTTGTGAAATCGTCGAATAAGCAAGAACCCTTTTTATATCAGTTTGAGTTATAGCAATTGTCGCAGCTATAAAAGCCGTCACAGCGCCGATGTAAGCAATAAATGTCAAAGCATCTGCGCTCATCATCGCGTAAGTTCTCGCAGTAAGATAAACGCCAGCTGCAACCATTGTTGCTGCGTGAATCAAAGCGCTGACAGGAGTTGGACCCTCCATCGCATCAGGCAACCAAACATGAAGCGGAAATTGAGCCGATTTCCCAATCGCACCACAAAAAACCAAAATCCCAGCTGCTGTAAGCAATCCACCCGATAATTTCCCCTGCTCAATCCCAGCAAAAACTTCACCAAAGTTAAATGTCTTCAAGCTCGCCCATATTATCATTATTCCAACAAAGAAACCAAAATCCCCAACCCTATTCACAATGAAGGCTTTCTTAGCTGCATCTGAAGCCGATTTCTTTTCATACCAATGACCAATTAAAAGATAAGATGATACACCCACAAGTTCCCAAAAAACATACATCGTGAAAAAGTTGTTTGTCAAAACAATCCCAAGCATTGAAAATGTGAAAAAACCAAGATATGCGAAATATCTTGAATACCTGACATCATCCTTCATATAACCAATTGAGAAGATATGAACGAGCGAACTTATAACATTAACAACAACAAGCATCGTAGCAGAGAGATTATCAATTAAAATCCCAAGAGTTACCTTCATCTCGCCCCAATTTTCAACAAACCCAAAATTTACCCACTCAAACTTCCACTCAATAGGCTCTGGGAAATAAAGTATCTTGTTGAAAAAGACTATAAACGAAAGGACGAGCGAACCGAGAACAAAACCTGTTTCAATTATATCACCTTGCCTCGGAAGTCTCTTTTTGCCAAAAAAGATTAAAAGAACAAATCCCAAAAACGGCAAAAGCAAAGAAATGCTCGCAAGTAAAACCAATGTATTTTGATTCATGCCAACTCAAATTTGTTTTATTTTTATCGCTTTAAATTATCAATCTCATCGATGTTAACAGTAAGAAAGTTCCTATAAATGTTCAAAACGATCGCAATGGCAATCGCTGCTTCAGCAGCAGCAAGAATTATAACGAAAATCGCAGCAAGATGACCACTTAAATCTGCAGTGCTATATTTTGAAAAGGCTATGAAATTTATATTTGCCGAATTCAAAATAAGTTCGATCCCCATCAAAACCATAATCGCATTTTTTCTCGTGACCACCGCGTAAATTCCGAGTGAAAAAAGGATCGCCCCGACGATCAGAAAATGCTCAAGCCCAACATTCTTAAGTCCAGATAAATTTACCAGCATCTATAGTTCCATTTTATTTTTTAACTTTTAACCTTTTCCCTTCTTGCAATTATTACTGCACCAAGCAAAGCAACAAGCAAAACAACAGATGCAACCTCAAAAGGCAATAGAAAATCCGTCATTAATCTCTCACCTATTTTCTTCGTTGTGCCATCCCACTGGACATTTAGAACATTAAACCATCTCGTTTTCAAAATTACGCCAAAAAGTGTGCCCATAATTGCACCCGTTACAACAATTGCAGGACCGACATGTAAAGTCTCAGTTTTTATAGGCACATCAAAAGCTTTTGTCGTAAGCATAACTCCAAAAATTATCAAAACAAGGATTCCACCAACATAAATTAAAATCTGCGTCACCGCGATAAAATCAGCATTGAGCAAGACATATAAACCCGCAACGCCAAAAAATGTAAAAAGAAGCGCAAAAGCAGAGTAGATGATATTTTTTGAACTTACAACAACTATCGCTGAACCAACAGTTATAAACGCGAGAACATAAAACGCAACATCAAATAAACTCATTTTTCTCTTTAACTTTGTTTTTTAAGATTTTTTCTCCCCGCTTTCGGGATTATTAACCGGAACTTGTTCAGCCGGTTTCGCTTTTTTCATCTTCTGCTCAAGTTCAAACTGTTCAACTTGCCTTTTTTTCATTTCGGCTTCTTCAGGGGTAAAGTTGCTGAAATGATAAATTAAGTTATGCCTCTTATATTCCGAAAATTCATAAACATCCGTCATATAGATACATTCCGTCGGGCAAGGATAAACGCACAAACCACAATAACAGCACTTGCTTATATCAATGTCAAACTTAGTAACCCATAACCTTTTCTTATTTCCCGTGGATGTAACACCGAGGTCCTCGTTTGGCAATGCCTTAACTGTCTCAATAGTTATACAATCAACAGGGCATGCCATCTCGCATTGCCTGCACCCAATACAATCATCTATATTGACATAAAGGCGATTTCTCGCTCTTTCTGGAAGTTTCAACTTAACATCGGGATACTGGATCGTCACAGCCCTTACGAAAAGATGCTTAAAGGTAAGTTTTAAACCAACAAGTATCGTCCAAATTGCTATGAATATATTTTTAAAGTATTGCCTCATCTTAAATCAAGTTTTATTTTAAAATTGCCCACAAACCAACCATCATTAAGTTCACAAATGAAATCGGGGTTAGCACCTTCCATGAAACATACATTAACTGATCAACTCTTAATCTTGGCAATGTCCATCTCAACATTATTTGTAAAAACACAAAAAATAATCCCTTTGAGACGAACCAGAAAACTCCCCAGCCTGGGCTTGATAAAAATTTACCAAATGGACTGCTCCACCCGCCAAAAAACAAGATCGCTGCAATTCCAGATACAAGAAACATATTGGCATACTCAGCAAGATAAAACATCGCAAACTTCATCCCTGTATATTCAGTGTGATAACCAGCGACAAGCTCCGACTCGGCTTCTGGGATGTCAAACGGCGTCCTGTTAACCTCGGCAAGTGATGCTGTAAAATAAATCAAAAAAGTTATCAACATAAACGGCGGATATTTAAAAATGTTCCAACTAGATATACCACCTTTCTGGATCTCGCATATCTCCTGCAAATTCAATGTTCCGACAGCCACAACAACAGTTAAAATCGACAAAACAGTTGGAATCTCATAGCTTACAATCTGAGCAACTGAGCGCATCGCTCCAAGTAGTGAATACTTATTGTTTGATGACCAACCCGCCATTAAAATCCCTATCACAACAAATGAGGTTATAGCAATGATGTAGAAAATCCCAACATTTAAATTTGCTGCGATAAAAGTTGATGTAAACGGAAGCGCTGCATACGCAGCATATGAACTTGCAAATACAAGCACCGGAGCTAATGTGAAAAAAATCTTGTCTGAATTTGCAGGCGTTATATGTTCTTTTGTTAAAAGTTTCAAAAGATCAGCTATCGGTTGCGCAATTCCATGAAAACCACCTGTATACATATACCCAAGCCGATCCTGAACATGTGAAGCAACCTTTATCTCAACCCATAAAATCACAACCGCATAAATAAGTATAAACAGCAAAGGGATAAATGAAGCAATTAACATATTAAAAATCTCAGGCATTTCAAAAATGGAATTTGTTTTGAATTTTACCTGTCAACCTCACCCAAAACTATATCAACGCTCCCAAGTATAGCCACAAGATCAGCAATCATATAACCCCTTGAAATCTCTGGCAATACGGATAGATTAACAAAGCTAGGCGCTCTCGCTTTAACCCTGAATGGAGACGCTGAATGACCATCACTTATAATGTAAAACCCAATCTCTCCTCGCGGGTTTTCAGTTCTAAAGTAAACCTCGCCTTGAGGAGGACGCACTTTTTTAGGTATCGCAGAATGAACATCGCCAGGTGGGAGTTGTTCCCAAGCCTGCTCTATTATCTTCAAACTCTCTTCCATCTCCCGCACACGCACATAGTACCTATCCCAACAATCACCAACCGTCCCCATTTTACCCTCACCAACAGGAACATCAAACTCAAATCTATCGTAAACAAGGTAAGGTTCGTTCTTCCTCAAATCAAACTTAACTCCAGAACCCCTTAACATTGGACCGCTACACCCATAATTTATCGCAACATCAGGGGGTAAAACACCAATATTCGCAGTCCTATCTATAAAAATTTTATTAAACGTCAAAAGATCGTTTATCTCTTTCAGTGCCTTTGGAAATGTTTTCAAAAAATCTTTAAGTTTCTTCCCGAATTCAGACGGCAAATCATGCGACAGCCCACCAACCCAGATATAATTGTAAAGCAACCTCGCCCCACAAGTTATCTCAAATAAATCAAGTATTTTTTCTCTTTCCCTAAAACACCACAAAAACGGCGTAAATGCCCCAAGGTCAAGACCATAAGTGCCAACCGCAAGAAGATGGCTCGCTATCCTCTGCAACTCAGCCATTATAACACGAATATATTGAACCCTCTCTGGGACCTCAAGACCCATTAATTTCTCAACCGCAAGAACATATGCAAGTTCATTCCCCATAGCAGCAACATAATCCATTCTATCAACATACGGAATAACTTGTTGGTAATTCGTCATCTGTTCAGCGTGTTTCTCAAAACAGCGATGAAGATAACCTATATGCGGAATAACATCAACTATTATCTCACCGTCAACCACAAGCTCAAGTCTTAAAACCCCATGGGTTGATGGATGTTGTGGCCCCATATTTAAAATCATTGTGTCGGTCTTCAAATCCCCCCTAACAGAACGAGTGGTTATTTCAAAGGTTGCCATTAAATCAACACCTATTGTTTATTTTTGTAATCTATCTTTAATACGGGACTTTCATCCCATTATAAAATTCGGGAACTTGAAAGTCTTTTCTCAGAGGATAACTTCCCTCTGGCCAATCGTATGGCATTAAAATTCTTCTCAAATCAGGATGTCCTTCAAAGATAATCCCAAACATATCATAAGCCTCCCTTTCATGCCAATCTGCGCTCTTCCAAACAGATTCAACAGATTGAACAACTGGATCGTTAACACTAACTTTAACCTTTAAAACAAATCTATGCCCATGCTTCATTGAATAAATATGATAAACAACCCCAAGCGTTCCATCCCCATAATCAACTCCACTTAAGCACATCAAATAATCAAACGCAAGATCGGGCTCATCTCTCAAAAATTCGCATATATCTTTCACCTTATCAGGCTTCACCTCAAGATATGGTTCAACAATTGCATCTGCTTTAAATTCTACAATTGCATCTTCAAATTTTGACTTTATCCTTTCGTAAATTTCACTCGCTTGCATCCTCACCTCGTTTTTATTTTTCTTCTACATAGACTGGCGGGAGCTTTTTCTTAACCAAGCTTTCCCGACGAATCTTTTCACGAAGTTTTATTATGCCTTCAAGCAATGCCTCAGGTCTTGGAGGGCAACCCGGGACATATACATCAACAGGGATAACCCTATCAACCCCCTTCAAAACATGATAGCCGTGCTCCCAATATGGACCTCCACAATTTGCGCAACTTCCCATAGATATTACATACTTTGGCTCCGCCATTTGCTCATATAATCTTTTCACACGAGAAGCCATCTTCAAAGTCACCGTCCCCGCAACTATCATCAAATCCGCCTGCCTCGGGGTTGACCTCGGTATTACACCGAATCTCATTATGTCAAAATGTGAAGCAGAAGCAGCCATCATCTCAATTGCACAACATGCAAGCCCAAATTGCATCATCCATAATGACGACAACCTCGCCCAATTGAGAACATCTTCAACAGTCGTTATAACTATGTTCTCACTTTCAAACCTTTTATCTAAAAGACCCATTTAAAATTTCTCCAATTTTAGTTTTTATCAAATGTTTACGCCTTGACCTCTTCCACCTCTTTCTCGCCCATTTCGAACTTAGTATATTTAGGCTTCGGTTTATCCCACTCAAGATCACCCTTCGCCCAAGCGTAAACATAACCAAGTATCAAAATCAGAAGAAAAACGACCATTTCGATAAACGCAAACAAACCAAGTTCTTTGTAAATCACAGCCCACGGAAACAAAAACACAACCTCAACCTCAAAAATCAAAAATATCAAAGCAACCGTATAAAATCTAATGTTAAACTTTACCCATGGATTTCCAACAGGTTCTTCCCCACATTCGTAAATTGTCGATTTTTCGGGGTTTGGTCTGTGAGGGCGAATAAAACGATTTGCAATTAAAGCTCCAGCAACAAAAACAACTCCAATGATTAAAAATAGCAAAACCTTCGCAAATTCACTTAGCATAAAATTTTTCTATTTATTTTCGTCAAAGAACTTTTCACAAATATATCAAAACCGAAAGATAAATTCAAATTTATCCGAGGGCAAATTTCACGGCAACGGTAAATCTTTCCTTTTTATAAATCTCAACCAGTCAATGTTTCTTTCAAGCAATGGGACGGCAAGAATTCGATTGTTAAACCCAAGAAAGCGAACGACGATGGTGTTCAGATAAGTAACCTCAACGGACTTCAAAACCTCTGGCTTAACACTTACACCATATTCATCAGCAATAGAAGCGATAAACTTATTCAAAACAAAGCTAAAAGTATCATAATTCACGACAAAAAGTGTATCTTTCGGCTTGCGTTTGTCAATGAGTTTAAAAATTGAATAACCTTCGTCAGTATAAAACGGACCATAAACCTCGCCTATTTCAAGAGAGCTTGCAATTTGTCCTATCTCCCCAAGCTGATTTGAAAGAACATAGCCAATTATCCCGTTATTTTCCCTTGCCCATTCTCTCTTCGAAAATCTTCTGGCAAGCTCCCCCATATCATACCCAGATTTAACAAGCCTTAAAAGCGAATCTGCAAATACAACATCATCGACAAGAATTTCCTGAATCTTTATCTCCCATATGTCACCTCTTGTATAAGAATAACTTTTTAAAAGTTCTTCTGCCGAAATTGAACGATTGAGTTTTAAAGAATCAAGCACCATCTTTTTAACCGCATAAGCAAGGTAAGCATCTCGCCACATTTCCATATCCTTCAAAACATCTGGCGATTTATCCAAATTTCGCTTATATCCCTCAAAAGCAAGAAACTCCTCATTTATTATGGTTTTCAAGAGGTCGTTCAAAACACCCCAAACACTCTGCATCTCGGAATGAAGCACAAAACCTTTGAATGAAAGTTGATCTATCACATAATCAAGCGTTCGATTAAAACTATCCCCCTTCAAAAAATACTGGTCAAGAAATTTTGCAAGTTTTGACTTTATATCAAGAAAATCATCCCTTAAGATAGCAAGCGGATAAATGGAAACATTTTCAGATTTACGAATGTACTTTTTCCGTTCAATTAGATTGTTTATCTCATTGTAAAGAAGTTTCAAAAGGTACGCATCAACTTTTAAGATTTTACCCTTTCCAAATTCGTTGACGAATTCGACAAACCTTTTCTTTTCCTTTCGCTCCTGAATTATTTTCCTTACCCTACTCTTTGCGCTCTCAATTTCATCTGGACTCAAACCAAATTTTGATGTTTTACCAGCAAGCTTTACGATATACCACAGCGAATCCACTTGAACCGGTTGATAAACTTCGCCGACAGAAAGATAATCATAAACAACTTTTTCAATTGGCTCATAAATATCGCCCCATCTCAATTTTTCAATATTGCCTTTCTGCCCCAAACTCACCATCAAACTATCAAAATCTTCCCCACTTTTTAGCGAATTCCAAAGCGAGTTGGCTTCTTCTCTTGTCTTTGCAACTATATAATGTAGCTCAACCTCCGTATTATATTTTGGCAATGCCTCGAGAATCTCTTTTTCAGAAACATCAACCTTATTTTTTATCTCTTGCCTGTAAAGAGCATCAAGCACCAAAAGTTTCTCCGTTTGCTGAATTGCCCTTTGAATCTCCGGATCTTTGTCAAGTCCAAGCGCAAGCCCTTTAAGAGCAAGCAACTTCTCAGCGATCATTGAATATAAAAATTCAAGCTTATTCTTATCAACCTGCGTTTTTCTTTCCTTCCCTAGCCATATCGTCAACTCGTATCTCTCAATGAAATCTCTTACAGTTACAGCTTTATCCCCAACCTTTGCGATTGTGTCATTCTTGATTTCAGATTTAAAAAAATTTTGAGAAAATCCGACGCAGGTAAGACAAATAAGCAAAGCCCAAATTAGGTTTCTCATCTTAAATAATACCTATTCAATTTTTTCATCCGAAAGTTAAACAAACTAACTGAAATCTTCAAAAATTCAATTTCACTTCTGCGGGAGTTGGATTTTTGTGTGTGCTTGAGTAAATTTAAATCTGATTTTTAAAACAAAACTCGTAGAACCACAAAAATGAAAAAAATTGGAGTATTTACAAGCGGTGGCGATGCACCTGGGATGAACGCATGTATAAGAGCGGTTGTAAGAGCTGGAATTTACTATGGTCTTGAAGTTGTTGGAATTGGTCATGGGTATCAAGGAATGATAAATGGTGAATTTATACCTCTACAGGCAAGGTCTGTATCAAATATTCTTCAACGCGGTGGAACAATTCTAAAAACCGCAAGGTCCGAAGAATTTATGACAAAAGAAGGTAGAGCAAAAGCTGCGAAAAATCTAAAAGAACACGGAATAGAAGCGCTTGTTGCAATTGGTGGCGATGGAACCTTCCGCGGTGCAGTTGCCCTGTATGAAGAACATGGAATCCCATCAGTTGGGATACCCGCAACGATCGATAATGATTTATACGGAACCGATTACACAATTGGATATGACACAGCGGTTAACACAGCTCTCGAATCAATTGACAAGATCAGAGATACAGCGGATGCGCACGATAGGTTGTTTTATATTGAGGTGATGGGGAGAACAAGTGGCTTCATAGCACTTGAAGCTGGGATCGGCGGAGGAGCTGAATATATCGCAATACCCGAGGAGCAAACTGATTACGAAGAAATACGAAATGTTCTAAAAGGTTTCAGAAAAGATAAAACAAGCAGTATAATAATTGTCGCCGAAGGGGACGAGGAAGGAGGAGCATTTAAAATTGCCAGAAAAGTTAAAGAACTTTACGGATTCGATTACAGGGTTGTTATCCTTGGGCATATTCAGCGCGGAGGAGCACCGAGTGCAAGAGATAGAATCCTTGCAAGTAAACTTGGCGTTGCAGCAGTTGAGGCATTGATAAACGGCAAATTAAATGTGATGGTTGGAGAGATAAAGGGCGAAATCAAACTTACACCGCTTAAAGAAACTTTTGGCAGAAAAAAAGAACCCGATCCATACCTTATAAAAATTGCTAAAATTCTATCAATATAATCACAATTTTATCTCCTTCCTCTCCCTCCCCTCAAAAACCGAAACTCTGCCATCGCCATAAGTTTGAATTAACTCATACGCAATCTCAAATCCTCTACCTACATCATCAGGATTGTGCGCATCAGAACCAAGCGTAAGCGGAACTTTATACTCTCTCACAATCTCAAGAACCTCAACAGAAGGATAAACTTCCCCAACTTTATGCCATAAACCAGATGTGTTAATCTCAACGCATAAGCCATATTCTTTCACAAGCCTCAATATTTCTCTTATAAGCCCTTCAAAATTTTTATCCGAACGATGTCCAAATTTCTTTATCATATCAAAATGCCCAACAATATCAAAAATCCCTGAAGACACAAGTTTTTTCACAGCTTTATAATAGCTTTCATAAACCTCGTTTACATCAACCCCATCCCACCTCCACGCTTCCTTATGACTTGCGATATTCCAATCGCCGATAAAATGAAGTGAGCCAATCACATAATCAAATTCCCCGTTCAAAATGAAATCCCTAACGAAATCAATTTTCTCCTCTATAAATTCAGCTTCAATTCCGAATTTTATCCTAATTTTATCCCCGAACTCTTCAACCACTGAATCATACCACTGCTTATAAATTTTAAATTCTTCAACGCTCATCCTATGCTCAGGGTCAAAACCATCTGGCAAGGGCATATGATCTGAAACCCCTATCTCTTTGAAATTTTTAGCGATCGCATTTAAAATGTAATCTCTAATCTCACCTTTGGCATGCCGACAGAGTTTCGTATGTGTGTGATAATCAACCATAGATATTCCTATTTTTTACCAATGTAAGAGCTTACAAGCCCAAGCATCTGAGAGGCAAGGTTAACTGAAATGCTCCCCTTTCTAAAAGCAACCCTTATTGTCTCTATCGCCAGCGAAGAATAAAGCGGTAAAATCTCCGGAAATTTATCTTTAAGTTCATTAAGGTGAAGTTTCAATGTTTCCAAATCACCTCTTTCAATTGGTCCTGTGAGAGCATTAACTACCCCAAGGGCTTCTGCATTTTTAAGTGATGCTTCTACAAGCGGGATTAGGAATTTGTTATCAACATTTAAATTTGCCTTTTTTAAAATTTCATCAATCGCATTTAAAAGGGAGATCACATAATTTGATGCAAAAACACAAGCGATGTGATAAAGCACTTTGCAAGATTTATCTATCGGCAAAATGTTTGAATCAAAGTTGTAAAAAATCCACTTCGTTATATCGTAAATCTTTTTGCTACCCTCAAGCGTAAATTTCACTTTTTTTATCTCGTCAACTGTATAATCAAAGTGCGAAACTGAATAAACGGGATGTAAAGAGCCGACCTCGGAACCAAGTTGACGCAAACTATCAAGGACATCACTTGTTAAAACCCCAGAGGTGTGATAAACCACAAGATTTTTAAAATTTAAATTTTCAAGCTTGGAAATCTTCTCTGCAACTTCTTTAATTGCCGAATCGGATGTGGTTATAAAAATAACTTCAACCTCAGAAGGTAAATCATAAATTGACTTTGAAGCGAAATCCGCTTTTACCCTCTTCAAAAATCTCTCTATAGACTCATCACTTCTGCTTATCACAGTGATTATCCTGTGCCCGAGAATTTGACCGAGAAACCTTGCTATTAAAGTGCCAACTCTCCCAGCACCGACGATAGCTATGTTAAAAGATTTAAACGCCAACTCAATTTAACCCGCTTTAAATAGAACCGCGGACATATAACCAACGACACCTGTTCTATCACCAGTCACATCTCCCGAATTACAATAATAAAGAACTTTTGATTCATTTGCTCCAAGCTTTTTAGCAGCACGCATAACAGCAACGGTTGGACCCCCACCGCACGCCTCACATATATGCTGTTCAAGATCGCTCATAAGCTTTTCCTCATCGAAATTTGCGACATCATCGACCACAATCTTATCAAATTTAACAACGACATCATAAGGGTAGTAATGAGACAGATCGGTGCTTGCAACGAGAAGAGCATTACGCCCATTTAAAACCTCACCAAGTATATCCCCAAGGCGAAAACAGTAATCAGCCTTTTGGTCCCCCATTACAATTGGAACAAGTTTGAAATGGCTCAATGCTTTTTGAAGAAACGGGAGATGAACCTCAACAGCATGTTCAGCTCTATGACCATATGATGAAAACTCAATTAAACCATTTCCCATCCTAACAATTTCTTCAGCAACTTCAAAGTCAATCTCAATTTCCCCAAGTGGTGTTTTGTAGGATTTTCCATCATAAATTGAAATAGCATCAAAATATTCCCTATGGCTTGGCGAAACTACAACAACTGTATCATAGTCTTTACCGCGAACGAAAAAATAAGCAATCGCAGCAGTTTGACCTGAATACATATAACCCGCATGAGGTGCTATTATAGCCTTTATCTCACCGTCAATTTTTTTATCACCAACTATGTCCTTAACCCTTTCAAACATCCTTTCAATTTCTGCGTTTAAAATCGATGAAACATCTGGATAAAATAAACCAGCAACCGCTGGCATTCTTACTTTTTCTTTTATCATACACCCTCCTCTGTTTTTTGTTTAAAATCGCTTTCCTTAAAAACTGTTGCAGTGAATACATAAATCTCGGTCTCTTTATCCTTCCAACAATCGGGTGGTAAACCAGCCTTCAAACATGTATGTTCAAGAAATTCCTCCCTTGTTAAGTTATGTTCAACTGCGACTTGTGGCAAAAGTAAACCCCGACGCCAACCTCTCTTGACCATTATTCCATGTTCTCCAACCTTTATTTCATCAACTGACTTAACACGACTTAAAGGCGACAAAACCGATATCTCAATTTCAATTTTGTCAAGTTCATATGGTTCAACCGGGGGAAATCGTGGGTCCTCAAGCGCAGATTTAGCTGCAACCTCATTAACGGTTTCAGCAAGCGACTTTATCGGTTCAACATAACCAATACAGCCCCTTAAACTATCGTTAATCGTTATAGTCACAAAAGCCCCACATGGTGTTTTAAGATTTTCAGTTTTCGGTTTGACTTCAGGAAGTCCCGCCCCGTTAACAGTGCTCGTGATGGAATTGCGAGCAATCCGCAAGAGTTCGATTTTTTCTTCATCGGTGAGGTTCACTGCTTTCACGCTTTTAAATTATAAACTCTCAGAGGTAAACTAAAAAAAATTACGAAATTTTTCAACTTAACCCCAATGCCCCAATTTTAATAAACATCTCGCAACAAAAACCCAGGTCTTAACCCTCATCATTCTATAAAATAACAACTAAAGCCACCAGAAAACACATCCAAAATTTTTTCTCTTTTCATCTCATCCATTTTTTCAAAAAAACCAAAAACAGCTGAACCACTCCCCGACATCAACGAAAAAACCGCTCCAACTTTGTAAAGCTTTTCTTTTATATCCGCAACAACCGGATGATAGCGGAAAACGACATCTTCAAGGTCATTTCTAACAAGACCCCTCAACTTATCCGGCTTGTCAATGTTTTCGATAACTATCTTTTTTAAGCTTTCCTCCCCGAGATGATTTTTCAAACTCAAATTTCCATAAACCCACGAAGTTGAAATTTTTAAACCAGGATAAACAATGACGATTTTGTACGGCACTTCCACTTCCATCGGTTCAATAATTTCCCCGCGCCCCGTTGCGTAAGCTGTGCCTCCCTTAATAAAAAATGGAACGTCCGAACCAATTAAACTGCCAAGTTCACTTAGTAACTCGTCATCCGCGCCAACGCCGAATAAAATGTTAAGCCCTTTCAAAACCGCAGCCGAATTACTGCTACCCCCACCAAGCCCTGCTCCAACTGGAATTCTCTTTTTAAGATAAATTCTCACACCGCTATGAATTCCAAAACTTTCAAAGAAAACTCTCACCGCCTTTAAACAAAGATTTTCAAATCCATGCGGGATATCGTCAGAGTCGGTTTCGAATTCAATCTTATCTGAAATTTCCATTTCAATTTCATCAAAAAGTTTCACCTCATGAAAAACCGTCTCTATGTCATGATACCCATCTTCACGCTTCCTCCACACCCTTAATCCGATGTTTATCTTGGCTGGTGAAAGGACCCTTATTCTGTCCATTTTATATCTTCAACATTTTCAATTTTGTTCGCATACCTTGCAAGCACGAATAAAAGATCCGAAAGGCGATTTACAAACGGTATAACATGCTCATTTATTTTTTCCTTCTCCGAGAGCGAAACGATTCTTCTTTCAGCACGCCTGCAAACTGTTCGCGCGTAATGCAAAATCGACGCAAGCAAAGTTCCACCAGGAAGTATGAAATTTCTCAAAGGAACGAGCTCACTCTCGATTTTATCAATCAATCTTTCGACCATCTCAACATCATCCCTCGCGATTCTTCTTATCTTCGAGTTTTCAAAGTCAACTGGTGTCGCAAGATCGGAGCCAAGAACGAAAAGTAAATTTTGAATATCGCGAATTATCTCACTAATAAACTCATTTCTTGAGACAGCCCTCGCGACACCAAGAATTGAATTAAACTCATCGATCGTCCCATAAGCCTCAACCCTCGCATCATTCTTTTTAACCCTTCCACCTGCAAAAATGGAAGTTGTCCCATCATCACCTGTCCGCGTGTAAATTTTCATCTATGAACTCAATTAATTTTATTATTTCATCTAATTTTCTTGCCTTTTCCAAATATCCGTTGTTTCTATAAGAAAGGACAAGGATTTCAAACATTCTCTTGACAATTGTTCCAGCTGTAGCCCGCCCAAAATACTTTTGCTTCTGAGAATATCCAAGCTGAGAAATTAACCTCTCACAATCGGCGCGCGACATTATCCTACCGCCGTTAAATGTGTCAACATAAATTTCAAAACCATTTGATTCATATTTTACAATGAAATTCCCCGGTAAAGCAACACCATAAACAGGAAGATTTGCCCTTCTTCCAACAAGGATATAAACCAAGGAAAGCGTTATAGATATCCCCAACCTCCTGTCTATCACGCGATTTATAAAGATGTTATCAGGCTCATAATAATTCTCAAAATTTCCCCTGAAACCTTTTTCAACAAAGAAAAATTTATTGACAGCATCCACAATGTCATCAAAACTTTCTTTCGTATAAATTCTCCGCCTTAACTCAAAAGCCATCAAATCAAGTTTTTCAGAATACTCTTTGAAATTAACATCGGAATATGCAAACTTCGCAACGAGATACGCTCCCCTTTCGATATCCCTTTCAGCATCATTAAAATACGAAGCGATCTCCCCAAGATAACTCCTATACCTTATAGTCTCAACAATTTCATCTAACAAATTTCTAAGATTTTCACTAACTGTCTCACGCAAGCTTAAAAGCACAGGAATTGCTCCGTCCCCAGAATTCACCAACTTCTCATAAGCGACTTTAGAAATAAAAGCGTCTTCGTCGTCAAGTAGCCTAACAAGCGAAATTATGCGCTTCTCAAGACTCATAGATAATGTTTTGTTAATTCATTTTTCAGATATTCAAAAGCCTCAATTGGGGAATCAACGAACTTAAAAAGTTTCAAATCATCTTTATCAATTACGCCGTGTTCAACCATCGCATCAAAATTGATAATTTTTCTCCAGTATTCACTCCCGTAAATTAAAACGACCATTTTCTTCTTTATTTTTTTAGTCTGAAGAAGCGTTAAAACCTCGAAAAGTTCATCAAGTGTTCCATATCCACCAGGGAATATAACAAGCGCTTTAGCGGGATAAACAAACCAAAACTTACGCATAAAGAAGTAATGAAACTCAAAGACAAGCTCACTTGTAATATATGGATTTGGCTTCTGCTCATACGGAAGGCTTATATTAAGTCCTATGCTCAAACCTTTAGCCTTATACGCCCCTCTATTTGCAGCTTCCATAATACCTGGTCCACCACCAGAACAAACAACAAAGCGATGTCCATTCGCATCCCCAAGACTTTTAGACCACTCCGTTATCAACCTTGCAAGTTCCACCGCATCTTCATAATATCTCGCCATGTAAACTTCAACTTCAGCCTTTGTTCTCTCCTCAATTAAACTTTGAGGTACAGGCTTTCCCCTCAGCTCATAGTCTTTTATTTTCAACTCAATCTCGCGAAGATTTGCCTTTGCTTCCTTTATAGGTTTCGTCCTCGCAGAACCAAAGAAAACTATCGTATCGACAATTTGATATTTTTTAAACCTGGACAACGGCTCAAGATATTCAGCAAGAATTCTCAAGGCTCTTGCATCAGGGCTATTTAAAAATTTTAAATTTTTATACGCCTTCACAGGTTGCCTGTTTTCGCTTAATAACTTCTCCTCTTTCTCAATCTCTCCTTTTGGCATATCGAATTAAGTTTTGTTTATAAAATTGACCTTCCACCATCAACTGGAATGACCTGACCTGTTATGTAATCTCCCTTAGTAGCAAGAAATACAACTATTTCAGTTATATCAGAAGGCTTCCCATATCTTTTCAATGGGATTTTATGCTCAGGAATATGCTTTATTTCACCGGATTCTTCCCCAGGAATTATTATAGTGCCTGGAGCAATCGCGTTCACAGTTATATACGGCGCAAGCGCTTTAGCCATAGCTTTTGTCAACATTATCAAACCCGCCTTTGCAACGTTATAAGCTATATGATCTGTCCAAACTTGCAAACCGCCAAGCGAGGCGATGTTTATTATTTTACCCGTTTTTCTCTCAAGCATAAACTTAACAACCTCTCTTGAACATAAAAACTGTCCCTTTAAGTTTGTATCAATCACATAATCCCAAAGTTCATCGGATATCTCCCAAAATTTAACAGGCTTTGGGAAAATTGCTGCATTATTTACAAGCACATCTATTTGACCAAATTTTTCAATTGCCTTCTCAACCATCTTCTTTACCTGCGCTCCTTTCGTTATATCAGCTTTCACCGCGATCGCCTCTTTTCCAAGCTCCCTTATCCTGCTCAAAGTTTTCATCGCCTCATCCCTTGATCGATTATAATTCACAACTATATCGAAACCTGCCTCGGCAAGCGCAATCGCAATCTGTCTCCCCAACCTCCTACCAGAACCAGTGACAAGAGCGACCTTTTTTCCCATTTTCACCGCTTATTTTCTTTGACTTTAAAACTTTGAAATCAACAAACTAACAATTTTTTCAAGATAAACTTTGTCAACTTCGTCAAAATTATTCAACTCATAACTGTCAACATCAAGCACGCCGAGCACTTTCCCATCTTTAATTATCGGGACAACTATCTCAGATTTAGAATCCGGATCACAATAAATATGCCCCGGAAATTTTTCAACATCTGGAACAATTATGGTTTTTTTCTCCAAAGCTGAAGTTCCACATACACCTGTTCCAACTTTTATCCTTGTGCAAGCAAGTTTTCCCTGAAAAGGTCCAAGGACAAGCTCATCACCCTTCATCAAATAAAATCCAACCCATGAAAAAGATGGAAACGCTTGCTTCAGCGCAGATGTAACATTAGCAAGATTTGCGATCAAATCCGGCTCATCCGCAATTAACGATTTTATCTGTGGCAAAAGCTCCGAATATATTTCTTGCTTTGTCTCTCCTTTTATAGTTATCTGCTCCATTTTTAAATGACTGGTTTATTTTTAATTAAATTGAAAACGGTGGGATGACAACACTTGCGCTTAAACTTTCACCATCATATCTAAGTTCAACCTTTTCCCCCTGAATAGCATGATTTATTTTAACATAGCCAAGAGCGATCAACCTTTGAAAACCATAAGAATAAATCAAGCTTGTTATCTCACCAATTTCTTCACCACTAACATATACCCGAACCCCTTCTTTAATCTTTCCTTTACCCTTATCTTTTTCTATTACAAACCCAACCAATTTCCTTTGCAGTTTATTATAAGAATCGATTCTCGCCAAAACCTCTTGCCCGATATAACATCCCTTCGTAAAACTAACATATTTACCTAAATTCGCTTCAAGAGGATTGTAATCCTGTGTTATTTCCTTGCCATAAGCTGGGAAACCGGCTTCAATTCTCAACATTTCAAAAATCTCACGCCCAATCGGCATCACATCCTTTTTATATAACAATTCCCATATCTTAACAGCAACATCTTTTTTAAATATCAAATTATATCCCGGAACCAAAAACTCATTTGTCCTTGCTAAAATTACTTCGTTCTCAGAAACAAAACCACGAATGAAATTATGAACTGGCATTTTAGATATATCAGCAAAATGCTTGTGGTCAACTTTAAAATCCAGCCCAACGATTTTATGAACATTATAGCCGTATGCAGAAATAATTGCATAATCATCAGTCACATCCTCGAATTCTACAGCATCCATGATAATTAATTTTCTAAGCCAGCTTTTCACCTTTTCCAATGCCTCATAACTTAACAAAGCAAAGACCTCTTGATAATTCTCCTCGGATTCAAAAATATAAATGGTCAATAGCTCAATCATCTTCCCTTTTTCATCGGTAAGCACTGTGGCAATTCCCATCCCTGGCGAAAGCCCCCTCAAATCATTAGTTGAAATTCTATTCAAAAAATCAAGCACATCCTTCCCAAAAATTCGCAATTTTCCAAGATACGTTCTGTCGATTATCACATTTGATGTTTTCGCTGCTTTGTATTCATCAACTGGATTTACATAATGCTTCGGCAATTCCCAATCAGAATAAGAGCCAAATTCAGCGCCTAAATCAAGATGTATTTCATACAGCGGAGTCCTTTTCACAAAGACTTTACCTTTGCATTTTTTAAAAAAATAGCAATTTTTTAAAACTCTGTCAAGTTTTACCGACCAATTTATACAAAACCTGCCCAAGTTTCATAACTTCAAGGTTAAATCTCAACCCGCTTAAACGACAAAAATTTAAACAACCCCACAAACGCTTGACTTTTGAATTTTGTTTTATTATATTTGTTAGGAATCCTAACAAATTTAAAAACAAACATATGGTGCTGTCATGATTAAAAAAGTAATCCCAATAGTCGCATTGTTTATTGTTGCGTTTTTATTTGTATTCACCGATATCTCGGGTCAGTCAAAATCCAGCTCTGGGGTTCCTTATCCTGAGGGATATAGAAATTGGGTTCATGTTAAATCGATGCTTATCCTCCCCGGGCATCCGCTTTATGAAGCGTTTGGTGGAATACATCACATCTATGCGAACGACAAAGCAATGCGTGGCTACAGAACGGGAAAATTTCCCGATGGCTCTGTAATTATATTTGATCTTCTTGAGGCTAAATTTGAAAACAACACATATGTTGAAGGTGCAAGAAAAGTTGTTGGAGTGATGTATAAAGACTCAAAGAAGTTCAAAGGCACCGGCGGATGGGGCTTTGAAGCATTTAAAGGTGATACAAAGGAAAGAGTTGTGAAAAATGCTGAACAGGATTGCTTCTCATGTCATGCATCGCAGGAAGCAACGGATTTTGTTTTTAGCCAGTATAGAAAGTAAATTAATGTAAAACAAAAGGCGGGGCTTTTGTGCCCCGCTTTAAAAATTAACCCTTGAAAAAACATGCCATCAATCTTTGACCCAACTGAACAAAATAAAAACATTGAATCTAAAATTATAGCAGGGCTTGAAAGAATTTCAAGAGTTTTCAAATTCCTTCTGTGGGATATCGCTAAAAATGAAAATTTAAGCCCAATTCAAATTCAATTTTTGATCTTTCTCCTTTACAATAAGCCATCGCGAACCTACACAACGGACATCGCCAATGAATTTAATCTCACTAAAGCAACCGTAAGCGATGCAATCGCCTCGCTTGAAGAGAAAAATCTCGTAGAAAAACATCAAGACATAAACGACAAACGAAGATATCTTCTCAAACTTACCCCAAAGGGCAAAAAAATTGCAAAACAACTTTCAACATGGGCTGATGTTTTAAAAGACAATCTTAAAAATTTTAATCAGAGGGACAAGGAAATAATCCTTGAATTCATTCTAAAATTGATTGAATCATTCTATGAAGCTGGTATAATTACAGCTCAAAGAATGTGCTTTTCATGCCTTTACTTTCAAAAAAACGCTTATCCAAATTCAAATGCCCCACACCATTGCAACCTCCTCAATAAACCACTATCTATAATTGAACTTCGCCTCGATTGCGAAGATTACACCCCAATCCAAGCGGATTAAATTTCTTCATAGCCTGTTCGTTTACTTACACATTACCGATGCAATGCGCTCGCTTTACCTTAAGACTTTTATATAAGGCTACCCTTTTTCCTCAAAATTACTATGTATTCATATCTCATAGTGAAATCATTTTCACCCCTGATGTTAGACGGTGAATTTTTGACTGGCATTCTCTTATTAGATATTGTCCTTACTATCGTTTTTTGATGTTCAAATCCTTGACTCTCAAAGAAATCCGCAGAAATTTTATCTGTCGGTAGCTCAAAACCTTTCACCCTTCTGTTGCCAACAACAAAACAAACAAAACCTTTTTCCTTGACTTTTTTTGCTATGATTTGGATACACGCGTACAAATCCGCATAAAATGAAAATACCTCTTTTGCTCGTCTCTCATCTTTACTTGCAATCTCTTCTATATATTTGTAAAGTATGTTGGAAGGTAATCCAGAGTGAACGTCCTTTGGCTTTGCCCCAAGTGAGGCTCGATCAACATTCTCCTCCAATCCCAACCATCGTAAGGACAATCTCGAGAATTGCCCGTAAGCAACTGTAGTTTTAGAATCCCCATAAGGTGGAGAAGTTATCACCAGATCGATAAAATTATCTTCTAATGGAATTCCATCCATTATGTTTCTCTCTTCAAGTTTCAAGAAAACATTGCGCGGTGTAAATTTACTGTAGAAATCTGTAAGTAGACCAATATTTTTTAGAGATACCTCCCTGAAGGTTTTTATGACATCGGGAACATTATTATCTTTTCTTCTCACCAATTTGAATTCTTCATATCTTGCTCTTGAAACTCTCCTTACCGTTTCTGAAAATACCACCTTAAAGAAATCTCCCACTTCGCTTCTCTCTATGTTGAACACCACTTGCCGTAGTTTCGATAGATTTTTTATTACATCCTCATCAAACCAATAATGAACGTTTGGGAACTCTACATCTTCTGGCTTTTGGCATCTGAAAGTCTTTAAGATATGCTCCAATGTTTCAAAAAGCATATTAAATTGTAGGGGAGTTGTTCTAACCTTTGAGATTAACACAGCCAACGGATTAATGTCATAGCCAACAAAATTTCTTCCGCTAATTAAACTCTCTCCAGCCACTACCCCAGAGCCCATAAATGGGTCTAAAAGATAATCCCCCTCTTTAGAGAAATTTTTGATAATTTCTCTCACAACCAAAAAATGAAACATAGCGGGATAAGGATGTATCCCATAGATTCCAGTGCTTGCTGGTGTATCTTTAAAATCAAAATATTCATCTCTTACTCGCTTAAAAGGCAACTCTTTTAACGATTTACTAACTTTGACATTTTTTTCTTCAGTTTCAAATAGGGTTATTTGTTTCATATCTTTTTCAGCTCCTTAGGTAAATCTGATAATTTCCTAATCCAGGGCATTCTTTGAAATGTTTTGTCCTCCAATAGTTCGTCCCTAACAAATGCAATCAATCCTTTCTGATTTATTTCGTTAGCCTTGCTTTTGGATAGGCTTTCGTCTATCGTTATAAGATAAATTCTTTGATTCAATCGGGCTTGAGGAACTTCCTGTTTCCATCTCTCCCTTAACGTTCTTTTACAAGTCAAAAAGATGGCTCTATCTGGAGTTTTTATAGCAATCTCTACAGATGGTATCACTATATCAACTCGCCTCAACTCTTCTTTCGCTTTTCCTTTTGGGATTTCACATTTAATATCTATAAAATTTAAGAGATTCAAGATTACTTTTTCAAAAGTTTTACCGCCTCTTGCCTTTCTCATATTACCTAAAACCTTCTCAAAATTTTGAACTAAAATTCCGAATTCTACAAAAATTTCGCTTGCTTTTTCTATAAACCTATCCCAGCCGTCCTGAGCAATAATTTCCTTCAATCTTTCCCTAATTTCTCTCTTCTGCAAGCCCAGCCAAAATTCTGCGAGTTTTTTTAAAGCCTTTTTTTCATAGTCTCTAAATATCTCTGTTGCTTTTTCATCGAACATTACTAATACCCTCCCAAAGTTATCCCTTACAAAAGGTCTACTTAACCCCAGATAACCCCATGTCTCGTTAAGGATATGATCAACAGATGGGATCTCGCTTTTAGCTGCCTCAATAAGTTTTTCCATAAAAATTCTTCTTTCATCTTCTCTTTTCCATCGCTCGTCTGATTTTAACAAAAATCGAATAAAAAGTCAATCAACTTTATCCTCTACGCTGATTTCTATGCAAAGACCAAACATTTCCCCAAACCGTAGTTGAACTTTTCAAAATTTTGAGTTAACATTATATAAGCAAAAACAAAAATGACCGTTGACATGAGAAAATTTAAACTTTTAGCCTTAGCAATTTTAATTCTAACTTTCACACTCCCAACGCTTGCGCAAAAGAAACTAACACTTGAAGATATCTTCAAGACCTTTAAATTTAGAACCAACACCCTGATAAAACAATGGCTACCTGACGAGGATGCATATACAACCCTTAAATATGACTCGCTCTCAAAATCAATAGCAATTTACAAATATGATCTGAAATCAGGCAAAGAGGAAAAAATTGTCTCTTATGCTGAGCTCGACTCCCAAATTCAAAATTTCTCAAAAAATGTAAGCGCATACTTCTTTTCACCAAACAAAAAACTTATACTTTTCACCGGCAGTCTACCAGCACGAAGGTTGAAAACCGGAGGTAATTTTTATCTCTACGACCTTCAAACAAAGACCCTAAAACAAATAACAAACACAGAGGAGCCTCAAGCGATAATAAAATTTTCACCCGATAGCAGATTTGTAAGTTTTGTTAGAAATAACAACATCTTCGTCTATGAAATTTCATCTGGAAATTTTAAACAACTTACGTTCGATGGTTCCGAGACAATTTTAAATGGACTTTTCGATTGGGTTTACGAGGAAGAATTTAGCATAATTGATGGCTATGAATGGTCGCCAGACGCAAAATACATCGCCTTCTGGCGTCTTGATCAGTCAAAGGTTCCGGTCTTCAAACTTATCGACTACGAACCAACTTATTTAAATGTGATCGATCAACGCTATCCCTATGCAGGTTATCCAAACTCAACTGTTAAAATTGGAATTGTTGAGGTTCAAACCGGCAATATCAAATATATTGACTTCGGTGATGAAGATATTTATATCCCAAGAATCAATTGGACAAGAACTCAAGACATTTTATCTTATCAGAAACTTAACAGATTACAAAATAGGCTTGAACTTGTATTTTATAACATCAAGACCGGCGAGCAAAGTTTAATCTTAACTGAAGAATCAAATACATGGGTTGATGTTCACGATTACCTAACTTTTCTAAAAGACGGCAAGCACTTCATCTGGGCAAGCGAAAAAGATGGATGGCTTCATTTATATCTTTACAGAACCGACGGAAAACTGATAAATCAAATAACAAAAGGGACATTTGAAATTGCTGAAATTTGTTTTATAGACGAAAAAAATAGGAAAATCTATTATACATCGACTGAGGTTTCCCCACTTGAAAGACATTTATATGTGATAGACTTCAAAGGTTTAAATAAGAAGAAACTAACCACTGAACCTGGATGGCATAACATAGACTTTTCCCCTTCCGGGAGATTTTATATTGATAATCACTCGACGATAACAAAACCGCCGAAATGGAAACTTTACGATTACACTGGGAAATTTGTCCGAACACTCGTTGACAATCCAGATGACATTCTTAACGGTTATGATAAAGGAGAGGTCACATTTGAAACTGTTGAGACAAGCGATGGCGTAAAACTTAATGCATGGATGATAAAGCCAACAAATTTTGACTCAACCCAAAAATATCCTGTACTTTTCTATGTCTATGGTGGACCTGGAAGTCAAACCGTAAGAAATGCCTTCCTTGGTAACTATGTCTGGTATCAATATCTTGCACAGAATGGATATATAATTTTCAGCGTTGATGGGCGTGGAACGGGCGCAAGGGGCAAAGCATTTCGGGATGTGATCTATAAAAATCTTGGATACTATGAATCAAAGGATCAAGCTGAAGCAGCAACTTATCTTGTCAAAAAATACAAATTTGTCGACAGCGCAAGGATTGGAATTTGGGGTTGGAGCTATGGGGGATACATGTCAAGCCTGACACTTTTCAAATTCGGAGATATTTTCAAGTTAGCGGTTGCAGTCGCCCCAGTGACAACATGGCGATTATATGATACCATCTACACGGAAAGATATATGCAAACTCCCGAACTAAACCCCGAAGGTTATGAACAAAGCTCTGTATTAAAATATGCGGATGCGTTGAAGGGTAAATATCTTGTAATTCACGGTACAACTGATGACAACGTACACTGGCAAAATACGATTCAACTTGTGGATAGACTCCAAAAAGCGGGAAAACAATTCAGCGTAATGTTTTATCCGAATAAAGATCACAGCATTGCTGGAAGAGACACGCGGTATCACTTATTCACATTGATAACGAATTTCATTTTTGAAAATCTGTGATTAAATCACTCTGCTTTCATTGCTACTTGTTTCGTTGAAACGGCATATAGAAGGATGTTGGAGAAAAGTTGCAGTTGTGTGGTGTTATCAATTGATGGGTTGTCAAATTTGCTAAGGATTCGCAAATAACCTTTGTTTGAAAAAACAACGATTATTCTCTTTTGCCAAAAAAGCCCTTCAAGGTAGTTAAATTTTTCTTCTCTTTCAAACTCCTTTACTTCGGATATATCATCGGCTCCAAGAGGAAGTTCTTTTATCTTTGCCCAGATTGAGTAAACCGGGTGAGAGAGGAAAATCTTTTCAATGTAGCTTCCGCTAAACTTTGCCTTTATTTTGTCAAGCAGGTCCCTGGCTCCGAGATTAAATTGCCCTGATTTAGAATGATTAAGATCGTCAATTAAGATTATCCCACCGTTTTTTATACATGCAGCAAAATTATCAACCGCAATAGGTGAAAATTGAGGTTTCACCACACCACCGCTCACAACGACAAGCTCAGATTTAGCAATGCTTGGCGACTCAGCCCTACCGCTCTCGAGCGTAATCTTTAAACCTTCTTTCTTGTTTAAAAACTCAGCTAAATTTTTCAAACCAAGTTCAACTATTTCTTCGCCATCTCCACCATATTTAACTTGAAATATTTTTATTTCTTTATCTTTTAACGCTTTCAAATCGACGCTCTCTCCACCCGATGCAATAACTTTGGTTGCTTCCTCAACCCTTCGAATCACAGGAATTCTTTTGAAGTAGAAGTTAATATCTATGAAATCTTTGGGCATATTATTTTCATCGTAACCAACTATAAAATTTTTCAAGACAACCTTTATTCGCTCGCTTCCCTCCGAAATTGGGTCAAAAACAATTAACCCTTCCCTGCTATCGCCTTTATACAAGGGGCGCCCATAAGTTAACATCGTTCTTCTCGCTATGCCCATTCTCGCCTCGAAGACATCCTCATCGATCCCAGTGGACCCTTTTCTCGCACGGTAATATTCCTCTATACTGTGAAATTTGCTTGTCTTTGCTTCAAGCCCGTAAGCAACAAATCTATCACCTCGATCGCTCAGCAAAATTGCGTTTTCCGGATCGAAATTTATTTTGGGCGCAGCGTAGTTATATATCGAAACCTTAAAGACAGTAAACCGATTCGGAGTATAACCAAGTTCAGGGTCAACCCAATCGCCGTAAGTGTAAGGATTTGTAGAATAAATTCCACCTTTGGATTCCTCTGGGAATTCAAAATTGTTAAGTTGATAATCGCTCATATATTTAATTTCAACCTTAAAAGTGCCCTTGTCAAAAACGATGGTCATTGAATCTTTGCCGATGTAATAACTTGTATCCTTTAGCGCTTTCATCATCTCTATATCTGGGATGATTTCATACTCAACTTTTTGTGGCGGGAGGAAAAGGAAACGATAAACATTATCGCAACCGCTCAAGATAAAAATCAAAATAATGGCAAGAAGGTTTCTTCTCATCATAAGAACAAATTTATTTTTCATTTACAAACTCAAACCTGAAATCAATTGATTTGACTTTCTCATTGTCTTTATAAATGTTCACCTCCGGCAAGACAAAAAGTAGCCATCTAACTTTCCCACTCGGTTTTCTGAAAACAACCAATCCTTTTCTAACAACACCAGGGTATATTTTTTCATCGCGAAGCAAAATGTTCCGCAGAAATTTTTTGTTCAGTTCCGCCCTTCTTTGCGTTGTAAGCAAGTACCCAGCAAGAAACGGATCGTAAATTGTATACGGATTTATATATCTCATTGGGTATGGAATTGGTTCAGTTTGAATTATATCATCAACTTCAAGGGCTCGGAACTGATTTCGCTTATCGTCCAGCAAAACACTGGCAGATGGTTTTATCTCTATTTTATCAGTGCGTAAATTTTCAATTACAACGCTAAAAATAAGATATGGAATCCTTCCGAAATCATCTTCAAACGGGCTTGGTATGTTTTGTGGAGCTATTGGGTTACCAAACACATCATAATAGTTTCCGTACTCTTGAGCATGGATGAATTCATTGTATGCGGAAAGAATTTCAGCGTTATCGTCTTGGGCATAATTTATATATTCGTCCTTCAAAATTTTTTCAAAATCTTTCTTTTCATACCTTCTGCCGGCTGTTATACCTCTTATCTCTGCTGGCGTAAGAAGTTTAACGCTTACTTTGACACTATCCTTCACAACTGTTGCAAGGGTTTCAGCTACAGTATAATTGGTCGGCGCATTCGGCTTAGTTTGCTCTTCATAATTTTCATTTAACAAATAAGCACAACCCCACAAGAATCCCACGAAAGATAAGAGTAGAAATTTAATTTTCATCCTAAATCGCCTCCGCAATAGGAAATTTTTAATTTTGTTTGAATAATGTCTTACTCCTGCATCACGACTTTTTCTTTATTCTTTGCAACAATTCCACCGGGTTGATTCATCGCGAAGATAAGTATATTCAAACCCATCTGCAATTGTCTTGTATTATCAAGTGGTGGAGTTGAATATGGCCAGTCACCCCACGCCTGGGTATAGCCACGGTTAGAAAAAACCACCGCAAGTCGCCCACCGAGCCAAATTCCCTCAAGGTAATTGTAAACTTCACGGGCTGGTCTTCTCGAATCCACCCTCGCAAGGTCATCACCAGCAGGTGGACCATCAAAATCTTTCCAAATGTGATAAATCGGATGATTATTTGGAATCCTTTCCCACACAGCATCATAGCCAAGAGCATCACTTATCAACTGCTTTACAGATCTCGTAAACGGTCCATAAGCAGATGCAAGACCATCATCAATGAATAAAAATCCTCCAGAACGAAGATACTTAGCTAAATTATCTACTTCGTTTTTTGTGTAAATTACCTCACCATCATAGCCCATCATTATGAGAATTGGAACATCCATAATATTTTTCGAGTCAAGTCGAATTGAACCCATAAGGTTAAGTTGAAGATTGGGCAAAACTTCCATAGCATATCTTTGAAGATTTTGTAATGCAGCTGGTCTATAGTTCCACATCGGTTCACCGTTTGGGGCTGATTTACTGCTTCTATATTGCACTTGATAAACATTTAAAAATCCCCTCCAGTCCTCTTTGCTTCTGCCACGTTCAAGCCAACCTTCGAATCTATCCATAAAATTTGTATAACTTATCAACTCTTCCTGCAGGCTCTTTACCGTCCTCCCAGAATGTCTCGTGCTCATTATATCATAGTTCAAACTCGGTCCCGTTAACATCGCAGGAGGACTGTATGTTCTTTCTATATACTCGCCTGGTCTAGCGAGCGAGGCGAGGGAGGTTCCACCGTGAACAGCAGCAGTTGTCATAGAGCGAGCGGACATTCGAGGCTTTTGCGTGGGCACAAATTTCTGAATAACCCGCTCAACTATCGTGGGCATCTTTCTGAATTCAATATTTTTCGTCAAACGGGGCGGTTTTTGGATAAATTTTACAGTCGTTGGAGGTCGTTTTATCTCTTTTTTCTCGGGAAGCTTTACATTTAAAATCACAGGTATGCTATGAATTAAAAGAGCAATAAGCAAAAACTTCAACAGCGCTTTTCGGTTTTCATATATAAATCGCTCTATCTTATCGCTAAGCTCAACCCCTGGTATTTTAAAACTTTTGCGCTCCATATTATTTAACTTGTATTTCTTCTTCCTCCTTTTCAGTAGCTATAGCAAGTTGATCAATTCCACACAACTTCGCAATATCCATAACCTTCACAACCACACCATGCAATGTTTTCTTATCAGCCTTGATTATCAAAACCTTGCTCCCAAATATTTCCTTATCCTTCAACATCTCTTCTTGTAAATTATCAAATGTAACCCTTCTCCCATTTAAATCCATTTCTCCACTTGAAGAGATAACTATTGTCAAATCCTTCTCCGGCGGGGCATCGGAAGAAGCCGCAGTTGGAAGATCAACCTTCAAACCGCTTTGAACTGCGAATACGGTTGTCACCATGAAAAATATCAAAAGTTGAAAAACACAATCAATCATCGGCGTCAAGTTAATGTCAACAGAATAACCATTATTTTTATTGCTTTTCTTCATCGCCGATCACGATTCTTTTTTCTCTTTTAAATTCTCAATGACCTCACTTTCAATCATCTTTGCCTCCTCATCTGAAATGTCAAGTTCAATTCTTTTGCGCCTCAAATACTCATTCTCCTCTTCCGTCAAATTTCCATTTCTATAGATACTGGCAACAATTGCCCTATAAGATTCAATTCTCCCATGCTCATGAAGCAATGTATTCACAAAGTGATTTTCAAATGGTTCAAGATGCTTTGTGATTTTCTCCGCTCTCCTTTTCAAAAAGCTGTAGCCAAGCACAGAAGGAATTGCAACGGTTAACCCAGCAGCTGTGGTTAAAAGCGCAACAGATATTCCATGAGCCACAACAGCTGGGTCTCCGCGCCCGCCCTTCGCAAGCTCATCAAATGACATTATCATTCCCACAATTGTGCCGAAAAGCCCAAGCAATGTCGCGACATTAGCAATTGTAGCAACAATTGGCAAAAACTCTTCAAGATAATCGCTTGTCGAATCAATCGCGGTATCCATCAACTCTTGACGCATATCATTTATAGAGCGATTCTCTTGAAGCAAGAATTCATATCTTTTTAAAATTGACAAGAACACGAAAGAAAGCGCATTTTTTCGGCTCTCAAAATATTTAACAACAGGTTCAATCTTTTTGTTTTCCCTCAAAATCTTTTCAACCTCCTCCAATATCCCCGCAATTTTTTTATCCTTTGGAATCCGAACGTATCTGTAAATTCGCTCTATAATTATACCCATAGAGATCACAGAAAAAATAAGAAGCGGAACCATAATATACGGACCACCCTTGATAATTATATCAATAAGCCAGTTATCCCAAAGCCAAGACCACCAAGATTTTTGCTGAATTAAAAGAATCATAAAACCATCCACCTAATTTTATTTTAAAAATTAAAGTTGCTTCTCAACCATTCAAGATGTTCTCTCGCAAAAATAACGGCAGCGCGAGCATTGTCATCCGTTGAATTCCCATAATCTCGAATTATTTCCTCATACATCTTTGCTGCCTTCCGCCAATCGCCAAGTTGTTCATATGCAGCAGCGATATTTACGCGACATCCAACGACGATATCCGAGTCCGGATACTTTTGCCATATCTTTGTCAACTCATCAATTGCGCGACGATAATCTTTGTTATCAAAGTATTTCATCGCTTCTTGATATTCAGCGTAAACATTTATGAGCTTTAAATCTTTGATAAGTTGCCTTGCTTCTCCCGCCTTTTCATGTCCAGGATACAACATCACAAACTCCTCATACGCTTGTTGTGCTCTCATATAATCCTTTAAGTTATAATAGTAATCCCCAATCGTGAAAAGAGCAATCGGCGCATATTCACTTTTTGGATATCGCTTCACAAGTTGCTTAAAAGTTTCGATCATCTGCTCGGGTTTTTGAAGTTCATAATAACACCAACCTTCACTGTAAAGGGCTATTGGAGCAAGCTCATCGTTCGGAAAAATCCTATAGACATTTCTATATTCGCGGATCGCATCTTCATATTTCCCCATGTTATAGTAAGATTCACCGATATTAAAATACGCCTCTGGTGTTAGCCCATCGCTCGGAAACTCTCTGACAAATCTTCTAAAATACAGCGCTGATCTGTCCCAATATCCGAGTCTGAAATATGAGTAAGATAAAAAGAAAAGAGCATCTTTATAGTTATGCGAATTTGGGAAAAGTTTTAAAAATCTATCGAAAATTTCGATTGCATTTTCATACTCACCCTTATCATAGTAAACGGCTCCTGTCGAATAGAAAACATCGTGAACGAAGCTTGAATTTGGGAATTTTTCGCTGGCTCTTAAAAGAACAGCCAACGCTTTGTTAAACTCACCCAGCTCCCTGTGAGAGTTAGCGAGAACATAAGTAGCCCTTGAGAAAACAGATTCATCTGAGACATCGCTTTGAAAAACATCACTTGCAAACCTTACCGCATCTTTATAATTCTTTATCTCGAAATACGCCTCCGCAAGCGTAGCAGTATATCTAATCTTCTCTGCCACCTCAACTGCCTCGCCGATCAACTTTGAAATAAAATCTATCCCCTTATTAACCTGCCCAATTTTAATATATGAAATCGCCAATTTTTCATTCGCTTGGGAAACAAGTTGGGGGAAGCTCTCATTGAACTTTTTGTCTAAGACACACTTTTCAAAATCAGCCACTGCTTCTTTATATTGCCCAAGTTGATAATAAAGCGAACCCCGAGCGTAGATAGACTGAAGCCTGAGCATCTCGTTAGCCTTTGGATCATCTATAACGAACGTCAACTCTTCAACGGCGTCTTTATATCTTCCCTGACCGATGTAAACATCCGCAAGTGAAAAGTGAACCTCTGGAATGAAATATATACTGTCCTTTAAAGATTCCGCAGTTCTCAAAATATCTTTGATGAACTTTTCCCCTTCTACGAATTTGTTTTGCAAGCTAAACGACTTTGATACCTTTATAAATGCAGGTAAATAAAAACTCGAGCCAGGTGTAATTTTTGGAAAAATGCTCAATAAAGAATCATAATTCTGCGTGTCAAAGTAAGTTGAAAGAATATAGTAATAGGCTTCATCCTTGTTCAAATCCGGCAAATCTTGGGCAAGTATTTTGTTAAGCTCGTTCAGGGCATCTTCATATCGTTTCCATTCATAATATGTCCTCCCAAGTTGAACGCATGCATGCACATACTGTGGTGAATTTTTATATCGCGTCTTTATCGCGACAAAGGAACTTTCAGCCGAAACATACTCTCTTACCGCAAGATGCGAAATCCCCTTGAAAAAGAGCATATCTGGGATGTAATTTGAGCCCGGAAATCTTACCAAAAAAGAATCGCACTCAGAGATTGTTTCTCTATATCTTTTTGCGTTGTAAAGGCATATAACCTTTGAATAAATCGCATCTTCAACTGGGAAATCGATCAAAAACGCAATTTCGCCGTATGCCTTAATGTAAAGGTCATATTCGCTTGCTGCTTTATCATAATGAAGCGAATCTTGATAAGTTCTTGCAATTAAATACTGCATTTTCGCTTGCAATTGCTTATTCTCAAAGTTCCTATCAATTGCTTCTCTATAAATTGAAATCCCTTCCTCAAGTCCTTTCTTCTCAAGCGTGTATTGAGCCATTTTTATATATGCTGTCTCAATTAAACTTGGCAAAAGTTTATACGTCGCTATAACGTTTCTGTATGCTTTGATCGCTTCATTAAACTCATCCATCATTTTATAACAATCAGCGATTCTCAAACTTGATTTCGCTACAATTTCAAGCGGGGTTTCTTCCCCCTCTCGCCCAGTTACAGCTTCAAAAATTTTTCTTTCCCTTACAGCTTTCAATTCGATTTTTTCAAACTCTTCTTTTTTAAAACCTTCCGGTTTAAACCTATCGACAACGCCTTTAAACCAACTCAACGCTATATCAAAGTTTCCTTTATCATAATAATTTTGTCCGATCTGATACATCGAATGTGGCGCAAGTTCACCTCTGGGAAATTTTTCAAGCAATGTTTTAAGGTAAAAAATTGAACTGTCAAGCGCATTTAACTCCCTAAATGCCCAACCGATCGTGTAATATGCCTTTGGAACACGCTCATCGTTAGGGAATCGATCAATTAATTTCTTCGACTCCTCTATTGCTTCTTCAAATTTTCCTTCATCGTAATAGATATCAGCAATTTGATATTGTGCGAGGGCTGAAAGCCAAGGGGAATCGTTTCTTCTTTCAGAAACAACTCTAAAGTTTTCTATCGCTTCAGCATTATTTTTTAGTTTTCTTAAAGCGTTGCCTTTTTGATAATAAGCTGCCGTCTTCACGCTTACTATCAAATCACCGTTGAAAAGCGCAACCTTCACGCTATCCTCATTTAAAAATTTACTTTCGGTCTTTATAATGAAATCGTATTGACTTATCGCTTTTTTAAAATCACCACTTGCGTAAAAATTTTGCCCCGAAACGAAAGCCTTTTGAAGTTCAAGCGGTGTCGGAATAAAGTTCGCAACTATGGATGCAGCTAATGTGATTATAATAATTATCTTCCACATACTGATTCACCTCCGCGTTAAAAGCCTGCTATAACAGTGAAAAATATCGCTGACTCATCACGACTATACCTTTCTTCTCCAGGCTTTGTAAATTTTCTCTTTGTAAACTTATATCCGAAATCAACAACAATTGAATATCCTTTATACGAACTTTGATTTGTCAACGAAAAAGCTATTGTGCCTCTATTTTCGCTCCCTGTTCCATCTTTTAAGTTTCTTATCTGATACGAAAACATATCTGGCAATCCTATAATGCTCAAACCTTGAAGTCCAAAATTAAAAACAGAACGATCCGTTAACTTGTACCCAATTCTAAAGATTGGTATTATCTCCTGAGTGTGTTGAATTACATTCGGAACCTTTCTTAAACTTCCCCCAACATCAACATAGCCGAGCTTTACCTCTTTAACTGTTCTAACCTTAAACTGCGGTCTTATCTCAAGTCGATTATTGAGAAGTCTAATTGTGTAATCAATTTTATGAACAAGACCCCATAGCGTTATCCTACCATCAAGTTGATCACCAGTGTATTTCGCCTCCGGAAGCAAAGCTCTTGATGGATCGCCAAGTGGACGCTGGAAATTGAGTTCAAAACGAACTTTGTTTTCAATATTAAGATTTGGTATCTGCGTATATCTTGCCTCAAAATAGAGATTATGAACGAAACTATTTCTATATCTCAAAGGGTCTTCCGTAAATACAGGGAAAGGACTTGTTATCGTTATCACACCTTTATATTGATAAACTGGATTTGGAATTTCATCCCTAACTCTTTTCATCACATAATACAAAAGGATTGAGCCAAGCCGTGGGTTCATCGTGGAGTAAAGTGTTTTAAAATAAAAAACTTGATTAATTCCACCTCTTGCGATAGCCCTCTCGTTTATAAGACCAAATTGCGATGACCAATTTCTCGTTAAATTCAATCTTGTAAAAGCATGGTAACCGTTTATGTCTGGCTCATAAGGATAATCTGGATATATATCGTTTTCTTGCTCGTCAATTACACCGTTGTTATTCCAGTCATCGCCATAATCAAAGGTTGGCGGATCACTGTAATATGTTAAGAAATCTTCCTGATAATCAGGGATACCGTTAGCGTTTTGGTCATCGTCAGGTATTCCATCATTATTTCTATCTTTCCCGGGGAATATGCCTGCGTCAGGTCTTCTTATTATACTTGTTAAGCCAATTAATTCGTTTGCGTTTTGCCTATAGCCCAATAAAAACGGGTCAGGCGTCGGATTTAAAACATCGCTATTCTCAAATGTCGGATTTGGCGTTGCATTGTAGAAATAAAATCCATCTTCCCATCTATCTCTATCATCGTTATCATCAACAAGTGAAAAGTAAGCCCCACCTGGGATAAAAGAAATTGAGCTCGAAACATCGTAGGCTGTCACACCGTAAACATCAGGCGCAAGATAACTGTAACCTGACCCTGTCCACATCATATAGTAACTGTTTTCGAGCGAATAAACATTGAGGGAAGTTGTATAATTTGGCTCAATTTTATACCGTTCAAATCCAAAAGTTAAACGCCCTACTTTTTTAGAAGCTTTGATATAAAATGCGTTCCCAGTCTTCGTAAACCAAGGACCACGTCCCACGGGATACTTCGACCACTCCAAACTTTGAGCAAATTCACCCTCTATATTAAACCCTTTCCAGTTGAATTTAAAGTTTAAACTATACACACTCATTCCAGTTGTTAGAGCATAATTAAACCTTACAATTTGTCTATTTGATGCATCTTTAACATTTCCTTCCGCCCTTTTTATAAGTCTGAAAAATGTTGGTGTTCCAACGGCGATAGAATCATAATGTGCAATAAATCGCGCACCTGTAGTTTGTTCCCAATCATCAAGACGATTAACAAAATCATGCGCTGCTTCAATTTTGAAATCATTAGCGACAACAAGTTCAAACTCAACTGACTCAACCTTGGGCGGGATTATATAAGCAAACGTTATATTCCCATCGCTTGGAATTTGCTCAGGGTAAGCTGGCAAAGCTGATAACATAGACCTAAACTTATATCCGGGTCCACCTTGAATTGGAGTATAAGCGGTGTAACTTAATGTATCAGCCCCAGCAACCCAAAGCGTCCTATCTATGCTGAAGTTTCTAAAGACGTAATACTGAATTGGCGCACCGAGAACAGTTTCTTGTGGGGTTGGGACCTTGCCATTTATATTTTTTGTTGGAACCCGCACACCGTTAATTTTAATAATAGGCTCTGAATAAATTATTGGACCAGAACCATCTTTCGGAGAATCGTCACTTATCCTGACAAAAATAATTCTGGGAACCCCATTCGGTGGAACCCCTTTAAATGGCACATCCCGAGCGTTAACATCCATACGCCTCGTATGTTGATTTACATAAGTTGCACCAATTGTTAAAACATCTCCAATGTCCGTTTCAAAATGACCGCCGAAAAGATATTGAGCCCAATTTCGTGTCCTTTGAATTCCATCGATCAAAAGAGGTGAATCAAACCTAAATCTGACAGGATCACTAACCCTTGAAAAGACGACCGTGCCTCTATGCTTTGTCGTAGCCCCATCCCATCTAACACCGTTAAATCTTGCCTTATCAAATGTAAGCGATGTAAATTTCGTCCTTATAGCATCCCCGATTATTAACCTCGTTTGAAAATCACCATAATTATCACTTGCGATCACAAGATTTTGAAAATATTGATAGTAAAATCTTGACTTCGTTAAACTACTAAATCCACCTAACTCCTGTCCCAAAAGCTGACGCTGATTCTCAAGCAACTCAAAAATCAAACTCCCATCTATGAGAAAATTCCCAAAGTTATCATAAAATCGTTTTCTCAAAAATGATATGCTATAGTTTTCATAATTTCTCCCCGAATAATTAAGGTAACTCTCCTTATCTCTTGCGATAAACTGCGCAACTAAACTCTCAAAACAAATAATTGAAACTACGGCAAGTATAACAAACCTTTTCATGGCGTTGTGTTTCAATTTTTTTAAAAATTGAATTCAATGCTGAACTTATGACTCCCACCTGCATCTGGTATTTCAAATTGATAAACATAAACATAATCAATTTTAAATTTCCAGTATTTTACTCCGAACCCTGGGTTTAAGCTGGATTGCTTTCCGCCCTCAACAATGACTCCGCCTGAACCTCTTAAGACAAATTCGAAATTAGTTTTTAAAAATTCGGAAGAGAAAGCTAAAATTTCCACTCCAACATCAATTTTTAACCCATTATCCGACTTCGAAGCTCCCAAACCTACCAAATAATTATAAAGATTTGATTCATACACAACACCTCCTGAAATCTCAAGCGGTAATTTCGCATCAGGTGACTTATTCACCGCAATACTTGGCTGTGTTAAATTTTTCACCGCTAATCCAAATCTTAAATTAGAACCATTTACGAAATCTTTCCATACAAAAATGGCGCCAGCGTCAAATGTAAAATTGAAGTAAGAATAACCCGATTCCCCAACCGGCGCAATAGCAGACCACCTCAAAAACCTCAAGTTTCCCCCTATTGATAAACCCCTGATAAACCTGAACTCCCTCGCCATTGAGAAAATGAACTGGTTTTCACTCCACATCCCCGTCTTGAAATATGAAATCCCAAAACCGAAATCAAAAATTGAGAAAATAGGCAAAACCCCAGCAAAGGTTAAATAATAAAGGTTTTCATCTTGAACGAACGGATAAAGTCGCGAATATGTCGTTGCCAAGTTAAGTCTTTTCACCTGCCCTATTCCAGCTGGATTATAAAAGATAGCGTACGGATTATCAGAAACAGCAACATAGCTCGAACCAAGCGATATAGCCCTGGCTCCGTTCCCAAGGTCTTTAAAAGCACCTGCAAACGCGATGTTAAACTCAACCACAACTAAAATTATCAACAGAACAATTTTCTTCATCGAAATGAAAAAGTTATTTTTCAATAAACAACGGTTATAGTTTTAAAAACCGATTCAGTCCCTGTGTCTGCATCTATTGAAACTCTTAAAAGATAAACACCAGGTCTGACAAGCTTGCCATTATCATCTCTGCCATCCCATGAAAATGAGTTAGAAGAAATATAAGCAAACGCTTTGCTTGGACCATCAAAAACTGTTTTAACAAGTCTGCCAGTTAGATCGAAAACTTGAATTTTTAAATTTCTCTCGGCATTAAGGTTTGAAATGAAAAAACTTATTTGGGTTTTATCGTTTAATCCATCTCCATTAGGAGAAAATGGATTTGGATTTATCACCAAATCAACTATTAATCTTTCAGAGACCCCGGTTGTTAAAACAGCCCAACTGCTCAAATTTCCTCTTTTATACGCATTGACAAACTGTGGATTTGAAGGCGTAACTTTGCTTATTGCAACCGCAGGAAACTCATTAACATCAAGATAAAGAGTTAAACTTAGTTTAACAGTTATCCGTGAATTTGAATTAATTGAGCGATTAAAACCTACTTTAACATATTCGGGACTTGAGATCACAGAATAAGCAATCGGGGTTCCATCGAGTAAAACGGATTCTACATTTGCTGGAGATGGTGTGAATATAACCAAAGTATCAATGCCGAGCGAATTTTCATCAACTTCAACATTAAAATCACAAGATATCTCCGTTCGCTTTAAAATCGGAACAACAGATGGGTTAACTTCAAAAGCGATGTTTCGAGCAACAAGTTTTTTATCGTAGAATATCGATAGTCTTTTTAAAATTGGCGTTTCTGTGCTTGATGTGGATAAATTTGCCTTAAATTGAATATAACGCCTTGGTTCATCAACCTTTAAAACCTCGGTTTGAGAGATCTCCGGAGACCACTGACTCCAAGTATTATTGACCACAGGCGATGAACCTGTTCGAAATTGAAAAGTTATGTTAGTACCTGCGGGTAATTCAGCATCCCATTCAGCCCAACCCCAATTCACCACCTGCCCTACATCAATAACCTTGGAATAATACTCACCATACGATAAATATCCTACACCGTAAACCTCTATTTCAGATATAACTGTTGAATTAAACCTATCAATGACATCAAAAACAATCTTTATAAATCTCACGATAATTGGGTCAAAAATATCGATAGTTTTTACATCCAGATTATCGGTCTTTTGTAAAATCCTCGTTAATTGAATTGAATCGGTTCCCGCATAAATCGTGTAAGCCCTTGGTCTAAGAGATTGATTTAGACCAAAGGTCACAATTACAATCTTGTTAACTTTTCTAAACGCAAGCAAATCAATAAGAATGTAACTCCCGTCGCCACCTGGTTTAATCTGGCAAAATGTTTTAGTATTTCCATCGATTACTTTCATCGGATTTCCCGTAACAGTATCCCGCTCACCGGTTGAGGTTTTCGGCTCACCAGTCCCGTAATAAGTTATCGTCGCCCTCTTATTCTTGGCAAGGTTTTCTTGCTCGCCAGTTTTTAAAATTAATTGACCAGACGAATTACTAAAATCAACCCCAGTGCTTAGTGTGGTATCAGCGAAATCAATAAAGTTTGAAATAACGATAGTATCTGGTGAGACCTGAACTTGAGCATTGATAATGTCGAAAAAAAGCAGAAAGATAAACAAAAGTTTCAAACGATGCATAAATTTAGAGGTAATGTTTTTGCTATCGCTTAGTTAATTTACCAAAAGTTTAATCATCAAGTCAAGAAAATCAAGGGGATTCGCACGATCTATTTTAAATTTGCACCTTTAAGCTTTGCTCAAGTCCTTTATAACTTTATTCAAACCCTTTGAATAAACCACATACCATAAGTTTTCCTCCGTGAGATACTCATTGACATCAAAAACGACGGGATGACAAATTTTTCTAAACTTCATATAATAAATTTCCTTACCTTGACTTCGCCATTTCTGTTCGTATTTTGTTGGATAATAACCTGGGTTTTCCATAGTAAAACCGTTCGGATATACGCTTGTAAAGAAACCAGAATCAAGAACCGACTCAAGCACGAAATCCCTGAATTCGGGGTGATCTGTTGTCACCGAAACTAAACCTCCGTCTTTAAGCCGTTTAGCGAGCAAGCAGTTAAAACCAAACTTAAGCAACCTTCTTTTTTTATGCCTTTTCTTAAACCAGGGGTCAGGGAAATTGAAATATATATGATCAAAAGTTTTATCTTGGAACAATATCAAAAGTAATAACTTCGCATCCCCAACAAATAGCCTGACATTGTCGATCCCAGCGCTTTTAAATTTTTTATCAGCCTTTTTCGCAAAAAAATTTACGAGTTCAATTCCAACGAAGTTTTTACTTGGATTATCTTTAGCTATTTGAAGAAGAAAAATCCCATTCCCAAATCCTATCTCAAGTTCGGTTTCCGAATTTCGCCCAAAAATATCTTCTAAATCAATCGGATAGTTAAGACTGCGCCAATCAACGATGAATCCGCCCATTTCAGATAAACCTCAATTTAGTTTTACTCCAACCCCATGTTCGAAAACAAGCTTCATCCCAAAATAAGCCGTTCTAAAAACAAACAACAACCCAATCAAGTATAATCCGAGCAAAATGAATAAAAGCCGAGGTGACGAGCTTTTAAATTTCAAAAAAATGTAAAGTTTAAACATAAAAATAACAGCAGATGTGATCAAAAATAAATTTGCGCTATCCCGGTGAAGGATAAGTATCCTCTCGGCTTCGTTTGACAAGTTCAAATTTTGAGCATCGATGTTCCCTGTTTGGACTGCGACAATTGAGAATAGAAAAGAGAAACACAAAAGAAAGAATGCGGAATTTCTAAATTTATCTTTCAATGTGAATTCAATTATCTCAAAGATAAAAGCGATTGTAAAAAGTCCGATCGGGAAATGAACAAACATCGGGTGTAAATTCATACCGTCTTCAGCTTTTATTAATCATCCAGGTGGCCACATCATAATTCTTCCGCCCAAAAGGTGCAGGTGAACATGATAGATGCTTTGCCCAGCCTCACGATTGCAATTGAAGACAAGCCGAAAACCGCGATTATGGATGTTAAACTTTTTTGCCACCTCATTCGCAACGAGGATTAATTCTCCTATCAACTTTGCATCCTCAGGTTTAAGATCGAGAAGTGTAGAGTAATGTTTTTTTGGAGCGACGAGTATGTGAATTGGTGCCTGTGGATTGATATCCTTAAAAGCGACTATCTCATCGTCTTCGTAAACAAAATCCGCGGGCATTCTTCTTGCAACAATTTCACAAAATATGCACTCGTTCATTTGCCATTGTCCTTTGTTTTTTAAGATATCAGTTTATATGTGATATACTTCCGCGCCGATATCCAACTGCCAACAAAGCCAAGAACTAAACCCGTTGAGACCAATGCTGGAAAAAATAAATTAGGCACATTCACACTGCTCAAAACATCATCAGGCAATTGTGGTATGATAACTTTCACTATCATATAAATTAACATTGTCGACAAAATTCCAGCGATCAATCCCTGCAGAAGACCTTGGATCAAAAAAGGAAGCATTATAAATCCACGCGTCGCCCCAACAAGTTGCATTATTTTTATTAACTTTCTCTTCGCATATATGCTCAACCTTATTGTGTTAACTATCAAAAGAACTGAAATTAAGCTTAACAAAACTCCACCTCCCAGAAATGCCCACGATAAAATTTGAAATCGCCTTTCGATTATCCTAAGCAATAATCTTCTGTATTTAACATCCTCAAAATCGCGGATTTTTCTCAATTTCCCGATCAAGCTTTCAACCCCGTGTGAGGTTCTAAATCTCTCTTTTAATTTTATCCTAAATGACGCTGGAAGAGGGTTGAAATCAAGAAGGTTGAAAATGTTTTCCCCAAACTCACTCTCAAATATTCTCGCTGCTTCCTCTTTCGATATATAAATTACATCTTCAACTTCATCAAACGACTTAACAATTTTTTTTAGCGAATCTATTTGAGCCGAAGTTAGCCCCTCCTTTATAAAGACCTCGATCTCAATCTTTTCTTTTACCATCTTAACTAAACGATTGACATTATATCCAACAATCACAAATGTGCCCATCGAAAGCAAAGAAATAAAAAGCACAAAAATCGAAGCAAATGTTGACAATTTTGATCTTTTAAAGCCAGACATCGCTTCTCTAAAAGCATATCTAAATCTCATTCAACCTCCCTCCCTTTTTCATAAGTCCCGAGAAATTTATAATACTGCGTCATTCTTTTCAACTCTTTTATCGCATCAGCACAAAGTTCATCTTCAATGCTTCCCTCAAAGTCAAGATAAAACATATATCTCCAAGGTTGCCCAATTATTGGTCTTGATTCAATTTTTAGAAGGTTAATATATCTATAGGCAAAGACGCCAAGTGCGGAAAAAAGAGCCCCCGGTATATTTTTCGTTGTGAAAATGATTGAAGTCTTCGGATTTTTACGTGCTATAATTTTTCTTCTTGACAAAATTAAAAATCGCGTGAAATTTTTCTCATGATTTTCTATGCCCGACCTTAAAACTTTCAAACCATAATATTTGCTCGCCTGCTTACCAGCTATAGCTGCCCCATCAAGTATCCCTTTCTCTTTTATCATTTTCGCAGAGCCAGCTGTGTCGTAAGTCGGTATTATTTCAACACCTTTTAACTTTTTAAGAAAACTCTCACATTGCGCCAACGCTTGCGGATGCGAATAAATCTTTCTTACACCGCTCATTTTCACACCATAATTCGCAAGAAGATAGTGCTTTATCCGTAATTTTACCTCACCAACTATATAGATATTATACCTCTGAAGCAAATCATAATTCTGATGTATACTGCCGTATAGCGAATTCTCAATCGGTATAACCCCGTAATCGACCTCACCTTTCTTCACACTCCTGAAAACTTCCTCAAAAGAGCGAAATGGCACAGGAACCATCTTATCGCCGAAAAACTCATATCCAGCTTGTTCACTAAAAGCCCCTCTTTCACCTTGAAAACCAACCTTTACCTTCAAACCAATTTCACCCTTTTATTTAGTAATTTGATTCATCACGCCAAAAAACAATTAACCATGGTTCAGATGGACTATTACGCTGCAATATAAAATTTGCCTTTCCATCTACTTTTACTATATCAGCAGGATTAAATGTGACAGTCAAGTTAAACCCTCTCACGACATTCCTATAAAGTGAATCGCCGGAATCAACAATTATATTATTCCACACAAGGTCAAGGTTTTGCGTATTCCTAAAAAGCCCGTAAGTTGCTCTCATCTCGTCAACCTTTCCCCACGAGATGTCCTGTCCTTTATCATAATCTCGATAAACGAAGACAAAATTTTCACCCAACAGCTTGCTGTAAACCGATGTATCTTTAAATATATAAGCGTATTTAAAATTCTGAAAAACACCCTCAATAGTTCTCTGATCCCCAAGCAATACTGATTCCTCATCGCTTCTGTCAAGTCCCGGCGCAAATGGGTTAACACAAGAAAAGGTTAAAAGCGAAAGTGTAAGATAAAGGAAACGCATCAATCAATAGCTGAATTTTGCTTTTAATTCGCTCCAAGTGAACTCATTTTGGACTTTTATATCAATCCACTTATAAATTACCCAATTCCCATTTCTGTCAGCTACTAAATAAAACTGAAGATTTCCCCTTGCATTTTGTGGGATATCCTTTACCGCATGCTGAAAACTTACAAGATAACTCGCGTAATAAACAGCTTCATCGGTGCCGAAACTCTGAAAACCCCCAGATAAAACAAGATCAGATGTACCTCCCTGCGGAACATTGGTTTTGATATTATTAAAATAATTCCTCTCGCTATTTAGATTCCAATTCCTGAAAATATCTGGATACTGTATCTGTGCTTCTTGAGTTGGAACGAATGTAAACCTTTTATCTGAAAAATTTGAATCAACAAAACAGCGAATATAGTTTTCAGTGTTTTTATAGTAAATTGCATTACGCAAATTTTCAAGGGTTATCTCAGGGGTTATGGGTTGCTTCCAGCCCAGTTGTTCAGTTACTTCAGTTGGCGTTTCAGGGCTTCGCGTCTCAAAAAGTTGACACGAAATAAAAGCAAAGCAAAGTAAAAAAGTTATTCTCATCATATAAGCTATTTCTCAACCAACACGGTTGATTTAAACTTTATATACTTTTCAAAATCTTCCCTAAACCTTTCAACACCAAACTTTATTGGCCAAGCTGCAGCGTCACCAAGTGCACAAACAGTGTTGCCTTCAATATTGCTGGCAACGCTGACGAGTAAATCAAGGTCTTCAGGTTTTCCGCCACCTTTTAAAATTCTATCAAGAATTTTAAACATCCAACCCGTCCCTTCTCTACAAGGGGTGCACTGACCGCAGGATTCATGCCAATAAAACTTTGCAATCCTCCATAAAACTTTAACCATATCCGTATCCTCATCCATCACTATAACACCACCTGTTCCAATCATTGAACCAGCGTTTCTCAACCCATCAAAATCCATCGTCACACCCTCAATCTGATCACCCCTTAAAGCTGGAGTTGAAGACCCACCGGGTATCACCGCTTTAATCTTCTTATTATTTCTAACCCCGCCAGCATACTTATAAATTAAGTCGGTCAACAAAACTCCTGTCGGCAGTTCATATATACCTGGTTTATTTACATGACCACTTACCCCAAAGAGAATTGTCCCTGGATGTTTTGGAGCGCCAATTTTAGAATACCATTCACCACCTTTTTCAATTATCACCGGGACGTTTGCAAGTGTTTCAACATTATTTATCGTTGTTGGATAACCCCAAAGTCCATATTGAGCTGGAAAAGGTGGTTTCACCCTTGGATAACCTCTTTTCCCTTCAATTGACTCCATCAGGGCAGATTCCTCACCACAAATATACGCCCCAGCTCCGCGATGAATGTAAATATCAACACTAAACCCAGAATTAAAGATATTTTCCCCAATATAACCCCTTGAATAAGCTTCGTCAATCGCGTTTTGGAGAATCTTCATCCACTTAACATATTCACCGCGGATATAAACGTAAATTGTTTGCGCTCCTATGGCATAAGCTGCTATTAATGCACCTTCGATTAATTGATGAGGATTTTTTTCAATTATCGCTCTATCTTTAAAAGTTCCAGGCTCGCCTTCATCTGCATTTACGATCAAATACTTCGGTCTTGAATCCTTCGGCATAAAACTCCACTTCATACCTGTAGGGAATGCAGCACCGCCTCTGCCCCTCAGCCCTGACTTTTTTACTTCTTCAATAATTTCATCTGGTTTCATTCCAAGTGCTTTTTTAAAAGCCGAATATCCACCATTTGCTTCGTAAACTTCTATTCGGTGTAGTTCAGGTATATCTTTTAGAATTAGTTTTATCTGTTCCATTATTTCCCGTCCCGACTTAGTTGTTCAATTAATTTTTCAAGTTTTTCTCGCTCCATATTCTCGTAATAATCATCGTTCACCTGTATAACAGGCGCAGTCCCACATGAACCAAGACATTCAACTTCGGTTAATGTAAACTTCATATCAGGCGTAGTTTGTCCCACTTTTATCCCGAGCTTTTTCTCAAGATACTCAAGATTTTCATAAGCACCTCTTAACATACAGCTTACGTTTGTGCATACCTGAATATGATACTTACCTACTGGTTTTTTATTATACATAGTGTAAAATGTGACGACCCCATAAACATGGCTATAGGGCAACCCAAGAAGTTCAGCCACGTAGCGCATCACATCTTCCGAAATCCATTTAAATTGTTCCTGTGCGATCCAAAGAACAGGTAAAAGTGCTGCTTGAGGTGTTGGATATCTTTTCTTAATTTCCTCAATCTTTTTCAAGTTTTCCTCAGTGAACATTTCAAACAAAAATTTGTTTTTGTTTATTTATCGGCTTCTCCCATAACAGGATCAATGCTACCAATTATGGCAACAAGGTCAGCGATCATATGACCCTTAAGAAGCAACGGCAACGCCTGAATGTTGGTGAAAGATGGCGACCTAACCTTCAGCCTCCAAGGATAACCAGTCCCATCGCTCACAATATAAAAACCGAGTTCACCTTTTGGATTCTCAACAGCATGATAAACTTCACCAACTGGAGGTGTGCCACCAAAATTTGTTATAATAAAATCGTGAATTAACTCTTCCATCTTTGTATAAATTTTCTCCTTCTTGGGATGCGTTGCTTTTGGCTCATCAGCTTTTACGGGACCTGAGGGCAACTTCTCGATACACTGCCTTACAATTTTAACGCTTTCCTTCATCTCATCAAGGCGCACATAATAACGAGCGAGGCAATCGCCCTCCTCATAAACAGGTATATCAAAATCAATTTCATTATAAACAAGGTATGGTTCATCTTTTCTCAAATCTCTCGACACCCCGGAAGCCCTCAAGTTTGGACCGCTTAATCCAATGTCAATCGCTTGTTCTTTTGTTATCACACCGATCCCATCCACCCTTTCGATGAAAATTCTATTCTTGTTTAAAAGTTTCTCGCACTGTTCAAGTTCTTTTGGAAAATTATCGATAAACCCTTTTATCGCATGAATTGCTTCATCAGTTATATCTTGTGCAACTCCACCAATTCTTTCATAACTTGTCGTAAATCTAACTCCCGTCACGAGATCAAATATGCTCAAAATTTTTTCCCTTTCTCTAAAGCACCACATAAAAACAGTCAAAGCTCCAACATCCATAGCAAAGGTCCCAAGCCACACAAGATGCGACGAAATCCTCGAAAGTTCATTTAAAATCACTCTGATATATTGAGCCCTTTTAGGTGCTTCAATACCAAAAAGCTTTTCAACAGCAAGCATATAAGCAGTATTATTTGAAAGTGGAGCAAGATAATCCATTCTATCCGTGTGAGGTAAAAATTCAAGGAAGGTCATATTTTCGGCAATCTTCTCCTTACCGCGGTGTAAATACCCAAGCTCCGGGACAGCGTCAACTATGTACTCACCATCAAGCTTTAAGACCAATCTCAAAACCCCATGCGTCGCCGGATGTTGAGGACCAACATTTAAAATCATTTCAGTTCCAAGCGGATCTTTTCTGACCTCAGCTTCAATGTTTCGCCTATTTAATGATTCAACTACTTTGTCAATTTTTTCCTCCATACTTCAACCCCGTTGAATTTTTACTTTCTCCTGTCCGGGCAAAGGAATTGATCCAGGTATTCCCTGCAATGGAAAATCTTTCCGCAATGGATAATACTCAAAATCTTCAGGCATATAAATTCTTCTTAGATCTGGATGCCCTGAAAATTTAATTCCGAACATATCAAATGTCTCACGCTCATGCCAATTTGCAGCTGACCACACAGATGTAACAGATGGGACAACAGGTTCAGATTCGTCCACATAAACTTTTAATCGCAACCTAAACTTGTTTTTTAAGGACCATAAATTGTAAACCACGGCAAACCTATCCTTCTCACGGTAGTAATCAACCCCACAGATATCGACAAGATAATCAAATGAAAGTTCAGGTTCCTCTTTTAAAAATTTACAAATGTCGACGATTTTTTCTTTTTTAACAACTATAGTAAGCTCCCCACGAAATTCGGATACCTCAATTATGTCATCCTTGAAGAGGTTGCTCAGTTTTTCAATGATTTTATCCTTCATTTTCAATTTCAAAGTTTTTTAGATATATATTGGGTCTCTTTTGGGCGGAACCCCATTTTTTATAAGTTCCTGAATTTTAAGCAAGCCATTTATTAAGTTCTCAGGTCTCGGGGGGCAACCAGAAACATAAACATCAACTGGCAAAAACTGGTCAATTCCTTGTACAACCGCATAAGACCTGTACATTCCACCTGTTGAGGTGCAAACGCCCATGGCTATTACCCATTTTGGCTCAGGCATTTGGTCGTAAATTTTTCTGACAACGCGAGCCATTTTATACGTAACCGTTCCAGCAACTATCAACAGGTCAGATTGACGTGGTGAAAATCTTAGAAATTCAGAACCAAACCTTGCAACATCGAACTTTGGCGCAGCGAAAGCCATCATCTCAATAGCACAACATGAAATTCCAAGGGGCATCGGCCAAAGCGAATTACGCTGAGCCCATCTAATAAATTCGCTCAATTTCGTCGTCAAAAATCCTTGTTCCTCTATGTTAAACGTGTTTATTCCCATTTCAACGCACCTTTTTTTATTATGTAAAAATACCCAACCAAAAGAACGAAAATAAAAAGAAACATTTCTATATAACCCAACACACCAAGTTTATCAAAAGTTACAGCCCACGGATAGAGGAAAACAATCTCAATGTCAAAAATTATAAAAAGCATCGCAACAAGGTAAAACTTAACAGAAAATCTGTCCCTTGCGGTTCTTATTGGTTCCATCCCACTTTCATAAGTTGAAAGTTTTTCAGGATTGGGTCTTTTCGGACCGAGGATTCGATTGGATAAAACCATAAACGAGGCAAAGGCAAGAGCAAAAATCATCAAAACGAAAATCGGCAAATATTCACTTAACATATTTCAAAATGTGCTTTTGTTTAAAAAACTTTGGTATAATTTAAAAAAGGTGCTCAAAAAATCAAAAAGGCGCACCCGACGGCGCGCCTTAAATTGTTAAGATTTCTTCTCCTGTGCCTGCGATGCATAACGAACAGGGGTCAAGATCAAAAGCAAAGCTATTAAAACTATTACAATCAAGCTGACAAGATAAGAAGGCGTTGGTGTAATTGGCTTTATCTTTACATCATAAAAGGCAAATCCCGCAAAAATCAAACCCATAAGAGCTTCACCAGCGATTAAACCTGAGGCAAGGAGTGTCCCATTGTTTTCAAGCTTTGACATCTGCTCATCTGTAAACTTACGCTTTTTAGCAATCAGATCCGCAATCCCTCTTATCAATCCACCAACGAAAATAGCAGATGTCGTCTCAAAAGGCAAATACATTCCAACGCAAACAAGCATCGGGCTTCTAACCTGTAAAAGTATAAGACCGAAAGCCATAAGCATCCCAACAATTATAAGAGGCCATGCCATTTCACCACCAACAATTCCCTTCGATAGCATCGCCATCAAACTCGCCTGAGGCGCTGGAAGTGCCTTCCCACCGAAACCAGTTCCTCCCGCTTTTATATCACCTTGGTGCAAAATAAGTAATGGGAAATATAAAACAAATGAAGCCACGAAAACACCAATTATATCTCCAACCTGCATCTTCCATGGGGTTCCACCAAGAATATGTCCAACCTTCAAATCTTGAAACATTTCACCAGCAACAGCTGCAGCAACACAGATCACAGCCGCAACCCCAAGAACAGCTGCTACACCCGGCAATCCCTTAACACCAAGCACAACCATCAAAAGCGCAGCGACAATCAAAGTTGAAAGCGTAAGTCCGCTCACCGGATTATTACTTGAACCAATTATCCCAACTAAATAACCTGAAACAGCAGCGAAGAAAAATCCCGCAATTATCATCACTACCGTCGCAGTTATCGATGCGTTAAACAGCCCGCTGAAATAGTAATAAAGCGAAAAAGTTAATACAGCAAAAATTAATAAAAGTGGGAGGACCCACTTTAAACTCAAATCCTGATCAATTCTACTCACACTTGAAGCCTCTCCAGCGGTCGCTTTTTTCAGGTCAGATATCGATCTTTTCAATCCGATTGCTAAACTATTCCTCATCCTATAAAGCGTATAAATCGCGCTTAAAAGCATTCCTCCTATCGCAATCGGTCGCACGATAAATTTCCAAATAGCATAGGATAACTCAACCCATGAAGTTGGTCTCCCCTCTTGAGATATAAGCGGTTCAAGTTGCGGACCAAGGAAATACATCAGAAGTGGCACGAACAATCCCCACGCAAGCAGACCACCGCTGAAGTTTAAAGCAGCAAGCCTTGGACCAATTATAAATCCCACCCCAATATAAGCGGGGCTTACCGCTGGGGCTGTTAAAAGGGTTCCACCACCAGCTGAAACGCTCGTAATCTCTTGCCCTCTTCCACCTAACAATTTTACACCTGTTTTAGCAAATGTTGTAAATTTTTCCCAACTCGTTGCAAAGAAATTAAATTTACCGAGCGTTTGAATTAAGGCGCCAATCCCCATCGCCCCAAATAAATACTTCGCTCCACTTCCACCAGCTTGACCTGCCTTGTGGATCTCAGATGCAGCAACGGATTCAGGAAATGGTAACTCAGGGTCCTCAACCAAAACCCTACGCAAAAGCGTGACAAATAATATCCCTATAACACCACCTATAACCATTATAAAAGATGACTCCCAATACCTCTGTGGAGAATCAAAACTCTCCCAAACGCCAGCAATCAAAAAAGCAGGAATCGTAAAGATAGCTCCGGCTGCAACCGATTCACCTATCGAACCAACAGTTCTCGCGAAATTCTCCTCAAGAATTGTTCCTCTAAATAATCTCAAAAAAGCCATACTTATAACCGCTGCGGGATACGTAGCAGCGATTGTCATACCAGCTTTCAAACCAAGATAAGCATTCGCTGCACCAAGAACTACGGACATAATAAGCCCAAGTATCAATGCGCGAACTGTAAATTCACGTATTGTTTGTTCAGGCGGAACAAGAGGCTTATACTTTAAACCAGGACCACTTTTAATTTCTGCCATCTTTACCTCGCTTTTGTTTGTTAATCGATTTACTCAAGACCAGTTACTGGTAAATCTTTTGGATGTTCAATGTAAAATTTAACTTTCAAAACTTTTTTCTCACGCGGTCTCAAACCAATCCCCCAGGTTATAATCCCATCAGATTCAATTTTCGCCTCACCTTCAGAAGGAGATTCAAGAACAACTTTTATTTTTTCGTTTCTTGAAACAGGATAATTATCCTTTACTTCAATCTTTATGTCTCGCCCCTTGCCATTCTCAATTTCTATCTCATACTCGTAAGAAATCTTCTTATTCCTCCCAAACGATGTGAACTCAGTAAACTTCCTTTTCAACTTTCTTTCTACCTTGACACCTTCATCAACCCCAAGAAATAGATCAAACGTCTCATCAGGTAAAATCTTGTTGAGCGAAGATGTTGAAACATATTTGCCATCAATGTAAATCCTAACTTCACCCGGAAGAATCGGAAACTTGAATTCGTTCTTCAAACTCGCCGTTAAATAAGCATACTTTGACAATTTCGGAACTGCATAATAAGAAAATTCAACATTCTGCGAAAGCGAAGAAAGAAAAATTTTGTGAAACTGATTATCTGAAGGGATGCTTGATTTGGGGAGTTTAAAACTAACCGAGGTCATTTCAACCTCAACCTCAGGTTCAACAAACTCAGGA
>CALJEK010000009.1 GCA_938074445.1 Candidatus Kryptoniota bacterium | reverse complement strand
GATGCGGACGCGCAAATTAAGAAATCGATCGCATATTATCAAAAAATTTTCGGCAGAAGACCCTTGGGAATGTGGCCAGCGGAGGGATCTGTATCTGAGCAGATTGTTTCGCTCTTTGTTAAAAATGGAATAAAATGGATAGCCACGGATGAAAAAGTTCTCGCGAAATCAAAGCCGGAAAATCAACCTTTTTACTACCCTTATTTTGTTGATGATGATAGCGTTTATGGTAAAAAAGATGAAACGAAATCGTTGCTTATTGTTTTCAGGGACACTCAACTTTCAGATGCCATTGGATTTACTTATCAAAATTACGACCCCGAAGTTGCAGCCGATGATTTTATAAGATATGTGTTAAGTTTTGCGCCCGAAGATTCAACCGATGAAAGATTGATTACGGTTATACTTGATGGTGAAAATGCATGGGAGTGGTACAGAAAAGACGAGGATGGGAAAGGTTTTTTGAATGCACTTTACAGGAAATTAAGTAAATTGTATGATGAAAGACAAATTATAACTGTGACGATGAGCGAGTGGATTTATGGAAATCCCGGGCGTGGCATCAAACCGCATAGAATTACATCACATGCTGAGATTGAGCCACTTTGGCCGGGAAGTTGGATAAATGCTAATTTTGACACTTGGATTGGAGAGGATGAGGAAAATTTGGCTTGGGAATATCTTTTGAGGGTTAGAGAAGATGTTGAAAAACTTAAAGTCCCGCGACCGAACCCGATGTCCGATGAGCGGAAATCGAAGACACGAAAATATTTTGAGTATAAAGCTTGGGAATCACTTTATTCAGCGGAGGGAAGTGATTGGTTTTGGTGGTATGGTGATGATCAAAGTGCGCTTGGCGGGGATGAACCTTTTGATGTTGGTTTTAGAACTCATTTGATCAACGTTTATAAATTCTTGCAAAATGCGGGTTATAAAGTTGAAATTCCAGAATTTTTGTTTAGACCAATTTTGAGGGATAAAAAAGATCAACCTCGGTAATGAAAGTAACTCGATTGGTTGTGGCTTTTTTGATTTTTCTCTTTATCTCGTGCTCTAAAGATAATCCCGAGAAGGTTCGGATTGTCATATGGCATCAAAAGCCACCCGGCGAGCGTGAGATACTTGAGCTGGCTGTGAAAAAATATATGGAAGACCATCCGAATGTAAAGATCGTCGTTCTATATAAAGAAACGGAGGAACTTAGATCGGCGTACATAATATCTGCAATAGCTGGTAAAGGTCCTGATTTGGTTTATGGTCCAAGCGATCAGATTGGACCTTTTGAATTGCTTAAAATCGTTAAACCACTTGAAGAAGTTTTTGATTCAAGCTTTTTAAATCAGTTTGATCCTCGTGGATTGCTTTGGTATAAGGGTCATCTTTACCAAATTGGGGACCAAATTGGGAATCATCTTTTTCTTTTGTATAATAAGGAACTCGTCAAAAAGCCACCGAAGACGATGGGTGAGTTAATTCAAATCGGAAAAGAGTTAACAAAAGATTTTGATGGGGACGGTAAAATTGATCAGTATGGTCTTGTATGGAATTATACTGAACCTTTTTTCTTTATACCGTTTTTAACTGGGTTTGGCGGATGGGTGATGGATTCATTGGGAAATCCAACCTTAAACACTGAAGCAACTGTAGAAGCTTTGAAATTTGTCAGGGATTTACGAGATAAATATAAAATTGTCCCACGAGAATGTGATTATAACACTGCGGATGCTTTATTTAAAGAGGGAAGAGCAGGGATGCTTATAAATGGACCGTGGTCTATTGGTGGATATAAGAAAGCAGGTGTTAAATTTGGTATAACTCGAATTCCCAAGGTTGAGAGCACGGGGCTTTGGCCAGCTCCAATGGTTTCAATAAAAGGTTATTCCATCAATGTAAATGTTGATGAAAATAAACTACCTTATGTCGTCGATTTGTTTAAATATCTCGTCAGCGCGGAGGTTCAACTTGAACTTACAAAGTCTCTTGGTACAATCCCGACAAATAAAGAAGCACTTAAAAATGAAATTGTGGCGAACGATCCATTGGTTCAAGCCTCTATCTGGCAAGCTGAGGTTGGAAGACCGATGCCCGTTGTTCCCGAGCTTAGGGCAATATGGGATGCGATGCGTCCATATTATCAGGCGGTTCTTGGCGGAACAATAAGTCCAGAAGACGCTGCTCTTGGAATGCAAAAACTTGCGATAAAAAAGATTGAGGAAATGAATGAATAGGAAAACTTTATTTATACTCGCGTTTTTGCTTCCGGCTTTATTGATAATGTTTGGGGTTATCGTTTATCCTTTCTTTTACAACATCGTTCTCTCTTTCTCAAATATGAGCTTACGTCATTTTCGCGATTGGAAAATTATCGGCTTTAAGCAGTATGTGAAGGTTTTTACGGAGAATACTTTTTATGTTGTATTTTTAAAAACTCTCGTGTGGACGTTTGTAAATGTAATTTTTCATGTCGTGATAGGTGTTTTTCTCGCTCTGATTCTAAACAGAAAATCGCTTAAGTTCAAACCCATTTTCAGAACACTTTTAATTCTGCCGTGGGCGATCCCACAAGTTATAACTGCGCTGACATGGAGGAGTATGTTCAACTATGAATACGGTGCGGTGAATATTTTCATCGCTAAATACCTTAATATGTCACCTGTTGAATGGCTTTTGAGACCTTTTGAGGCGTTTACCGCGTGTATCATAACTAACGTATGGCTCGGTTTCCCATTTATGATGGTTGTCGCCCTTGGCGGATTGCAAAGCATTCCAAATGAACTTTATGAAGCAGCTGACATTGACGGTGCATCTGCTTGGCAAAAGTTCAAAAATATAACTGTGCCATTTTTAAGACCTGTTATGACTCCAGCGATCACGCTTGGAATTATTTGGACATTCAACAATCTTAACATCGTATGGCTTGTTTCGAATGGCGGTGAACCAAGCGATCAAACTCATATACTCGTCTCGTATGTTTACAAGGCTGCTTTTAACCTTTACAGGTATGGATATGCAGCTGCTCTTTCGGTTGTTATATTCTTAATTTTGCTCGTCATAGGAATTTATTTTCTTAAGAAAACGAGAGCAGTTGAATCGATTTACTAATAAAGTCTGGTGCGAGATGAACGGACATAAGATAAAGCAAATTTTACTTGATTTCGCAACATATCTTTTCATCATAATTTTCACCTTGGTCACAATTTATCCGATCTTAAATGTGATAAGCATTTCTCTGAGACCTGCTGATAAACTTCTATCAACATCTTTGAGAATCATACCTGAAAACGCGACTTTAAATTCATACATTCAACTGTTTACATCCACGCCTTTTTTAAGATGGCTTGTCAATTCCAGTTTTGTTTCCGCTGTTGTGATGTTAACTGGCGTGACACTTGCCTCAACAGCTGGATATGCGCTTTCAAGATTTAAGTTTTGGGGCAAAAAAGCTGTGATGATCGGAATATTGATTACGCAAATGTTCCCAGCAACTATGCTTTTGCTTCCACTTTACATAATGCTTATTAAACTTCATCTTTTGAATAGTTATCTTGGGCTTATCATAGTTTACACATCCACCGCTTTGCCGTTTTGTGTTTGGCAGATGAAGGGGTATTATGATACGATACCGGTAAGTTTGGAAGAAGCTGCAAGAATTGACGGATGTAATCAATTTCAGGCTTTTTATAAAGTTGTGTTTCCGCTCGCTTTGCCTGCTCTTGTGATAACTGCTCTGTTCTCGTTTATGACAGCGTGGGCTGAATATGTCGTCGCTGCACAAATTTTACAAGAGCCTGAGCTTTACACGCTCGCAATTGGATTAAAACAATTTGAGTCGAGTATGGCAACTGAATGGGGCTTATATGCTGCTGGATCTTTAATTGTAAGCATACCGGCGGTTTTGCTATTTCTAATTTTAAGCAAATATCTGATATCTGGCTTGACGCTTGGAAGCGTGAAAGGTTAAAAACAAAGCTGGTTTGAAATATGAAGATAAAAATTAACGGAGTAAACATTGATTACAATTTCTATGCTGTTGAAGACACGCCGACTGTGGTTTTCGTCCATGGCTTTCCATTTAATCAAAAAATGTGGGAACCACAAGTTGAACTTTTAAAAGGGAGATGTTCGATTTTAACTTATGATGGGCGTGGGCTTGGGCAAAGTGAAGTGGGTGATGGGCAGTTTATGTTTGAAAATCTTGTGGATGACTTTATCGAGTTATTAAGGAGTTTAAAAATTGAAAAAGTTATCGCTTGTGGCTTGTCAATGGGCGGATATATTATTTTGAGAGCCTATGAAAAACAGCCAACACTATTTCATGCTTTGATTTTATGTGATACAAGGTCTGAAGCCGATGGAAATGAAGCAAAGTTGAAAAGGGCACAGATGCTCCATATATTAAAGTTTCATGGCAAGATGAAATTTGCCGATGAATTTATAAAAACAATTTTATCCCCAAAGACATTTGAAAAAAATAATGAAGTTGTCAATTTCGTCCGCGATATGATCATTCAGAATGATGATGTTGGAATTGCTGGAAACTTGATCGCGCTTTCAACGCGAACGGATACAACACACTTGCTTGAAAAAATTGATATTCCCGTTTTGATCATTGTTGGTGAAGATGATGCACTAACTCCACCCACAATTGCGCAAACGCTTCACAGTAAAATAAAAAGCAGCCACCTTGAAATAATTCCATCCGCTGGACACTTAAGTAACCTTGAAAATATTGAAAAGTTTAACGACGCAATTTTAAACTTTTTGAAAAAAGTTTGCCAAATCTAATTTAATCAGCATATTTATCGCGCATTATCCGTGCGACCTGTACCAAGTTTTGAAGCGACGGGATGACCTCCTCCCAATTTCTGGTCTTTAAACCGCAATCGGGATTTATCCATATCAAATTTTTATCAATGACCTTAATTGACCTTTCTGCGACCTCCAGCATCTCTTCCACAGGTGGAACTCTCGGCGAGTGAATATCATACAATCCAGGTCCAATCCCGTGATCATAGTTAAATTTTTCAAAAGCATCAAGAATCTCACCCTTGCTTCTTGAAGCTTCTATTAAAATTACATCGGAGTCCATAGCGTAGATATAATCAATGATTTCATTAAATTCAGAATAGCACATATGTGTCTGTATCTGTGTCTCTGGTTTCACCGCCTCATTTGTTAACTTAAATGCGTTGACCGCCCATTCAAGATATTCTTTCTGTTTGGCTTTTTTAAGTGGCAATCCCTCTCGGAATGCTGGCTCGTCAATTTGAATTACCTTGATCCCCGCCTTTTCAAGATCGAGGACTTCATCTCTAAGGGCAAGGGCAATTTGGTATGCAATCTCCTTCTTTGGTATATCTTTTCGGTAAAAAGACCAATTTAAAATTGTAACTGGACCTGTTAGCATTCCTTTAACAGGTTTTGAGGTGAGCGATTGGGCATATGTTATTTCTTTTACGGTCATCGGTTCCGGTCTTGACACATCACCATATATTATCGGGGGACGCACGCATCTTGTCCCGTATGATTGAACCCAGCCATTTTTTGTAAATGCGAACCCTTTCATTTTCTGACCGAAGAATTCAACCATATCAGACCTTTCAAATTCACCATGAACCAGAACATCAAGCCCAAGATCTTCCTGAATATCGATCACACGTTTTATTTGGCTTTTTATGAAATTTTCATATTCCTCATTTGAAATTTTTCCTGCGTTAAAATCAGATCTTGCTTTCCTTACTTCTTTTGTCTGCGGGAAACTTCCTATTGTTGTCGTTGGAAATTTCGGTAGCCCGAGAATTGAAATTTGTTTTTTATACCTTTCGAAAAACGGTTCCTTTCTTCCGATTTTCCTTTCGTCTATTTGAGCGACTTTATTTCTCACAATTTCGTCTTTGAATTCATCTCTTAACGCTTGGAGATTTTGCGATGGGACAGGGTAACCCTCATTGAAAATTTTCTTCAAAATTTTAAGTTCCTCAAGTCTTTCATTGGCGAAAGATAAAAGCCCAATCAATCTATCATCAAGGTGACCTTTTTCTGGTTCAATTGAAACGGGGAGATGGAAAAGCGGGGATGAATTTGAAAGTATCAACCTGTCTTCATTTACAAATTTTAACAAGTCACTTATGAAATCAGCGGTTTTTTGAAAATCAATTTTCCAAGGGTCTCGACCCGAAACAACTCCAGCAATGAGTTTTTTGTCGGAAGGGAACCCAAATTTTTTTATATTTTCAAAATTTTCATCGTTTATTGTAAAGTCAAGCCCAATACCGTGCACGGGCAGTTCAAAAACTATTTTTTCGTATCGCGACAAACTTTCATAATATGTGTGGACGAAAACTTCAATTTCTTTAAGTCCATCAATTAAGATTTCATATGCATTTATTAAAATTTGAACATCTTCATCTTCAAGGTCAAGCACGAGAGCTGGTTCGTCAAGCTGTATGGTTTTGACGCCATTTTCTTCAAGTTCTTTTAAAATCTGGTTGTAAACTTTTGCTGCGGAAAAGACAAGGTCTTTAAACCTTGGGGTTTCGTTTGCTTTTACCATATGAGTTAAAAGTTTTCCTTCCTGCTTTTGAGGGACTTTCCCAAGCCAAATATATGTAAATGGACCTACGAGGACAGGTTTTGTCTCAATGCCAAGTTTTTCTTTGGCAAATTTATATGATTCAAGCGGACGGTTTTTTAAAAGTTTGAAGTCGTTCTCAAACTCAGGCACGATGTAATGATAATTTGTATCGAACCATTTCGTCATTTCACAAGCGATTGCGTTTTTGCTCCCCCGCGCCATCGCAAAGTATGTGTCGAGATCAAAATTTTCCCCAAATCTTTTTGGAATTACACCAAGCATCGTCGATATGTCGAGGATGAAATCGTAAAGAGAAAAATCGTTTGAGGGGATAAGATCGAGGTTTGCATTTTTTAAAACAGAGAGGCGCTGTATTTGAATTTTTTCGGCTTCGCTGTAAAGTTGCTCTTTTGTTATTTCACCCGCCCAGTAGCTTTCAACAACTTTTTTAAGTTCTCTATTTGGTCCAATTTTAGGATAACCAAAAGCTGTCGTTTTTATTGCCATTACCTGAACCTCTTTGTTTTGGTTTAAAATTTTGCTTGTTTCAATTATACAAAAAATTAATCATTTGCAAAAATTTCATCCCTCAAGGAAATGTAGAAAATTTAATTCCCCCTGGCAAAGTGAAAAGTTTAAAGAAGCATTGTTAAAAGAGCCATTCTTATCAGAAGTCCATTCCGAATTTGCTTGAAGTAAGCAGCTCTTGGATCGTGGTCAACATCTGGAGCAATCTCGTTTAATCGTGGGAGTGGATGCATAATTATTGATTTTTGCTTCATCTTTGAAATGAGGTCTTTATCAATGAAATATTTTTTGACGGTTTCATCGTAAATATCAGCCTTGTCTGCAAATCTTTCCTTCTCGATTCGAGTAACATAAATAACATCAATTTCGGAGATGACTTTGTTTAAATCGCTTTCAAGTGTGAACCATACATTATGTCTTGTTAAATAGTCTTGAATATCTTCCCTTATTTGCAAAAAATCTGGGGCGATGAAGTAAAGCATAACTCTTTCAAATTTACCAAGCAAGTAAGCAAGAGATCTGACTGTACGTCCTTGTTCAAGGTCTCCAACGAAAGCAATTTTCAAACCATCAATGTATCCAAGCTCTTTGTAGATTGTGTATAAATCAAGCAATGCCTGTGTCGGGTGTTGCCCACCTTTACCATCGCCAGCGTTGATTACAGGCACTGATGAGACAAGCGAAGCCCTTTTGGCTGCTCCAACTTCGGTGTGTCTTATAACTATCACATCGCAGAAGTTCGCCACAACCCTTACTGTGTCTTCAAGCGTTTCACCGCCGATGACAGATGAGAAAAGATGTGCTTGTTCGGTTGAAATTACCTTTCCGCCTAACCTATACATCGCTGATTCGAAAGAAAATCTCGTCCTCGTTGAAGGAGCATAAAAAAGTGAAGCCATTATTTTGTTTTGATAATCAAGTGTTCCACCACGCTCAAGGATTTTTTCCATTTGGTCAGCGGTTTGAAAGAGTTCATTGATCAATGGTAATGTAAATTGCTGTGCCTCAATTACATGCTGTAATTTGGTCATTTTGAATCTATCAACTTAAGTTTGTTGATTTAACAATTTTCGTTCCGGCATTTCCAAAAACTGCTTCTTTTAAGTTTTCAGGAGATGTTATAATTGCACACTTTCCACCATTCTCTATAAAATCAATTACCGCTTCGATTTTTGGTCCCATGCTTCCCGGTGGAAAATGTCCTTCCTCATAAAATTTCTTAATCTCTTCAAGATTGACGATCTCAAGCGGTTTTTGATTCGGCTTTTTATAATTCAAATAAACTTTGTCAGTGTCAGTTGATATAATAAAATAATCAACTTCAAGATATTTCGCCAAAACTGCCGAGGCTCTGTCCTTATCGATCACCGCTTCAACGCCAATGTATTCATCATTTTTTTTAATCACTGGGATTCCACCACCCCCGACAGCGATGACTATCATCTCGTTGTTTAAGCATTGCTTTATCGCCTCCTTTTCGATTATATCGATAGGCTTTGGGGATGGCACAACCCTTCTGTAACCTCTGCCAGCATCTTCAATTATCTCCCAACCAAGTTGTTTTTTCTTTTCGGCTTCTTCTTTCGTGTAAAATGGTCCGACAGGCTTAGTTGGTTTTTTAAATGCGGGGTCATTTTCACTTACGACAACTTGAGTTATAATTGTGACCACGGGGTTTTTAATTCCATTTTTCCAAAGGGCTTTTTGAATTGAATTTTGAAGTATATATCCAATTTCGCCTTGAGTTGAGGCTACACATACGTCAAGTGGCATTGTGTAAACTTGTCCTGATGCAATTTCAGACCTTATCAATTGCGCTCCAACCTGTGGACCATTGCCATGAGTTATAACGAGATTAAAGCCCATTTTTATCAACTGCGCAATGTACTCGGCTGTTTTTTGTGCGTTTTCAAATTGTTCTTCAATTGTTCCTCTTTGACCTGCTCTTATAAGTGAATTTCCGCCTATGGCAAGTAACGCTGTTTTCATTCGAGATGAGTAAGGTTAATTTTAAATGCTTATGCCTTGTCGCGCATTAGCTCATACATTATAGCTTTTTGAACATGGAGACGATTTTCCGCTTCATCAAAAACAACGCTATTCGGCGAGTCGATGACATCGTTTGTTACTTCTTCACCACGGTGAGCTGGCAGGCAGTGCATAAAAAGTGCATCCGGTTTTGCCTTTGAAAATAATTCTTTATTTACTTGATACGGTTGGAAAATTTTCCTGCGCAATTCCGCTTCGCTTTCTTGTCCCATGCTTGCCCATACATCTGTGTAAACAACATCTGCGTCTTTTATTGCCTCATTGGGATCGTTTACTATAGTTATCTTTGCTCCTGTTTGTTTTGCGTCTTCAATGGCAAGATCATAGATTTCTTTCTTTGGTTCATAACCTTTTGGAGTAGCAACCCAGAAATTAACACCGAGCTTTGCTGCGCCAAACATTAAAGAGTGACAAACATTATTGCCATCGCCGATGAATACAACCTTTAAATTTTTGAGTTCCCCTTTCTTCTCAAATATTGTAAAGTAATCAGCCATCGCTTGACATGGGTGTAGTAAATCTGTCAAACCGTTTATTACTGGAATTTTAACGGCTCTTGCAAGTTCAAGGACGATATTATGTCCAAATGTCCTTATCATTATTCCATCCACCATTCTTTCAAGGGTTTTGCCGACATCGTAAACAGATTCCCTTTTTCCCATTTGGATGTCCGAAGGCGAAAGATAAATGGCATCTCCACCTAATTGTCTTATCCCAACTTCAAAACTAACTCTTGTTCTCAAAGATGGCTTTTCAAAAATAAGTGCAAGTATCTTGCCTTCCAAAGATTTTGAAAACTTTTTGGGATTTGATTTCATTTCTTTTGTGAGTTCGAAAATTTGATGAACTTCGTCAACACTTAAATCATGGATCGAAATAAAATCTTTGTTGCGCATTAATTTTCTTGTTTTTTGTTTTTATTTAACCTTTTTGATTTCACGAAATCTGTTAATATATCTACGAGGTCTGGTTTTCCGATCTCTTGCAATTCGTATTTAACGCGCACGCTTGGCTTGTTAAGCTTTAGCACGCGCCTTAAGTCGATAGGCGTTCCAATTATCACAATGTCAGCGGGTGTTTTGTTTATCGTTTTTTCAAGTTCTTTTATCTGTTCTTTCCCGTATCCCACAGCTGGCAGAAGATTCTTTATTTGTGGGTACTTTTCAAATGTTTCCTTAATCGAGCCGACAGCGTAGTCGCGAGGGTCGACGAGTTCTTTTGCTCCGAACTTTTTCGCAGCTAGAACAGCAGCACCGTAAGACATTTCACCATGGGTGAGTGTTGGACCATCCTCAACCGCAAGGGCTCTCTTACCACGGATTAAAGAACCATCTTCGACAAAAATTGGTGAAGCAGCTTCAACTATGAGTGCTTTCGGATTTACGTCTTTTATGTTGTTTCTTACAGTTTCAACATCTTCAGGATTCGCGGAATCAACTTTGTTTATTACGACGACATCGGCGATCCTAAGATTTGAACTGCCGGGATAGTATGTCAATTCATGTCCAGGTCTGTGTGGATCAGTGACGACAATTGTTAAATCAGGTTTGAAAAACGGCATATCGTTGTTTCCGCCATCCCAAATTATTACATCGGCTTCTTTTTCCGCTTCGCGAAGTATTTTTTCATAGTCAACCCCAGCGTAGACAACTCCACCATTTATTATATGAGGTTCGTATTCCTCCATTTCTTCTATGGTGCAATTTTGCCTGTGCATATCCTCAATAGAAGCAAACCTTTGAACGACCTGTTTTCTGAGGTCACCATAAGGCATTGGATGCCTTACCACTACAACTTTTAATCCCATTTCCCTTAATAGTTTTGCAACTTTCCTCGAAGTTTGACTTTTACCACACCCTGTTCTTACAGCCACCACTGCAACCACTGGAACTTTGCTTTTAAGCATCGTTTGATCAAGCCCCAAAAGCCTAAAACTTGCGCCAGATGAGATCACTCTTGATGCTCTTTCCATAACATACTGATGAGAAACATCTGAATATGAGAAGACAACTTCATCGATTTTAAATTTTTTTATAAGTTCTTCAAGTTTTTCCTCGGGATAAATTGGTATCCCTTTGGGGTAAAGTTTACCAGCCAGTTCGGGTGGGTACTTTCTATTTTCAATATTTGGTATTTGTGTGGCGGTGAAGGCAACAACTTCATAGTTTTCATTGTCCCGATAATACATGTTAAAATTGTGAAAATCTCTTCCAGCTGCGCCCATAATTATTACTCTTTTCCTATCCATGAAACCTCCATAAAATGTTTTTATTTTAATTTGACGGCAAAAGGCAGTGGTTAAAAAATGGCAATTTAAGATTGACTCAGAAGGGGATAATTTGAACTATCGATGGGAGAACACTAAGTTTTGTAGTCTTTCGGAGTTAGACCTGCGGGTTCGTTTGGTTTTGTTTTAAGCATAGTGTGATGGTAAAAGTTTGCTTAAAAACTCGATAATTTTTAAATTCTTCAGTGTAAATTTAAGCAAAAAAAGCCAAAAAACAAAAACCTTAAAAAGGAGGTGTTATTATGTTCAAGGATTCAGTGGAATTAAAGAATTATCTTGTCGGTGTCGTTGAATTTGATGGCGATGTTAATGTGATTGATCCCGCTAAGCTTAGAGATAAAGTTATCGATGAACTCGTCTATAACGCTGTTTTTAATCCTGATGAAAATTTGAAGATGGAAATACGCAATCTCATTCGCAAGATAGCTAGAAAATTGGGTGTAATCCCTGCTTCTATACAAAGTTTTTACGAGGCTATGGGAAGAGGAGAGGTTGGTGGGTTTACCGTTCCAGCGGTTAACATTCGAGGTTTGACCTACGATGTGGCAAGGGCTTATGTAAGGGCAGTTAAAAAACATAATGTCGGTGCATTTATTTTTGAAATTGCTAAATCAGAAATTGGTTACACTTTCCAAAGACCAAGTGAGTATACCGCCTGTGTTCTTTCTGCTTGTATAAAGGAAGGATATCAAGGACCTGTTTTTATTCAAGGTGACCATGTTCAAGTAAGCGCCAAAAAATATGCTGAAGACCCAGAAAAAGAAATTAATTCGCTAAAAGCTCTTGTAAAAGAGGAAATAGAGGCTGATTTCTACAATATTGATATCGATAGTTCAACCCTTGTTGATTTAAGCAAGCCAACCCTTGATGAACAGCAGAGACCGAACTATGAAGTCGCTGCAGAGATGACGGAATATATAAGAAAACTTCAACCTGAAGGAATAGAAATTTCAGTTGGCGGTGAAATCGGTGAGGTTGGCGGTAAAAATAGCACCCCAGAGGAATTAAGAGCATATATGGCTGGATATCTCAAACTTCTTTCAGAAAAGGGGAATTACAAAGGGATAAGCAAAATAAGCGTTCAAACTGGGACAACGCATGGTGGAGTCCCATTACCTGATGGAACAATCGCAAAAGTTAAAATCGATTTTGAAACCTTGCGCGTGCTTTCTGAAATCGCTCGTAAAGAATATGGCTTGTCAGGTGCGGTCCAACACGGTGCCTCAACTTTACCTGAAGAACTATTCGATAAATTCCCAGAGGTTGGAACCGCAGAGATTCATCTTGCGACAGAGTTCCAGAATATGATTTATTCAATGCTTCCGGACGATTTCAAAAACGAAGTTTATGAATTTCTTAAAAAAGAGTTTAAAGATGAATGGAAACAAGGAGATACCGAGGAACAATTTATTTATAAAACAAGGAAAAAGGGATTTGGACCGTTTAAAAAAGAATTTTGGGACTTGCCGAAATCGCTTAGGGATGAAATAGGTAATTCGCTTGAGAATAAATTCAGCCTGCTGCTGCAAAAATTGAATGTCGTTGATACTTACGACTTGGTAAGAAAATATGTGAAGGTTTGATTAGCATTTCTATGTGAAGTTTGTCCTCGCTTTTTGCTCCCCCTGCATTTGCAGGGGGTTAAAATTTCAAAGTTTCACTTGATATTCTGAATAGAATGAGGAAAATATTTCAAATTTTGTCTTTCATCTTGCTTTTGAGTGTCGTTGCAAATTCTCAGCAAAGCTTGCAGATAAAATTTTATGACGATACTGGAAGTATCAAAATAGTGAATTACAAAGTTAAACGCCCCAAGGTTGCGCTTGTATTAAGTGGTGGGGGTGCCAGGGGACTTAGTCATATTGGGGTTTTAAAAGTATTTGAGAAACACAACATCCCTATCGATTGTATAGTTGGGACAAGTATGGGTAGCATAGTCGGTGGTTTATACTGCGCTGGACTTAAAGCGGAGGAAATTGAAAAAATAGCAACCTCAACGAATTGGGCTGATGTTCTTACACTTGGGGAAAGGGAAGATAGGGCAAATTTGTTCCTTGAGAAAAAATATTTGATCGAGAAAAGTTTTATCTACTTTAGATTCAAAGGTCTTAAACCGCTTATCCCCGCGTATGTAAGTTCAGGTCAAGTTATGACTGAATCCCTTTTAAAAATTTTTTTCAAAGCACCATTCCATTACGTGACAAATTATGAAGAGTTAAAACCAAAATTTTATTCAGTCGCAACTGATCTCGTAAGTGGTCAGAGAATTATTTTCTCAAAGGGGAACCTCGTTTACGCTGTCAGGGCAAGCTCAACTATTCCGCTTGCTTTTCAGCCCGTTTTCTTAGATTCACTTGTCCTCGTGGATGGAGGATTAATTTCCAATATTCCTGCTGATGTGGCAAGGAATCTTGGCTGTGATGTTGTTATAACTGTCGATGCGACAAGTCCACTGCGAAACCCTACCGATATTCAACTGCCGTGGAACACAGCCGACCAGATTGTTGGAATAATGATGCAACTTTCGAATAAAGTACAGCTCGAAAAATCAGACATAGTTCTAAAACCAGAACTTGATAACATAAATGCATCCGATTTCGAGAAAGCAAGTTTAATAATAAAGAGAGGCGAAGAAATTGCAGAAGAAAAGATCGATGAAATAATAACCCTTATAGAGTCAAGGTATGCTGTTTTAAGTGACAGTGAATCTCAAAAGTTTTCAAATTATAAACTGAAAATTTACGGTGATGGTCTACCTGCCGATGTTGTTTCAACAATCTTGGGGAAAGATGAAATCAGCGATGAAGAAATTGCGAAGACCTTGAGCAAGTTGTTATCTAAAGGTGGATATGGGGAGATTGATATTGAAGTTCGTAAAAATTCGAACATGGACGAAATTATAATTTGGACGAAGTTAAATCCTGAGGTAAGGAGGGTGAATGTTTATCCTCAGTCGATGCAGAACTTTGGAATAGATTTCTCAAGATTTATGAGCGATATGTTTGACTCTGTGGAAATTAGAGATTCAGGTTTTATTTTTTATCCGAGGAGAAATATTTATTTTTCGGAGAGAGAAGTTTATGAAATTTCGCGGGGAATTTTAGGCGTTTTTCATTCTTCTGGATATCCGTTCGTCAAAATTAAGGCGCTTGAATTTGATAGTTTATCAGGCGAAGTTAATATCTATTTAAGCGATGGGTATGTTTCTATCATACTGATTCGAGGGAATAACAAGACAAGAAATTTTGTTGTGCTTCGGGATGTTATGTTTAAAAAAGGTGAAGTGTTAACCGAAAGCAAAGTCATAAAAACATTTCAAAACCTGTGGGCTACAAATCTTTTTTCGCAAATAAGATTTGATTATGAAGTTAACGATAGTGTTAAGGTTGAACTTTATCTTCAAGAATCGTTCTCTCAATTTTTGAGAATAGGTATGAGAATTGACAATGAACGAGGGGGTCAGTTTTTCTCAGATTTTAGAAATGAAAACACATTCGGGCTTAACGATGAGCTTGGTTTGACGCTTCAAGGCGGAATGAGAAATTCGCTTTTAAAGCTTGAATATAAAGTCGATCGTTTTCTCGAATCGATGTTTACTTACGGACTGAATATCTATGCTTCAAAAAGAAAGGTTTACACTTACGAATTGGCTCGCGGAGAGAGGGAATTTTCCCTGAGGAATGAAGGTGAAATTGAGTTCAACCGTGTTGGGTTTGATCTATCAATGGGCGGACAATTTGAAAGACTTGGGAATACATTGCTAAGGTATCAGATTGAAAAGGCGGTTGTAAAAAATGTTTCAAAGGTTGGGTTCAGTGATGAAAAAAATTTGCTTGCAAAATTACAGTTGAATATAATGGTTGATTCAAGGGATAAAGCCTATTTCCCAAACCGTGGTGTTTACTTAAATGCTTATTATGAAACCTCTCAAAAATTTTTTGGTTCCGATGTTTCTTACTCAAAAATTTTCTTCTCATATGAGAATTACAACACTTATTTTAAGTATGGGGTTTTAAAGTTAAAGTTTTTGTTTGGCTTATGTGATGAGTCAACCCCTTTATCTCAACAATTTTTCATCGGTTCAGTAACTGGATTAAATTCTTTTGCGGGGATGAGGGAAGATGAAGTTTATGGGAGGCAAGTTATTTTGGGGGGACTTGAGGCGAGATTTAAAAGTCCGCTTAAAGTTGTATTTGAAAATTTTATCTCTTTGCGCTACGATATTGGAGCCGGGTGGGAAAAGCTTGAAGCGGTGAGATGGAAAGATCTGAGGCAAGGGGTAGGAATTGAACTTGGTTTTGATACCCCAATAGGGGCGTTGAGAATAATTGCAGGTAAAAGTTTTATTTTGAAGAAAATTGGAAGAAATGAAGTTTTGTGGGGTCCAACCATGTTTCAGTTTTCGCTTGGATTTGAGTAGGAGGTTGAGTTTTTTGGAACTTGATTTCTTGAAAATGTTTTTTAAATTATAAACGGTAACAAAAACAAATATGGAAAAATTCTAAAAATTTTGGCAGATCGTAAAGCGGAACGGGAAAGAGCAATTATAGTTGGCGTAATTTTTCCGCATCAGACAAAAGCGCAAGTTGAGGAATATCTCGACGAACTTGAATTGCTTGCCGATACAGCGGGGGCTGATGTAGTTTGTAGAATTTATCAAGAAAGGGAGAAACCAGATCCAGCCTTTTTCATCGGAAGAGGTAAAGCTGAGCAGATAGCTAAAATCGTCGAAGATGAGAAAATTGATTTGGTGATTTTTGATGACGACTTGTCGGGGGTTCAGATTAGAAATCTCGAGGATATAATAAATTGCAAAATCATAGACAGGACAACACTTATACTTGATATATTTGCATCCCATGCGAGGACAGCACCTGCAAAGATACAAGTTGAGCTTGCCCAACTTGAATATTTATTGCCAAGATTGACTGGTAGATGGCGACATCTTTCTAAGCAATATGGTGGCATAGGGACAAAGGGACCTGGTGAAACGCAACTTGAAACGGATAGACGACTTATAAAAAGAAAAATTGCAATTTTGAGGAGAAAATTAGGCGAAATTGATAATCAAAGAAAAGTTCAAAGGAAAGGTAGACGTGATATTTTCAAGGTTGCCCTTGTTGGCTATACAAACGCTGGTAAATCAACGCTTTTAAATGTGATCGCTAATGCAAATGTTTATGTTGAAGATAAACTCTTCGCAACACTCGATGCGACAACTCGGGTTATCAAATTTTCTCCAACTAGAAAAGTTCTGATAACTGATACAGTTGGTTTCATAAGGAAATTACCGCATCATCTTGTTGCATCCTTTAAATCAACGCTTGATGAAATTATCGAAGCAGACATTTTAATTCATGTTGTTGACATATCAGCTCCTAATTTTAGAGAGCAGATAAAAGTTGTTGAAGAAACGCTTGAAGAGCTTAAAGCACTTGATAAGCCAACAATTATCGCGTTCAACAAGATAGATAAGCTGGAAGATAGAAGCTTAATTTATACTCTTGCGAATGAATATGAAAACGCTGTTTTTATATCCGCATCTCGTGGGGTGAACATTCAGGCGTTGAAAGAGAAAATTCTCCAGTTAATAGATGACTATTATGTTGAAATAACGGGAAAAGTTAATGCTTCAAATTCCGAAGCTATGTCGCTTATCTATAAATTTGGGGAAGTTCTTGATGTTAAGTATGACGATGATTATATAACGTTTAAAATCAAAGTTGAAAAAAGATATCTTCCAAAAATTTCCGCATATATCTCAACTTGAGATTTTACTTCCAGCTATCATATTCAACTGTGCACCAAGCTTCATCATCAACGTAAAGTTCATGGGGTGATTTCAGGCGAGGTAGTTTTTTAAGTTTAATTTTGTCGTATGCTTCTATCCTGAAGAAGGAGGATCTAAACCAGTTAGTATTCGGTATCCCGATTTTAAATTTTTTATTGATCAAATAATAGTTGTAGTTGTCAACCCATTGATTTTCGTCTTCGGGGTAGTATGAGAAATCGCGAATTATATCCGTTATAGCCATTCCTGTTGAAAGAATGAACTTTTGTATATAATGCCATTTTTTAAGATTTGCTTCGATGTGGGTTAAGCCGAAGTATCCGACGGAATTTTTCTTTTTTAGAGCTTGCATGCATCTATATATGAAAAGGATGAAACCTTGAAGCGTCTCAACGGGGTCTGTTAAAAATGTGTCGTATTTATTCATTTCTCTCCTTGGGAATGAATCGAGGACATCGTGAGTTATGGTTGTTATGTTAAAGTTATATTCTTTTGATACATCGTTTATGAAGTCTGTTAATCTTTTATCAATTTCAAGGACGGTTATCTTTTTTGCGACCCCAAGCAAAGCTATCGCTATACTTACAAGGTCATCATCACCAAGGATGAATATTGCTTTATTTTCAATGTCGCCTCTTTCATACATGAAAATTGCTCGCCTTACTGCGTCTTCAGCACTTATGAAACCTTGATCATACTCAATTGATGGTAGAGGGCGATTTTTAACAATGTTCTTGTAGGTTTCGAGAATTTTTAAATATTCGCCCTTTATTTGAATACCACCACGACAATGTTCGCATCTTGGATCTGGGTAGGATTTTATCTGTATTTGACCATTAAGGTAAAACTTTTCACCCTCTCTTTTTATGATGTTATCCTTTAAGAGTTTTCTCATCACTTGATAAACTTCTTTTAAAGTGCCATCCTGTCTGTTAAATATTTCCCAAAAGGTTTTTCCACCCGAAGACAAAGTGCGCAATATCTGCTCTTTAATTTTGCTATTAGCCATAATTACTTCGCTCGTCTAATTTTTTAAAAAATTTATGAATTTATTTCGTTATTTCAAATTGATCGGCTGTCAGAGTTTTTGCCAATCGAGGTTATTAATGTGGCATTTTTGAACAAGAGAAAATTTTTAAGTCCTTTCTTTGGCTAATTTAATGTAAAGTTTGCTTGGCACAGCGTTTGCTTTTTACCTGAAATGAAGTTATATTAAAAAGTGAAAAATAAACCTCAAATCACGATGAGAAATTTTAACATCACCGAGCGCATTCAGAGAGTCAGAAAGTACTTCAAAAGGACTTCAAAGGAGGAGGTAATACTTTTGATAAATCAGGCGATAAAGGAGCTTGGGGAAATCGAGAGCAAGACCGATGAAATATGGGCTCATGTTGTAGATATGAGTACAAGCAAGAAAAAAGATAAAAAAGTTTATATCGATTTGATTGGGGAGGAGCTTGATAAGATAATTGAAGGGATCGAAACGGTGAAAGAAATTTTGAACAAGGCAAAGGGGAACATTCGTTTGTCTCAGAGAAAGGAGCATGAAATTGACCTTTGGATTTAAAAATGAGATGGAGGGAAAATGCAAATAACACTTCAAAAGGCTTTTATTAAAATTAACAAGGAACAATGCAAGGGTTGTACTCTTTGCATTGAAACATGCCCAGTTGATGTTTTAAAAATTTCAGATAAGTTTAATTCGCGCGGTTATCATTATGCGGAATATACAGGGGATGGTTGCACTGGCTGTGGAGTTTGTTTTTACGCTTGCCCTGAACCAGGGGCTATAACTGTTTATAAGCGCGGTGCAATTGTTGATGAGGAAATTCTAAAATCCTTTAACTGAAAAATTTATTTGAAAACTGCCGATAAGGTCGGCGGTTGAAAAGAAAAACAAAAAAGGAATTTTCAGGAAATGCCGAAGCAATTAATGAAAGGAAATGAGGCGGTTGTAAGGGGAGCAATTTTAGCGGGTTGCAGGGCATTTTTCGGATATCCAATTACACCAGCAAGTGAAATAGCCGAGGCAGCTTCGCTTCTAATGCCTGAGGTTGGTGGGGTTTTCATTCAAGCAGAAAGTGAAGTTGCAGCAATTAATATGCTTTTCGGAGCAGCAAGTGGCGGTGTAAGAGCAATGACCGCATCATCAAGCCCCGGGATAAGCTTAATGCAGGAAGGAGTCTCATATGCAGCAGGAGCAGAATTGCCAATGGTTATAGTCGATATTATGCGGGGTGGTCCGGGACTTGGCAATATAGCGCCGGAACAAGGAGATTATTATCAAGTTGTTAAGGGTGGAGGACATGGGAATTACAAAGTTATAGTCCTCGCTCCTAATTCTGTTCAGGAAATGTGCGATTTAACTTACCTTGCGTTTGATCTTGCCGAAAAATACAGAACACCAGTTTACGTCCTCGCAGATGGATTTATTGGGCAAATGGTTGAACCAGTTGAATTTCCTGAGCCGAAGCTTCCGCAAATTGATAAAACATGGTGCGTTGATGGAACCGCAGAGACAAGACATAATCTTATAACATCGATCTATCTTGCTCCGGAGGAATTAGAACAACACAATTTGAAATTAAAGAAGAAGTATGAGCGTATTAAAAGGGAAGAGGTAAGGTATGAAGCGTATAAAGTTGATGACGCTGAGGTTATCCTTATTGGTTATGGGATAGTCTCAAGAATTTTAAAAAGCGTTGTTGATACAATGAGGGAAGATGGGTATAAAATTGGTTTATTAAGACCAATAACTTTGTTCCCATTTCCTGAAGAGAAGATCAGGGATCTTGCTAAAACTGCTCAGATATTTTTCGTTGTCGAGTTAAGCACCGGTCAAATGGTTGACGATGTGAAACTTGCTTTAAATGGAATGCGTGAGGTTAAGTTTTATGGTAGATGTGGTGGTATGGTGCCATCCGCTGAAGAAATTATTGAGCAAGTCAAATCTGTTTTTGAGGAGACTGAAAAAGAAATTGAACATCAAAGGTGAGGTGATAAGATGACAACAATATTAAAAAAACCCAGCACTTTTTATGAAGTTTTTACAAGGAAACCGGATGCAGATAAAATAAATACACATTACTGCCCAGGCTGTGGGCATGGGAAATTACATAAGTTAATAGCAGAAGCGATCGAAGATTTGGGAATTCAAGATAGAGTTATAATTATCAATCCAGTTGGTTGTTCAGTTTTTCTCTATTATTATTTTGACACAGGACATATTCAGGTCGCTCACGGTAGAGCTCCAGCGGTTGCAACTGGAATTAAGCGCGTTCATCCTCATAGCATAGTTATAAGTTATCAAGGCGATGGTGATCTTGCAGCAATTGGTGGGAATGAGATTTTACATGCAGCGAATAGAGGAGAACACATAACTGTTTTCTTTGTAAATAATGCAATATACGGTATGACCGGCGGGCAAATGGCGCCAACTACTCTTCCTGGCATGAAGACAACTACAACACCACGGGGGAGGGATATTCACAATGAAGGTTACCCGCTGAGAATGGCTGAGTTGATAGCGACGCTTGATGCGCCTGTTTACGTTGAGCGAGTGGCTTTGACGGACGCAAAAAATATGGCAAAAGCAAGAAAAGCAGTTAGAAAAGCAATTCAAATTCAAGTTGAAGGGAAGGGATTTGCTTTTGTGGAGGCGCTCTCCACTTGTCCAACAGGTTGGGGGATGAACCCACCAGATGCGGAGAAATGGATAAATGAAGTTATGACGAAATATTTCCCGCTTGGCGTCTTTAAGGATATTTCCGATAAAGTTGAACCTGTAAAATTTGAGAAAAAAATTTTAACGGCGGAAGATATTAAAAAGGCAATTGGAGTTAACGGTTCTGAAGTTACACAGGTGAAGAAATATCAAAGAAACACCATCGCTGAAAAGTATAAAAACCCGAAGATAAAAATAGCTGGCTTCGGCGGTCAAGGGATACTTCTGCTTGGACTTGTCCTTGCCCAGGCAGGTATGCTTGAGGAGTATCATGTTTCTTGGCTTCCATCTTATGGACCTGAAATGAGAGGTGGGACGGCAAATTGCCATGTGAATATATCTGAGTCCGAGATCGCTTCACCTCTTGTGTCAATCCCAACTGTATTGATCGTCATGAATAGACCATCGCTTGAAAAGTTTGAGGGAACTGTTAAACCAGGTGGAGTTATATTTTATGATAATTCCTTAATTGATATTGAACCTTCAAGAAAAGATGTCGAAGTTGTTGCAGTGCCCGCAACCAAAATTGCAGATGACCTTGGTTCAACCAAAGTCGCGAATATGGTAATGATAGGTGCTTACATCGGGTATACCGGCATATTAACTAAAGAAAGCATCTTTGATGCTCTTGACATAATGGTTAAAAGAAAAGAGTTTAATGAGTTAAATAGAAAAGCAGTTGAAGCCGGGATGGAATTTGTCGTGTAAATTTTTTAAACCCTCTTGAAGGGGCTGAATAATTCAGCCCCTTTTTAATAATTTTGTAACCTCATCGAAAACCATATCAACAGTTAAAAGTTTCATACACTTCATATAATCTTTCCCTTCCCTATTGCAAAAATTAAGATGACATGGATGGCATTCAACATCAACCCTTAACGCTTTATGTCCCTTGCTGTTTGGGTATGGAAACCATATATCTTCTTCTCCAGGTCCGAAAATTCCTATTGTTTTAGTTTCAACTGCAACTGAAATATGCATTGGACCACAATCATTTGAGATGTAAAGGTCTAATAGAGATAATACGCTGGCGAGTTGACGCAAACTTAAGGCATCAAGCAGGAATATATTTTTTCTTGAGGTGAGGTTAAACACTTCAATTGCAAGTTCCGTTTCTTTTTCGGAATGAGTTATAATTACATTGGCGTTTAATTTTAAAGCAATTCTATCGGCAAGTTCTGCAAAATTTTCTTTATGCCACATCTTTGCTGGCCATGTTGCCCCTGGATGAATTCCAACTATTTTTTTGTTAAAATCAATTCCCTTACTTTTTAGATAGTCTTTCGCCCACCGTTTTTCATCGTTATTTAAAAAAATTTCGGTTTTCATGTCTTCATCAGATAAAGGTTCGTCGGGTGTTATTCCGATTGGCTTTAAATAATCAAGGTGAAATTTAATCGCATTTTTTCTTTCTTTGCTTCTTGGTATCGGATGTGTGTAAAGGTACTTTCTCCAGCCAAATTCCCCTCCAATTCTTGTCTCTGCACCGCTTAAAAATGACAAAATCGCACTTCTTGGATTTCCAAATAAATCAATGACAAGGTCGAACTTCTTTGCCCTTAAACTTTTGATGAAATTAATTTGTTCTCTAAGATTCCAAGAAAAATCAAAAGGGATTAATTCATCCAAATACGGGTTGTTCTCAAGTAGGGAGATGGCATTTTTATCGGCGAGGTAAGCAATGTATGAATTAGGAAATCTCTTCCTCACCGCTCTTATCACAGGGGTTGTAAGCACAATATCCCCGATAAATCTGAGGCGTGTTATGAGAATTTTTTTGAAAAGATTCATTTTTTGTGAATTTGAAATTTTTTTGACAAATTTAAACAGAAAAAAACAATTTGAAAAAGAAAATTGCTTCGTGAACATTCAGCGGGAGCGGTTATATATCGGGTGGAGGACGGAGATTTTAAGTTTTTAATTTTAAAATATGGTCTTGGGCACTGGGATTTCCCGAAGGGAAATGTTGAGGAAGGGGAGACCGAACTCGAAACTGTTAAAAGGGAAGTATTTGAGGAAACGGGGATTGAACAAATTGAGATAATTGACGGTTTTAAAGAAAAAGTGGGATATTATTACAGAATGAGTGGGAATTTAGTTTACAAAACTGTGAATTACTATCTTGCAAGGACTGAACAAAAGGAAGTTAGGCTGTCCCATGAGCATGAAGATTATGCTTGGGTTACCGTTTACGAGGCTCTTAAGTACATAAAACACAAAAACAGCATAAATGTTTTAAATAAGGCATATGAATTTCTGAAAACAAAGGGGGTAGCAAAGTGAAAAAAATAGTTAATTTTTTGCTCATCGTTCTTATTCCAATTATTTTGATCACTGCTTTGATTGCTATCTTTGCGTGGTCTTCTACTGACAAGGACGAATCAAATTACGAGAGCGAGCTTTTTATTTAGGAATTAGTGAAAACAAAATTTAGCGTTTTGATATGTCTAAGTTGTCATCTGACGATTGGGGAAATTTGCAAAGAAAATTTTTATATATCGCTGAAGAAAAGGTAAAACAGATGAAAGAAGCGTTTGAGGCTAAGGATTTTAAATTAATTAAGTTGTATGCCCATCAACTTAAAGGCTCTGGGGGATCGTTTGGCTTCCGAGAAATTACTGAGCTTTCGGAACAAATAGAGCAAAAGTGTATTTTGGATTCCTGTTTTGATAAAGAGGTTATCGAAATAATTCATAAACTTGCTGATGTAATTGAAAGACTTAAATCAAATCACACTTACTACTGATGATTTTACTTTTACTGCTTTTCCTCACTCAAAATCCATCTGATACAGCACAAATTAAAGTCGATCAAGTTGAAAGGTATGCTGTATGCTATTCAAAGGTTACGGTTGACGAAGCAAAAAATTTTGATCTTTTGATTCTTGAACCCGACAATTATACAGCTGATGAAGTGGCAGAGCTTAAGAAATCTGGTGCAATTTTAATAGCATATCTTAACATAGCAGAGTTGGAAACTTATCGCGGTTATTCTATCCCAGAGTCCCTGATAATTGGTAAAAACCCAAATTGGGATGGTCATTTTTATGTTGATATAACATCGGATGTGTGGCGGAGTTTAATTTTTGACCAAATGCTTCCGAAAATAATATCGAAGAATTTTGATGGTTTTTTCATCGACATGATAGATATAGTTCAAATTTTTCCACATTTTTACGGAAGGGTTATTGATATGGTCAAATTGATAAGAATGCAAAACAAGGGAAAAATTTTAATTGCGAACAATGGCTGGGCTTTGCTTGACACTTTGAAAAACTATGTTGATGCTTTTTTGGTTGAGGGGCTTTTCACAAGATATAACTTTAAAAGCAAAAAATACTTTGTCAGATTTGAAAGGGAGTATTTGGATAAGGTTAAAATTTTAAAGTCAACCGGCAAGAAAATTTTTACGCTTGATTTTTTGCCCGAAAGCGATAAAAGGAGAGATTTCATTAAGAATCTGTCCAAACACTATGGATTCACGCCTTATGTATCAACAATAGAATTAAATAAGATATACAAATGACATTGAACTTGAAGGAAAAGTTAAACGTGAGCAAAATTTCGGAGTTAAGAGCACGCTTAAAAGACTTTTTAATTTCAAACGGTATTGACAATGAAATTGCTGATGACATTGAACTTGTGATAAGCGAAATGCTTACAAATGTTTATAAGCATTCATATAAAGGAAGCGAAGGCGATGTGATAATAAATGCTCACATCGATGATGAAAAAATTTACATATCAATTAGAGATTTCGGTGAAAAGTTTGCACCAACGGAGGTAAGGGAACCGAATCCCGAGGTCCTTGCAGATCATGGCTATGGGCTCTATGTTGCAAGTCAAATTATGGATAAAATTGAGTATATACTTTCGCATAAGTTGGGGACAGAGGTTATTTTAACTAAATATTTAAGGAAAAATGGTTGATGTTTGTCTAATTCTTGAGGGGACGTATCCTTATGTCATCGGTGGTGTTTCAAGATGGACGCATACCCTTGTGAATAACTTAAGCGAAATTGAATTTTCAATTGTTCACCTACATTCGGGACAAGGAAAGGAAATTAAGTTTGAAGTTCCCAAAAATGTTAGATCAATTGTTGAAATAGATGTAAGAAATGGGCTCGGATTTAGATTTGATTTTAGCGATTTAATTGAAGTTTTGCCTGAGGCTAAGGTTTATCATAGTCTGTCAACTGGGTTTGCTGGACTTTTGGGATTGCAAGTAAAGTCTGTGAGGAATAAACCTTTGATTTTAACCGAACACGGGTTGTATTGGAAAGAAATTGAGTTTGGGGTTGACGAGGTTGAGTGCGGTTTTAAGATTTTTAAAAATCCAATGGAAAAAGAAAAAGTTTGTGTGGAAAGACGGGAATATTTGAGAATTTTTAAAGAGATCGCAAAGAAATGTTATCTCGGTGCGGATGTTGTGACGACGGTGTGCGAGTATAATCTAAAACAGCAGTTGGGTTTAATTTCAAATATGGGGAATGTGGGGAGTTTAAATTTAAAATTTAAGGTAATTGAAAATTTTGTCGAGCCAGAATTCTTTAGATTTGGGATTAATAAAAAGATTAAGGCTGGGAAATTTGTCAGTTTCATTGGCAGGGTTGTTTCGATAAAGGACGTTAAAACTTTCATAAAAGCAATGCCTTTAATTCTTAGCAAGGTTGATGATGTTAAGTTTTTAGTTGTTGGTGATTTGACGCAAGATGTTGAATATGTAAATGAGTGTTTTGAGCTTGTCAAAGAACTTGGTCTTGTTGAAAAAGTTAAATTCACGGGTGAAGCGAAATCAATTGATTATTTCAACATATCAGATGTTCTCGTCTTGCCAAGCATCAGCGAAGGACAGCCATTTGTTGTCCTCGAGGCGATGGCTTCTGGTGTTCCAGTGGTCGCAACGCGCGTTGGTGGAGTTCCTGAACTTATTGCTGAAAGCGGGTTTGAATGTGGACTTTTATTTGAGGTTGGAGATTATGTTGGGCTTGCGGAAAATGTTGTTAAAATTTTGAGCGATGAGGGTTTGAGTGAAAAGTTATCTGAAAACGGTGTTAAGAAAGCCCAAAGGTTTACCGTCGAAAGGTTTATCGATGATTATTTGGAAATTTATAGAAGATTTATTTAGGAGAAAATGGCAAAGAAATCAATTCTCTTTGAAACGGAAGGCACTTATCCATTTGTTGGTGGTGGAGTCAGCACATGGGCAGATATACTTGTGAATAATTTGAAAGACTTTGATTTTTACGTTTATGCTGTGACAGGCATGCCATATGTTGAGTATAAGTATAAACTGCCAGAAAATGTCAAACTTGTGCGTCAAATTCCGCTTTGGGGCTCAGAGGAACCGTTTGAAGATATATTTTTTGAAATTCCTTTCTCAAGTATTTACGTCAGAAAAACAAAAGTAAGCGAAAAAGTCGTCCTTCGCAAATTTATTCCTATATTTGTTGAGTTTTTGTCCTCTCTTATGGCTCCATTCTCAGATCCTGAGGAATGTGCGGGTTACATATGGCTTATGCATAGGTATTTTAGCGAGTATGATTATAAGCAAACCTTTAGAAGCTTTGTTGTCTGGGAGGAATTCAAAAAATTAGTCGTGTTAAAATATTTTGAGGAAAACCCGTTTCTTAGTTATGATGAAATCCCTTCAGTTTATGATTTAACGCTTGCTATGAGGTGGCTTTATCATTACTTAATGCCCCTTTATGTTGACGTGCCCGAGGTTGATTTAAGTCACGCCACGGCTGCTGGTTTTTCTGGGTTACCAAGTGTTGTCGCGAAAATGAGAGATGGAACCCCACTTGTTGTGACAGACCATGGTGTTTTTGCGAGGGAGAGATATATAGGAGTTGGGAGTGAACAAAATTTGTCTTTTTTTGCGAAGAAGTTTTTAATTAACCTTTCAATTTTAATTTCAAAAATCCTTTACAGACTTGCAGATAAAGTTTTACCAGTTTGTCAGTTTAATACCACATGGGAAAAAATCTTTGGTGTTGCAGAAGAAAAAATAAGGGTAATTTATAACGGGGTTGATCCGGAGGTTTTTCGACCAAAACCAAAGCCCGAAAAGACAAGAAAATTTCCAACGGTGGTTGCAGCTGCAAGGGTTATGCCACTTAAGGATATCGAGACAATGATAAGAGCAAGCGCGATCGTCAGGACTGAAATTCCAGATGTTAAGTTCATCGTTTATGGTTCTCTGGATGTTGACCCAGTTTACACAAAAAAGTGTCAACTTTTGATAAAAGAGTTAAAACTTGAAGATACATTTATACTTGCTGGACATCATTCAAATCCAAGCGAAATTTATAACGAGGGGGATATTTCAGTTCTCTCAAGTATATCTGAGGGTTTTCCCTATACTGTAATTGAATCGATGGCTTGCGCAAGACCTGTGGTAGCAACAGATGTCGGTGGGGTGAGAGAAGCACTTGAGGGGTTCGGAATAGTTGTTAAACCACGCGACCCAAAAGCGCTTGCCGAAGGCGTGATTAAGCTTTTGAAAGACCATGAACTTCGAGAAACGCTTGGAAGGAGGGCAAGGGAACAAGTTTTAGCGAAGTTTAGAATTGACATAAGCGTTTCTCAGTATAGAGATGTATATAACGAGCTTATCCAATCTAAAAAAGCAAAGAATGAAGGAAGAGCACATATTTCAACATACGCAGAAAATTGAAAAGATCGCCAATGAAGTAATTGCAAAAATTGGAAACCCCGTAAGTGTTCTGCAAGTTGCTGCTGTGATTGAAAGTTTGGGATATAGACATGTTGATTGTCCAGTTGAGTTCGGAAGAAGCAATATATTTGAGTTAAGCAAGGATGTCTATAGAATTTGTAAGTTGAAAGTAAGATCAGATAAAAGGGCAAAGAAAGAGAGAATGATTTCACTTGGAGAAAGGATATGGCGATTTTTTAAATATTATTTTTCAGGTTTAGCTCTTGGGCTTCCGATCGTAACTCAGATTGCTTTCATTGCTTTCACAGGTTATTCGCTTTGGGCGTGGGTTAAATTTACAGAGGCTCAAGCTACAATCGTTGCATTTGGAACTATCTTAAGTTTTCTTGTCACCGGGGGATTTGCACAGGTTATGGGTAGAGAGGTAATGTATTATTTAAGCATAGGGGACAAGATGACCGCACACGGGATAGGAATTCGTCTTTTTAATTATGGTGTATATGTTGTGGTTTTAGTTGCTATCCTTTTATTTTGTTCTAACTTAATTTTTAGGCTTTTCCCGACCAATTTTATTTTCTTGATTTTATCTTACTATCTTTTGCTTTCAACTCTTTGGCTTTCATCTGGGATGATTTATGCAGCGAAAGGCAGAATTTCAATTACGATTGTACTATCAATTGGAACACTGATTGTAATTTATCTTCACAAATTTAAAGGTTTTTCAATACACACAGCTCATATTTCTGGTCTGGCTGTTGCTAATGTCTTGATGTATATTTGGGCAAGGTATATTTTTAGGTTGAAAGGGGAAGAAAAGAAGTTCAGGTATGCTTCCTTAAAGCTAAAGCGAAACTCTGTTTTGGTGTATGTTAACAGTCCGTTTTTTAAGTTTGGTTTTTATTACTTTTTGTTCTTATTCCTTGACAGAATTGTTTCATGGACAGCCTACTCAAAGGGAAAATTTTATTTTTTCTGGTTCAGAACACCGTATGAACTTGGGATGGATTGGGCGTTGCTTTCTTTTGGTTTAACGCTCGCGGTGCTTGAATATGCGGTGAACGATTTTTCAGAATCCCTAATTCCGACTCAGAAAAAGTTTCAGGCTTTTAAAGTTAAATCACATAATCTGTGGTGGTATTATAATTTTTATTTTTTCAAGATTTCGTTTTTGCTCGTCTTTGGGGTTCTTAGCATAATTTCAGTTTATGTCGTCGTATTAAAGTTTGGCGAAATTTATCAACATATAAAGGAAGTTCGTGAATTTTTCTCCAGTCCCATAACTTTTAAAGTTTACTATTTTGCGTCGATCTCATATCTATTTCTTGCGGTTGCACTGATGAATAACTTATTTTTCTTTACATTATGGAAATCGAATTTTGGACTTAACGCAGTAAAGATTGCGATCTTGGTTGACCTTGTCGTCGGGCTTTTTGCAAGTAGATTGATAAGTTGGGAATATGGTGTTTTTGGTTTTTTTGCGGGGTCACTTGTATTTGCGATGCTTTCAACATATTATATATTAAAATTTATGCGCACGCTTGATTATCAATATTATTCAGCATTTTGAAAAATGATCGATGGCATAATTTACATATTTAAGCTTTATGCGGGACTTTTCCTTATCTCATATCTTGCGATGAAAATCAGGTTTTGGGAGGACTGCACTGGGTATAAGTGCTTGTTTAAATATTTCTACAAGTTTGTTTCAATTTTGCTTGTGCTTCTTTATTTTGTAGTTAAACTTAAGGCATTGGATTTATTCTTCATCTTTTCAATTTTTGTCCTTATCGTTGTGGTTGATTATTTGATCGCGAGGGGGAGAAGCGGTGTGAAAATAAACTACATTAAAATCGCCTTAAATCAAAAAATCTATGATCTTTTAGACGGGGCTATAAAGATCAAATTTAAAAATCCGAATTTAAGGTTAACCGCTTGGCACTTTATCTTTGGTCTCGTTTTATTTTCGGGTCTGTTTTTATGGGTGAGCCCGGAGATTAAAAATTGTTCTTTTCATTCAATTACGCAACATGAACGTCTTGTTAAGATCGCCTCAATGCTTACAAATAAATATACCTTTGGAATTAATGATTTTGGATTAAATTCGCTTTGTGCTTTTTTCTCTCTGATTTTCGGAATCAATCAATATGTAGTTTTACATCTGTTTGTGGCTTTTAATTTTTTGATTTTGCTCATAGGTGCTTCGCTTTTAGTTCATAAATTAACTCAAGATTTCGCCTCTGTTGTTTTAGGTATTTCGCTTTTTGTCTTTGCCCTTCCACAGTTTAATTTAGTTACAAATTTTACTAAAGGTAGTTCATTCTTATTTGGGCTTGGGTGGTCGTTTATGCTAATTTATTTTTGGCGCGATGTCGGTTGGATTCAAAGAATTTTAAGTTTGATTTCAACTTTTCTTATCGATATGTTTGTTGGCTTCGCTATGTCGTTCTTGATCATTTTGGCTGAACTTTTTGAGAGGTCATTAAGTAATTTTAAATCGGGCGGAAAAAAGTTTCTTAGATTTTCTTTGCTCTTGGTTTTAGTTTTTTCCCTTCCTTTTGTGCTTGAGGTTTACCTTAATTCAAATCCTGAATTTGGGATAAAGGTTTATTCTTTATTTTTAAACCCTGATGTTTCGGCATATTTACCTGCTTTTTTGAATGTTTTTATTTTTTTAACGATTTTGATCTTGTCCCTTGAGTTGATCCCACGAGGCTTAGAAGTTGATTCGTTCAAGATTTTTTATGGGATTTTCTCATTTCTTTTATTGGTTTGTACATTAGCGGGGCGAGGGAATTTGTTAAGTTTTGTTCCCGTTGAATTATTGTACCCTTTTGCCATCGCGAATTCTTTCATTTGGTTGATATATATTTTGAAAAAAATTCTGGGGAAGCGGGAGGTTTTTTATGTCGTTTTTACTTTGTGTATAGATTTTGCTTTGATGTTGAATGCTTTTATTTACGATGCTTTTAAAAGAGATGAGAGTTCAATTGAGCCGTGTGAAATTGTTCAGGTTGTCAAAAAAATTCAAGGTGAATCCTTGCCTTTTTCATTTGCATTGGTTTCACATTCTGGAACGAGACCGGCTGTTGAAAATTGGGCTTGGTTTATGGATTGGGATTATTTCATAAAAAATTATATCTTAATTAATGACCAGGAAAAAATTTACGATGTCGTTTATGTCGTCGTCCCAAAGCAAAACTCGCTTAGTAAAATTCACTCTTCATTTTTGCCAATGGTCGAAAATTTGAGCTCTGTTCTCGATTCAATATGCTTTAATTATGAACATGCTATTTCTCAAATTTATTACGATGGGTCGGACATAAAGGTTTATAAATTAACTAAGTTAAAAAGGTGATCAGGCATATCATCAAATTATACACTGAAAAATTTTCGCAGTTTTCGGATTCAGAATTTGCCGTGGTTGATGAGAAAGGTGAAATAATTGCAAAGACAAAAAATTATGAAAGTTTGGAGAACAATGTTAAAGTTGAGTTAAATTCCAACTATGGCAGGATGTATCTTTATATAAAGCCAGGTTTAGATATCGAGAGGGAAATTCAACTGTTGAAGTTTCTGTATACGGAGCTTTTAAATTACGAGGGTTATATAGAAAATCTCGTTCAAGAACTTGCGCACAGGCAGGAGGAACTTGGGGTTGTGTATGATATGGTTGCAAGGGCTGGTTTGGTATTTGATGAATCTGAAATTATCAAGATTATTGTTAACAAGATAAATTCGCTGATCTCTCCAAGGGCGTGTATTGTTGGAATCTTCGATGGCGAAGTTCTGAATCAGAAATATGTGGGTGGTGAGATTTCAGAAGATGTTAAGCAAGAGGTCGAAAAGTTGATAGAAAAAGCTGTGACAAGTAGAAATTTTATTATTTCTTCAAGTCAAGGTGTGGCATCATTTCGTAGTTTGCTTGCTGTGCCGATGTTTTCAGGGGATAAGCCAATCGGTGGGATTTTTGTATGTAGTGATGAGAAACCTTTTGATACAGCGGAGGCGAAACTGCTCCTCACGCTTGGGAATTATGCGGGTATAATTCTTTACAGGAACAGATTAATTGATGAAATAAAACGAACTGAAGCGTTGAGGCAAGAAATTGAAATAGCGAAGAGAATTCAAGAAAGTTCACTTCCTAAGGTAATCCCAAATTTTGATGGACTTGATGTTTACGCTTTTATAAAACCGAGCTCAAGCGTTGGGGGAGATTATTATGATTTTATATTTAAGAAAGGAAGAAAATGTTTTCTAATTTCGGACGTCGCAGGGCATGGAATTGGGGCTGCACTTCTTCTTTCAAGTTTGAGAAGTGTAATAAGGTTGATGTATGAATTTACACCTGATACATCGGAACTTTTAAACGCGATAAATAGAGTGATGTATGAGGATACCTTTGAAATCGGGGTGTATTCAACTGTTTTTATATGTGAATACCGCTCTGATAATCTTCTTGTATATTCAAATGCTGGGCATATTCCACCAATTTTTTTCAAGCGGAGTAGCGGTGAGATGTTTGAACTTGATATACACGGTTCGCCAATTGGTTTGTTTGAAAACGAAAAGTATGGATTTAGCCAGATAAATCTTTCGAAAGGTGATGTGGTTGTGGTTTTCACAGATGGGGTGCCGGAGATGAGAAATCAATACGGTGAATTTTTTGGTGTTGAGAGACTGAAAAAAATTATTTTTGAAAATTCCGACAAGAGTGCGCTCGAGATTTGTAATGCGATAGTTGATGAAGTGATGAAATTTAAGGGTGAGGCTGAGCAAAAGGATGATGCAACTTTGCTTGTCGCAAAGAAAATTTAAATATCAAGATTAAATGTCCAGAAAAATTCTAATTGTCGACGATGACATAACTATTCAACGTCTCCTTGAATTTGTCTTAAGAAAATTTAGCGATGTGGATATTTTCATTGCAAGTGATGGGGATATGGCGCTTGATATTATAAGAAGAGAAAAGCCAAACTTAATTTTCCTTGATTTTATGATGCCAGGGAAAAGCGGAATTGAAGTCTGTCGCGAGGTTAAGAATGACCCTGAACTTAAAACTTCATATATTGTTATGCTTACCGCAAAAGGTGAAGAAGCTGAAGTGAAGGCTATGCTCGAGTCCGGTGCAGATAAGTATGTACCAAAACCTTTTAGCCCATCTGAGATAGCTGAGATAGTTAGAAAAATAATCTACAAAGAATAATGATAGGAAAAATTTTAAGCAAAGGTTCTGGCGTTGAGACTAAAAATCTCCCCGATGTATGGAAGGCATTTGGAACGTTCGAGTTTTTTAATAAATCTGCATCCGAGGGATTTGGTTTCATTTTTGATGTTTTCGAGAGCGTTGTGAAAAACGCAGCTTATTACATTTATTCTTTTTCTGAAGCAAGCCAAAGTTTAGTTCTTGAGGGTATGCGATTGAGGGCTGAAAGGATGAAACTTTTTGATGAGGAAGTGGTTGAAGCGTTGAGGGAGCCTGAACTTAAGTTGATTTTCAGAGAAGATTATAAAAGTTTAGGCTTTGCGCTTATATGGGCGGGTAGGTTCCTTAATATACCGTTCTACTATTCCGAAAAATATATTGGGAGTTTGTTCAGTGGTCCGTATGAAGTGGAAACTTTTGATAAAGAACTTTTAAATTGGTTTAATGAATTTTCAAAGGCGTGTGCAATTGCTTTAAAACAGATAAAATTTGGCGAGGAAACTCGTTCAAAAATTCGTTTGCTTGAATCGCAAGTGCAGATAAGTAAAAAAATGCTTGGCTCAACGCTTGAGGTAAGTAAATTTCTTGAGCTTCTTCTTGAGCTTGCAATTACAGCAACTGGAAGCGATGCTGGATTTGTGGCGATGTGGGATGATAAAATTAAAAGAATGAAAATAAAGGCAAGCAAAGGTTTAACGGAAGAATTTATAAGTTCGCTTGACCTCTCACCTGATACGGGGCTTTTCGAGTGGACTGGATATGGCGACGAGATGATAGTGCGTGACTTTGAGTTTTTGCTAAAGTTTGGGATTAGCTCCATAATTGCTGTTCCGCTTGTCGAGGACAAAAAGCTTCTTGGGATTTTCACCCTTGTGAATTTCAAAAAGTTAAAACGATTTGAAGAATTTGCTGTAAAAATTCTATTAAATTTTGTTGAGCAAATAAAAATTGTAATTCACAACATCGAAGTTTTCGCCCAATTTACAGATCGTTATCTCAAAACCCTTATCGCCCTTGCTGAAGCGTATGATATGAGAAGCGAATATACAGCTGGACATTCCAATAGAGTTGCTGATCTTGCAGTTGAAATAGGAAAGAAACTTGGGCTTGATTCTGAAAAGCTTCGCGAGCTTAAAATAGCGGGCTTGATCCATGATGTTGGGATGTGTGGGGTCGTTGAGATAGCCGAGGGTTATCAAGCGGACTATAATCATCCGATAATTGGAGCAAGCATGGTTGAAATTTTGCCTATATCATCAGACATAGTCGAGGGCATAAGAACACATCAGGAGTGGTATGATGGGTGGGGATTTCCGCAGGGCTTAAAGGGTGAGGAAATACCATTGTTTGGCAAAATTCTCGGACTGTGTGAATTTTTTGTTGAGATGTCATCAAACTCAAAGCTTCGCAAAGCGTTGTCTTACGCCCAAATCGAGTCAGAGATAAAACAAAGGGCGGGTTCGCAATTCGATCCGAAGATTGTATCCGCTTTTTTGGAGGTTATGAGTTCGAAAAGAGAAAAAGCTGGCATAGCATGGATTGAGGAATGTTGGAAATTTAAAGGTGAGCCGAAGGATGTCTGTTCAAGATGTTTTGTGTATGAGAGCAATCTTAAAAGGTGTTGGCAATCTCCCGAAATTATGTGTAGATTTCATGGTGATTACTCGTGCGATGATTGTTTTATCTTTTTGGAGTGGATTGATAGAATTAAAACAAAAAAAATGGGGAAAAAAATGGAATACAACGTTATCGAAAAAAATAATTATGCGATTGTTAAACTTAAGGGTGAACTTGATGTCGCAAGCTCAATTTATATAAGGGATGTTTTTAAAGGTTTAATTGACAAAGGAAAGGCAAATATAATTATTGACTTTTCAGATGTTACTTTCATTGATAGCTCTGGGCTTGGGATAATAGTCGTCGCTTATCGGAGCGCGAAGGAAAAGGGTGGAACGATAAAATTTGCTAATGTAAATCCAAGGGTAAAGAAGTTATTTGAAATTACAAGAACTGAAAAACATTTTGAATTTTATGGCACCGTTGAGGATGCTGAGAAGTCTTTTTAAAACAGCTTTCTTGTCTTGTTTCTTTTTTCTCTTCGCCTCCTGTAAAGCTCAAAAAGATATTGATTTTTCAATAGAAAAAACAGAAAAAGTTCTTCTTATTTATGACTCTTCCGATATGTATTCTTTTGAGTGCGTTGAAAACGCAAAATTTGCCTTCAAGTATGCAAAGGTGAATTATGATGAGGTTGACCTTTCAGACTATCAAGGCACCTTGACTCAGAATTTTCAGGACTATTATGTAATCGTCTTTGCAACTGAATTTATAAAAAAGCTTTCAGAGGTCGACTGCCGGAAGATAAAAAGTTTTGTTTCTTCTGGCGGTGGTTTAGCTGTTATATATCGTGGTTATAATGAAAATTTGTCTGAACTTTTTGGTGTCAGGTTGAGGGATGGAAGAAATTTATTTTTAAAGAAGGGGAATTCTGGACTTGTTTTTGATGTTGAACTTATGCCGATGCTTAAAAACATCGCGATACCTGATTCTATCCTGCGCGATCTATCCATGTTCGACTTCGTTCATTTTGGTTTAAAAACTGTCATTGCAACTTCTTCAGATAAAATACCTGTTGTATGGCAATTAAGGTATGGGCTGGGAAAAGTTATCTATTGGAACACGTCTATTTTAGCAAATAGATTATTTCGTGGTTTTATAACAAGGTCGATAATTTCTGTTTCAGATAAGTTTGTTCAACCAATTCCAAATTTCGCTGTTATTTTTATAGATGATTTTCCGGCATCTGTGCCGAATGTTAAGAAGAAGCTTATATGGGACGAATTTAATATGACGATGGCGGAGTATCATTTTTTTATCTTTTATCCAGATATGGTCAAACTTGCGAATGAAATGGGCTTGAAATATACCGCTGGACTTACTTTTAATTACAATGCTGATATTGAACCACCGTTTCATTTAACTGAATGGAGAAGCGGTAGGGTGAAAATTTGGGGTAGAGAGATTGAAGTTTCAAAGTCAATAGCAAGTCGATTTAAATTGAAAAATGAGCTCGCATTTCATGGGTATAATCATATTTCACTTTTAATCGATGAGTGGGGGGACATAGAAAATATGAAAAACGCTTTGAGATTTGCGCAGAAGAAGTGGGTGGAGGAAGGACTTGGGGAGTTGCCGATGACATATATTCCGCCAACTAATTGGATTGATTCTATCGGGGTTCAGGCAATTGTGCAAAGTTTTCCGTCGATCAAAATTATCGCTGGTTTATATTCCGGGTTCTTTGATGTTGGGCAATCAAGGGAATTTGGACCCGAGCCTTGGAATAAAAAACTTTACTGCATTCCCAGAGTTTCAGCAGGTTTTTTAATTGATGATTATACCAAGATTTTGATTTTAAGTGAAATCGCGATGCTTGGAGTTTGGACTCACTTCGTTCATCCTGATGATATCATTTATACCCCGGATGAAGTTGAAAATCCAGAGCTTGTGAGGAATTGGTTTTATCTCCCTTGGCGTGGGAAGAATAAAGAGGGGCTTTATTTTAAGTTTAAAAGATGGCTTGAGGATTTTAGAAGAGATTACCCTTTCATAAGATTTATGACTTGTGCAGAGGCATACGAGGAGATGCAAAAGTTTGATAATCTGGCGATCGAATATGGGTTTTTTGAAAACGAGATTAGAATAAAAACAAATCAAAAGGGCGTTTTTCTGGTCATTAATGTTGATTCAAAGTACGAAGTTATTGAAGCAACAAACGCTGTTGTTGTTCATTCAGGCGTGACCGATTTTACAAATTTCGTTGTCCTTAGAACGGTCGATGATTCGGTGATTTTAAAGTTAAAGTGAAATTTTATATTTTTATTGCTGACATAGTTCAAGGTTTAACAAAATAAGGTTTTAAGATGCACTTATTCTTTGAAAATTTGCGGAGCACCTTTTTTCATTTGCGTTTTAATATTTCGCTTGCGTTTTTGCCAGTATTTCTGTGGGGGTATGCACTTACCGAAGCGGATATAAATAAAAGTTTTATCTACGGGCTTTTGGTTTTGCATTTTTTAATCTATCCTGCGATTAACGGGATTTATGCTTATTTTGATGTGAAAAAGGGTTTTATTTATGAATTGCGAAATGTCAAACCTGCTTCTACATTTACGTTTGTGGTCTCGCTAATTTTGCTTTTTATTGGAGTTTATTTCAGTTCGAAGATCAACGCAACATATTTTGGAGTTGTGGTTTCTATTGTCATTTTATCTTTCCTTTTCGCATATCCATCCACAGGGATTAAAACGAGACCTTTTTATGGAATTTTAACCCTTGGTTTAACCTATGGTCTGCTTGGATTTATTGCTGGCTGGGTATGCGCGTTTGATCTGAAAAGTTTATTGGACCCGTTTTCAATTGGTGGGGCGATTTCCTCCGCTGGGTTTGCATCTGGGCTTTACACACTTTCACTTGTTTACAGGATTTCCGAGGATTCAAATTTAACTGGTAGTTTATTTGTTGAGAAACTTGGTTCTGTATTGACTTTTAGAATTTCCAAAATTATCCTGTTGATCTCGGGGACAATTGCGACGATAGTGATCGCCGGTAAGTTCACACTTTACGAGCTTATTTTCGTGGTAGTTTATCTTCTCTTAGGTTTTGTTGGGATAGAAAGGTTTGAGAAGAATTTTTACTTACAGAAGGAGTGGCAGAATTACAAAACGATAGTAAGTATAAACTTAACTAATTCGGCTTTGCTATCAATTTATCTGACCTTTAGGATTCTTATGGTCAATTATCTTTTTATTGATTGAATTGCTGTATTCACGACGAGGAAAAGTTCATCAAGTTCGAATGGTTTTGGAATTATATAGTCTGCGCCTTTTCTTTTTGTTTCTTCTTCGGAAATGTTTACGCTCCACCCAGTTAATATAACCACAGGGATTTGGCTATCTTTTTGTTTTACTGCTTTTGAGATTTCCCAACCGTTTATATCAGGAAGTCCAAGGTCTATAATGGCGATATCAAATTTTTCTGTTTGAATGTACTCCAATGCTTTTTTGCCATTTTCGGCGGGGAGTATCTTATAGCCAAGATTGGTGAAGATATCTTTTAAGAGATAAAAAACAGCTTCATCATCCTCAACGATTAGAATTGTTAATTTTAGGGCACTTTCTTGGGGTATGCTTTTTTTAACAACATCTGAAATTCTTTGTTGGCTTGCTGGTAGGACAATTATAAATTTTGAACCTTTCCCAAGTTCACTTTCAACGAAAATTTCGCCGTTGTGACTTTTTATGATGTCATATGCTATTGAAAGTCCTAAGCCAACTCCGTGTTCGCTTTTTGTTGTGAAGAAGGGTTCAAATATTCTGGTTATGGTTTCGGCATCCATACCGACGCCTGTGTCAGAGATATAAATCGCAACTTTTTCATTATTTACATTATAAATTCCAACTGTTAATTTGCCCCCAGCTGGCATTGCCTCAATTGCATTTATGATGAGATTCACAATGACTTCCCTTAGTTCAGATCTATTTGTAATTGGCATTAACCTATCTTCGGGATAATCCTTGATGATTTCATATTTAATGCCTTTTAATTCAGCTTCGTCTTTCCATTTTGATTTTGTTATTTCAAGGGCGCTTTCAATTACATCTACCGCATCGGTTGGTTCAAGACTTATATGAGTTCTTGGCTTTGAGAACTCGCGTAGTTGAGATATAATTTTTCCGGCGTTTTGACTTGCTTTTTCTATTAGTTCGACATCTTTTAAAAGTGCCTCGTCGCTTATTTTCGTTTTCAATAGCTGAACTCTTCCAAGTATTGCGCTTAAGGAGTTGCTAAGATTATGCACAATTCCACTTGCGAGCTGTCCCAGTATCCTTGTTTTTTCCGTTAAAATTAGCTGCTGATGAACTTTTTTCAATTCCTCATACGCTTGTCGGAGCGATTTTTCTGATTCCTGTAGTTCTGTAAAATATCTGACCTTTTCAAATGCGATGGCTGATTGGTTCGCTATGTTTTCAAGAAGGGGTATATATTCTTCAATGCTATTTGTCGTTTTGATTTGCGTGGTCATAACTCCAAAAACTTTGCCTCGGGATAACATCGGTGCACTTAATAAATATCCCTCTTGTTCAGTCTCTTCAATGAAAAGATTGAAAGGTTCTGGAATAGCTTTGCCGGAATATTTTATATATGTCGATTTCTTCCCGTAGATTAACTCTTCCCAGATTTTATGTGACCTCACGCTAAAGCGATAGTTTGGATAAGAAATCATCACCCTTCGCCCATGTATCGAGTAAACATGAACAAGTCCCTTTAACTGGGATGTCATTTCATCGTAAATATCTATAAAAAATCCTTCAATGGGGATTAGCTGTGTGATATGATTATATATCGCCTTTGCGACATCGTCAATTGTCATAGCGGATGAAAGTTCAAAACTTAGGCTGTTGAGAATTTTGAGCTCGTTTAAGCTTTTTTTAAGTTTTTCCTCGCTGATTTTTTTATCCGTGATGTCGTGCATTATTCCCTGGATATATTTGAGTGTGCCTTTTTCGTCTTTTACCGTTGTCCAGTAGACGCTGATCCATCTTACTGTGCCATCTTTTTTTATTATTCTAAATTCTGAAACTCTTGGAATAGCACCTGTTTTAAACGCTTGATAATTTTCCCTTAGAAGAGACCAATAATCTGAAGGATGGATGAGATTTTTTGCTTTTACCTGACCACTGAGGAATTCATCGGCTGTATATCCAGTTATATGGTAACAGGATGGGGTTATATAAATGAAGTTATAGTTTGCATCCACTGCGAACACAACATCGCTCAATCCCTCAAATATTGACTCTATTGGTGATGTTATCCTTTCATTGCTCATGATAGCGCTAAGTTTGGTTTCTCTCCAAATCCAATTTACAAAACTATCGTCAATTGTCAAATTTTTTAAGACGTCTTGCCAATTTTTGTTTATTTGTTTAAATTTTTTACAAAATCTAAAAATAAAATCAGATACCCGATGAGCAAGCTGATGGTAAGTATTTCAGGGGTTAGAGGGGTTGTCGGTGAAAGTTTGACGCCTTTCGATGTTGTAAGATTTGTTTCCGCATTTGCTGAGTTTTGTAGCAGGGGTAAAGTTATAATTGGTCGGGATACAAGGATTCATAGTTTACTTATCTCGCATCTTGTTTCGGGGACACTCCTTGCAATGGGCTGTGATGTCGTTGATATAGGAATTTGTCCAACCCCAACGCTTCAACTCGCTGTTGAGCATTCAGACGCATCAGGTGGAATTATGATAACAGCAAGTCATAATCCCGCTGAGTGGAACGGTTTGAAATTTGTCTCAAGTGAGGGAATTTTTCTAACGCCTGAAGAACATAAAAGGTTTGTTGATTTAGTTGAGAAAAATATGTTTAAATTCGCTGAATGGAGATTGATTGGAAGTTATATCCAAGATAAGTCCTTTATTGACAGGCATATTGATAAAATTTTTCAAATTGATTTTATTGATGTCGATAGGATAAAGGCGAGAAAATTTAAAGTTGTTGTCGATTGCATTAACGGGGCTGGTTCTGAGGTTGTCCCAAAGTTATTAGAAATGTTTGGATGTGATGTGATAAAGATAAATTGTGATGGAAACGGGGTTTTCACGCATGAACCTGAACCATTGCCTGAAAATTTAACTGAGTTATGTGAATCTGTGAAGCGTTATGAGGCTGATCTTGGAATCGCTGTTGATCCAGATGCAGATCGTCTTGTTTTGGTTACGGAGAAAGGCGAGCCGTTTGGTGAGGAATACACGGTTGTTCAAGCGGTGAAGATTGTCCTTGAGAAAAGAAGCGCGTCTGGGGGTGGAAATGTTGTTGTTAACTTGTCCACTACAAAAGCGGTGGATGAAATAGCCAAGGTTTACAACGCAAAGGTTTACAGGGCTCCAGTTGGCGAGATAAATGTCGTTAAGAAAATGAAAGAGGTCGGGGCTTTAATTGGCGGTGAAGGTAGTGGTGGCGTTATATTCCCAGATGTGCACTATGGCAGGGACTCTCTTGTTGGTATAGCTTTAATTTTGCAAAACCTTGTTGAATTTGGCGGGAAAATTTCAGAGTTTAAAGAAACGCTGCCAAAATTTGAAATTTTTAAAACAAAGATCAACATTGAGAATATAAACCCAGATGATGTTTTGGATAAGGTTAAAGAAGTTTACAA
>CALJEK010000008.1 GCA_938074445.1 Candidatus Kryptoniota bacterium | reverse complement strand
TAAAGTATTCCATTAAGGATTTGGAAAATATTTTAAAGCCTTTGGGATTTTATAGAATGAAAGCTAGAGTTTTTTGGTTATTTAATAAGCAGATAATTGATAGGTATAATTGTCAAGTACCTTCGCAATTAGAAGAGTTATTAAAATTACCGGGAGTGGGTTTAAAGGTTGGATCTATTATTTTAAATGAGTTGTATGGTAGTAAGTTAATAGGAGTGGATATTCATGTTTTTAGAATTTTAAATAGAGTTGGAGTAGTGAAAAGTAGGAGTGTTAGTAAGATTTGGAATTTAATTCATAAGACAGAGGGTGTAAAAGAGGGGGTTTTTTTGAATTTGAATAGGTATGTAGTTGCTTTTGGGCAAACTATTTGTGGGAGGAAGCCGATTTGTAGGATTTGTGGTTTTAAAGAGGAATGTGATTTTTATAAAAAAGAGAATAAAAATGATAAAAATCAGTGAAAATATATAAAAAGAATAAAGGGAAGGTAGTAGGTTTTATAAAAAATTTATAACTGGAGCCTCTAAAAAGGCGACCGTGGAAAGAAAGAAAAATAGGGGTAGTTAATAGGACCTTAATTTTGGTAATCTGCTTATAACAAAGATATTTAAAGTTTTGTGGAGGGTTTGATCCTGGCCCAGGATGAACGCTGACAGGACGCCTAACACATGCAAGTCGAGCGATCGGCTTACTGGGGTAACCTAGTAAGTACGGAGCGGCGAACGGGCGAGTAACGCGTAGCTAACCTACCTGCAAGTGGGGGATAACTCTGGGAAACTGGAGCTAATACCCCATAAGCTTACGTCCCGTTATGGGGTGTAAGAAAAGGAGCAATCTGCTTGCAGAGGGGGCTGCGTCCTATCAGCTAGTTGGTGAGGTAATGGCTCACCAAGGCTAAGACGGGTAGCCGGCCTGAGAGGGTGGTCGGCCGCAAGGGGACTGAGACACGGCCCCTATCCCTACGGGGGGCAGCAGTGGGGAATTGTAGGCAATGCCCGAAAGGGTGACCACGCGATCCTGTGTGCAGGAAGAAGTCCTTCGGGATGTAAACTGCTGTTAGGGGAGACGATAATGACTGTATCCCCAGAGAAAGGGACGGCTAACTACGTGCCAGCAGCCGCGGTAATACGTAGGTCCCGAGCGTTATCCGGAATCACTGGGCGTAAAGGGTCCGTAGGTGGCTAGGTAAGTTGGTTGGTAAAGCCCAGTTCTCAAGACTGGGAATCCTTCCAATACTGCCTGGCTAGAGGGCAGGAGAAAACAGGGGAATTCCCGGTGTAGCGGTGAAATGCGTAGATATCGGGAGGAACACCAGTGAGGAAGCTGCCTGTTTGGCCTGTTCCTGACACTGAGGGACGAAAGCCAGGGGAGCAAACCGGATTAGATACCCGGGTAGTCCTGGCTGTAAACGATGAGTGCTAGGTGTGGGGCTTATAGCTCCGTGCCGCAGGTAACCCATTAAGCACTCCGCCTGGGGAGTACGGGCGCAAGCCTGAAACTCAAAGGAATTGACGGGGACCAGCACAAGCGGTGGAGCATGTGGTTTAATTCGATGCAACGCGAAGAACCTTACCTGGGTTTGACATGTTAGCATAAGTCCTTGCCGAAAGGTGAGGATGGATGTGGGGCAACTCACATCGGCTAACACAGGTACTGCATGGCTGTCGTCAGCTCGTGCCGTGAGGTGTCTGCTTAAGTGCGGTAACGAGCGCAACCCTTGCCCTTAGTTGCTACGTTAACGGCGGGCACTCTAAGGGGACTGCCGGCGACGAGTCGGAGGAAGGAGGGGATGACGTCAAGTCCTCATGGTCTTTATGCCCAGGGCTACACACGTGCTACAATGCGGAGTACAGAGGGAAGCGAACTCGCGAGGGTGAGCAAATCCCAGAAAACTCCGCCCAGTTCAGATTGCAGGCTGCAACTCGCCTGCATGAAGCTGGAATCGCTAGTAATCGCGGATCAGCCACGCCGCGGTGAATACGTTCCCTGGTCTTGTACACACCGCCCGTCACGCCACCCAAGTCACTTATCTTTGAAGACCTGATAAGGGTCGAAAAGATGAGTGGTGAGGAGGGCGAAGTCGTAACAAGGTAGCCGTACCGGAAGGTGCGGCTGGATCACCTCCTTTCTAAAGGAATCAAGGTCCTGTTAACTATCTCAAAAAAATAGGGGTAGAAGTTAAGGATTGTAATGTAGTAAGGGTCCGTAATGGATGGCTTAGCGCAAGACGCCGATGAAGGACGGTTCCTAATCGCCGAAATGGTCGGGGAGCGGATAAGGACGCTGAGATCCGGCCGTGTCCGAATGGGGTAACCCGTGCCATCGTGCACACTCCTATAAGGAGGGGGAACCGGGCGAAGTGAAACATCTCAGTAGCCCGAGGAAAAGAAATCAAAATGAGATTCCCTTAGTAGCGGCGAGCGAACGGGGAGGAGCCTAAACCATCACTGTGCCAAGGTGGCAGCTGTTGCAGTGGTGGGGTTGTGGGATACTATCGGAGGAAACTGCCATTTCCTCGTACTTGAAGCCATCTTAGTCGAAGTAAGCTGGAATGCTTCACCATAGAGGGTGAAAGTCCCGTAGACAAAAAGATGGTTTAAAGTATGGATAGTAATCCCAAGTAGCGTGGGCCACGTGGAAGCCTGCGTGAATCAGGGGGGACCATCCTCCAAGGCTAAATACGTCTTGCAACTGATAGTGAATAAGTACCGTGAGGGAAAGCTGAAAAGAACCCCGGGAGGGGAGTGAAATAGAACCTGAAATTGCGGACCTACAAACCGTTCGAGGGTTTGCTACGGGATGGTAGTGACCTGAGAGCGTGCCTTTTGCCTAATGAGCCTGCGAGTTGTCGTCGGTGGCGAGGTTAAGGGGTGTAATACCCGGAGCCGTAGCGAAAGCGAATGATCTGAATAGGGTCATTAGTCATCGGCGGCAGACCCGAAACGGGACGATCTATCCCTGCCCAGTGTGAACGGTGGCCAAAACCGCCGGGAGGCGCGAACGGGTCGGTGTTGCAAAACCGTCCGATGAGGTGGGGATAGCGGTGAAAAGCCAATCGCGTTCCGTGATAGCTGGTTCTCCCCGAAATGCGTCTAGGCGCAGCGTCCCTGGTAATTCTTAGTGGGGGTAGAGCACTGTTGAGGCTAGGGGGTTAACAGCCTACCAAACCTCGACAAACTCCGAATACCACTAAGATATGGGGCAGTGAGACTACGAGCGATAAGGTCCGTGGTCAAGAGGGAAAGAGCCCAGACCATCAGCTAAGGCCCCAAAATCCAGGCTAAGTGTCTAAGGAAGTGTTTCTCCGGAGACAGCCAGGAGGTTAGCTTAGAAGCAGCTATCCTTTAAAGAGTGCGTAATAGCTCACTGGTCGAGGAGAAATGCGCCGAAGATTCAGCGGGACTTAAGCCTGGTGCCGAAGCTATGGGCTTGTAAGCTAGGCTTACAAGCGGTAGGGGAGCGTTCCGTACTATCAAGTCCTAAGCGTAAGCTTGGATGGTGGAGTACGGAAGTGCGAATGCAGGCATGAGTAGCGTAAAGACAGGTGAGAATCCTGTCCGCCGCAAATCCAAGGTTTCCAATGCAACGTTCGTCGGCGTTGGGTTAGGCGGGACCTAAGGTCAACCTGAAAGGGGTAGCCGAATGGACAAACGGTTAATATTCCGTTCCCTATGCTTACCGTTGAAGTTTTGGTTGCGACGTTAGTTAAGCCTTACGGGCAGGTGGTATGCTCGGTGGGTAGGCGTAAGCCGAACCAGGACGTCTCTTCGGAGACTACTAGGTGAGCTAACGTCCAAGAAAAGACCAAAATGGATGGTAAGTATAGCCCGTACTGGAAACCGACACTGGTGGATGGGCAGAGTATGCTAAGGCGTGCGTGAGAACCCTCCCTAAGGAACTCGGCAAAATCGCCCCGTAACTTCGGGAGAAGGGGTACCTCCTGTGCCAAAAGCACAGAGGTCGCAGCTAAGCGGTCCTGGCGACTGTTTATCAAAAACACAGGTTTCTGCTAAGCCGTAAGGCGAAGTATAGGGGCTGACGCCTGCCCGGTGCCCGAAGGTTATGGCGAGGGCTTAGCTAGTGAAAACTAGCGAAGGTCTGAGCTTAAGCCCGGGTAAACGGCGGCCGTAACTATAACGGTCCTAAGGTAGCGAAGTTCCTTGCCACGTAAGTTGTGGCCTGCATGAAAGGCGTAACGACTGGGACACTGTCTCGGGGGGGGGCACGGTGAAATTGCACACCCTGTGAAGATGCAGGGTAGCAGCAGCTAGACGGAAAGACCCTGTGAAGCTTTACTGTAGCCTGGTACTGAATTTTCGGCTGTCTTGTACAGGATAGGTGGGAGGCTGGGATGTGCCGACGCCAGTTGGCACGGAGCCGTCCTTGGGATACCACCCTTGATAGCTGGAAATTCTAACACAAATGTGGACAATGCCAGGTGGGCAGTTTCACTGGGGCAGTGGCCTCCTAAAAGGTAATGGAGGCGTCCAAAGCTCACCTCAGCCTGGTCGGAAACCAGGTGTTGAGTGCAAAGGTATAAGGTGGGTTTACTGTGAGAGAGACATCTCGAGCAGTTGCGAAAGCAGGGCTTAGTGATCCGGCGGCACCGAATGGAAGGGCCGTCGCTCAGCGGATAAAAGTTACTCCGGGGATAACAGGCTTGTGGCGCCCAAGAGTTCATATCGACGGCGCCGTTCGGCACCTCGATGTCGGCTCATCGCATCCTGGGGCTGGAGAAGGTCCCAAGGGTCGGGCTGTTCGCCCGTTAAAGCGGTACGTGAGCTGGGTTCAGAACGTCGTGAGACAGTTCGGTCCCTATCTGTGGCGGGCGCAGGATACCTGAGGGGAGTCACCTCTAGTACGAGAGGACCGAGGTGAACGAGCCTCTGGTGTACCAGCTGTCACGCCAGTGGCACCGCTGGGTAGCTATGCTCGGACGGGATAAGCGCTGAAGGCATCTAAGCGCGAAGCCCACCCCAAGATTAGGTATCCCGAGGCGTTATGCCCCTAAAGGCCCCTGGTAGACTACTAGGTTGATAGGCCACAGGTGTAAGCGCCGCAAGGCGTTTAGCCGAGTGGTACTAATCGGCCGTGCGACTTAGCCAAACTAATTTTACCGCTCACAGACTAAGTCGTTATACAAGTTTGAATTCTCGGGTTTTCACCCTTCCAACTTTTATAAGTTTCTTGACCCGGTGGCTATAGCGGAGGGGAAACACCCGTTCCCATTCCGAACACGGAAGTTAAGCCCTCCAGCGCCGATGGTACTGGTCGCGCGAGCGACCGGGAGAGTAGGTCGCTGCCGGGTTTTTTTATTTACCGCCCTTCTCTCAACTTTTAAACATCACAAAGAGGCATTCGCTTTTACTATTTGTTTGATCGATAACACCGTCCTTCCTTTGATATTTTCAAATTCCCTTCAGAAATTTGACTTTTAATTGAAATTGGGTGTGAAATTTTTTATATTTTATTTCGAGTGAAAATTTCAAAACAAAATTTTGTCCAAATGAGAAAAGTTATTTTAATCATTCTCGATGGATTTGGAATTCCAGATGAAAATACACCTACCGAAGGTGATGCTATAGCACTCGCAAAAAAGCCAAATTTTGATTTCCTTTATTCAAATTATCCTTGGGTTGCACTCCATGCCTCGGGTGAATACGTTGGATTACCCGAAGGACAAATGGGAAATTCTGAAGTTGGTCATTTAAATATAGGGGCTGGTAGGATTGTTTATCAAGATATTGTCAGGATTAGCAAGGCAATAAAAAGTGGGGAATTTTTTAAAAATGAAGCATTGCTTGGAGCAATTGAAAATGTAAAATTGAATAACAGCTCTCTTCATCTTGTTGGTCTTTTATCTGACGGTGGGGTTCATAGCCATATGGAGCATCTGTATGCGTTACTTGAACTCGCAAAGTTGTATGGAATTGAAAAAGTTTTTGTTCATGCTCTCCTTGATGGAAGGGATACCCCGCCATCAAGTGCAATTGAATATGTCAGGGAATTCGAAATAAAAGCTAATGAAATTGGTGTTGGTAAAATTGCTGTTGTCGGTGGAAGGTACTATGGCATGGATAGAGACAATAGATGGGAAAGAACAGAGAAATATTATAAAGCGATGACGGAAGCGCAAGGTGAAAAGTTTAAAAGTGCGGAAGAGGGAATTTTAAAATCATATGAGAAAGGTATAACAGATGAATTTGTTGTTCCATTTATTGTTGTAGATGAAAATGGAAACCCTGTTGGACAAGTTAAAGATGGTGATTCGATTATATTTTTCAATTTTAGAGCAGATAGGGCAAGGCAATTAACAAGGGCGTTTATAGATGAAAATTTTGATAAATTTCATCGTCGTAAAGTTAATGTTCATTTCGTAACAATGACCGAATACAATGATGACTTTAACGTCCCCATTGCTTTTAAACCTGTTTATTTGACAAACACCCTCGGCGAAGTTGTATCGAAGTATGGGCTAAAACAACTAAGAATTGCAGAAACTGAGAAATACGCTCATGTGACTTACTTTTTCAGCGGTGGCAGGGAAGACCCGTTCGAAGGTGAAGATAGGATTTTAATCCCTTCTCCAAAAGTTGCAACCTACGATTTGAAACCTGAGATGAGTGCTTTTGAAGTTACGGATAAAGTTATTGAGGAAATGGAGAAAAACAAATACGCCCTTATAGTTTTAAACTTTGCAAATCCAGATATGGTTGGTCATACAGGGATAATTCCAGCAGCTGTTAAAGCAATAGAAGCAATTGATACATGCATCGGCAGAATTTATAATTCTGCGAAGAAAAACGATTATGTTATGATAATTACTGCTGATCATGGAAACGCTGAAAAAATGATCGACCCAGAAACAAATGAACCACACACAGCGCATACTACAAATCAAGTTCCGTTTATACTTGTTATGGATGAGTATAAAGGTGAATTGAAAAAAGATGGAAAGCTTGGCGATATAGCTCCAACGATACTTACTATTATGAATTTGCCAATTCCGTCAGAAATGGACGGAGAAATTTTACTGCTTGAAAAGGTGCCGCATTTTGCAAAATAATTTAAATCAAAACTAACGGAGGGCATTAAATATGGCAAAGGCGAAGAAAACTACGAAAAAGCCAGCCAAGAAAGCTCCGGCAAAGACAGGTGGTGTTTCGAAAAACTATGTCGACGCGAAGTTTAAATCTTTACAACAGCAGGTTGAAGACCTTGTCAAAAGGGTAGAGGCTTTGGAAGCAAAACTTGGAGCGCAAGAGAAGAAAGAAGAATCTGGTGAAGGGGTCGCCCAAGGCGCTGGTGAAACCGGAGGTTAAATCTTGGCGTGATCAGCTAAGTAGGGGTTGCGTCAGCAACCCCTTTATTTTTATCTTAAGTTAAGTCAATAGTTTTTGGTAGATGAAAATTAAAAAAGCAAATAATCTTGCAGGGATAATCTATCCCCCTGGGGATAAGTCGATCTCTCATCGTGTAGCTTTTATTTCTGCTCTTTCAAATGGTGTAAATGTTATTGAAAACTTTCTTCTATCCGACGACACATTGCGAACACTTGATTGTCTTGGGGAACTCGGGGTCGAGATTGAAATATCGGAAAAACTTATGATAAAAGGTAGGGGGGTTAAAAACTTTCAAAAGCCCAGATCAACTCTTTATGCGGGGAACTCCGGAACAACGATACGTCTTCTTTCTGGTATACTCGCTGGACAAAATTTTAACTCCGAGATAACAGGGGATGATTCCCTGCGCAAGCGTCCAATGATGAGAATTATTAAACCTCTCAGAATGATGGGGGCGAAAATCGAGGCGACCGAAAACGGCACAGCACCGTTGAAAATTTATGCTGTTAAAAATTTAAATTCAATTGAATACGAACTTGAAATCCCAAGCGCACAAGTGAAATCCTGTATTATATTCGCTGGACTTCATGCCGAAGGTAAAACCAAGATCATAGAAAAAGTTCAAACAAGAGACCACACGGAAAGATTGCTTGGTTTAAAGGTTTCAAGTGAAGATGGCAAAAAAATAATTGAAGTTGAGCCAGGGATAAAAATTGAAAACAAATATTACTTGATTCCCGGCGATATATCATCATCCGCGTTCTTCATTGTTGCTGCTTCAATTATTCCTAATTCTCACATAGTTGTAAAAAATGTAAGTTTGAACCCGACACGAACTGGTTTTATCGATGTTCTCAGAAAGATGGGGGCAATGATTGAATTTGAAAATGTTAGAGAAGTATCAAACGAGCAAATTGGGGATGTAATTGTAAAGTCCGGGAAGGAAATAAATCTAAAAAACTTAACTCTTGCTGGTGATTTGATACCAAATGTAATTGATGAAATCCCTGTGCTTGCGGTTGCTGGAGCGGTTGCGGAAGGTGTTTTTGAAGTTCGCAATGCAAGAGATTTAAGAAACAAGGAAAGCGATAGGATAAAGGCAATTGTTAAAAATCTTAGAAATATGGGAATTGAAATTGAGGAATATGAAGATGGATTTTCATTTGAAGGCGGAAAGAAACTCAAAGGCACTTTGATTCAAACTTACGGTGATCATAGAATTGCCATGGCTTTTTCAATAGCTGGTTTAGTTGCTGAAGGCGAGACGGTTATAGATAACCCTGAGTGCGTAAAAATTTCTTTCCCCAATTTTTATGAAATTTTAAAAAATGTCTTAAATTAGATTTGTAACCTATAATAACTTAAAAAGTGAAGGCAGAAAATGGCAGAAGTTAAACTTGAAAATGTAACCAAGATTTATCCCAACAATGTCATCGCGGTGAAAGATGCAACATTTGAGGTAAAAGATGGGGAATTTATGGTTCTTCTCGGACCATCAGGTTGTGGTAAAACCACGACTTTAAGGATGATAGCCGGGCTTGAAGATGTTACGAAAGGGTATATTTACATCGACAGTAAGATTGTTAACGACCTCCCGCCGAAGGACAGAGATATAGCGATGGTTTTTCAAAATTATGCTCTTTATCCACATATGACGGTTTACGAAAACATGGCTTTCGGTTTAAAGCTTCGCAAATATCCAAAAAGTGAAATTGACAAAAGAGTTAAAGAAGCAGCAAAGATACTTAACATTGAACATCTCCTTGATCGTAAACCGAAAGAGCTTTCCGGAGGACAAAGACAACGCGTTGCGGTTGGAAGGGCAATTGTTAGAAACCCGAAGGTTTTTCTTTTTGATGAGCCTCTTAGCAATCTTGACGCAAAATTTAGAGTTCAAATGAGAACTGAAATTTCAAAACTTCATAAAAAACTTGGCGCAACTATGATTTATGTGACGCATGATCAAGTTGAAGCGATGACGATGGGAGATAGGATTGTAGTTATGAAAGATGGGGTGATCCAGCAGATAGATACACCTTTAAATCTCTATAACTTTCCAAAAAATAAGTTTGTCGCGGGTTTCATCGGTAGCCCATCTATGAATTTTCTTGAAGGGAAAATACTTCGTGAGGATGGTTTGAAATTTATCGAAAATAACAATGGGGTTAGGTTGTCAATACCTCAAGAGTATCATGACAAGCTGAAAAATTACATTGGCAAGGATGTGGTTTTAGGCATAAGACCTGAGCATATATATGATCCAGTTTACACTCAAATATCAAACGGTGAAAAGATAAATGTTTTCATAGATGTTGTTGAACCGATGGGGAATGAAATCTATCTTTATTTCGCAACGACGACATCTCAATGTGTCGCTCGAATCCCCGCATATGAGGAACCACAAGCTGGAATTTATAAGGAACTTATAATTGACGTAAAAAAGGCGCATTTCTTCGATAAGGATACGGAAGAATCTATTTTGTATAGATAAAGATGTCCTCAAGAAAATTAATGAAAATAGTTGAGGAGATAATTGCCAAAGATGATGAAATTCTTGTTCCAGCGAGAAAAATTTATCTGATCATAAAATATCATTATAAAACCACGCCACTTCCTCCCTTTTCGGATTTCGTAAATATGCTGAAAAGAAGCAGAAAATTTGAAGTAATCGAAACCATCGGAACTTCACACTATGACCTTCCTGAAAGCGTTGAGAAAATTCTTATCGAGGTTGGAATTTATGGCACAGGTCCGAGGGTTAAATTTCGATCCGTTAAATTAACACCCAAATTACTTAAAGAAGCGTTTTTAAAAAGTTATGATAAAATGAGAGTTGGTTTGGAAAGTTTGCTTGCAAAAGTTTCAACGGAAACAGATTTGCCTCATGATGAGGTAAATAAAATGATTTCTTCATTTACAGAACTTCGTGAGCAAATAAATAAAACAATTCAAATGCTTGAAAAACTTGAACTTTATGAGACGACGCTGAAATACGAGGGGAAAAAGAGAAGAGGGAAGTGATTTTCAAAAGTTTTACGGAATCGTTATATTTAATAAAAACAAAATGGTAAAAATCATGGTCACAGAAGAACAAGTATATGAGGCTCTCAGGGAATGCTATGACCCTGAAATCCCGATAAACATAGTTGATCTTGGGCTTGTATATGAAGTTAAAATTATTGATGATTGGGTTGGAGTTAAGATGACCCTCACTGCTCCAGGTTGCCCTGCTCATACATTCATAAGTCAACAGGTACGCGAGAGGTTGCTTCAGATTCCGGGTGTAAAGGATGCTGATGTTGTCATTGTATGGGAGCCGAGATGGAATCCAGGTATGATGTCTGAAAAGGCAAGAATGATGCTTTTTGGCGATTTAGGGCTATCAACAGGTGAAGAGGAAGAAGATAAATAAGTTAATTTTTAGCACGCCCGGAGGGACTCGAACCCCCAACCTTCTGGTCCGTAGCCAGACGCTCTATCCAGTTGAGCTACGGGCGCAAATTCATTTTAAATATACAAACAAAATTTCTTTCTTTCAAATCAAAAATCTTTCCCCATACTTTTTAAACCAAGCAAATTGAATGGCACCGAAATAGCAATCGATGTGAAAAACACCCCTACGATCGCTGATTTGAAAAATTCAGTGTTGAATTTTGAAGATTGGAAATAAAAAGTTATCGGAACAAATATAATTCCCATAAAAATTGAAATTAACACAAGACCAAGCAAAAGGGTAATCGTTGCCCCCCTTGACGAGGCTATGCGAACCGGGCTTTTTTCAGCGTAATTTGCAAAATATCCGCCCATCCCAAGTCCAAGCGATACATAGGTTAACGCAATGAAGAATGAAACGATCGCCATTAAAATCCCAATATTTTTATCTTTGCCAAACGGAAAAATGGAAAAATATGATATTGCTTCAGAAACTATTAAAATTGGGAAAAATGAAATTATGAATTTGTGAACATAAAGCCGTGACAATTTAAGGGGTGACGACCTGATAGTCCAATAGTTCATACCTTCAAGCGAGATTAAAGGATAAACAAAACGAATCACGATTGAAGCAATTAAAAAGGTATTGAATGAAAAGATAGATATAAAAGCGAGGGATAAAAGCTGGGTTTCAACTCTGTAAAATCGCATGTTGATTAAACTCCATATAAATATTAAAACAAGCAAGAGCATTATTAAGAAGTGAACCCATTGACTTGGTTCCCTTAGAAACATCTTTAAGTCGCGCTTCATTAGGACTTCTATTTGGGGGTGAAATACTGATCTTTTCTCAAAGTTCAAAAATTCAAGATTTATTTTTTTCTTGAACTTATTTTTCAAATCAAAGGCGATGAAGAGGGTCTCAAAGTAAAGTTTTCGCGCAACGCTAAAGTTGATTAACAACATACCAAGCGTCGCAGATATTAAAATCAGAAAATATTTTAGAACCATTTCGGAAATTCCGCGAGCGCTAAAGTAAAATATCTCAGCGACCCAGTGATTGGGGAGATAAAGAACAAATGATGGATTAAGTTGCGCGAAGTATTGATCAATGTACGGATAATACTTCATCACTTCTGTAAACAATTTTGTCGGGTTTGTGCTCTTAAAATAAAGATAAACTCCGATTGCGTAAATCAAACCAGCGAGCAGAATAAGCTTTCTAATATCAATTTTTTTAGACAGCTTTAAAATCAACATCAAAATCGTTATGCTGAAAGATGCGGACATAAGCATAAATGGGACTATAACTCCAAAGAATGAAAAGAGATGAAAATGCAGTGGCTTCCCAAGATAGCTCCCATAACCAAGCAAAATTGAAAAGATAAAGATGAACATTGTAGATGAACTATAGAAGAAATTATCAAGAAACTTAACGGTGTAAATTTTTATCGGTTTTATCGGGGTTGTGAGGAAAAATTCAATATCTTTGCTTTTGTAAAGCGTAGAATACGCGACGATCATATTCCCCAGGCTGACAAGAACAAATAGGATGAAAAGCAACATTGATAAGACCCTATGAAAGAGAAAAAGTCCAATTTTAGCCTCAGATAAAAGATACGCGGTTGCATAATTCGAAGAGATGAAAGTTGACAGCGCAAACCCAGTGAATATAGCCACTGAAGCAATTTCTTTTAAAACAGCACCCCACTTTGAATCAAGCACAGCTTTAAAAATGGAGAGAAGTTTAAATTTTAAAATTAAAAAAATTTCTCTCATCTCTCCTCAAAATTAGCTTTCGCTTTTCGTTAGTTCAATGAAAATAGATTCAAATCTGCCGTCTCGGCTTTGTTTAAATTTTTGAATATCTTCAGCCCCAAACTTCGCAATTAATTTCCCGTCCTTTATTATCCCAATTGTATCGCAGAGCTCTTCAGCAACTTCAATTGAGTGGGTTGACATAAAGATTGTTACTCCTTCCTTTGATTTCTGTTTCAGAGTATCTTTCACAATCCTTGCGCTTCTTGGGTCAAGTCCAACCATTGGTTCATCAATTACTATCACTTTCGGATCATGTAGCAGTGCAGATGCAATTATGACTCGTTGTTTCATTCCCTGCGAATATTCTTCGATTCTTTTATCTATCCATTTTTCAATTTCAAAATGCCGAACCCAAAAATCGATTTTATCTTTTATTTCCTTTTTGTCCATTTTGAAAAGTCCGCCGATAAAATATAGAAATTCGCGACCCGTTAGTTTGTCATACATATACGGTTGGTCTGGAACATAGGCAAGATAACTTTTTACCTTTTCAGGTTCCTTTAAAGCGTCGATGCCGCAGATGAAAATTTTTCCACTTGTTGGTCTGATCAAGCCGACGATCATTTTTATAGTTGTTGTTTTTCCTGCGCCGTTTGGACCAAGAAAACCAAAAAATTCACCAGATTTAACCTCAAGGGTCAAATTATCGACAGCGACGAAATCACCGAACTTTTTAGTTAAATTCTCAAGACGAAGCATACCAACTTGAATTAACTTTTAAAAGTTTGGCGAAACGACATTTTCTTGGTAAAACTCGGTTATTATTCTTGCTGCTTCTTTTGGATCATCTGTAAGTTCAAATATGTTCATATCTTCGGGCGAAATATTCCCCTCAGCGAGAACTTTATTATTAAGCCATTCTATCAAGCCATTCCAATATTCACTACCCATAAGAACGACTGGGAATCTGGTTGTTTTTCCGGTTTGTATTAGTGTTACAGCTTCGAAAAATTCATCAAGCGTTCCAAATCCACCTGGTAAAACGACGAAGCCCTGTGCATATTTTACAAACATAACTTTTCTGACGAAAAAGTGCCTAAACTCAATCCCGATATCAACATATGGGTTAAATTTTTGTTCAAGTGGAAGTTCAATGTTAATTCCAACAGATAAACCGCCTGCCTCTTTTGCCCCAAGGTTTGCTGCTTCCATGATTCCGGGACCACCTCCTGTTATTATTCCAAATCCAGATTTCACGAGTTCTTTTGCGACTTCTCGAGCCATTTCATAATATTTATGTCCCGGCTTTGTTCGTGCAGAGCCAAAAATTGAAACACAAGGTCCGAGCTTCGTCATTTGATCGAAACCCTCAACAAACTCAGCCATTATTCTAAATATTCTCCATATATCTCTTTGTCTGCTTTCAAACCACATTTGCTCGTCCTTTAAAATTTTATCCGTCATATTCCGCATAGGATTTGTTTAAAATTTCCGATAGATAAAATTTTTTAAAATCTCTTTACCAAACTCCGTCATAATTGATTCAGGATGAAATTGAACGCCGAATGTTGGGAATTCTTTATGTTTCAACCCCATTATAATCCCATCTTTTGTCCACGCGATTACTTCAAGCGAATCTGGCAATGTATTTTTATCTACAATTAGGGAATGATATCGCGTTGCCTTAAATGGATTGGGCAAACCTGAAAATATATGTGAATTATTATGATAGATCTCGGAAATCTTCCCATGCATTATAGTTGGCGCTTTTATAACTTTGCCACCGAAAGCTACCCCGATTGCCTGGTGCCCAAGACAAACACCAAGGATTGGAACTGATTTATGAAACTGTTTTATCACATCAATTGAAATTCCAGCTTCATAAGGGGTACAGGGACCAGGTGAAATAACTATAGCATCTGGTCGCATTTGTTTTATCTCATCAATTGTTATAGCATCATTTCTTGCGACTTCCATTTCAACACCAAGCTCTCCCAAGTATTGGACAAGGTTATATGTAAACGAGTCGTAATTATCGATAACTAAAATCATGAGCAATTCAAATTTGGTTTTCGCTTAATAGTTCAACTGCTTTGAACGTGGCTGCAAGTTTATCAAGGGTCTCTTGATATTCTCGCTCCGGTATCGAGTCATAAACAATGCCTGCGCCAGCTTGGAAAAATGCTCTATTCCCTTTCATTACAATCGTTCTTATGGCTATACACGAATCAATGTTCCCAGAAAAATCAATATATCCAATTGCTCCGCCGTAAATTCCTCTCCTCGTTGGTTCAAGTTCTGCTATTATCTCCATAGCTCTTATCTTTGGGGCTCCAGTTACAGTTCCAGCTGGGAAACACGCATAAAGCGCCTCTATTGGAGATACATCATCCCTTAACCTTCCGCTTATATTGCTAACAATGTGCATAACATGTGAATATCTTTCGACAATCATAAATTGATCGACTTTGACTGTTCCGAAATAACTTATTTTTCCGATATCATTTCTGCCGAGATCGACAAGCATCAAATGTTCGGCTTTTTCTTTTTCATCATTCAAAAGCTCCTGCTCAAGTTTAGCATCTTCCTCAGGTGATTTTCCTCTTCTTCGAGTTCCTGCTATCGGTCTTGTTTCAACAATCTTATTTTCAACTCTGACTAAAAGCTCGGGGGATGAACCTATAATTTTAAGGTCTTCCATATTTAAAAAATACATATATGGCGATGGATTTACAACTCTAAGCATTCTATATATATCGAATGGATCACCTTCAATTTTTCGCTCGCCCCTTTGCGAGATCACGGCTTGGAAGATGTCGCCATTTATAATATATCTTTTCACTTGCTCCACCTTTTCAATAAATTCTTCTCTCGTCATGTTGAATTTAAATTCATCCGCAATTTCAACCTTTGAAATTTCTGGATTAACTCTTTTTTTCAAAAGCGTTTTTAGCTCAACTATTTTTCCAAGCGCAGTGTAATATTTGTCTTTTAGTTCCGACTCGCTTTCTTTTCCATTTTTATAAACATTTGAAATCAAAAAGATTTTCCTTTTTAAATTATCAAACACGAGAAGGGAGTCGAAAAACATCAAAAGTATATCTGGCACCTGGATATCATCGACTTTAGCATATGGTATCTTTTCAACGAGCGAAGCGCTTTCGTAGCCGAAGTATCCGACAGCCCCACATGTAAATCTCGGTAGGTCTTCAGTATTAACAGACCTGAAGAGTGAAAGAATTTTTTCCAGTGCCCCAAGCGGATGTGTTTCATTTTTAACTTCATTTTCAACAAATGAAAATTTGGCATCAAAAATTTTAACATTAAAATTCATCCCCTTGGATTCAAAAAGCATAAACGGTCGTAATCCGATAAACGAATATCTCGCTATTTTTTCACCTCCCTCAACGCTTTCGAATAAAAAAGAAAAGTTGCTTTTATCTTTTATCTTCATATAAACTGATACGGGGGTTTCCGTGTCCCCAAGAAGTGATTCATAAACCGGTATAACATTTCCTCTTTCAGCTAAAAGTTTAAAGGTTTCATACGGAAGAAGCACGATTCATAAAATTTTTATTTTGTAAGCACAGTGTTCCCCTCAAATTTAAAAATTAATTCGCGGACGCTTTCGGGAATGGGTTGCGGTTTAAATGTCTCACGATTTAATAAGACGATTACAGTTTCACCCGTTGCTACAATTCTTTTGGTTTTTGATTCCTCAATTAAATATTCCATCTCAAAACTTGAGTTACCGACTTTCGCAACGCGTGTGTATACATCAAGTATTTCATCAAATCTCGCAGGCGTTATATAATTACAAACGTTTTTCGCAAGCACGAAATAAAAATCCGTGAAAAAGCGCCCGGGATCAATTCCGAGCGCTTGCCTTAAATATTCCGTCCTCGCGATTTCGAAATACTTGAAATAAACCGAGTTATGCACTATTCCGTAGGAATCGAGATCAAAACTTCTAACCTGTATCTGAATTTTAAATTTGAATTTCTCAGCGTTGATTTCCATTTGCTCTATGTTGGCGTTTAAGATTCGATTTCCTTATTAATATAGACTGTTCTTATCGGGAATGGGATGGTGATTCCCTCTTCTTTATAGCGCTTATGTAACCTCTTTATGAACTCATGTTTTATCAAATATTGGTCTGTAAATTCCCTGCATCGCATAATAACGTTAAAGTTTATGCTGAAATCCCCAAAGGTGTGGTATCGGATAAATGGTTGAAAATCGGGGATTCCGCCCGGAACCTCTCTCATCACTTCTTTTGCAACTTCAATTGTCACTTTTTCAACCTTTTCAAGATCACTGTCATAACTTACGCCAATCTGAACAGGGACTGATATTTCTCTATCAGGTAAATAATGGTTTTTAACGATCGCTTGAGCAAGTTTTGAGTTTGGGATAATTACATAATTGTTCGGTAGTTCTCTTATCGTTGTATTTCGCCATGTTATATCTACGACATATCCTTCCTCACCACTTTCAAGTTTTATGTAATCCCCCGGCTTTATTTGTCTTGTCAGTATTATATGTAATCCAGCGAATAGATTTGAAAGCGTATCTTGAAGAGCTAAAGCAACCGCGAGACCTCCAACGCCAAGTGCTGTTAAAATCGGCGTAATTGATATGCCCAATGAATGCATTATTATCAACACGCCTATTATAAAAACTATTATTCTCGTCAGGTATACGAACAAGCTCGTTGATGGAAGCACATCCTGGGCTCTTTTGCTATACATATTGATAAAGCCAACGCTGATATTGGCAAGGACAATTGTGGCGGAGAGAATGTATAGAATCATTATAATTTTTTGCAGATGGGACAGTAAATTAGGTGTTATCGGGGAAGTTGTGAAAGCGATATATAAACCAGCGAGGGCGAACCAGAGAGTTATCCATTTTCGAAGCGAGGTGATTATAATATCATCCCCTTCCCATTTTGTTCTCTCCGCAATCTTTTGAAGCCTTTTAAGAATAACCTTTTCAAAAATTATCCCAACGATTATGCTAATGATAAAAATCGAAACAGGCAAAGCCAAGAATTTCAATTTTTCTACAATTATCATCTTGCCCCAATGTCCTTTAATTTTGATTCACAAAGCATATCGTTCTTTTTCAATCAAATAGTCAGCTATTTTCCGTCTCAGCGAGATTGTATTGGCAGGGACATGCTTTATCAATCTTCTTAATGCTGTCAAGTAGGTTCTAAGCATATCCCCTTCGGCTATGGCTGCGAGAAGTTCTTTCGCGTATGTCTCAACGCGGATTATTGAATCATTTACAAATGCTTTTACGATATCAACATATACATCTGTTTTGTTCTTTCCACCTCGTGTGAGCATTTTCTCAACCCTTAAAATTGCGCTTTCCATTGCGTAAATTTCCATTATTATGTCGCTTATGCGTCCGATAATTTCTTCTTCATCCTCAAGTTTTGTCATATATTTTTGTACGGCGAGTCCCGCTACAAATAGACCAGCTTTCTTGGCTGATTTCAAAATTTTTTTCTCCTCGGCAAATATTCCCGTTGCTTCTTCCTCTTGAATTCCAACACCCATTATTTCATCTGTTAATTTCTGCGCTGCTGGGATCAATGGGAGTTCACCTTTCATAGCTCGCCTTAAAAGCATTCCAGTTATAACGAGGCGATTTATTTCATTTGTCCCCTCAAAGATCCTGTTTATCCTTGAATCTCTGTAAGCGCGGGCAACGGGATATTCTTCTATGTATCCATACCCACCAAATATTTGGACAGCTTCGTCAACAACATAGTCGAGTATTTCTGAAGCATAAACTTTTATTATCGAGCATTCAACTGCGTATTCCTCGATCCCTTTTAATGTTAATTCACTTGCTTTAGGATCAGACTTATCAATTCCAGAAAGTATGCCGTCTATCAATCCCGCAGTTCTGTATACCATACTTTCACCGACAAATGTCCTTATAGCCATCTCTCCGATCTTGTGTTTTATAAGCCCAAATTCAGATATCGATTTACCGAATTGTTTTCTTTGCTTTGCGTACTTAATTGATTCAGTTATAACTGATTTTGCCCCGCCGATCACACCAGCCCCGAGTTTAAATCTACCGATGTTTAAAATATTAAATGCAATTTTGTGACCTTTACCTATTTCACCGAGGACATTTTCGACGGGGACTTTCACATTATCGAGATTCAACGCCCTTGTTGAGGAACCCTTTATTCCCATTTTCTTCTCCTCTTTGCCAAGCGAAATTCCCTCAAAATCTTTCTCAAGTATAAAACCTGTGAAGTGCTCACCGTTGATTTTTGCGAAAGTGATGTAAATGTCGGCTATTCCGGCGTTTGTGATGAAAATTTTGTTTCCATTTAAGATGTAATATTTACCATCAGGGCTCAAAGTTGCGGTTGTTCTTATTGAAAGCGCATCGGAGCCGGCATTTGGTTCAGTGAGAGCATATGATGAAATTAGCTCGCCAGTTGCAAGTTTGGGGAGATATTTTTTCTTCTGTTCCTCAGTCCCGAAATAAACTATTGGTAAAGTTCCAATCCCTGTATGTGCTCCATGTGTGACGGCGAATGAGCTCGCTTTGCCAATCTCTTCAGCAACGAGCATTGAACTTGTCTTATCAAGTCCAAGCCCACCATATTCTTCTGGTATATCAACTGCTAAAAGTCCAATTTCGCCTGCCTTTCGCATGAGCGAGAGGGTAACTTCCCAATTTTGCTCTTCAATTTCTTCAATCTTAGGTAAAACCTCTTTTTCAACAAACTCATTTGCGGTTTGAGCTATCATCTTGTGTTGTTCGGTGAAATCTTCTGGGGTGAAAGTGTTCTCAGCTGAAGGTTCTTGAATTAAGAAACTGCCCCCTTTAATGTAGGTTTCAAGTGCTGACATGGTGTCACCTTTAATTTTGTTGTGGAGTTTTAAAATTTCAAATAAAAGTTTTCTCACGAAAATTTAATTCCGTATGTTTAAAAATTCAAGTTATCTTTATGACCTTGCTCATCATAAAATCGACAAACGAGGGGGCAAATTTATTCACCCAGACCGTCAATTTCCCCACCGGTGTTAACACAATTTCCTTTTTCTTTTTTATAACCGCTTTAAAAATTTCCTTTGCAACTTTTTCAGCCGACATTATCATAAATCTTCCTTGCATTCGATTCGTCCCGTAATACTTTGCGTTTTCAAAAAACTTTGTATCGGTGGTTCCAGGGTGAACGCTTATAAAATGGATTCCCATCTTTTTATATTCAACTCTGAGGGCTTCCGTTAACCCGGTAAGGGCAAATTTGCTCGCAGAGTATATCCCCATCCCAGATACACCTCTTTTCCCAACAACCGATGATATATTGACTATTGTTCCCCCACCTTGTTTGATCATGATTGGTAAGACTTTGTGAATCAGGTAGGCTGAGCCCAGAAAGTTAACCCTTATGATGTTTTCGATTTCCTCAAACGGTGTCAAATGAAACCAGCCGTAGATTCCAAAACCGGCATTATTTATGAGAATATCGATTTTATTAAATGTTCTCAGAGTTTGTTCAACCAAGTTATCGAGCGAGCGAAAATCGCCAACATCTGTTTGGATGGCAACAACGTTTGGATTAAAATTTTTAATTTCTTCTTCAACTTTTTTCAAATTATCAAGGTTTCGCGACGCGAGCACGACTTTACAATCTGACTTAGCGAAAACTTTCGCTGTCTCTTTTCCTATCCCGCTTGATGCTCCCGTTATAATAACCACGCTATTGTTTAAAGAGGTCATAGCGTTTTTTTAACTTTTTTATTGAAGTGAAAGTTTAACTTCGCTTCATCGCATTTAAACCTTCGTCTACATTTTTAAGTTTGAAACTTAACACGGTTTGAATTTTGCTTGTGTTAAGCGAGCAATCTTTTGCACCAGCCAAATAAGTCTTGACGGAATCCATCGGCACCGGGACAATCAAGTCTTGCGAATACCCAAAAACATCGGCGAACTTTAAGGCGAAGTTATATCTTGATATTCTCTCAGAGCCACCGAGATTGAATATTTCGTTTTTTACATCTTTTGAGATTAATTCGTCGATCGCCATAACTGCATCGACAGCATAGATCGGCGTTCTAAATTGATCCACAAAAACTTTCACCTTTCTTTTCGCCCTCAATTCAGTATGGAGCCAATCTGAAAACGAATTTGTGAAAACATTGCCCCACCCATACATCAGGGCAAGGCGAAGAATTATGTAATTATCGTATGATTTAACTATTCCTTCTGCTTCAAGTTTTGTTTGGGCATAATAACTTTTGGGTTCTGGCTCGGCGTCCTCCGTAAAGAAACTTCCATCCCCGCTGTAAACAAGGTCGGTTGAAATGTAAATAAATTTCGCTTTTACCTCTGAACTTGCCTCGATTAAATTTCTTGTCCCCTCGACATTTACAGAATAGGCGAGATCTCGGTCTTTATCGCAAAGTTGAACATTTGTGATGGCTGCTGTGTGAACGATCACCTCGGGCTGGATTTGTTTAACAATGTTAAAAACATCTTGTCGGTTTCTGATATCAACCTTATAAAATTTGCAATTTTCGAGAAATAACTCGTGGCTTAGATAAAGAGCAGTTATGTCGTGTTTGAATCTTAATGTTTTGCAAAAGTTCCATCCGAGGAAGCCACTTCCACCGGTGAGTAAAATTTTCATTTTTACGGGTCTCCCGATGTATTTAAAGTTTGCCTATGAAATCCAAAACTATAAATGCAAGTCCTGCGAGGAAAAGCAAACCAAAAAATGTCGCCACCGCAAAAATTTTAACTCTTTCCATAGTTTCTTCTTTGTCGATTTCATAATCTGGCATCGTTAAAACAATTATGTCATCTTCGACTTTAACTTTACATGAGAGGCGAAGGTTAGGTTTAACTTTGCGGGCAATTAGAAATTTCCCTCTTAAAACCCATTCCTCGATTGGTGTTTTAGAGTTAACATTTTTATCGCCCTGAATTATCTCAACCCTACAAGTTCCACAAAGCCCATGTCCTTGACAGTTGAGAATTTGATTTATACCCTTATAAACATTTATCCCTGCTTTTAGAGCGGATTTTCTTAGATTTGCACCTTTTGGAACCTCAATGCTTCTGCCTTCGCGCTCAAACTTAACTACAGGCAAATTTTCTCCCCATTTTGTTTTTATTTGTTTTCTTCAAATGGCGGTCTATAATAGATGTAGCTGTGCAAAAGTTCAATTTTTTCTGTTTTCTCATCAAGCGAGACATCCATAAGGTCGCGAAGCGAAAGCATACCCAGCAAGTTATTGTTTCTATCGACGACGGGAAGATGCCTAATTTGCGCTTTTTTCATTTTCGCAAGGCATTCCTCATAGGATTCATCTTCAACGGCAATCATAACTTCGTGAGTCATAACATCGTCTACTTTTACATCAGCTGGATTCAGTCCTTTTGCTATAACTCTTCTCAATAGATCTCGTTCCGAGAAAATTCCGAGCAATTTTCTATCTTTTGAAAGTACAAACACCGCGCCGATGTTTTTTTCAGCCATAAGTCTTGCAGCATCGAGAACTGAAGAGCCACTCTCTACAAAATAAATTGGTTTACCTTTAATTATATCGCCTGCTGTTTTCATGACAGCACCTCCATTTTGTTTTTAACCTCCGTAAAACCAGCCAGTATCCCACATAACAAGTGGTTTTGCTTCTTTTTTAACTCCAGCGTTGATAACCTCTCCGACGAAAATCGTATGATCCCCCCTTTCAATTCTATCGACGACCTTGCACTCGAAGAACGCTGGCAGATCAACAAGAATTGGAGCCCCTGTTTCACCCTGTTCAAATTTATAACCGTTTATTCTATCATTTTCTACAGTTGTGGGCTTAAAAAATGCTGAAGCGATCTCCTTTTGATCTGATGCAAGTATATTGACCGCAAAAACACCACTTTCCGAAATTGTGTTATGTAATCCAGAATCTCGCTTAATTCCTACCATAACGAGTGGTGGTTCGAATGAAGATTGACTTAACCAATTAACAGTCCCTGCGGAATATCTATCTCCAGATTTTGAAGTCAAAATATAAAGACCGTAAGTTATCATCCTCAAAGCTTTCTTTTTCATTTCTGGGTTCATCTTCCTCCTCAGTTTGATTTTATTTTCTCTCGTCAAATTTTACCTTAAAACTTAGCTTCTCTCCCCCTCTTAAAACAACGATTTCAACTTCGTCGCCGGGGTTGAAATCGCCAAGCGCATAAGTGTAGTCGTAGATATTTTTAATTTCTCTTTCACCAAGTTTTATAATCACATCCCCGGGTTTAATCCCTGCTTTCTCGGCTGGGGTTCCTGGGCGAACATCTCCAACCTTCATTCCTTGAACTTCTTCGGAATAATCGGGAACGACTCCAAGCGTTACTCTGAAACCGCGCGCGCTTCTTTGGGGTGTTTCCACTTTAACAAACTGTGGTTTTTCCTTAGATTTGTCAAGTTCAAGAGTCAAACTCGCAATAAAATCAAGAATCTTTTTTTGCCCTTGGTAATTTATTTTGTCATAGTCATCGCTTGGCTTATGATAATCGCTGTGTATTCCCGTGAAGAAATGAAGCACTGGGATATTTTTTGAATAAAATTGGGCGTGGTCGCTTGGACCATATCCATCTTTTACGAGGTTTAGTTCAAATTTAAATTCTGAGTTCAACTTTTCGATTATCTCATTCCACACAGGACTTGTTCCGACGCCGTATATTGTCAACTTATTTTCTTTCATTCTCCCGATCATATCCATGTTTATCATAGCAATTGTATTTTCAAGCGGGAAAACTGGATTTTTTACATAATATCCCGATCCAATTGTTCCCTCTTCTTCAGCTGTAAAGGCTATAAAAACCAAAGTTCTGTTAAGTTTTTTCCTGTTATGCGAAAAATATTCTGCAAGTTCAAGCAAGCCAACGGTCCCGGAGCCGTTATCATCAGCGCCATTATGAATTGCGACAGTGTCTGGGATAAGTGAACCTTGCCCGCCCCATCCGAGATGATCATAATGCGCACCAATTATGATATATTCATTTTTTAATTCATGGTTTGAACCCTCAATATAACCGATGACATTGGCAACCTTTGATTTGATATAGCGAACGTCGGTTTGAATTTCAGCGCTTAAACCTTTTATAGCAAACGAATTTGGTTTCATAGAATCGTAAATTTTCTTCACGATGTCGTTAAGATTGAACTCATATCCGCAGTCTTTAAATAATTTATTTATTACGCTGTTTTTCACTTCAATGGCTAAAATACCTGCCTTTCCCGCGGAGTAATCATATGTGAATTTTTCAAATTTTTCAGAAAATGGGTCAACAAAGATAACAGCGGATGCCCCTCTTGATTGGGCATTGCTTATTTTGTATCTAAGCGATAGATACTTTTCAAACGGTGAATGTGCTTTATAACCATCTGGCGTTCCTTTTAAAATTATTACCGTCTTTCCCCGTATGTCAATTCCCTCGTAATCATCGTAGTTTTGTTCAGAGGCAGTTATACCATAACCGGCGAAGATCACTTCGCTCTTAACTTTTCCAGATTCGCTAAATGAAAGTGGTGCAAAGTCAGATTTAAAATTTAATTTAATTTCTTTGTCATTTATTTTGAAAACTACTAAGTTTGAATCGCCCATTTTGACATCGCTTATGAAATCGAAGCGTTGAAAGTAGGTTCCGTTATCCCCAGCGGGTTTTAATCCAAATTTTTTAAAATGATTTGCTATATAGTGGCTGGCGAGTTCAGCTCCTTTTGTTCCCGCTCTTCTCCCTTCAAGTTCATCCGAGGCTATATATTTTAAATGCTTAAATAAATCTTTTTCATCAATTTGAGGTGATGTTGACCTTAGATAAAAGCACGAAAGAAATAAAAGGCTGGTTAGAAGGAGAAACAGTTTTCTGTTCATTTCTTTATCTCACTTAGTTTGAAATCTTGTGCGTCAAATTGCATCCCCGTAATCCCGACGGATTCGTCGGAAGCTAAATATATAAAGACATCTACGATCTCTTCTGGCTTTTTAAGTTTTGATTGGTCTTCATTTGGGTAAGCCTGTTTTCTCATCTTTGTGGCAAGTGGACCTGGGTTCACAGAGTTGACCCTTATTCTGGTGTCTTTTAGTTCATCAGCGAGGACTTGGACAAGTCCTTCAACTCCAAATTTTGACACCGCATAAGCTCCCCATTTTGCTCTTCCCCTTCGCCCGACGCTTGAACTTACCATAATTATGCTCCCATTTCCCTGAGTCATCATATATTTGACTACCTCATGTGTAAAGTAAAAAACACCGTTTAAGTTAGTATTAATCACCTTTTCCCATACTTCAATTGGGTAATCGGCGATGTCGGTTCTTTCCCCGAGTATCGCTGCGTTGTTTACGAGTATATCTATTTTTCCGAACCTTTTATAAACTGCTTCAACAAATTCTTTGACTTCACTATAATTTCCGACATCAATTTTTCCGGCGTAACAACTTAAGCAGGATGTTTTAATTTGGTCGGCGACTGTGAAGATTTCATTTGTTCTTGAGCATATTGCGATCATGGCACCCTCACGAGCGAAGGATTCAGCTATTGCTTTTCCGAGCCCGCGTGATGCACCTGTTATGATTGCAACTTTATCTTTAAGACGCATTACTTTCTTGGTTAAATTTAAACTGCTTTAAAAGATAAAAATTTTAAGGAAAATTATCAAACTTTCGGCGGTTTTATGGATTTGGATTTAATCTGCTTTCCCTTCTGTAAATAAATCGCATAAAATTTAATAAACTTTCTTGAATCTACAAGCGCCCTGATATATGTACCTTAATTTCCATTTTCAGACTCTATATTTTTAGTGGATTTTCTCATTAAAATATAGCCTAATGTGATCCGAATGAGAGCAAGAATAAATCTTGCTTAAAAGCCAGAAAGATTACATTAAAGGTGAAAAATGAGTTGACGCAAGCACAAAATATTTAAATAGTGATAAAGCAAAAAAGCAAAACGCGTATACATTAAATCTTTAACATTTATACCTATGAGAACAAAAAGTATTAATCAATTAATGATTGTGAAATTAAAAGAGTTAAAATCTACCCCAATGATTACAGAGATTATAGCGAATTTATTTTTTAACTTTCGCTTCCTTAAAAATTTTAGCATAGATAATATCTCTTGGAACACATCCCGTTGGGAACTGTCCGAGTTCATTATGCTTTGAACGCATAAGATTTGTACAATGGCTTATGGTGATACATATCTTAGATGGATTAAGTATTCCGTTTTTCTCAAGATCAATGACAAAATCTGGATAGGCGAGAGCGCCTCTTCCAAGTCCGATCATTGAAGCTTTACATTCTCTTAAATTCGCCTCACCCGCGTAAATGAAAAATTGTCTAAGGTAGCTGTAACCAGCGCCAATAACGATAGCATCTTCTTCAAGGTTTTCTTTAATTTCGGCTGTTAACTTAAAATGTCGCGCAACGCCAATAAGTGGGTGTTCAGGCTGGATATATCCATCCCATGGGGGTGTCTCATAAGGTCTTCCAATATGCGGATTATAATATGGACTTCCCATTGATATATTAAATAACTTAACTCCAAGCGAATATAAAAGTTTAACAAGTTTTATCGGCTCAGTTAAATCAGGTTCAAGTGGATTTTCTTCATTAACCCCGAAAGCATAAACATATGGAATTGGGTATTCCATAGGCTTTCCAACGCCCATCGCATCTTTGATAAAGGGGACACAATCAAATACATTTATCCTTGATGCTATTTTTATCCTATCTCCAATCTCCGATTTTATTTTTCCGATTACATTTTTTATAAACCTTGTCCTATTTGAAAAATCACCGCCATATTTACCTTTTCTTGTTTTAGCAGCAAGCAGTTCATTTAGAAGATAAGTATGACATTGCTTTATGTCAACAAATTGGAATCCAGATTCATAAGCAAGTTTTGCGCATTTAACAAATTGATCTTCAAGTTTCTCAATATAATCGTCAGATACTATGGGATATCCAGAGTCTATTGTAATTTTTGCTTTTTTATCTATAAATGTTAATTTATCAACAACAGGGTTATGAAACGCAATAAATGGTTTTTGATGGCTCCATCTGCCTGAATGTGTTAACTGAATTCCTATGATAAGGTCAGAATCATCACCCCATATTTTTTTATGTGCTTCCCTTGTTCTTCTTACAAGTTCGGCAAAGTATTTCAAATTCTTTTCATTTAGAAGAAGTTGTCTTGGGTTTGCTCTACCTTCTTCAACCACCGCAGTTGCCTCACCCCAGATAAGTTTAGCTCCCCCTGCACCAAATCTTTCCCATCTTCTAAATGTTAATTCTCCTGGCTTACCATCAAGTGTACCATCACATCCTTCCATTGGGTGAATTGCAAATCTATTCCCTATCTTCAACTCTTCAAACTTAAGTGGTTCAAAAACCTTGCTTAATTTCTCCTCAAATTTTATTACATCATCAAGATTAAGCCGTTTAACCTCAAATTTTAAATCATCAATTTTTTTGAAATTAAAAAACCTCATAAAATCTCGAAATTTATTTTTGTTTTGCCTTTGGAATATGGAATTATTATCCCCCCATCAATAATTTTAATTGGCTTACCATTTACAAACACTCGATTTTTTTCACCTCTTTCAACTAAAAGATAAATGTTCATATCCCTAACATTTATAATACATTCAGCAAAGTTAACATCGGGCAAAAGTTTAGGTTTTATTTCCAATTTTTCAATCCCGGGTCTAAAGCCAAGAATATGATGAATGAATAAAGAAATTATCTCAGCCCATGTCCAGCCAACAAAACCAATGGGCGGAAGAGGTGGTGTTAATTGCTCAACTGGGTAATACTCAAACCAAGAGCCCGACTTCCCCCCATTTATGTTATAAAGCCAGTTCAAAACTTTCCACACCTTATCATAGTTTCCCGCTTCATAGTTTGCCCTTGCAACAAAAAGCGAGGCAAGTGGCCATGGGCCTGGGGGTTCAGGTTCACTTGAACTGTCATATCTTTCATATCCGCCATATCCCCATCTTTGATTCCATAATTTTTCAACCCAATTAAGTGTATTCATAGCTAGCTCACTTTTGCCTTCAATAAAACCATAAACAATAGGTAAAACTTCAGATGTATCTGGCTCGGCAGAAGGTTTTTCTTCAATAGCAATGGGTGAACCGTATGGCATACGTTTCCTGTTAGAAGGTATTAAATATCTCTGCCATTCCCCTGTGGTTTTCCTCCTTTTGATTAGATGATTATCTTCAATTAGCCTAAATTTAGGATGATTTAACATTGAGTTTTTAATCTCTTCGGATATGCTTAACCATTTTTCGGCAGTTTTAAATTCCCCAATTTTATTTGCGAGCTCCCCAGCTTTCTCAAGTCCAAGTGAAACCCAAAACTGATATGCAAGCTCGTACCCCTCTTCTACCCCGAATGCATCTGTTCTTTCCCAAAATTCTCTTTTATTTTTCAAAAGTTTGTTTGTCTTGTCACGAAAGACGTCCTTGATTGGGAATTCAGCAACGAGTTTTACTTTGTCCCAGTATCTTTTGACAAAGCTAAAATCAGCAGTCCAACATATATAAGTCCATAAGGCATAGAGCAATTGACCATTTTGGTCAAGTTCAGTGAGTTCATATCCAAACCATCTGCTTGATTCAATAGTTTGACCCTCGGGCCCGACGAATTTGCCAAGTAATTTTTCAAGCATTGTTTTTACCTCATCAATAAAACCACACATTATCAATCCAATTAAAAACATTGAATCATCACGCACCCACTCCATATTATATTGCCATATTCCCGAATCCCTTTTCCCACTTTTTGATATAGTTGCTTTCAAATTATTTCTTGAAACTAAAAATAGATGATTCAAAAGTTCGCTATCGGTTTTAAATTGTGTTTTATTCTGCCAGTAATTTCTTGATTTAGCCATCAATGTAGAAAATTTAGAATTCACAATTTTGACCAGGTCACCTTTGACTTGATTATCAATTGAATAAACAAATATAATTTCCTTTTCGGAGAATGAATTCAATGTTTCTATTTCAACCCAAATATCGTATCTACCCAATGTTCTGATTTTAACACCTTTTTCAGGAATGCAGGATAATTTAATAACATTCCATCCCTTCGCAATTACAGATTTGCTTTTTTCATCAGTATAAATTTCGTCAAACAGACCAAAGTTCGGATATAATTGAAGGCGAAGCGCTAACGAAGCGCGGTGTTCTGTTTTGTTTTTAATTTTTATTTTTCTAAATAAATGTTTACCACTCAAAAGGAGAAAAAATCTTTCCTCAACTTCAAACTTGCTATCCACCGCCCAGCAAAGTAAGACAGTTGGAATTATTTCATTGCGCTCGTAGCTGATAGATTTGAAATTTTCCCTCATGAGTGTGAAAAATTCTTCGTTGAATTGTACAATTAACCCAGTGTTCGCAAAGCCTCTTTCAGGGTGATAAAGGAATGTACTCCATTTTCTAACGAATCTTTCCGCATCCCAAAAGGTTAAACCACAAAACGTCACTGATAATCTATTGAAAGTAGTATTAGCATTTTCATATAAAGAAAATTGAATTGCAGCTATAATTTCACCATTCCCAAGCAAAAAATATTCAACCTCCGGAAGTGTAGTGATATAGTCTAAATGCAATTTTTGCGTTTCAAACATTTCAAATGGTTTTCTCTCGGCATTAATAAAGAAATCTTCTGGTGGAGCAGTTGAACTAAATGTCGAATCTTTTCCTGCAGATCGTTGGCTAATCGAAATTAATGGATTAAGAAAAATTGAAAAAAGTGAGATAATAAAATTTTTCCTTTTCATTTTTCAGTTATATTAGTTTTTATATCAAGTATTTGTTCTTCATCCTTGGGAGAAATAACAACTATCATCGCTTCGGGGTTCAGATAAGGTCACGCAAATAATTTCAGGTCATAATCTTTATTGCCCCAAAATTTACATTTAAATAACCTATTCTTTAGATTCTTTAAAATTGACAAAATCTTTTTCGTATTTTTTTTATAAGTTTACTTACTCTATTGTCACTGTCCATACCGTTGCCCCTTCAAGACCTGAAAAATTCCACGTTTTTCCGCCATCCCTACTTATATAAACACCACCGTCAACTGTTCCAGCAACAATAAAATTTGAGTCTTCTGGATGAACTGCGATTGAGTGAATTGAGTTAAATCCATCAAGCCCCTCTGCTGAGCAAACCCAAGATTTTCCCTCATCATCTGAACGACAAATACCGGTTTCGTAACCACCAGCATAAATGATTTTTGAATTTCTCGGGTCAAACGCAATGGCATAAATTGTTAGTTTTTTTAAACCAACGTTAGCTTTTTCCCACGTTTTGCCACCATCATTTGATTTAAAAATTCCGTCATTCTCAGTTCCAGCAAGGATAAAGTTTAAATTATGAGGACTTTGAACAATTGTTCTTATTCCGACACCGATCAGCCCAAGAACTTTCCATTGTTCCCCTTCGTTTAGACTTTCATAAATTCCATTTTCGGTTCCGATTAGAATTCTCTTTTTATTTTTTCTGTCAATTAAAATTGAACTAACAAATGTTGAAGATGTCGTGCCCGTTTCTTCTGGCCTTATTCCAATGTTTTTTTCTTCCCAGGTCAAACCGGAATCAATAGACTTGAAAACTCCGTAAGGTGTCGCTATAAAAACTTTATTTTTATTTTCTGGATTAATAAGAACTTTAAGAACCTCAGTAATTCTCCAGTCGGTTATTACTTTCCATGTTTTGCCTGAATCATTTGATTTAAGAACCCCATTGCCCGCTGCAAGATATATAATCTTGCCTTTTGAATCAGGTTCAATTGCAATTGAATTCGCTTTTATGTTTGGCCATCCTATATGTTCCCAAGTTTTTCCAGCGTCCTTAGAGATGAAAAGCCCCGAGGTTGGATTTTTAGCACCTACGACAAGTTTTCTATTTACTAAAACAACAGCATAGATCTTTCTGCTTGGGTGATACTGGTTGGCTGAAAAATTGAAAGCTAAGAGAATTAGCAAAGTTAGTTTCAAAACAAACATATATATAACAATTTTTATTTCTCAAAAATTTCAAATTTGTTGAAATCAAGTATTCTTTCCTTACCTTGCCATGAGATTTTTAAAACTTTACTTCCAACTTCAGAGTTTAAATAGGGACCATCAAATAAATTCCAATTCAGCTCGTATTTTTTACCGTTTAAAAATCTACCTTCAGGATATTTAAACAGCATCTCAAAGCCCCTTAAACTCCTATGTCTTGCAATAAAGTTAACAGAATCGAACTCGGAAATACAATCTCTCAAGCTTGACCTGAAAAAATCAAAATTCCCAAAGTCAACTTTGCCTCCAGACTCAACTATCAAACAAATCCTATCTCCATATACCCTAAGATTATAACTTATACTATCAATCATTAAACTTAATTTCCCTCCAAAAATTCTTATCCCAAAATATCCATTTCCTCTTTTCCCGATTATCCACTTAAGTGTATCTATCTCAAAATGTTCAAGCATCCTTGGAATAAATATATTTATGTGAGAATACCTTTCCCAGGATTTCATCAATGTGAAATCATACATCACAATTAATGTTCCCTTATATTGAAACAATCTTTCATATGGTGATGAAGATGACCATTTGTTCGGATTTTTATAAACTTTATGAGCTCTATCAACAAGTTCGGGTAAAATTTTCATTTCTTCTGGGAAAAACATTGCAAGTTCAATTTCCGAAAAATAAGGATGAACTGAGAAGACCGTGTTATAATCACTGGAATCAGAAAACGTTATATCCCAACTATGTTGTTGTATAGGTTGAAGTATTCCACCTTGCAAGCTCCCAATACAATAGTCTTGTGTAATATATGTGTATTTGTAAACAGGCGGGTTTCTCTCCCTGCCAAATCTAATAATATTTCTAACTCTTTTTCTCTCCCTGTGTTCGTATGGGGATTCTCTATCTGTGGCTATATGATAAATTATATCTGGAAGACGGAATTTGCTAAGTGCGCAAAAGATTATATTCGTCGCTCCTTTAACATGCGGATTAAAGTTAGTCTCGCCAAAATAAAGATATCCAAGGGGTTGGGATTGCGAATGTCGTGGATTTATCGCAAGTTCTGGATAATCCCTACTATGCCCACCACAGTAGCAGCCAGAAAGGTACTCAACCGCATAATCTGAAAGGATATATTCAATCATCATCTGTGCTTTTGTTTTCATAAGGGTGTCTTCGGAAAAGTCATAAAGCAAACAAAGGGGAGGAACATAGGTTATTATGTATGTTGGGGAGTCAAATTCCATTTGACCAAAGGTTACGGTTTTATCTATCCAGAAATTTATATATTCCTCCGCTTCACGAAGGTTTTCATCTGATGTTTTTAAATTTGACCATATTTCATTTTTCCATTCCTGTGATATAAGATACCAAGCGATGTAGTACATGAGCCAGTGATTTTCTGTATCCCCACGGTAAATTGTTCTTCTTTTAAAAGTATCTTTAATTTTGTTTCGGTATTCTTGGGGTAAATTCTCCTTGCTATGTTTGTAAAGTCCAATTAGGTGGTAAGCAAAGAACATATCACCAACTTCAGGGTTCTCAATCAAAGAATCAAGCCACTTAAGCGAGTTTTCAAAATCTTTTTTAAATTTAAGCTTCAAGGTCAAAATGAATAAATCGGGCTTATACTGTGAAAGATTGAATGAATCAGAATAAAAAGAAATTATTGCGTTCCTTCTTAGTTCAAACTCGCTTAGATAGTCTTTATGTTTAAAATTTGCTACCGTAATATCATTTACAAATGAAAAAGCAATGATAATTATCAGGAAAATCATACCTTCACCGCTTTTTTGGTTATATATGATTCAATTATAGCTTCAACAACTTTCAAATTTTTTAACCCGATTTCTGCATCAACTTCTGGTTTTATTCTATTTATAATGCATTCAGCGAACTCACACAATTCCTCAACATAGCTTTCAATATCCTCATCAAAGAGGTAAACATTTGGATTTATCTCCGTTGTTTTTTGAACCTCAATTTTATTTAAATAACATTTAATTACTCCTTCAGTCCCATAAATTTTCATTTCATAAACATTCGGAGCAACATATGAGGAAGATAATGTTCCGATTATGCCATTTGAAAACTTTAGAAGCGTAACCACCGAATCCTCAACATCGAGGTAAGCATTCCTTGCAAAAGATGAAACTTCTTTAATATCGCCAAATAGGTAGATAAGTGTATCAATGAAGTGAATTCCAAGCTGTGTCATTGGGAGGAGGGGGCATTTGTCTTTATTTTTTTTCCATTCGGGAAATTCAGCAAGTCCTGTTGACATTGATATGTTTGATTCAACAAATATAATTTTACCAATAAGACCCGTCTCAATTATTTCTTTTGCTTTTCTAAAAACTTTTCTTTTTCGCGTATTATGTCCAACTTGGACAATCAAATTTTTTTCTTGAGCGAGTTTTAGGATTTTTTCGGCTTCCTCAACTTTTACAGTGATTGGTTTTTCAACGAAAACATCTTTACCAAACTGAAGTGCCTTCCAAGCCTGCTCAAAATGTAAAAAGTTCGGAGTAGAGATTATGACAGCATTCGAAATTGACTTTTCAAGGAGTTCCTCGTAGTTTAAAAAACCATCACAATTAAATTCTGCTTTTGTCTCATCTATGAGTTCTTTATTAATGTCATAACATGCTGTGACATTTAACTTTGTGCACATTTTAATTGCGTTTCTTATCGTTACGCCGTGACCACCAAGCCCCACAAGAGCAACATTAATTTTTTCTTTCTTCATAGTTGTGTTAATTCATTAATTGATTTTATAATAAGGTTTAAACGTTTAAGATTTTCGATTGTTGATTCGATGAGTGGGTGATGGTGGGTTTCAAGCGTGATGTCAATTTTATTGATAATTCCGTCTTGAAATATTGCTTTAAGTTGCCCAAACCAGTTCATAGCACCATCCCCAATAAGGGTACATTTAAATTCTGGGTGATTCACAGCATCTTTAATGTGAAGGTTAAAAATGTAATTTTTTATAAATTTATATCCTGATGGATAAGCGAACTCCCCGGCACCTATAGCATTTGCGGGATCCCAGTTTGCACCGAGATTTTTTGCACCTATTGATTTTATAATCTTTGATGTATTTTCCCCTGTATCGCAGTAAAATCCTGGCTCATTTTCAATCGCAAGTATAAAATTTTCACTTTGGGCGTAGGATGATGCGATTTTAATAATTTCAACTACACTATCATCAGGTCTTTGATCTTTAATAAACCCAAAAATGATTATCTTATTCACACTAAGCTTACGAGCAAGTTTGAAGGTATCCGGGAGAACAGTTTCAAGTTCAAATTTTACCTTTTCATGTTCCGATGGTCTTATTTTAAAAATCCCTGGCGACAAAGCGGTTATATTAATTTTCCCGCTTTCAACATTTTTTAAGATAAAATCTATATCTTTACTGTCAACATAGGGGACCCTTTTTTCATATCCTCCGATACACCTAAGTTCATAATTTTTTATCCCAAGTTTAAGCCCAATTTCAATGGATTCTTTTATATCAAGCGATATTTCATCAGAGACGATGCCAATTTGTATCATTTTTATATATTTTTGTTTTCAGATCACAGCATCATTACAGACCTTTTCCACATATAGTCGGGATCTATGTATGGTTCATCGTTTATATGTTTTTTCATCAATTCAATTTTCTTTCGCAGAAGATCAGCAAAGTTTTCGCCATGAATTAATGGTGTTTCACCCATTTCTGTCACCGCCATAAATTCAACTCCATTGCTATTTTCCCACAGATCAAGTAATTCTGTTGCATTTTGGATTTCGACTTCCATCAATTCTTTAACCATGCTTTTATATTTTTCTCTTTCTGATTTAACTTCGAGATAGCCATGAACCCCAGCGATCCATGCGGAGACATTTCTCATCGTTTTAAACCAACATTTCAAAGCTCTTAATCTGACAAATTGATCCCATAAAACTTTTCTTTCTTGTGAATTATTAGAAAGATCTTTAATCCCATCATTTAGAATTTTTATCGCTTCTTCAAGGGGTGGGAAAAGGAATTTATCCATTCTCTCCACCGCCAGTTCACATCTTTTTCTGTCTGTTAATTCAAATAAAACATCTCGCATAAGATCAACATTGTTTAAATTCTGAGGGGGTGAGCACATGAATTCTTCATAATATCTTCTTTCAACTTCCGGAATTGCTTCAATATTTGGAACAAGTGGTCTAACCCATATCCTAAGCCAAGTAAATCCGAAGGTTGAATAAAGATGAACGGGTATTGGATATGCAATAATTGATTTTTCGGCGAGCTTCCAAGCCTCAATAAGCAATTTCCATTTATCCTTTGTCCAGGATGTAGCTATCCTTTCAATTTCTTTATCTATGTCCATACCCGGATTATATTGAAAAATTCTTATGATTTCCTGATTGATATTATAGGGTGCGAGCTCAGGTGGGTTTATTCCACCCATATGAGCTATATATTCAATCCCAATTCTTTTCATTGAGATTAATTTTTGATATGTAAGCCATGGGTAAGGTATCCCTATCAATGGGTCAAAAAATGAATAAGGTCCGCAAACGAAGAAAAAATGAGCATTTGAGTTTCTTGATTTAAGCTCGTTTAACAATTCCTTTTCCTTTGAATCCATATAATTCTGATACGGTGTTCCGCCAACTTCCTTTATTTCTGGATATTTTGGATGTGAATAGGGAACTTGCCAGCCGATACCAAGAAGTGAATTTGTCTCAACTTCAATTCTATTTTCAAGTCCCTTCCAAATCGTATCATATTCGCCATAGAAGGATTCAAGTCGCGTTATTATTCTAAATTTAGGATTAACCTCCGAAGCAGCGTCTCGTAAAGTTTTAAGAAACCTGAGAACATTTTGACCTGCTATTCTTGCTATTTCCTCATCGCTTTTCCATTCTCGTATGAGATAAGCTCCGCCGTTTCTTCCAACATAAAGTGATTTTGTGTGTTCAAAACCCGCACCGCTATCATTTGTCCAGATTGATAGGAATTCAAGTTGTGGGATTTCTTGAAGTAGTTTTTTGAGCATCTCTGCATAATGTTCAAGCACTTTAGGATGCGCTATTGTTAAGTTAAATCTTGGTTTGAAACTTCTAAACGGATGATCAACGCGTGCACCTCTTAACATCGGGTATCTTGCAAAAAATTCCTCTGGAACAGAACGAGGTTCAAAGCAAAGAAGACCTGGGGAAAGTCCGTATTTGATTGCGAGTTTTGCATTTTTCTTTAAATATGCAAGATTTATGCTCAAATAATAAAATGGATAAATTCCACGGTTTAATTCACTATATACGAACTGATCAAGTGCTGGGAGATAAGTATAAAACATTGGATAAACTTCACCTCTAGTTCCGGTTTCAATTCCCATCGGAAATCCCAAGCCATTTACCTCGACATGAGTAAAGCCAAGTTTTGCAAGCCCACGAATATAACTTTCTTTATTTAAATTTCGCTGAATCCTTCCTTGTTGTGTGAGGAAAAAATCATTCACACTTCTTATCCATTTAAATGCAGTAGATAGAAATTTACCTTCCCTCCATTCTTCAAAATTTTCATTTCTACAATCTTCAATTAAATAAGAAAAGAATGAATAAAGAAAGTAGGGTTTTGAAGCGTAAAGAATTCCAGAACCGAGTTCGTTAATCCTAAAATAAACAAAGTTATCATCATATTTAACCTTAGCTTCATCTCTACCTTCATAATTTAGTTCATCTGCAACGCAGACATAAAAGATGCCATTTTCGTAAATTGGTTCACCCATTTTTTCCACACTAACAACCAGTGAACCATCAGTATAGACGGACAACTCTGATGAAACAGTTTTGACAACTTCAGCACAGTTTTTAATATGTTTGATTATTTTAATCTTTTTGAAAGCGTCTCTTAAGTTCATTGGATTTGTCTTTTTATTTTTAATTTTCCTTGCCCATTTTATTTTTTCTTTCGAAGAGGATCATTAGAGCACCAAGTATGATATAGACAGACGCTATACTTATAAAAATATAAACATCTTTCTCGGTATGAGCTATAAATGAAAGAAATGGTATAAAAACACCGATTATAATTAGAATGATTCCTATAAGTTGAAATGCTGCTGGTATTTCCTTTCCGCTTTTCCCATAAACTTCTTGTGCGCTGTTAACGGGTGTTTCAATTTTCTTAAAGAACTCTTCAACAACTTTATCATCTTGCTCCGTTTCCTTTATGAATTTATTAAAATAAATCAGGCTAAATCCAAGGGCAAACGATGGGATAATAATAAATGAATATATCGCAATAGATGGTTCGGTTTTAAGACTAAGTGAGAAGATAAGTGAAAAAAGAATTGACACAATTAGGGATACAAAAGCCAATATCGTTTTACTTTTTAAATAAAGAGCTCGTATTTTATTACTTAACATAAGAATTGTAAATGTAACAAGCCCAGCAATATACACCTGAGATCCCGTTGACCAGCCAGCTATGAATTTTGCAATAACTCCAACTGCAAGTCCCCAGATTATAGCAAGAAATGCCCCCCATCTCGGAATAGATTTAAAAATAAGACCCAACGCAAGTGGTATGTTAACAGGCATATTAAAAAGTGTAAAAAATGTAACCATTATATTAAAGATTCCAAGCTCGCTATGTACATAAAGTAAAGCTTCAGCAATTACAATTAAACCAAGAATAAAGATTGTTACTCGTCCAAATTTAAATTGCTTTGTTTCATCTGCTTTCGGATTAAATAAAGCAAGATAGATATCTCGTGTTATTATTGAGCCAACAAAGTTATAAACGCTTGATAGCGTGCTCATCGTAGCTGAAAGTATAGCAGACATAAGGAAACCAATAAGACCAGCCGGAAGTATTTTCAAAGCTACACCAAGGTAGACAAGGTCATTCGGCTGGTAGAATTTTTTAAATAAATCAACCTGAGATAGATCCGGCCACATAATTCTGGCCACAAGTGGAGGAATAGCAAAAAGCAAGGGTTGGGCAAATGATAAAATTGAAGCAAAAATTCCAACTTTTAAAGCGGATTTTTCATCAGGGACGCTGTAAAATCTTTGAGATGCCCCAGCTGCTATACCGATTGTTCCAATAAGATAAATCGCTACGAGAAAGTTAAAATCGTAATAAACATTGTTATAAACATGTTCGAAAGTTATTGGTGGTGCATTCTCAAGAAGTCCTTTTAACCCGCCAACAAATTTTAAACTTAGCGGAGTAATTATAAGCGTGATGCTTATTAAAATTATAAACTGAATGAAATCTGTGATGAGCACACCCCATAAACCGCCAAGAAATGTATAAAACAAAATTATAAACCCCGTTGAAATTATAAGAATGTCAAGGTCTATCCCGAATAGCGGCGATAAAAATTTACAAGTTGCTGCCAGCTGTGCCCCAGCAGAAAGAATGAAATTTGCAGATATAACCCAACTGAGAAGTTGTTGAGTTTGAATATTGTATCGTGTTTGAGTATATTCAATAGGAGAAACAACCCTTGCTCTTCTCCATCTTTTAGCGGTGAGCAATGCACCAAGAAAATATGTCACAATCCCACTACTTATATAAATCACGCCATACCACGATGAATGATAAATAAAACCCGCAGCCGCTGTAAATGTCCAGGCGCTAAAGTTGGTCATGTAAAGTGAAACCCCACTAATCCACCACGGAACTTTGTTCCCAGCTGTAAAATAATTGCGAATCCCCTTGCTAAATTTTGAGAAATATATACCTACTGAAAGCATTATAATAAAGTAAAGCATAAGAATTATATAATCAATCTCTTTAGCAAAGCCCACGTAAATTTACCTCGCTTTATTTTTCAAAAATATTACAACTTTCGCGGAATCTTTAAACGTTATTGAAAAATTAGCATAATTGCTATTTTCAACTTTCGTATTTTTAAACTCAATTCCTTTCCCATTGAAAATTACTTTGCTTGCTCTTGAATTTTCAGGAAGAAGAAGGTTCACATCGATAAAATGTTTTTCAAAAGAATTTAGAGTTGAAATATCTAGTCTTATCTTTTCACCATCAAATTTAAATTCATAGTAAATTCCCTTTCCTGATGCTTTATATATTGCGCTAACCTGTGCATTATCAACTTGAGCGGAAATCCATCTAGGTGAGAGTTTAACCTTTTTTAATAGTTTAAACTTATCCTCAACCCCAGCAAGACCATCCATCAAAGCGTAAAACATTGCGCTTGAACCCCAACAATCAGTTGCGGATTCCCTAGGGCTTGTCATCTTTTCCTGACTTAAAGGAGTTCCGTCAGGGAAATACCAAAGATAACTTTTTTTAGTTTTAATGGCAATTTCATAATATCTTTTTAGTATATCAACCCCATACCATTCAAATCCGTGGTCGAAAGCAGCTTTTGCAAGTTCTCCACCCACAAGGGGCATAATTCCACCATTACAATAAGCACCTCTAATAATTCTTTCATCTCCAAATATTCCATCTGGAAAAGGTGGATCAATAGAGAACCACTCAGAAAAAGCTTTACTTTTCTTTCTCCTTTCAAGATATTCATTTATTATTGACACGGCCATTTTGTGAGTTGCAACACCGCGATTTATATTCATTGGGTTGCTAAGGCTTAGCTGCTGAGATTCATCGACCCCTTCAATAACAATGGGAGTTATTTTCACAAAATGCGTATAAAATTTGCCGTTCCAACAGATTTTGTTCATTCTTTGCTTTAATTTAATTGCTCTTTTCTTCCATTCTTCTGCCTTCTTTTTATTTTTAAAAAGTTCATAAAATAATGCCATTATCATAAAAGCTTCATAGTAACCACTATTGTCTCCATGCATTATTCCCCAGAATGTATTTTCATCAATTTGGAATTGAAGCCAGTTATGTTTTCCTGCAGTATATGCAAAGTCCCAAGTATCAATCGTATAAGCGCGTTTTACAAGTTTAAGCTTTTCATCCCATCTCCACGGATGTGTAAGTACATAATTGAGGGCTTTTTCCATCTTGGGCAATAAATTTTTAACCCATAAGTCATCACCTGTTGCTTGCCACACTTGATAAATTGCCTTTATGAATCTAAATTCAACATCAGCTTCCACAGGGACACGCACATATTTTGTCCAATTTTCCCTTTCACAGGGTAATTTTTCTGGAAAAACAGTAAAGTAATCAAAGATCCTTCCATTATCAGCTTGAGTTTCTGCAAAATGCTCAACTGCACTTTTTATATCTGCCTCAAAGTATTTTGATGCTCTGAGATGATCTGCTATAGTTCTGATCCAAAAAGACGGGGCATCTGGATCAAGAAACGCCCTGATTTTTTTTGCATCGATATAGACATCGACCGCATTTGCATCAAAAAAAGATTTGATTACCGGGATAAATTCATCAAATTCAACTTTACCCGTTTTAATAAAAGTTTCATTGATTTTCATGTTTGCAAAATTTTTTTGTTTCCTCGAATATTAAATCTCTAAATTCAGATTCAAAAATAGAAACAAAAGCATAAATAACCATTCCAAGACACCAAGCATGTGAAAGGGTAAGAACAGTTCCCTCAGGTCTGAGCCAATCAACATAATAGAATTGTTCTGGCATCATCCCTTTGAAAGCATTAAAATCACCATCAAACCTTGCTATAAATTGAAGTGAAAAACATATGTTGTCGATTGTTCGTTTAAGATAATAATTGTCCTGTGTAAGCTTGTAAAGTTTAAGCATCTCAGGAACACAGATCAAACCATAATTATGTAAATGTTGATTAAGAGGCGAAGCGATATCCCCGCCAATTGTCTTAAATTTATATATATTTAAAATTGTGTTCTCCGTGAAATCAAGGTTGTATGGGAATCTGAATGTCATCATAAGATCAGCACTCTTTCGCGCAAGTTCAAGCCATGTTTTATCTCCAGTTGCTTCATAAAGTGATATGTAAGATATAACAGCATTATATGTATCTTCAGACGTTGTAATCATAAAAGCATCTTCAGGTGCTCCGTAGATAAATTCATCGTTTATAAATTTGGCATAATAAAAACCAGCTTTGATAGCTGAATTCTTAAATTTTTCTTCCTTGAAGATTTTATAAGCCTCAATCAATGCTGCTATCCACATTAGTCCAGCGCATCCATCGTAAATTTTTACCTCACCAGTGCTCGAACTATAATATGAACCAAAGTTTCCTTCTTCGTTTTGAATATCAATTGCAAATTTCAAATTTTTCAATATACATTCTTTCCAATTTTCATGTTCGAATCCTTTCTTTTTCTCAAACAAGTAAGCTTTGCACAAAAATAAAATTGCCTCACTCAACGTCCTTGCCTGTATAAGTGCGGGTTCGGGATTCCATCCATCAGTCCAACCATTTTCAGCAGTCCATTGAGACCAAAGAATTCCTGCGGGCGAATTCCCCTCATTTACAACCTTGTTAATGACACTTTTACCGGCTTTAATATAATCGTTGTTTTCTACAATATACCCGTATTTCATTAAAGCAAAAGCATACGTAATTCCACTGACCCAAGATATATGCATATGTCTTCTGACATCTTTACTTTCAACATTTAAACTCAGAACATTATCAAATCCACGGGTTTCAAAAATAACATTGTTTTTCTCATCAAAGTGCCATTTATAAAGCCCATAGGCTGATAATTCGGCTCCTTTTTCAAGGGTGAACCATGGACCTGGCAAGTTAGATTTTCTCATTTCATAATAAAACCATCTTAAAATTTTGTCATAGTTATGAAGGTCGGGTTCGCTAATAAAAATTTTGAGTGAAAACTCAACTATTTCATCCTTGTTAAGATTCAAATTTTTGAGATCGGGATTGAAATTTTTGAAATAGACATATGAAATTGGTTCTTCCGTATAAGGGAATAAAAAGCCGATTTCTGTTTCACTACCATTGCAGCGAAAGAAAAATCCTGGACTCCCATGCGAAAAGCAGAACGGTGTAAAAATTGAATACATAAAGTCATTAGTCCAACAAAAAATTATGGGCATCGTGGCTCTTCTTACAGAGAAAGACCACCAGTTAGAGATAAAGTTTTCAAGCCTTGGATTAATGTCAAACTTTGGAAATTTTTTCAAGCAGGCGAGTTTAGCGTTATTGTCTTTGTAAAAAATTCCCGGAATAAGCCATCTTGGACTAAGGCAATCTAAAAGTTTGAAAATTACCCTGAATCGCCCTTTTAAAACATTGGGCGATACATTTTTAATTTTATATTTTAACTCAAAAAATTCTATATCATCAAACGCGCCTTTCCTGTAGATAACCTTACAGTCAAAATTATCGGAATATCCATTTATCTCAGTTTCTTCGTTCTTTTCTGAAAAATTGGAAATTTTTATTATCTCTTTAATTTTATTTTCAAAATCAAATTCAACAAGACCCAACCTATCTAACAGAGTTTTTCTGTCACATGTTAATTCCAATTTGCCAAATTTTTCAGTTCCATTTTCAGGGATTATTTTCAAGTTTATCATTATATAGATATCTGGATGTTTACAATTCGATTTTAAATGTTAGTATCTTAAATGCAGGAACAACAACTGAATAATAACTATCGTTTACTGGTTCAAGTGATTGTATTGTCTCCTCAGATAATTTTGCCAGTGAGAATTTCTTATGTTTAAAATTCAATTTAAACTTTGCTGTTGATTTTTCAGCTGTTGGATTATAAACTCGCAAAATTATTCTCTTTCCATCTTCAGATGTTTTAAATGTGCTTAAAATTATATTGTCACCTTCAATGTTAAGCATTGAAAATTTTGAGAAATTTTGAAGCGATTGCTTTCTTTTAACTGTAAAATTTGGACTGTGATATATTTCTGCTTGATGGTTTACATTTTCAAAATTATTAGGTTTATAAACGAAGATGCTATATTCAAATTCATATGTCCCTAAGCATTGGGCATCTGGAGTTTCATTTTTCCAGCCGGCGTCACCGCCTGGTCTTGTTTTGAGGTTTGACTCAGAAAGTTGTCCTACTCCTCTTAATAGAGTAATCGCAATTTGACCTGGTTTATCAAGTGAAAGTTCATACTCATATAAACCTCGAGTGAAAATTGCAATGCCTTTATTTTCATGCTGTATACAAACAAATCTTTGCAAAACCTCAAGGTTGAGCGGTTTTTCATAAGGATATTCGTCCCAATTATATCTTCTATGCGTTCTTTTGACTATACAAAACTGAGAGTCAGCATAACTTATATTCGTGTTTAAGTTCGTTCTAAACAAAGCTCTGACTCTATGGTTTTTTGCTGTGTTATTTATCTTTGTTTTAATGTCAACTCTTTTCGAGTTATATTCAAGATAAACATTTGAGATTATTTCCATTTCTGTTTTTTCAACACTTCTACCTTGAAGGTGTGTTTGCATAGGTATAGACATTAAATAGCGAATTTGAATTCCAGCTCTTAGTGGACCGATTTCAATAATTTTAATATCTGGGTTGAAATCAATTGAATAGTAAAACTCATCTTTATCTGGGAAGCAATAGTTAAATTCATCCCCAACATCGCCAGATTCTTCAAAGATATTTAGGTTATCAAACTCAATATGATTTATTTTATCAATAATTTTAAGTGAGCCATTTTCATTTACTTTGATTTTTAAAAATTCATTCTCAATGAAGTATAAATTCCCATCAAACCCAATCTTTAAACTGGAGCTGTAATTTGGGAATGAATCTGTTTTTATAATGTTAAATTTTTTCCATCCAAATGACGGGAGTTTTTCAGCATCGAGTAATATTTTAAAATTATCAACAAGTATTTGGTGCGGGTACTCATAATAACCCCAAATAAGAGAGTATTTCTCATTGCGATCTAGAATCTGATATTTTATTTCATTCCCCTCGTCATCTACAATCTTGAAGCCGGAAACAGGTGAAGATTTTGAAGATGTTTTAACGTCTGGATTCAAGCCAACAAGTATATCTTGAAGATGAAATTCAACTTCACACTCAACAAGTTTGTTTATTTCAAATGGGAGAAAATTAAACACGAACAAATGTATATCATCCGTATAAAATCTGCTGTCATATGGGATTAGATCGTTTAAAATTTGTAAGGAGAGTGATCTAAAAATTTCATCAATTTTAAGGTATCTTAACATCGCTTCCTTATAAACTCTGTCAACGGCGGTTCCATTTATGGTATCATGATCTTGATTTTGGAGACAATAAAGCCAGGCAAGGTTTATGAGTTCGGATCTATTTTTATTTTTAAGTAAAAATACCATTGCGTTAAGTGGTTCAAGGACCTTCTCAAGCTTTAATTGAGCGAAATAATTTTCTTGCTTAACATAAACTCTCGAAGACGCTGTTCCACCAATAACGGCAAAAGCATGTTTAAGTCCAAATCTTGTTTCCCCATCCAGTTTTGGAAGATTTTGGATGTCTATCTCTGATTTCACACAATTTGCGTAATTTTCTAATGTAGAGTGGATAAATTCACATTCAGGATACCTTAATTTAAGGAGTTTCAGGGTTTCAGGGAGTTTAAAATCAGGCCAATGATGATCGCCACCGTTCAAAATGAGTCGGTGTGATGTCTGGGCTCTCCTATCAATTTCTTCTCTCAGCCGTTCAAATCTTTTTAAAATCATATCTTCACTATCCATTGCAAAGTAACCAAAGCTATATCCGTCCTTAGGTAAGTGGAACATTAAAACTTGACTTCCATCCGGTGCTTGCCATATATATTCGGATGATTCTTGTCCCGGTTCCCCACCGAAACCGCGATATATAACTGCAGTATCAATATCAAAACCCCTAAGGATTTGCGGCATCTGCGCTATATGTCCGAATTGATCTGGTATATAACCTACCATCATTGGTTTGCCTATAGACCTTGCAATTCTTAAACCCGTTAGAAGATTTCTTATATGCGATTCCCCACTTGGAAGGAATTGATCAATTTGAATATACCACGGGCCTATTGAAAGCTTACCTAATTCAACCAACTTTCTTATTCTCTCAAAACTTTGAGGTTTGACTTCAAGGTAATCCATAACCATTTGCATTTGCCCATCGGTCATAAAATGTTTGAATTCAAAGTTTCTCTCGAACAATTCAAAAAGTGCATCCCAGAAATCAACGAGCATAGTTCTATATTCTTCAAATGAAAGAACCCATTCTCTATCCCAGTGTGATTGTGAAACAAAGTGATAGGTTATTTTATTATTCTTCATATTTTCATTTCATTTTTATTTCTTCACGTATAATTTTAACGCCTTCAACCATTGATTTAAGCTTTGAGAAAGCTCTGTTTCTTGGCATAAATTTCATACCACAATCTGGGGAAAGCCAAATTTTTTCTGGTTCGATTACATCGAGAACATGTCGTATTCTAAATGCTACAATTTCAGGGGTTTCAACGTTTGGGTCCTTTACATCAATTACACCAACGACGATTTCTTTTCCCCGAGTGCCATATTTTTTAAACAGATCGATAAGCTCGTCACTATTGACAGCAAACTCAAGGCTAAGCTGATCGGCATTTACGTCAAGCAACGTTGGAAAAAGCTCTGAATATTGACCTTTAAAAAGTCGCTTCAGCTGATAGTTACCATAACAAATGTGAAGACAAAATTTTGCATTTATTCCATCTATCATTTTATTAAAAATTTCGACTAACCATGGTAAATCTTCTGGATACCCAACCCATACTGGTTCATCAATTTGAACTAACTTGCATCCGGCATTTACAACTTCAATTATTTCTTCCCTTAAAATATTGGCAAGGTCTTGTATAAGTTCATGTTCATCTTTATAAAATTCGTTCGTTGCTCTTTTAGCAAGCATTTGAGGTCCCGTGATTGTTACTTTTGTTTCTTTATTTGTATGGTCTTGCAAAAATTTCCAGTGTTTTGCCACGCCAATACTGCCAATTCTTTTAACTTTGTCAAAAATTATCGGATCAGGCATTTGAATTGATGGGTCAAGATTTCCAATTGGTTTCATCTTTCCATCCGTTTTAAATCCGTAAATTCTTTTTGAAAAAAAATAAACCATGGTTTCCCTTCTTAGTTCTCCATCAGTTATGACATCGACCCCAGCAAGTTCCTGATCCTTTATGCAAGATTTCACAGCATTATCGTGGGCTTCTTCGAGCTCCTCATCTGTGATTTGCCCCTGTTTATGAAGTTCTCTTACAACCTCAAGCCATTTTGGAAGTGAATAACTTCCAACTACTGTTGTGGGTAAAAATGGTAGATTCATTGGGAAGAAAGTTTTTACTTTTTCATAAAAATAGGGATGGGACTAAAATCCGTAAGTCTTTCGGTCCCATCCCACTGATTAAAATTATTTCAAGCTAAATCCAACTGTAATTCTATGCACATCATTAAGAAGTTTCATTTGTGTAAAACTATAATCAAAGCTAACACCGTAGTCCCCGAGTTCAAGTTTTGCTCCGACCCCTGCTGAAAATCCTTCAATTGTTGTTTCAATGGGATCACGCCATGATGCTCCCTTATCCTTGGTGCCAGAGTAGTTAAATTTATATCCTGCTCTCAGGGAAAACATATTCCATACATCAAATTCAATTCCTGCGAAGAAAAGCTGAGTTAAATCCTGTGGTTGAACAAAATCAATGAATAATTTACCAGTAAAGATTCCTTGATAGGTATATTTAAATGATGTTCCAATTGAGAATAAAAGGGGAATTGGTGATGAAATCTCATAATATTTTATATCTGAACCAAGGTTTGAAAGTCGTGCTCCAAGGTTCCAAAAGTTTGTAACTTTATAATTCGCCCCGATGTCAATTGCGAATGCGTTTGCACTTAAATCATCAATTCTTTCATGCAGATATTTAAGGTTAACCCCAAGCGAAAGAGCATCTGTGACTTTGCGTGCATAAGAAAAAACAACAGCTATATCTCTAAAACTATAAGTTGAAGATGTTTGATTGTCTATTTGAAGATATGCAAGTTCTGGCGGTAAAAGGTCTCTATCAGCTGTTATACCACTTAAACCAAAACTTATTACCCCGAATCCAATCGTTCCTGTCCTACCCAAATTATATGTGATTACACCTGCTATATTGACTATATCAGCTATCCAGCGGTTGTAGCTAAAATCAAACGCAGCTTTATTATTTTCAAGAATAATCCCAGCTGGATTCCAAAACACCATATTTGGATCACCAATTAAAGTGGTTGCAGCAGAACCAATTCCAACCTGTTTAGCTCCAACTCCAACCTTTAAAAATGCGAGGGAGTTTATTCCTGATTTTCTGACCTGTGAGAAAGATATTGAGTTTAAGATAATGAAAATGACGAATAGCAGTGTTAATTTTTTCATTTTTAAACTCCTTTTTATTTTTACCTTAAGATTGCGAAATAGCCAATTTGTTTGCCACCTTCATATTCAACCACATAAATATAAAGCCCACTTGCTACCTCAATTCCATCTTTTGAAAACATATCCCAGATGTATGTTCCATCATTTGGATTCGGTGCGGTGAAGTTAATTTTATCTATTATCTGCCCAGATAAATCAAGGATCGTAATCGTACATTTTGCTGGAAGGTTATAAAACAATATCTTATGCTGTGTCCCGATGTCGTGAAATGCTGATTTTTTATACGGGTTTGGTCTTACACCAACTTTTCTAACTCCAGAGATAAGTTCCTGAGGGGTTGTAGTTTTTGATTTAACAACTATAGTCGCTCCAATTCTTTTTTGTCCGTTTTGGTCGGTTGGATAGAACGAATTTTGGGTTGCCCATGGATATGTCCCTTCCCATAAAGCACTTGCTCCATTTACATTTACTCTACCTGATTCAAGAATACTTGTTGTTTTACCATTAATAGTCAAAGGTGCGGGCAAATTTTTATACGATGCAACATAATACCAATATGAAAATCCAAGTATAACATCGAGAGCATCATCTTTAAATGCATAGTAGTAGTCACCAGATTGGTTTATATATTGAGAAAGCTGATTCTTTGGTATAACCTTTTTCACCTTATAAGGACCCCAGTACCCGGCTTGCATTTCTTTCAAAGCCCCGAATGCATCAAAATTTGGGTTGATCGGGTCTTTATATTGTTCTTTTATGTCGCCTTCTTCCATTTGCTCGTTGTATCTTTGAAGCGTTCTAAATCCAATGTCGATAGAACTAAATCTCGGGAAAGCACTAGCTCTATAAATCTTATAGCCACCAAAGTTTTGATCACCTTCATCTGGGGATTTAGTCCATCTGATTAAAATTTTATTATCGTCTGTGATCTCAACTTTTATATCTGGGGCACCTGGAGCTGGTGGAACCTGGAAATTGTTCGCATATGCCCAGCGAGCTGCTTGTAATGACCTTAATAATCCGGGCAACCTAAATCCAGCATATTCAGCGAATACAATTGTCATTGCTTCGCCTACATCAAGTGAAAATGGCCCACAACCTATAAACGCATCTCCATCAAAGTTATGCTGAGCTGAGTATCCTTTAGTCCACCCACTCTCCCACACATTTTCAAATGTATTTGTTGACTTCTTGTCGCCATCTGGCTTTGCTCTCTGTCCAGATGGTTTTGGAACAAATGAAAGTGGATTACCAGCTGTTCCAGAACTAAAATAATTTGGATTTGGGTTGAGATCAAGCAATGTTGCATTGTTGGACTTGCCCCCATCCTTATACCAAGTTCCCATTAAGATTGTGTGAATTAGTTTAGCGTCGTTGGTATTGCCAATTCCACCACGACCTGTTCCAGCAGATAGATACCATCCCCGTTCAGGCCCTTCACCGATAGGATGACTATCAAAAATTGTCTTTTTATCAGGTGAATTTGCCAGTCCAACTGAATCTGCCTTAACAGCTAGAACAGTTCTTCCAAGCCATACGTCTGTATACCAACCAAGTGAATATGCGTTTAGTCCCATATCCCTTTTACCTTTCGGAACTGAACTTGAATCAGGATAAGAAACATAATTTGCTGGGTTAACACCGGCGTAACTTACAAGCGTTGCCCACGGAGCGCCTGTTTCATCTGGATCAGCAATATAACCACTGTTCCTTCCCGAACCAAATCTATTAAATATTCTTCTACCTGTAACCCCAACTTCAGCACTATGCATCACCTCTGAAAACCATCCAACAACAAGAGCCTTAATTTTGTTGTTTGTCCTTTCTGGAGTTCCATCTCCATTAACATCAAGAATTCCAGTGTTTTTGAATGTCAATCCAACAATTATAAAATCATTAAAATTATTCCAATTTTGTGTGAACTGGAGAATTCTTACTGTTACCCAGACCCCGAGATTTGTAGGAAATCCCGACTCGTAATAGAGAGCATATCTATATCTCCCAGTTTGATCTACCGTAAAATCCGGCCCTAGCCATACTGGTCCTATAAAATAAGGAGACCTACCATGTAAAGCATCAAGTTTATTAGTGTAAATCATAAAGGCGTAATCTTCACTTGAACTTCTTATTTTCTGGGGATTAATTCCAGGACTATATTCAACTGCTATAATATCTTGAGCCCAAAAATAGCTTATTGGATAACCACCTGGCCACTGCGCTGTTGGCGTTGACCATTGCCTATCAAAATTTCCAACCCTTATAAGGGTCCAAAGTTGAGTTGGTTCATTTGCTCTTTGACGGTAATCTACCCCCTGTCCTATTGGAAGAAAAGAATCCCAAAGATCACCCGCTATCATAACTGCTGATCCTGGAAAGACATCATTTGGAACAGCAGGGCTAACACCCTTGTAAAGTTCTATATCCCTAACTTTAAGCTGTGATAAAACAGTAGATAAAATTAAAGAGATTAACGAAGTTAAAATTAGAAGCCTTTTCATTTTTATCCTCCTTTTATTTTACTTGCTTAAAAGTTTATGCTGATTCCAAAATAAATTTCCCTCGCTATGTCAAAGGCGCTAGTTCCATCTCTAAAAACGGTTAATCCAAGTGGTCCCGTTGGAATTTTTTTCTGCTCCCAAAGTAGTTGACCCTCGTCAGTTGTTCTATCGTAGCCGATTATATTTTCGATATCAAAGAGGTTTTTAATTTCAAGGTATGGTGAAATTCTTATCCGCCCAATTGAATAACCTGCCTCAAGTTTAATGTCTGTTCTCACATTCCATGGACCTTCACCAAGTTTTCTTGATCTTGGATCTGCTAATATAAGTGGGTAAAGAAACCCGCTTGCTGCGGTAGTAAACGCACTGAGACGTAGATCAATCGGTATACCTTTGAAAGGCGATGGAAAATCAAAGAAAAGTGAAAGGCTAATTCTGTGAGGTCTATCGTAACCAGTAAAACTTGAGGAAAGATTTGAAACAACATTCATTTCATAACCTGCAAAGTATTTTGCATTTTCAAACGGGAGTTTACCACTATATTTTGCGCTATCTCCTCCAAGAGTCGAGAATCCAGTTACATTCTGACCTCTGAGTGCATCAGGTGAGGGAACAAAACTTTTGATATAACTATATGCATATGTTAGTTTACCCGATAGCTTAAATATACCCAATGGCAAAGCCCTACTGTTTAAATTTAGTTCAATACCTCTGGAATCAGCATAACCCCCATTAAATCTAATAAAGTAAGTTATTGCTACACCGGGTCTTGGTGTAATCACATAAGCAAACGGTACATAGTTTTCTATTGTTTTGTAATATGCACTTACATCAATGCCAAAATAATTTGATATCACGTATTGAAGTCCCATTTCATAAATAGTTGACTTTAAAGGCTCTTGATCAACAAGCCAAATGCTTGGTAAAGTTCCATGCATTTCAGCATAAGCATCAGCGTAAAGGGATGAGAATGGTGGAACTTGCATCGACCTTGAAAACGAGTAATACATTGATGCTCTATCTGAAATTGGGTGTGAAATCCCAAGCCGTGGTCCTATAAGCCACTTTGTTTTAACTGGTGTATTTCGGTTTATGATATATCTATTAACTGTAATAAACTCATTAGTCCCTCCTAATTGAATTTTCTCAGTTTTAACAGTATATGGTGCGAAGTAGTTATCAATTTCGTTTGCACCAGAGTTGAATGCATCAGCCCTGAGTCCAGCATTCACAATTATGCCCGAATATTCAATTTTATCTTGGATATAAAACCCAATTTCATATGGTTTTACAACATAATCTTCAACATCAAATCGCCCGACAACAGTATATCTTCTAAGATGCGTATACTTATAAAATTTCAAATCAAAACCAGCGCTAACAAGGTGGTTATTTGTTATCTGACTTTTTATATCACCCTTGACATTGAACTGAGTTAATCTTTGATATTCATAGTAAGCTCCAGGTCTTGCAAGCGGATAGGGACCTGACGATGGGAAAGATGCTTCGGATTCAGATTCGTTTCTCGGTGTGGTCGTGAAAAATTTTGTCTTATCTGTTTTGCTGATATATTTTCTTATTTCTTCTGGCGTTTCAAATTTTATAAATTTACCTTTGTCCTCATTAAGTTCAACTTTTCCATCTCCATTGCTATCAACGAAGCCAGCTTCAGTTGGGCTTGTTAGTAAAGAAACTTGAATCTCGTAAAATGTTTTCGACGAAAGAGCATGAGTTAATTTAGCACTTATCGCAAAGCTTCCTTTTGCATATTTTGGAACACCCTCAAGGAAGAATTTATAGTTTTCATTAAATACTCTATTTTTCCATCCAAAGTAAAATCCTTGATCATTAACTAATCCAATTCCAGTGAGCCGAATAGCGGGCGTTAAATTATAATTTAACTTAGCTGTTATGTTTAGTTGCCTATTAAACTCGTTTGGAAATCTTCCGTATGTTTCATAAAACTTTATATCTGTGAAAAAACCCAGATCTTTGAATAGGCCACCTCCGAGTGATGTTCCAAACTCAACAGTTGGTTTATTTCCGTACCAATATTTACCTGGTGTCCAAGAGTAAAGATTTGCTTTTGCTAAGCTTGCGGGGTCCCCCTTTTCCTCAAGCTTTCTTTTTTCACCGAAGTACTTATCTGCTGCGGTTGAACCATCTGGCAATAACCCCCAATAAAGATTTGGACCCTTATGTTTTAGTTTTGAAGCATATCTAAAATATGCCTTACCAGAAATTTTGCCTCTTCCTTCTTTAAGGGTTATGCTAACAACGCCACTAGTTGCTTGCGATAACTCAGCGCTTGAAGCTCCTGAGTTAATATTTATCTCTTCAATTGCACCAACCCCAACATCTATAAGATTTACATTTTCCCTAAATGTAAGGCTAAGTCCATGATATGTTGTGTAAAGATTGCCTCCATAATTTCCGGAAAGCGCCTCATAATATTTGTCACTTACATCAATTCCCTCAATTATATACTTCGTTTCATACCTTCGTCCTCCCCTTATGTATCCCGAATAATTGCTTGGAGATACTTTTAAAGCTTCTTGAAAACTTGCAATGGGTAGAGCTGAGATATCATCAGAAGTTATAATTGCTCTTGAGCTTGTTTGCGATACGTCAATTAACGATCTTTCAGCTTGCACCACAACTTCGGGAAGTCCAATTACTTCTTCCTTTAAAGCAATGTCAAGCAATGTTGTTTTATCAGCGTTTACAATTACATTTCTTACTGTTGTTTTAATAAAACCAACCGCTGAGACAACGACATCATATTTCCCAGGTGGGATGTTCAAAATTATATAATTCCCCTTTATGTCTGCAGCGGAGCCGAATCTTGTTCCTTCAAGTATAACATTTGCACCAGGAATCGGCTCGTTCGTTGCTTCGTTGTAAACCCTCCCTGAAATTTTACCAGTCTGGGGATATATTGTGGAAGTAATAAACATAATAAGGAAAGGCAGGAGTAAAATTTTGTGAATCATAAATACCTCCTGGTTGTTTTTTAGATTAAACAAAAATTCACAGATAAAATAAAACTTTCAAATATATTTGTCAAGTGTTTTTACAAATACAATATACCTTTTCACATATGAAAAAAGTAAAGAAACTTATGGCATAATTTTTGAAAATCAATCTAAATTACCCCTTTTTGACCATATATCTTTGAACAAATGGTCCTGTTTGCGTTGATTCATCCTGAACCCATATTATTGCTTCAACAGGACAAGCTTCAAAACATAATCCACAACCTGTACAATTATCCTGATTTATTACAGCTATTTTACTCTTCATTTTTATTGCGTCAAAGAAACAAATTTTAGGACATCTCTCACATCCTATACATTTTTCATCAATAACTTTTGCAATAGGTGCAAACCTATCGTGAAAATTAGGGGGAAATGGTTTTAATCCTATGTATTTGGCCATGTAGAAAATCTTTATTTTTTACCAATCATCGAAAACATTTCTGGGTCCACCCTTTTTTTCTCCTGACCACCTGATAATAAGATCTGGTTGAATAATATTTTTCGCAGCGACACCTCTTACTTTTTCAAGATGTTCTATATCCTTTTCAATCATAAAATTCAAAAGCCCTTCATTTATTCGGCTTATCGTTTCCCATCCATTTACAATTATTGCGGAAAGCAGTTGAACAGTCGTTGCACCAAGCATTATATATTTTAGGGCATCAATCCAGTTTAGAACACCACTTGTTGCGCTTATCGTTATCTCGACTTCATTATAAACTTCAGATACATATTTAAAATTATAGTATTTTGTCCATGGTCCTCCGACACCCCCATAATATCCATGAAATATTGGCTTTTGAGAGTCAATGTCAATTTCAAGACCGCGCAACCTATTACAAAGTGTTACTGCGCCCGCCCCCAGTTCTTTGCACATTTTTGCTTGATGTAAAACATCAGGACTCGGAGCAAGCTTTACGAGAACAGGTATCTTAACATTTTCGACAACTGATTTAATTGCTTGTATAAAATGTGTCTCAAATTGTATCGTGCCTGGCTTATGTGGAGATGAGATATCAAGTTCAATTGCATCAGCTCCTGCTTCCTCAATTCCCTTTGCGAGATAAACCCAATCTTTGATATCGTCAGCAAATGCACTCCCAATTATCATAATATCTGATATTGATTTGGAAATTTTGACAAAGTTAAAGTAATCCTCGATTGAACCACTATATGCTTGCTCGTAAGAATATAAAGTGAAATATTGTGATTTTCCATTCATCTTCTTATCCCAATCAATAAGTTTGTATCTTGGCCTTGGCCAATACCTCATATAATCAAATTTATCAGAAACAACAGTTTTCAAAACAACACCACCAGCTCCTACTTCCTGCGCTATTGGAATCTGCTTAACATCATGGCTTGCCGGCCCCGAGGCAACAAAGATTGGACTTTTAACCCGATAACCGAGAAAATTAATTTCAAGCGTTGGCATATTAATTAAATTTCACTTTTATTTTATTGACCATGTATTTTTTAACTTTTTTAAGGTTTACATTCACATCCTCTTTAAAAATCACTATGCCATTTTTTACCTCAATTATAGGTTCAATAATATCATCCAAATACCATCGCCGTGAATCTTCAACATCGGTTGGGAATTTGCAATTATCAAGCATGCAAAGGGAAAGTGCCTGAATTGAACCAATCCCAAGTTCTGGCATTGTGCCAATCCAGACCGATATTTTATTCTTTTTGCAGAAATCATGCATTTTCTTAGCGTTTAGTATTCCACCGACACGTTGAATTTTGATATTAACAATCTTACAAGCATTGATTTTAAAAGCTTTCCTTAATTTCTTGATTGAAACAGCACTCTCATCAAAGCAAATCGGGGTTGAGATTTTGCTTTGCAAAATTGCGTGTCCCTCAATGTCATCTTTAGATAAAGGTTGCTCAATCATAATGAGATTAAAGTCATCAAGCTTTTTTAGATATTCAATATCGTCACGAGTGTATGCACAATTTGCATCAACCATTAATGGTATATCCCCAAAGACTTTTCTCACACTTAAAATCGGTTCTATATCCCAACCCCTTTGTATTTTGATTTTTATTCTTTTATATCCACCCAACTCAAGATATTTTTCGATATTATTTAGAAGATTATTTATGCTATCGTAAATCCCAACTGCTAGTCCAGATTCAACTTGTCTATAGTTTCCCCCAAGCAAAGTATAAATAGGTTTACCAGATCTTTTTGAGTAAGCATCCCACAATGCTGTTTCAATTCCAGCAATAGCATAGGAACTTAGACCAAGTTGGGAAAAGTGGGTGACAATTTTTGAGATTTTTTCTTCAAAGTTGTCAAAGTCAAATTTTCTATTAATCAATCTAATAAAATTTACAAGTTCATCCCATACACTTTCTGGTGTTTCATTTGAATAAAATGAACCAGCCATTGGTGATGCCTCGCCATATGAAACAAGTCCAGATTTAAATTTTAGTTCAATTATAATTGAATCCTTAATGGAAATCTCACCACTGCTAATTTTAAATGGTTCGGACATCGGAACACGAATGTGATAAAGATTTATTTCGTTAATTTCCTCCATTATTTCCTATGTAGCCCATCTGTTTTGAGATCTTCTCAGCATATTCTTTTAAGTCTTTTGTCAGTTCATAGGCTTTTGATATAGTTTTATTCCCTCTATATTGCAAAGTTATTAAAAGTGCAGCTATAATTTTCCCCCACGCATTTCTTATTGGAGCAGCGACCGCAACAAGTTCAGGGTTATATTCTCTATCAACAATTGAAAAACCTTGTTCTCTGACCTTATTCAACCTCAATTTAAGTTCTGAAAGCCGTGTTATGGTCTTTTCGGTATACCTTTTTAAACCGACCTTCTTAACAAGTTCTGAAAGTTCCTCATCGCTCATCTCGGATATTAAGACCTGACCACTTGCGGTGCAGTGAACAGGTGATCTTAATCCGAGTTGCGTTACAAGAAACCACATGCTTGGAGAGTCAACACGCTGGATCAAAACAACACGATAATTTTGTAGGACTGCAAGATAAACGCTTTCACCGGTCTTTTTTGCAAGTTCTTCCATATATTTGTATGAATCATAGCCAAGGTTAATTTTTTTGAGCTTTGCAATCCCAAGTTGAGATAACCTCAATCCAAGTGTAAAGGTATTATTGGTAAGGTTTCTTTCGACAAATCCATAATTTTCAAGTGTAATAAGGATTCTAAAGGTTGAACTTCGTGGATAATTGAGTTCCTTTGAAATTTCGCTCAAGCTTAATGGTTTTTCGGATTTTTCAAGTAAATTTAAAATTTCAATAGATCTCTCAACAGCAGGCACAACATATTTATTTTCAGATTTAATTTTATCTGTTCTCATAATGTCACTTATTTTAATTTTTTATAACCAAGATTTTTTAGCGCTTTTCTGAGCTTTTCTCTATCTTTAGATGAAATAGGAATAAGTGGTGGGCGAACAAAGTTAGTTTTTAAAACACCAATCATTCGTAAGGCTTCCTTTGTTCTTGCTCTATAATCTCTTACAGGGGCTGAGAATATAATCTCCTCAAGTGGTTTTATTTTTGAATAAATTTCAAAAGCCCTGTCAAAATTTTTTTGTTTAACTGCCTTGAACATCTCAATCTGTTCAGCCACCGCGAGTGTTCCGAAGCCAATCAAAGCTCCGTCAGCACCAAGAATAAACGATTCAAGTATGAAATCATCATTCCCCGTGAGGATAGATATCTTCTTGTCAATATTTTTTAAAATGTTAAGTGTTTGAACAAACTTAAGAGCATCAGACGAAGCTTCTTTTATCGCAACAACATTTTTTATCTTTGCAAGTTTAATCAATGTTTCCTCATCATAAAGAATCCCTGAAAGAGCCTGTTGAAGTTGAAACAAAACAAGTGGGATATCAACAGCTTCGCTTATGGCTTTATGATATCTATACGGAATCTCGGGTTGAAGAGGTTGTCCAGCATATGCCGGTATAGGAAAGACAACAATTGCATCTGCACCTATCTTTTGAATTAACTTCGCTTCTTCAACTGCTTCCTTGGTATATCTCGTGGTCAAACCACAAAGAACAGGGAATTTACCAGAAATAATTTCAACCCATAATTCAAGAATTTTTATTTTCTCAACTTTACTTAAATGCATTCCTTCACCCGTGTCCATATTAACCGCAACACCACCAAGTCCATCAAAACTTTTAATCCAGTTTATATAATCTTTTAATTGAATAAAATCAACTGAGAAATCACTTTTCATCGGAGTCACCACAGCCGGAATGATTCCTTCAAGTTTTAACTTCATTATTGGTCTCCACTTTATTTAAAGTTTTTCTAAATTTAAACCTATCATTCATGTTTGTCATTTTATCAATTTGATTTTATCTTCCCTAAATCTAATTTTTGTATATCCGAACCTATCCGGACCGCCATCGAGTTGAAGCGTAAAAGTATATGGCTTTGATTCAGCAACAGTTATACCGTCAAAGTTAAACTTTACAAAATTTGAAGCTGCATAATATAAGTCTTTATCGTATTTTCTCACATAAGAAAAGTAAGCGTCCGTTTCAATTACATCATACTTAATTTTTCCGGATTCAAATGTGTATCTCGGGCGAACATTCTCACGAAGGATTTCAAAATCAAGGTCAAGTTTCAAACATAGATAAATTTCGCTGTTAGATTCCGATATTTTAAAGGCAACTCCCTGAGGGAATTTATCGGTTTTCATAACTTTAATCTTTCTTATTAGTTCTAAGATATCTTCATCTTGCCCATGTGGGATGAGAAAAGTTATGAAAAATTCAATATCTCCTACCTTGTAAGAAGATGACACTGTCTGATAGATACAAAATTCTTTTTGGAAATGACGCCATTGAATTTCAAAACTATCCACCTTTGCATACAGTTCTGATTCAACAAATTCCACTTGTGGGAAATAAATTAAGAGGTTGTGTTTACCGTTAACCTTATACCTTCCGATTGAATCAATCCTTGTTTCGTAATAGTTTTTCCCGTGTTTTAAAATTTTTTGAGTATGCCATAAAGTCGCAAGTGTGTAATAGTCAGGTTGATCAAATTTAACTGCATCAACAACGACAAACCACCCCATTTTTTTTAAAAAGCAAACGATTCTATCCCAAGTATATCCGATTTTATCATCAATTGTTCTGGTTCTTGAATACTCAACCTCTTCAAAAGAAAGGAAATCAATTTTCATCGTTCTTGTAATCCTATAATTCCCAGAATTTCTTATAAATTCAAGCAAGGATTGTTTTTTAATTTGTTCAGGGGGAGATAAAAACAAAACAGGATTATTTCTTGCTTCCCTTTTATTCTTTCTTACGACAAGGCGATTATGGAAGTAATCAGCTCTGAAAGATCCAAACATTCCGCTTGGGATACCATCTCTATATCCTGCGTGATGTAATAAAACTGAACCTTGACTCATCAAAAAAATAATCGCATTTTCATCAGAACTTCCATGATGCATTTTTTCTTCCTCAACCGGAATAGTATTTCTTAAATATTCTTTTGTAAGATAATTTCCATCACCCTCATCACGGTAGTTAATAAGCATATAAGTTGCCAGTGAATCCCAACCGGTTCTGAATACAATTTTTTTGCCGATGATATCATCAAGGACTTCTTGGCTTAGATTATAAGGTTGCTCAATTTTTATTTTATCATCACACCACCTATAAGCGTCAGATAAAATTGAAGCTAGTTCAGCTGAATATTTGTTATCGATAAGCATTCTTTTAAAAATTCTTTCTGCGGCGAATTTATATCTTCCATCTTTATAAAATGATGCAGCCCTTTCAAAACAGGCGATAAATCTTTCAAAAGCATTGTTAAAGTTAGCATCGCCAATATCAACTATTGTTCCAAATGGTGAAAGTAAGTTAAGATAGTAATCGAAATAGTATCTTAATGTTGGGTGATTTAAAATTTTCTCATTATTTGAATTTTCAATGTAGATTAATATTGAGTGTAGCCATATACCGTTGTACATAGTTGCGTCCTCAGCTTCCCATTTTGAAAGGTTATCGTATATTAAAACCTCAGCTTGTTTTCTCCATTCACCAGCAGATGGATGGTCAGGGAATGTAATAGAGGCGATAAGATATGTAACTGCTCGCAAAACTGCCCTATTGTGAGCACCCCATTCAGGGAAATAAGAGATGAAGTTAACGCTCTCAGTAATATCCGCATAGAGTTTTTCCCTTTGCTTATTGCTTAACAAATCTAAATCTTTTATCCTTAAATAAGCCCTTACATATAGATAAGAGAAAAAGAAATTCGGTAGCGCTGGAACGCCATCCCGATATTCAACTCTCAATTTTGCAAATTCAGCGGGGTAAAACTTTTTAAGTTCCGAATATTCATCAAGAATTTTTATTGCTTCCTTTGCGTAACTTTTATCCCCGGTGATTTGATAAAGAAACCCGAGAGCATCTGCTAGATATACAGGCTCACCTGGCGGATTGAACCCCCAAAGAACATACGTAGTTGAACTCTTTTTCCATTCCTCGATTCTTTCTTGATATTGACTCAATGAGTTTTTAACAGCTCTTTTGATAAAATCAAGATATTCGCTCTTTTTAACAAATCCCATTAATTCAAAGGGAAGGCAAACCGTAAGAGTTAATATTAAAAGCCAGAGTTTGATAATTTTATTTTGTTTCATATGCGAAATTTCTTTTTTATTTAGAAAATAAGTAAAAAAAACGTAAGGGTCAAGTTTTCGCAGGGAACTTATTAGTATGCCAGTAGTTATAGATTTGGTATATCTGAGTGATTTTGGAATGCGCTTTTTAAATGAAAGGTTTTGGAAAGAAAAGTTGATATTTGAGATAAATCTTTTAGTTCCAATAAAAGTATGAAAAATTTATAAGAAAGCAAAGTGGTTTATGGATTGGGTCAATGAAGTCTAAAGAATCGCTTTGGTAATCTACTTTAAGGTTGGAAACAGGTTTATTCTCTCAATAGATAGATAACTTGAAATTTAGGGTTGGATTTATTATATTTATATCCGCAAAAATCACCGCGGGGTGGAGCAGCTGGTAGCTCGTCGGGCTCATAACCCGAAGGTCGCGGGTTCAAATCCCGCCCCCGCAACAAAAATTTTTAAAAATTAATAGAGTCTGTTCAATGCCGAATCTTAAGTCAGCTGAAAGAAGGTTAAGAAAATCTGAAAAGAGAAGAGAGCGAAATAGGCATTATAAGTCAATGATGAAAACGTTTATCAAAAAGGTTAAAACAGCCGGGACTAAGGAAGAGGCTGAACTTATGCTCAAAAAAGTTTATTCAATACTTGATAAACTTGCTGCTAAAGGAATCATCCACAGAAACAGGGCAGCGTCCTACAAATCCAAACTTGCACAATTTGTCAACAACTTTCCTGCACCGCAAGCTCGGGCGTGAATGATGTTTCAATTTTTTACTTACAGCCTTCCTTTTTGAATTTTCTAAGCGTCTTTAGCCTGCCTTTTTTTAATTTTTCTAAATTTGTATATTTAATGAAAAATTTCAAGGCAGGGAAAGGGTGAAAACCGAAATAAAATCCGTCCTCATCATTGGGAGTGGTCCAATCGTGGTGGGTCAAGCGTGTGAATTCGATTATTCTGGAACACAAGCATGTAAAGTTCTTAAGCGTCATGGTATAAGGGTTATACTTGTCAATAATAATCCTGCCACGATAATGACTGATCCTGAATTTGCAGATGCGACGTATCTTGAGCCATTGACGCCGTATTTTCTTGAAGAAATCATTAAAAAAGAAAGACCGGATGCGCTTCTCCCAACGCTTGGGGGTCAAACTGCTTTGAACCTTGCGGTTCAACTTCACGAGCTTGGAATCCTTGAAAGGTATGGCGTTAAACTTATTGGTTCAAATATTGAAGCAATAAAGAAAGCAGAAGATAGGGAGCTTTTTAAAAAGTCCATGGAAAAAATAGGGCTTAGGGTTCCAGAAAGCACTTTTGTTCAAAGTATAGAAGAAGGTTTTGAGTTTGCTGAAAGAATTGGTTTTCCGTTGATTTTAAGACCGAGCTTTACACTCGGGGGAACAGGTGGCGCGGTGGCATATGATTTTGACGATTTGAAAAAGAAACTTGAAAAGGCACTTATAGAAAGTCCGATAAAGAAAGTTTTAGTTGAGCAATCTTTGCTTGGATGGAAAGAGTATGAGCTTGAAGTTATGCGAGATAGAAAAGACAACTTTATTGTCGTTTGTTCAATTGAAAATTTTCACCCAATGGGAATTCATACCGGCGACTCGATTACGGTTGCACCTGCGCAAACATTAACGGATAAAGAATATCAAAGACTTCGGAATTACGCAAAAATGATAATAAGCGAGATTGGGGTTGAAACTGGTGGAGCGAATATTCAATTTGCGATTCATCCTGAAAATGGAGAGGTGTTTGTCATAGAGATGAATCCGCGCGTCAGCAGAAGTTCCGCTCTTGCAAGCAAAGCGACGGGTTTCCCAATTGCGAAAATAGCAACACTCCTTGCCCTTGGTTATACGCTTGATGAAATCCAAAACGACATCACAAAGAAAACCCTTGCCTCTTTTGAACCATCGATTGATTATTGCGTTGTTAAGATACCGCGGTGGGATTTTGAAAAATTTAGGGAGGTTGATGATACTCTTGGGGTGCAAATGAAGTCAATCGGTGAGGTAATGGCTATAGGAAGGAATTTTAAATCGGCATTTCAAAAAGCGATAAGATCACTTGAGATTGATAGATTCGGGTTCGGATGCGATGGGAAAGACGAGATACAAGATTTTAAAGATCGGACATTTAAAACAAAAATTGGCGAAAGGTTAAAGCAAAATAAGTGGGACAACATCTTTTGGATAAGGTATGCTTTTATGTCTGGTATGAGCATTGATGAAGTTTACGAGCTAACAAAAATCGATAAATGGTTTCTTCACAATTTGAAGGAGATAGTTGAGATAGAGAACGAGATGCGAGGAGTATCTGATATTTTTAAGCTCACCGATGAAAATCCGTCGCTTGCGAGGGAGGTTCTTTTAAAAGCTAAAAGAAACGGATTTTCCGATAGACAACTTGCCTTTATTTGGGGGAGGACGGAAAAGGAGATAAGGGATTTAAGGAAAAAACTTAACATCGTTCCAGTTTATAAAACAGTTGATACTTGTGCAGCTGAGTTTGAATCTTATACACCTTATTTTTACTCAAGTTATGATCTTGAGAATGAGTCGATCCCAACAGATAAAAGAAAAATTTTAATCATTGGAAGCGGACCAAATAGAATTGGGCAGGGGATTGAGTTTGATTATACGAATGTTCATGCCGTATTTGCTTTAAAAGAAGAAGGTTACGAGACTATAATGGTCAATTGCAATCCTGAAACCGTTTCAACAGATTATGATACCGCCGATAGGTTATATTTTGAGCCGATAACTTTTGAAGATGTTATGAACATAGTTGAGCTTGAAAAGCCAGATGGAGTTATAATAAGCTTTGGCGGTCAGACACCTTTAAAACTTGCAAAGGTTTTTGAGGAAAACGGTGTGAAAATTCTTGGCACATCGCCTGAAAGCATAGATATAGCGGAGGATAGAGGTAAATTCATAGGATTGCTTGATAAACTTGGGGTCAATTACCCGGCTTGTGGATACGCCAAGACGATCGATGAGGCTGTTGAAATTGCGGATAAAATTGGTTTTCCTGTGCTTGTTCGTCCGTCCTATGTTCTTGGTGGAAGGGCAATGAAAATAATTTACTCTAAAGATTCGTTAGTTGATTATTTGAAAAGTGAAATTAGAGTCTCTTGGGAAAATCCTGTTTTGATAGACCAATTTCTCGAAGATGCGTTTGAGTATGATGTTGATGCGATATGCGACGGTAAGAGAATTTTGATTATGGGGATAATGGAACATATAGAAGAGGCTGGGATTCACTCTGGTGACAGTTCCTGTGTTTTCCCACCAATTATGACAGGGGGTGATACAATTGAGAAAATAATTGAATACACGCAGAAAATTTCGCTTGCTTTAGGAGTTGTTGGTTTAATAAACATTCAATTTGCTGAAAAAGATGGGGAAGTTTATGTTCTTGAGGCAAATCCTCGTTCATCGAGAACTGTTCCATTTATAAGCAAAGCGACAGGGCTACCATTTGCGAAAATTGCCACTAAACTTCTTGTTAAAGATTCAAACGCTGTGATCGAGGAATTCAATCTTTACAATTTCGACTTGAAAAATGTTAGGGTTAAGGCGTGCAAAGCTCCTGTTTTTTCGTTTTCAAAATTTCCAAATGTGAATGTTTTTCTTGGTCCCGAGATGAGGTCAACCGGTGAAGTCATCGGTTTGTCTTATTCATTTGGCGAATCGTTTGCCAAGGCTCAAATTGGGGCTGGGAATTCTTTGCCGACATCTGGGGCTGTTTTGATAAGTGTTAACGACAGAGATAAGAATCAAAAAGTTCTTAAAATTGCCAATGATTTTGTCAATCTTGGTTTTAAAATAATTGCAACGGATGGGACAGCAAGATTTTTGAGGGCAAATGGAATTTATGCGGAAAAGATTTATAAAGTAAATGAAGGACGTCCCGATATCGTCGATTACATAAAGGAAGGGCGGATAAACTTTATCATAAATACACCGCTTGGCGAGAGTTCAAGGTTCGATGAATTTGCTATCGGGAAAAGTGCGGTTAAGTATAAAGTTCCATTTGTTACGACTCTTTCAGCTGGCTTAAGCGCTGTTGAGGCAATAAAAAAGTTAAGACAAGGTAAGTTGACGATAAAGAGCTTGCAAGAATATCATTCAGAAATAAAATTTGAGATAACAAAATGAAGAAAGCGAAGCTTGCGCTTGAAAATGGCGTTGTGGTTGAGGGAATAAATTTCGGCTCTGAAGGCGAAGCTGGTGGAGAAGTTGTGTTCAATACAGCTTTGACTGGGTATCAAGAAATCATAACTGATCCATCATATAGAGGGCAAATTTTAATTTTTACAAATCCGCTTATCGGGAATTATGGGATAAATGATGAGGATATTGAATCTAAATCTCCCCAAGTTGCTGGGCTTGTTGTATATGAGATTTCAAAGTTTTATAGCAATTGGCGGGCGGTGGATTCGCTTGAAAATTATTTGAGAAAGCATAATGTTGTTGGAATTTCTGACGTTGATACGAGGTTTCTCGTGAGGCAGATAAGGGACAAAGGCGCAATGCGAGGGGTTATATCAACAGTTGACCTGTGCGATCAAAGTTTGATAGCGAAGGCGAAATCAATATCGGAAATGAAGGGACTTGACCTTGCAAGTTCTGTTACAACCGACAAAAGTTTTTTCTTCCACAAAGATGATAAGAGTAAGTTTTTTGTAGTTATATATGACTTTGGTGTGAAACTTAACATTATGCGAAGTTTGAAAAATCTCGGTTGCGATGTTTTTGTTGTTCCAGCAAACATTGATGCGGATTATGTTTTATCTTTAAATCCAGATGGGGTTGTCCTTTCAAATGGACCTGGTGATCCATCTGCATTAATTTATGCGGTAAGGAATATAAGGAAGATCATCGGAAAGAAACCAATTCTTGGCATCTGCCTTGGACATCAGCTCCTTGCCCTTGCAGTTGGAGGAAAAACTTATAAAATGAAATTCGGACATCGGGGTTCAAATCATCCAGTTAAAAATTTGCTCACAGGTAAAATCGAGATAACCTCTCAAAATCATGGTTTCGCTGTTGATGCCGATTCAATAAAGGAAGCAGATGTGGAGGTCACCCATATAAGCTTAAATGATGGGACGCTTGAAGGGATGAGGTTAAAAAACTTTCCTGGCTTTTCTGTTCAATATCACCCTGAAGCATCCCCAGGTCCTCACGATAGCAATTACATCTTTAAGGATTTTGTCGAGCTGATGAAGAGTTTAAAATAATAATTTTTGCTTTTTTGTTTTCGGATGGATTAAATTTCTAAAGGTTAAACAAAACTTTTCACGCGATGGGCATAATTTTAAGCTTTCCGCCAGGGAAGAGGGCACCCGATATAAAGGGAGAAATAGAACGCAGAATAAGGGCTGGCGAATTTGATACTTTTATTTATATCGTGCCGACGCGGAGAAAGATAAGAGAATTGCGAAGGGGACTTCTTGAGTTTACCAATAATGGGGTGATGCCTGAGATTAATATTTTCACGCTTGATCTCTTTGCGCGGAAGTTATATTACAGCGCGAAGCTTGAAAAACCGAAGCGTTTAATATCAGATACAATTCAATCGCTTTTATTTCAAACTGCGGTTGAAGATATAATTGATGAACTTGTATACTTCAGACCGCCTGGGCAAGCGGGGCAAAAGGAACTCCCGAGAGGGACTTTAAATAGGATCATTGATACCATAATTGGGCTAAAAGAGGATGGAATTTATCCGACGAAATTATATGAGGAGATTGAGAGGGTTGAAAAGATTGAGGACAGGATGAAGCTTCAAGACCTTGTTAAAATTTATGAGCGATATGAAGGCTTTTTAATTGGCAATGGTTTTATCGATGTTCCTGGGATTTTTAAGGAGTTAAACGATATATTGAATTGGGAAAATGTCAACTCAATTTTCAGGGGCGCATTTTACAATGTTGATTTGGTTTTCATTGAGGGTTTTTCGATGTTTCGCTTGCCCGAGACAAATTTGATAAAGATTTTAACGAAAGTTCATGATCTATCGGTCGTTATCTTTTTTGATTACTTTGAAAAAAATAACAACCTCTTCGGGCACCTTGATGAATGTTACAATAGGTTTGTGGAGGCTGGATTTAAAAGGTATGAGATCAGACCTAAAACTGAAAACGATAAATTTGCGAGGCATTTAAATAAATATCTTTTCAATTACATTGGCTCAAATTTTAAAAGTAAATACGATGCGAAAGAGTATGTGACACTTATTGAGGCAAGCGATAGAATTGACGAAGTCAGAACGATAGCGCGGGTGATAAAAAAAATTGTTAACGAGAGACCAGATATTGATTTAAGCAAAATCTGCGTGGCTACTTACAGACCAGAAAAGTATACAAGTCTTTTCAGAGAAATTTTTACAATCTACGGGATTCCTGCAAACATCACGGATAGATTTTATCTCGAGCGTTCCCCTCTTGTTTCGTCAGTGATTTCACTTCTTGAGATTCCGATCAATGATTACAGGGTAAGCGAAATAATAAAAGTTTTGTTGAGCCCTTACTTTGATTTTTCGTCCGTTGTCGGGAGGGAATTGAAAGCTGAGAACATTTACTTGGCTTCGAAAGAGCTTAAAATTAAAGGTGGCAAGGAGACGTGGTATGAAAAAGTTAAAAGAAGAATTGAAATAATAAATTCGAAGCTCGAGATAACAAATGACCAAGATGAATACGAGCAACTTCGAAAGGAGAAGGAGGTTTTTGAAAGCGCGTTTGCCGACTTCAATGACCTTATGGTTAAGGTTGTGGATAAGTTTGATAAGCCGATGACGCCGTCGGAGTTTAGAGATAGTCTTCATGGGATTCTTTCTGATCTTAAGGTCAATGAACAAATTTTAAAGGTTCCAAGGAGAATTGCAACTCAAGATGAAATTGAAAGGGATGCAAGGGCTTATCAAAAGTTTATTGAGGTGGTAGATGAACTTCTTGAGGTTTTTGAATTTAACATGATGCGGAGGGGGAAATACAGTTTGAAGTATTATGTTGACCTGATAAAAAAGGCGCTCCCAAGGGTTCGTTATAACATTAGGCAAAAATTTGGTTACGGAGTTTATGTCACGACGCTTGAAGAGACAAGAGGGTTAAATTTCGATGTGATGATAATTGCTGGGCTTGTGGATACAGAGTTTCCATCGGTTTATGAGCCGGAGGTTTTTCTGAGCGAGGGTTTAAGAAAAACGAAAAAGATGCATAAACTTGACGAACGATATCTTTTCTATCAAGGTGCGGTAAATTTCAAATCACATCTTTACTTAACATATCCAAAAACAGATAACGATAATGAACTCGTTAGATCGAGATTTATTGACTCACTTGAACAGGTGATAGATTTTGAAATTGTCGACTCATCTGTTTTCAAAGATTGGATCTATTCAATGGATGAGCTTTACGAGCGCTACGGTAGATTTTTAAAGTTTAATTTGGAGAATTTGAACGCATTTGATTTCATCGAGCAAAAATTCCCAAAACTTGTTCAAAGTTATGCTATCGGTCTCAAGCGTGTTTTTGATATTTCCAAGATAAACATAAGTAGAAGTGAAACGCACGAGGAAATCTATCTTGAATACGAAGGTGTTGTAAAACCAAGTTATGAAGAAGAGAAACGGAAGCTTGGGGAGCATGAAGAAAGAGTTTTTTCAATTTCTCAAATTGAGACATACGGGAAGTGTCCATATAGGTATTTCGTTGAAAGGGTTCTTGGATTGAAAAAATTTGAGGAGATAGAAGAGCTTCTTACCCCAATTGAGCGTGGAATCCTTTATCATGAGGTTCTTTATGAGTTTTATACAAGGTGGCGTGAGACAGGTAAACTTGTTAGAGATGATTTCGAGGGTGCGCTTTCTTTAATAAAGAGGATAGCGAAAGAGAAAGCAAAGGAATTCGAGATAAGCCATCCGCTTTGGGAGATTGAAAAAAGAGACCTTGAAAGAAGTGTTGAGAGTTTCATTAAAAATGAAAAAGAAATGCATTTGGATTTTAAACCGACTTACTTTGAAGTTGCATTTGGTCCAAAGGTTGGCGCAAGAAAAAGCAGCGACAAAGAACTTTCAATCAATGACCCCATTCAACTTGGGAGAGTGAAAATTCAGGGGAAAATCGACAGGATCGATATCGCTGATGGGGAGTTTATAATTTATGATTACAAAACGGGAAGTGCTAATGTGACGCAGGAACAAATTGAAAGGGGAATTCATCTTCAAATTCCGCTTTACATAAAAATTGCTGAAGAGGTTTTTAAATTGAAAAATAGGGAAATGGAGGGGATAGGAGGGTATAACTATATTGTTCGGCGTGAAGTTAAAAATAAAGCGGTGTTAATTCAGGAGAAAATTAAGAGAAGAGAAAGAAGCAGTTGTTTCGACAGAGAAATATTTAGACAAAAGATTGACGAAGCGGTCGATAAGGCAAATCAATTTGTGAATGGGATCATTGAAGGGAGGTTCAATTTAACCGAGCATGATGAATTTTTGCAGAGCATATGTGGTAATTGCCCATATATTGAAATTTGTAGGGTTAATGAGGTTAAATTTGGAGTTCAAATAAAAAATTGGGATTAGAGATGAAAGGTCGCGTTTTGTTTGACATTGAAACATCTGGTTTCCCGATTGATATTTTTGATGATGCTCAATATGAGTATTTGATGAAATTTGCAGAGGAGGAAGAGAACGAAGAGAAGCGCGAGAAGGAGAGAGCGAAGGTAATTGAAAGGTTAAATCTCTACCCATTGACTGCGCAGGTCGTAGCGATTGGAATGTTGAATGTTGATTCATCGCAAGGTGTGGTGCTTTATCAAGCAAATGAAAGGGAGGAATGGGAATATGAGGTCGACAAGGTGATAAATATTTTTGCTTCGGATGAATTAAGGAAAGACAAGGTAAGGATAAAGTTTATCTCTGGGAGTGAGGCGGAGATAATTCAGAAGTTTTGGGATTATATTTCAAGGTTTAGGACATTTATAACATTCAACGGGCGTGGATTTGATTGCCCGTTTTTGATGTTGAGGTCGGCGATACTTGGCATAAAGCCAACTCGTGATTTGATGGAGTATAACAGGGCGAAGCGTGAACCGCATATTGATTTGCTCGAGGAGTTTACATTTTTCGGGCTGACGAGGAAATTTTCACTTGATTTTTACTGCAAAGTCTTCAATATAGAAAGTCCAAAATCGCATGGGATAACGGGTCATGATATAAATCAACTTTTCAACGAGGGGAAGTTCAAGGAGATAGCGCAATACTGCATGTATGATATAATTGCGGAAGCAGAGTTATTTTTCAGGTGGGAACAATTTTTAAATCCAAGAAACATCGGAAACATAAAAGGGTTATGAGATTAACGGAATCCCAAGAAAGAGCTGTAAAATCAGCAAAACATTTATCCGTCACCGCAAGTGCAGGTTCCGGTAAAACAACGGTTTTAATTGAAAAATACATTAAGACGCTTGAGGAACTTATCAATGCCGTCTCAACTCTTGCTGGCGATGCTTTAATTGATGATTTCAGCGATATTGTTGAAAGCGTTGTAGTTATAACCTTTACCGAAAAAGCGGGGAGCGAGCTGAGAAAAAGGGCAACTGACGCTATAGAGAGAAGGATAAAAGAGGCGATGGATGCAAACGATATTAACGAGTTAAGGAAGTTTGAGAAGTTAAGAGATGCCATGCCATCCGCTGTAATTGGGACAATCCATTCGTTTTGTGCGAGGATACTTAGAGAGTTTGCTGTATCAGCGGGGGTTGATCCCAATTTTACTATACTTGAGGGAGCGGAGAGGGATCAAATAATTGACATAATAGTTGATGACAGGGTTAAAAAATTTCTAAACCAAGGGGATGAAAGAGCATCTCGACTTTTGGATATAATTGATCGGATGGGGATAAATAACTTTTACAGGTTCATCAAAAAGCTTATTTCTTCGAGGGAGCTTATTGAGAAGATCAAGCGTGATATTTATTTGGTCAAGAGCGATGACGAGATAGTTGACATGTGGCGGGACAAAATTTTTGAATATGTTTTTAAGGTTTTTGAGGGAAGCAAGATGGCAAATATCTTTAGGAGTTTGCTCGGGCACATTTTCTACGAAATGGCTGATTCAGGTTTTAAATTTCGTTGGTTTGTTTCTCAGTTTGAGGATGCGATGGAAAGTAGGGATGTTGCAACGGCATACAAAGTTTTTTGTGAAGCTGTTTCCGAAACAATTTTCACAAAGAATGGGGAATTGAAAAGTGAGGTTAAAAAATCGTTAAGTGGCAAGCGGATAGAAGTACAAGTGGAAATTTTGCGGGTGCTTGAGATTTTGAAAAAGGTTTATAACGACATTAAAGATCTGCACATTGATGAGTTTGACGATTTTAAAGATTTACACCATCAATATGTAGGTGATACAAGGTTGATACTCTCGCTTTACGATGAGATAGGTCGTGAGTATGAGAATTTTAAGATTCAGAATGGATATCTTGATTTTGAAGATTTGCAATTGAAAGTCAGAGAATTGCTTGAGAAAGATGAAGGTGTTAGGGGCGAGCTTTCAAGAAGGTTTAAATACATAATGATCGATGAATATCAGGACACGAATTATTTGCAATATGAAATTGTGAAGAGGTTGATAAGAGATTTTCTTGAGAGGATAAAACTTTTCGTAGTTGGGGATGACAAGCAAAGCATATACGGATTTAGGGGCTCAGATGTTGAAGTTTTTGACAAGACAAGAAAAGAAATTTGTAGTAGGGAAGATGGTGAAGAGATATACTTGGGCGAAAGTTTTCGTCTCTTGAAGGGTATTGCTGGATTTGTCAATCATGTATTTGGCAGAATTATGGGCGAGAGGATAAGCGTTCATGAAGTTGAATATAAGCCGATTGTTGTTGGGAGAGAAGTTGATGACGATGGCGTTGTTGAAATTCTTGTCGTTAAAAAAGACGACAATAGAGGCAGCAAGTCTGAAGAACTCGATGAGGCAAGATTTGTTGGAAGAAGGATTTTAAGTTTGCTTCGGGATGAGAATATTTATGTTTATAAGAATGGCGAAAGAAAGAGAGTTGAAGCTGGGGACATCGCTGTTTTGATAAGGAATAGAGATGTTTTGAAACCGCTTGAGAATGCTTTTATTGAGCTTGGGATTCCTTACATTGTTTCAAGTGGGATTGGGTTTTATCAGACGCAAGAGATTTATGATTTTATGAATTATTTAAAATTTCTTGTTAACACGAACGACGATGTTGCGCTTGTTGGGATTTTACGTTCACCATTTTTTGGGGTGAGCGATTTGGAAATTTTTAGGATTTCGGTTTATGGTAAAGGATTAAGCTTTTGGGAAAAAGCGCAAGATTATATAAATCGGGGGGAGGAACCACTGCCTTCGGATAGGTTAAAATATGCTGTTGAAATTTTAATGGAAGACTTAAAAGTTGCCAATAGGATATCGATTCCGTCTTTGATTCAAAGGTTAATTAAAAATACGATGTATAATGGTTCGGTTTTACCAGTGCGTAGGGGCGAACAGATTATTGCAAACATCCAAAAGTTGATCGATATAGCGAGGGATTTTGAGGCGAAGGGATTAAACAATCTTTATGACTTCGTTGAACAGATGAAATTTCTATCGGAGGAACATTTACGTGAGGGTCAAGCAAGCGTTCAAGTTGGGATCAATGCTGTTCAGATAATGACGATTCATGCTGCAAAAGGGCTTGAGTTCCCTGTCGTCGTTTTGCCATTCCTCGGTAAAAAATTTAGAATTCGATCAAGGGAAAGATTTAACATTGATGTTGATTATGGTATTGGACTTGGAATCAAATACGAAGATGAAGTCGAAGGGGCGCAGGAATTGCCGATTGATTCCGTTCATCGTCTCATAAGAAATCATAAAACGATAGCTGAGGAGAAAAGGGTTTTGTATGTTGCTATGACAAGGGCGAGGGATGTTTTGATCATTTCAGGGACTTACGGCGATAGGGGCGGGGATACATATTTTGATTGGGTTTTGAGCGCTCTTGATGTAAGAGATAAAATTGATTACATCCCCGAGATTGAGATTCCGACGAGGATAACATTTAAAGATAAAGGGGAATCAGATTATACCGTAAGGGTTAAAGTTTATAGACATACACATGATTTCACTGAGCCGGTTATTAGGTTTGCTAAAAGTTCAACTGGTGTTGAGATTGATGAAGGGAAGATCTTTGTTGAACCGCTTGAATCCAAACCTTATGGTGAATTTTTATCAGCCACGCAGTTGCAAACGTTCTCGCTCTGTCCAATGAAATTTTATTTGAAGTTTCGGCTTGGGCTTCCTGAGTTGAGAAAGGAGTTTGTTTTTGATGAGGATTTTGAAGATATAGCTTCTGCATCTTATGAAGACGATTTTAAGGATGAAATCATTGGAACGGTTAAAGGTAGAGTCGTTCATCAAGTTCTTGAGGGGTGGAGGGGTGAATTTGATGAGGAAAAACTTGGCGAACTTGCTTGGTTTGTAATTCGTGGGAATGGGATTTCAAACGAGAGGAAAGCGAGAGCTCTTTTTGATTATGTTATCGGCGAAGTTAGAAGAGTTTTGAATTCGGGATTTGGCAAAAGAGTTTTTTCTGCCGAAGAATCTCACACGGAATACGGAATAACTATGAAATTTGGCGATGTGTATCTGATTGGGAGGATTGATAGATTATACAAGGTAAACGGTGAGTGGGAGATAGTTGACTTTAAAACTGATGATGTCAGCTTTGATGAGATTGAGATGAGGAAAAAAGAGTATGAGGTTCAGCTTGGTGTGTATTCTTATCTTTTGAGCAAACTTCACCCCGAACAGAAAATTTTCCGTTCTTATATTTTGTTTACGAAATTTCCCGATTCACCTATTGAGATTGCTCATACTCACGAGACGCTGAAAGAGGTTGAGAAAGAAATTAATGAGTTTATCGCAGGTATAAAGAGGATAGATTCAGATTCGAGCGTTTCAATTTCATTTGATTTTAAGGAGCATTGCAACTACTGCGGATATTTTAATAATGGAAGATGCATTGGGAGTGTGGCATGACGTATATCTTGTTGATTTTTGTCGAGAGGGGGATTAGTAAAATTATTGGGAAATTAGGAATTGTAAGGTTTGCTCGGGGCTATTACGCTTATGTCGGATCTGCAAAGTTAAATTTTAAGAATAGAGTGGAAAGACATTTTTCAAAGGAGAAAAAATTGTTTTGGCACATCGACTATCTTTTGAATAGTGAGGTTGCGGAGATCAGAAAAGTGTTTTATTTGAACGATGCTTTTGAGCACGAAACCGCAAGAGAAATGTCAAGGTTTGGGTTTGAAGTGGTAAAAGGATTTGGCAGTTCGGATTGTAATTGTCTTGGGCACTTGTTTTATGTAGATGGAGTGAGAAAGTTTGAAAAGTTAATTAAGGAAATTGGGTTCAGGCGATACATTTGATTTTTTATCTACACTTTTTTAACATTGATAAAAGCAACTTGCAAATTCGTAAAATTTACTTTGCTGAAGCGCTATAATTTAGAAGTGCAAATAAATCAATGCAGGGCGATCTTCTATGAAGCACGTTTACTTAATTTTTTTACTTTCAGTTTCATTAATCGCACAGTCTAAATTTGAGTTTCGGGGGCTGTGGGTTGCAACGAGTCGCCTTGACTTTCCCCTTTCTATTCTGGCTTCTCAACAGAAGCAAGAACTTGATGGGATCGTTGAATTTGCAAGGTATGGGAAGTTTAACGCTATAATTTTCCAGGTACTTGCGCGTGGTCAAGCGTATTATGAATCAAGTTTAGTTCCGTGGGCTTCGTATTTGACATCGCCTTTAACTGTTGATCAAGATGGGACATTATATCCAAATCTTGGCACACCACCTGGGACAAAAGAAAATCCCCCACAATTTTACGATCCGTTGAAGTATATAATTCAAAAGGCGAGGCAGTATGGAATTGAAGTTCATGCGTGGTTAAATGTTTATAATATTTTAACGCTGCCTGATACAAGTTATCGTTTGGCTATTTCACAGCCAAGGCATATTGCGATTGATGAAAATAACCGTTGGAACACAAAACTTTTCGCAAAGAATTCGCAGGGTGAATGGTTGATCCCAAGCAATGGTTTTAAACTTATCTGGCTTGACCCCGCAAACCCCTTTGTAAGAAATTACCTTGTAAGGGTCGTCGTTGAACTTGTAAAAAATTATGATATTGATGCAATTCATTTTGATTACATTCGTTTTCCTGGGGCTTACACTTACGGTGATTCGTTTAACTATTACTTTTCAAACAGAAGTGATACTGTAAATGGAAATCCATATGGTTTGTCAAGGGATGATTTCGCACGGCTTTCGATCGAGAGATTTGTTAGAGCAGTTTACGACACAGTTAAGAAGTTAAAACCGTGGGTTAAAGTTGGTGCAACAACGCCGGGGATATATAAAGGTTGGTTGCTTCCGATAAAACAAGCGTTTTTTGATGTTTATCGCGATGGGAGGAGCGATCCGAGAAAATGGGCACAAGTTGGGGTTATTGATTATCATGCGCCACAGGTTTATTGGAATATCGGTTCAGATTATGATTTCAGGGTTATAGCGCAGGATTGGAACGCAAATATGTGGGGCAAGCATGTCTATATCGGAATTTATGGGGATAATCCTTATAGCGAAGTTTCAGAGGAGATAAATTTCACAAGGAGTATAGCAACAAAGGGAAACATTATTTTCAGATATACGAATGTGAAAAATTACATTGATTCGTTGAGGTTAAATCAATATAAAACGTTTGCTATTGTTCCACCGATGTTTTGGAAGGACAGTGTTCCACCTAATCCACCCGTTGGATTATCGATAAGGAGGATATCTTCAAACGTTTGGCAGCTTGTTTGGTCTAATCCTGAACCAGCAAGCGATGGCGAAAAACCCTCTCATTATGTTATCTATAGAAGCGAGGGGGAGGGAATGGTTAATATAAATGACCCAGTAAACATAATAGCCATCATTCCGTCTGCATTATCCGTTAACATTTACACGGATAGGATACCTGATACATCAAAAATTTACACCTACGTTGTGACATCGCTTGACAGGTTGAAGAATGAAAGTCAGCCATCGAGCTTGGTTATTACACGCATTGAGTTCGAGTTGATGCCAACTGAGTATGCTTTTTCTCCGGGGTATCCAAATCCTTTTAATTCTTTGGTTAATTTTAAGTATAGCATTCCAGAGGCGTCTTTCGTTGATATAAGAATTTTTGACCTTATGGGGAGAGAAGTTAAGAAGGTTGTTTCGGGAGTTCATCAAAGCGGTGTATATCAGATTTATTGGGATGGGAGAGATGAAAGAGGAAGAGAGGTTGCAAGTGGTATTTATCTGTGCAGAATGAGCGCTTTTAGAAATGGGAAAATAGTTTTTTCAAAGTCGCAGAAGGTTTCATTTTTAAAGTAAGCAAAATCTTTAGATGCCGAGAAATTTGGAAATAAAAGCGAAGATAGATAGTCCTTCCATCGCGGAGAGAATCGCCGTTGAAATTGGAGCAACTTTTGAAAACGAATTTTTCCAAATTGATACTTATTTTAACGTTGAAAATGGGAGATTGAAGTTGAGAGAATTTGATTCAGGGTTTGCAGAGCTCATCTTTTACCGCAGGGTTGAGGATGGGTTTGAAAGATGGAGTGATTATGAGGTTATTCGGTTGAGCGATTCGGAAAATTTAAAAAATTTACTTGCGAAAGCTTTAGGTGTCAAGGTGATCGTCGAGAAAAGGAGGAAAGTTTATATTTTTAAAAATGCGAGAATTCATATCGACAGTGTTTCTAATCTTGGGAATTTTATCGAGTTTGAAGTGATTTACGATGGTGATGAGAAGCAGTGTGAAGATTTGATGAAGTTTTTGATAGACAGTTTTTCCATCGGGCATAAAGATTTTATAAAGGTTTCGTATTCAGATCTTTTGCTTCAAAAACAAACAGGAGGATGAAATGAGACGCTTTAAACTTTTGTTCTTTTTCTTTTTGTTAATTTTTGCGTTGAATTTGTATGCTCAGCAGTTGATAAAGCCAAAAAATATAATTTTGATGATTGGCGATGGGATGGGTCTTGCGCAGATAAGCGCTGGCAAAACTTTTAAGGGGCAGTTAAATCTTGAAAGGATGAAAGTTATAGGTCTTTTAACTACGCATTCATGCGATGAATATGTCACCGATTCAGCTGCAGGTGCAACTGCGATGAGCACTGGGTATAAAGCGAAAAATGTCGGAGTAGGGGTTGATTGTAACGGTGAAAGGCGTGAAACTGTTCTTGAATACGCAAGCAAAATTGGTAAGTCGACAGGGATTGTGGTTGTTTGTGCGATAACCCACGCGACCCCAGCTGCGTTTGTAGCTCATGTTCCTGATAGAAATATGCAGATTGAAATTGCGGAGCAAATCGCGAAGGAAGCAAACGCTGATATTTATCTTGGTTCTGGTTGGGGTTGGTTTTTACCTAAGTCAGAGGGTGGGAGAAGAACCGATGGGCAAAATTTGATTGAGATAATGAAAAAGCGCGGTTACGTTTACATCTCAAAGCCGGAGGAATTTTACAATCTTGACATAAGCAAAGTTAACAAATTAGTTGGTTTATTTGCCGAAAACCACCCACCTTATGCGCCGAATAGAAAGCCGGCGCTTGCAGAGATGGTGAAAAAGGCGATAGAATTTTTATCAAGGGATAAAGATGGATTTTTCTTAATGGTTGAGGGTTCACAGATTGATTGGGCTGGTCATGCTAATGATAATGAACAGATTTTAAAAGAGATGGCTGACTTTGATGATGCAATTGGTGTTGCCCTTGATTTTGCGCAGAAAGATGGGAATACGCTCGTCATTGTTACCGCTGATCATGAAACCGGAGGTTATGCACTTGTTGATGGTTCTGTTAATGATAAAAAAGTTGAAGGAAAGTTTGTCACGAAAAATCATACGGGGATAATGGTTCCAGTTTTTGCATTTGGACCTGGGGCTGAGGCTTTTGCAGGATTTGGAGATAATACGCTGGTGGGGAAGATAATTTTTGAATATCTCAAAAAGTAATTAAATTGAGGTGCGAAGTTAAAATTTAGTTAAAAGAGGTGAGAGCAAGTTATGAGTCGTAGGAGTAAAAAATCTTTACAGAAGGGTAAAGGGAAGAAAAAAAATCCAGCTCGAAAAGGTCGCAAACTTAAAGAGTTAAACGAGAAATCAATCGAGATTTTGCCGGTGATTGAATACGCGATTTATGAGGTTGATAAAATTTTTGAGAATCAAGGTGATAGATTAACGGACGATTATCTTGTTTCTTCCCTTAAAGATTTGGCTCATATGATTAAATCCAAGTCATTTGAGACCATTTTGCAAGAGGTGAGGGATGAATTGATCGAAGATGTGGATGTGATACATTGGAATATTATCTCAAGGATTGGGGAACACATTGAGGAGAACGAGTTAAATTATTCAAGTAAGGATGTTGTAAATGCGATTGAAGAGTTGATCGAGACGATAAAGCTTCAGATGTCAAAGGAAAATCCGAGGGCGTATCTTTCGTTTCTTTCTGAGATAATGCGAGGCGTGGAGATAAAAAGAAATAGGGATGTTGAATTCCCGCCCGAAGAAGACGATTATTTTGACGAGGAGAATTATTGAAACCTCACATAAAAAGTTCTTATGGGATTTAAATGTGGTATAGTTGGCTTGCCGAATGTTGGTAAGTCAACGCTTTTCAATGCTCTCACCTTTTCAAACGTTCCAGCGGAAAATTACCCGTTTTGTACAATTGATCCGAATGTTGGTATTGTTCCTGTTCCCGATGATAGATTAAAATTGCTTGAAAAAGTTTTTAAGCCCAAGCGTGGTGTGACGCCAGCTGTTATTGAATTCGTTGATATTGCTGGTCTTGTTAAAGGTGCGAGCAAGGGGGAAGGTCTCGGGAATCAGTTTCTTGCTCATATTCGTGAAGTTGATGCGATAATTCACATCGTGAGATGTTTTGAGGATGAAAATGTCGCACACATCAGCGGTGATATAAATCCCGCACGTGATATTGAAATTGTTGAGATGGAATTAATTTTGAAGGACATTGAAACTGTTCAGAAAAGAATTGAAAAAATTAGAAATCTCGCAAGAAGCGGGGATAAAAAAGCCCAACACCAGCTTGCAATTTATGAAAGTTTGCTTTCCCATTTAAACGAGGGAAGATTTGCAAGTTCATTTGGGGTTCATCCGGAGGATAAAATGTTAATTGATGAACTTCATTTGCTTACAAGCAAGCGTTTCATTTATGTCGCAAATGTTGATGAAGCTGGGATAAAAGGCAACAAATATGTTGATGAAGTTGTAAAGGTAGCCCAGCGGGAGGGCGTTCCAGTGCTTGTTATATGTGCGAAGCTTGAGGCGGAGATAGCTCAACTTAGTGAAGAGGAGAGATGGGAGTTTTTAAAAGAGCTTGGACTTGATGAGCCCGGTTTGAATAAGGTGGTGAAAGCTGGCTATGAAGTGCTTGATCTTATAACTTTTTTCACTGGGAACGAAAACGAGGTCAGGGCTTGGGCTGTAAAGAGGGGGACGACAGCTTATGAAGCAGCTGGTAAGATTCACTCCGATTTTCAAAGGGGGTTTATAAAAGCTGAAATCATGCGATGGGATGAGCTTGTGAAATACGGTTCGGAGCATGCACTTCGGGAACATGGTCTTATAAAATTTGAGGGGAAGGAGTATATAGTTCAAGATGGCGATGTGATTTTATTTAAGTTTCAAACTTGAAAAGTGAATTTGAAACATTTTTCCATCCTATGTTCGTCAAAATTTTTTGAACATTGCAAAACAAAATTAGGTGACGAAATGAAGTTTGTTAGGTTACTTTTTGTAGCTTTGGTGGTATTATCTTCCGTTGCTTTCGCTCAGAAAAAAACTACCCAGGTTCAGAAACCATCCACGCTTAAATACGATACAAGTTTATATCGGGCGATGCAATGGCGGGAGATTGGACCGTTTAGAGGTGGCAGGTCAATCGCGGTCGCGGGGGTTCCGCAACAGCCTTTGACTTATTATTTTGGCGCGACTGGTGGTGGGGTGTGGAAGACAACTGACGGTGGCGTGACTTGGGTTAATGTTTCAGATGGTTTCTTTAAATCCAGCTCTGTTGGGGCAATTGCAGTTGCTGAATCGGATCCAAATGTGATCTACGTTGGGATGGGTGAGGCATGTTTAAGAAATAACATTTCAATTGGTGATGGGGTTTATAAATCTGAAGACGCCGGGAAAACATGGAAAAATCTTGGGCTTGCCGAAACGAAAATTATATCAAAGATTCGCGTTCATCCCAAAGATGCTAATGTTGTCTTCGTTGCTGCACTTGGAAATCCTTTTGCGCCTTCTTCAGAACGAGGTGTTTACAAATCAACCGATGGTGGAAAAACTTGGAGAAAGGTTCTTTACAAAGATGAAAAAACAGGTGCAGTTGATCTCGTGATTGATCCGACAAACCCACGCATCATTTATGCTTCTATGTGGGAAGTTTACAGAAACTTCTGGACGCTTTCAAGCGGTGGTCCTGGAAGTGGTCTTTGGAAATCGAACGATGGCGGTGAAACATGGATCGAGATTTCAAACAATCCTGGCTTCCCAAAAGGTATAAAAGGGAGAATTGGGGTTGCTGTGTCCCCTGCGAAACCAGAACTTGTGTGGGCTCTTGTAGAAGCTGAGAACGGCGGACTATTTAAATCAGAAGATGGTGGCGCGACATGGAGAAAAGTAAATGACGACAAGCGACTTTGGCAAAGACCTTTTTACTATATGCATGTGTTCGCTGATCCTAAAAATCCTGATGTTGTTTATGTTTTAAACGTCCAGTTTTTAAAGTCAGTCGATGGCGGAAGAACTTTTAACGTTATTCGAACACCTCATGTCGATCATCATGACCTTTGGATAAACCCAAACGATCCTCAAATAATGATTCATGCAAGCGATGGAGGTGCATCGGTTACATTTAATGGTGGTTTAACATGGACCGAACAAGATTATCCAACTGCTCAATTTTATCATGTCACAGTTGATAGTCAATTTCCATATTACATTTATGGGGCTCAACAAGACAATACAACAGTTGCAATTGCAAGCAGGACGACGGGTTTCGGTATTGATAGAACTGATTGGTTCCCAGTTGGTGGTGGCGAAAGTGGTTATATCGCAGTTAGACCTGATAATCCGGATATAGTCTATGCGGGAAGCTACGGAGGATTGCTTACAAGATTTGATAAGAAGACAAAGGAAGTTAAGAACATAAGCGTTTGGCCAGAGTCACCAATTGGAAGCGGAGCTAAAGATATTAAATATCGTTTTCAATGGACATTTCCAATTGTTATCTCACCCCACGATCCAAATGTTTTATATGTAACTGGCAATCATGTTTTTAGAAGTACGAATGAAGGTATGAGTTGGGAGATTATAAGTCCAGATCTGACGAGGAATGATTCTTCAAAAATTGGTCCATCAGGTGGACCGATAACGAAGGATAACACGACGGCTGAATATTATTGCACAATTTATGCTTTTGCTGAATCGCCTGTTAAAAGGGGAGTCTTGTGGGCTGGTTCTGATGATGGACTTATTCATGTTTCAACTGACAATGGGAAAACGTGGGTTAATGTTACACCGAAGGAGTTGCCCGAATGGAGTTTAATAAGTATAATAGAACCGTCTCCTTTTGACGCTGGAACAGCCTATGTAGCAGCGACAAAATATAAACTCGGTGATTTCAAGCCATACATCTTTAAAACAACAGATTATGGAAAAACATGGAAAAAAATTGTAAATGGTATTCCCGAAGGTCATTTCACTCGAGTTGTTAGGGCTGATCCAAATCGAAAAGGTTTACTTTATGCTGGAACTGAATATGGAATTTATGTTTCGTTTGACGATGGGGAAAACTGGCAAACACTGCAACTCAATTTGCCCGTGACTCCAATTTATGATATCGCTGTTCATCCGAGGGAAAAAGACCTTGTTGTTGCAACACATGGACGTTCATTTTGGGTTCTTGATGATTTGACGCCACTTTATCAAATCAATGACGAAGTTGCAAGATCAGATGTTTACCTTTTCAAGCCGAGAGATGCTTATAGATTTAGGGGTGGAGGTGGTTTCAGGATTCCGGGTGCTTCAATTGGACAAAATCCACCAAACGGGGTGGTTGTTTATTACTACTTTAAGGAAAAACCAAAGGACGAAGTAAAACTTGAATTTTATGATGAAAATGGAAACTTGATAAAATCATTTTCAAGTAAACCTGAAAGACCTGAAGAAAGACAGGACTTGACTGCAGGAGAGTTCGGAATGTTCCCAGGTGGAGTTGAAACGCAAAGGATTCCAGCTGAAGCCGGTATGAATAGATTTGTTTGGGATATGCGTTATCCAGATGCGGAAAATCTTAAAGAAATTAGATTTTGGAGTTGGGGTGGAACCACAAGAGGTCCAGTGGCTGTGCCAGGAAGATATCAGGTGAAACTCATCGTCGGAAAAAAAGAGTTAAGTCAGTGGTTTGAGATTAAAAAGGACCCGAGAATTAATGTGACGGTAGAGGAACTTAAAGAGCAGTTCGATCTTTTGATAAAAATTAGAGATAAATTGAGCGAAGCGAATAAAACTGTCAACAATATTAGAGATATAGTAAAACAACTCAATGCCTTGGTTGAAAGGGCGAGGGGTTATGAAAGTGAAGATAAAGTTGTTAAGATTGTTAAACCATTAAAGGAAAAATTGTCAGCGATTGAAGAAGCGATAACTCAAAATAAAGCGAAAAGTTCGCAGGACCTATTAAATCATCCTGTAAAATTAAACGGTAAACTTGCTTCACTTGCGAGCGCAGTTGCCAGCGCCGATTCTAAACCGCCGAGGCAAATGTATGAAGTGTTTGAAGAATTATCGAAACAACTCGATGTTCAATTAAATAAGTTTAGAGAAGTGCTTGAAAAAGATATCCCTGAGTTTAATCGCGTTGTTAAGGAACTTGAAATACCTGCTGTTATCTTTAAAAAGTAAACCTTTGTTGAAGTTGATGAGGAAGCAAATTTTAGCTTATTTGATGTTTTCTTTGGTGGTTTTGTTTCCCTGCTTTGGGCAACAGCAGGATACGATCAAGACATACCATCTTAGCGAGATAGAGGTTGTAGCATACCGGGCTGGTGGCGAGGTTTTAAATTTGCCAATGGCTGTAACGATAGTTGGTTTCAAGGATATTGATTTAAAGCGAAAATTATCGCTCTCGGATGTTTTAAATGTTCCTGGGCTTCTTGTCCAAAGCAGGGCTGGGTCTCAGGATGTCAGAATAACAGTTCGAGGTTTCGGTTCTCGGGGTTATGGAGATAAGTCAAATGCCGGGACCATACGAGGAATTAAAGTTCTTGTTGACGGTTTTCCCGAAACAGAGCCAGATGGAAGAACATCCCTGGATTTTGTGGATATCCTTGCTGTTGAGAGAATAGAAGTTATACGCTCGAATTCTTCAACTCTTTTTGGGAACGCATCGGGAGGAATCATTAACTTTGAAACAGTAAAACCAAAGGGTTCGTTTTTTGAATTAAATTCAGTTACAGGAAGTTTCGGGCTTTTCCAATCTAATTTAAAAATTGGACGAGATTTTGAAAGTGGGGAAGCGCTTGTCTATGGAACATTATCTAAGTTTGATGGTTGGAGAGAAAATAGCGGAATGCAGAAGAGCCAGGTTTATTCGGTTTTGAAGGTAAATCTTGATAAACGAACAAATTTTAGAATTGTAACTGGTTTTGTGTCGAATCTCTTTCATATTCCTGGTCCCTTGACATTTGACGAGTTTGAGTCGAACCCTGAGAAAGCCAATACCGTTTATTTTCAGCGTAAAGAAAGAAGATATAATCGTATCGGTAAAATTGGATTTAACTTGACAAGTTTCTTGGGGCGAAATCACACTTTTGAGATGAGGTTATACTTTGTCCCCAAAATTTTGCAACGCTCGGAAAGAAACACATTCCGCGATTTTAATCGGTATTTTTTTGGAACTGGTTTAACTTATATCTATTCCAATGAAAGTGGCATTCTCAAGCCAAAGGTCTTTCTTGGCTATGATGATTCATATCAAGATGGGACAATTTTATTTTACAACTTAAAAGATGGTGAGAGGGGGGATTCTCTTAGAACTAACAAAAGGGAAGGAGCACGTTCTGGAGGTGCTTTTGCTCGTTTTGAGTTTCAACCGTTTGCTGGAATTGTTTTTAGTTTTGGAGGAAGATATGATTTTCAAAAGTATTTAAGCGAAATTTATCCAGCTGGTGTGAAAAGAACAACTCAACGAGATGTTCTCGAGTTGAATCATTTTACTCCGTCCTTTTCAATTTTGTTTAAGGTAAGCAAGAATAATTCTGTATATTTGGCTATAAGTGGGGGCGTTGAAAATCCAGCTTTTAACGAGGTCGACCCACCACCCGAGTTGAAGAATGTTCGTTTAAATCCTTTTTTAAAACCTATGAGTTCCCAGACTTTAGAATTTGGTTTTAAGGGCGCTTCGGCTTTTGAGAATTTTCCAGTTTCAGGGTTTTTATACTCATTTTCAATCTTTCAAATAAAGATTCAAAACGAGATAGTACCCTATGCTAATGGCAGTTGGTTTTTCTCAGCTGGTAGCTCAAGAAGGAAAGGTTTTGAGTTTGGTGGCGAGCTTAATTTCAATAAATTGGCTGATTTAAGACTTGCCTTTACCTACATCGATGCAAAATATGTTAAGTATGAAAATGACCTTGGAGATCACGCTAATAAATCCGTCCCCGGAATACCTAAGTTATGGGGGAATTTAGATTTAAAGTTTGAGTTTAAACCATTTGTTTTGAACACAGGGATTTTATATGTTGGCAAGTATTTCGTTGATGACTTAAATGAGTTGGAAGTTCCGGATTACGCTGTTGTGAATGTTTCTGCGGGGGTTGAGTTTAAGCTCGCAAAGTTTAATTTATCGTTTGTCTTCGGGGTGAACAATTTGACGAACAAAAAATATATCGCCTCTGTTTTTATAAACCCGGAGAGAAAACTTCCTTACGCATACATTGAACCGGGACTTCCGAGGAATTGGTTTGGTGGTGTTTCAATCAAATTTGATTTTGAATGAAATTCACTTTCCTATTAATTTGGGGACGATGAGCTCAGCGTCAAATGTTGCGGGTTCTATTTGAACTGTTATATGCTCAATGTTTGAATTTTCTTTGATCACATTTTCGATTTCGGTTAACAAAGCGCTTAATTTCTTCCTATCGATCTCACCTTTAACTCTAATGTGAGCGGTTAATATGTTTTTGCCACTTGCCAGAGTCCAAACGTGAAGGTCATGGACCGATATAACTTCTGGAATTTCGAGAAGTTGATTTATAATTTTGTCGATGTTTACATCTGACGGGGTTCCTTCCATTAAAATGTGGATTGAATCTTTGAGCAATTTTATTGAGTTGTAGGCAATTATTACGCTTATCAACAGGCTTGCTATTATATCTGCGTAAAACCATTTGATGGTGACGATCAAGATTCCTGCGCTTATTGCTCCGATTGAGCCGAGCGCATCTGATAACACATGGAGGTATGCGGAACGCATATTTAAGTTCTTTTCTCTTTCAGAAAATAGTATAATTCCAGCCCAAATGTTGGCGATTAAACCAGCTATTGCAACAATTAACATTTCAAATCCTTTAACAATCGGTGGATTTTTGAATCGTTCGGTCGCTTCAAGCAGGATGTAGCCAGAGATCCCCATTAACAATATCCCATTGATAAAGGCAGAAAGTATTTCAGCCCTGTAAAATCCGTATGTTTTGCTTTTTGTGTTTCTATTTTCGGCTATTTTGAAGCCAAGTAAACTTATAGTTATTGCGAAGATATCCGTAAGCATATGTCCAGCATCGGAGATAAGCGCAAGGCTGTTTGTAAGAAATCCTACGGTTAACTCCAAAACAAAGAAAGTGAGCAGAATTGCCAGAACAAGTTTTAATTTTCGTCTGAATTTTTCGTTCATTTTCAATCACTTTTGGATTTCGCAGTAAAATTTAAAATTAAAATCCTCAACTTGCAAATCTTCGGTTCAGTTCGTAAATTTTAAAAAAATAATTTTTGTTTCCGCCGAAGATGATAAGGGATGAGTTTAAACCTGTTGTTATGACGCTTGAAGAGTTAACTCGATATTTTGAAAATTTTTCGAATGAGCTTTCAAATAAACGTGAGGACACTAAAGGAACCTATACGCGAGCTTTGCGCGAGTTTTTACGATGGTTTGCAGCTGATAAGAAATTTCGTTTCCTTGTGGAGGATGTGCAAAGGTACAGGGATTATCTAACGCATATAAAAAAACTTTCCCCTGTTTCGGTATCAACATATTTGACTGCGCTGAGACGTTTTTGCGAATATCTTAAATTGATCGGTGTTATAGAGAAAAACCCGGCAAAACGAATCCCCGGAAACAAGAGACCAACCTCTCACAGTCGAGAATTTTTGACATGGGAGGAGATAGATCAACTCCTTTCAAGTGTTGAAAGGAAGGACGAAGCCGGATATAGGGATTATGCTATGATAAAAATGATGCTTGGTTGTGCGATGAGTGAATTGGAGCTTTCAAATGCTGATGTTGGTGATTTAAAAGTTATGAATGACCAATACATAATTTATGTTCAAGGCAAAGGGAAAGATATAAAAGATGAAGTTGTTCCTGTTCCTGATGATGTTGTTAAGGCATTGCATGATTATTTTACTGTAAGAAGCAAGCGTCAACCTGTGGAGCCAAATCAACCGATGTTCGTCAGTTTAGGTCCCAAAAATATGGGCGAAAGATTAACGAATAAAGGGATAAGGATAATTATAAACGAGTATTTGAAAAAATCGGGTGTGAAAAAAGGCAGAAATAGAAAGCTAACTCCTTATTCGCTCAAGCATACTGCAGCGATGATAATGGTTGAAAACGGTGCGACGCCAGAGGAATTGAAAAAGAGATTGCGATTGGGTAGTATTGAAACAGCCATGATTTATTTCAAACAGAAAGGAAAACTTGGGAAACCACCGCAGAAACCTGATGCGATACAGCTATCTCTACTTTGAGATTAAAAATAAAATTTCAAGGCAAACTTAAAGATGCAGGTTCGCTATCCTTTTCAAGAAATTGAAGAAAAATGGAGAAAATATTGGGAGGAGAAAAAAATTTATAAGGTTGACTTAAGAAATCCGAGGAAAAAACTCTATTGTCTCGTCATGTTTCTTTATCCGTCGGCTGATAAACTTCACATTGGGCATTGGTATAATTATGGTCCGACGGATACATGGGCTCGTTTGAAAAAGATGCAAGGTTACGACGTTTTTGAGCCAATCGGATATGATGCCTTTGGCTTGCCAGCTGAAAACTACGCAATTAAAACGGGCATTCACCCTCATGATAGCACTCAACAAAATATAAATGTAATTCGTCAGCAGCTGAAGCAAATAGGAGCAATGTATGATTGGGATTATGAAATAGATACATCAAAGCCGGAATATTATAAGTGGACGCAGTGGGTTTTCCTACAACTTTATAAAATGGGTCTTGCTTATAAAGCACCTGGTCCAGTGAATTGGTGCCCGAGCTGTAATACAGTGCTTGCAAATGAACAAGTGATCGATGGCGCGTGTGAAAGATGTGGAACGCCTGTGGTTAGAAAGTTTTTAACTCAATGGTTTTTCAAAATAACACAATATGCGGAAGAACTTTTGGAAGGACTTGATAAGCTTGATTGGCCTGAGAAAACGAAACTTATGCAAAGAAATTGGATTGGTAAAAGCATTGGAGCTGAAATTGAGTTTGTAGTTGCAGATACGGGTGATAAATTTACTGTTTTCACGACTCGTCCAGATACGATTTTTGGTGCAACTTATGTCGTCCTTGCACCTGAACATCCGCTTGTTGAGAAAATCACAAAGCCAGAATATAAAGAGCAAGTGCAAGCATATCTTGACTTTGTCGCTCACGAAACAGAGATAGAAAGAACATCAACCGAGAAGGAAAAAACAGGCGTATTTACAGGGGCTTACGCGATTAACCCTGCGACGAAAGAAAAAATCCCGATATGGATTGCTGATTATGTTTTGATTCACTATGGGACTGGAGCAGTTATGGGAGTACCCGCGCATGATGAAAGGGATTTTGAATTTGCAAAAAAATATAATCTCCCAATTAGAAAGGTCATACTTAAACCTGGGACGAACCCTGAAGATGAACTTGAAACTGCCTATATTGAACCTGGAATTATGATAAACTCTGGAAAATACGACGGAATGAATTCTGAAGAGGCTTGGGAGAAGATCGTCGAAGATTTAAGCAGGGAAGGCATAGCGAAGAAAACAGTTAAATATCGTTTGCGCGATTGGTTGATCTCAAGGCAAAGATATTGGGGCGCGCCAATCCCGATAGTTTACTGCGAGAAATGTGGAGAGGTTCCAGTTCCCGAAGATCAGCTTCCAGTTTTGCTCCCGTACGATGTTGATTTCAAACCAACAGGTGAATCTCCACTTGCAAGATGTGAAGAATTTATAAATACAACTTGTCCCAAATGTGGGGCGCCTGCTAAAAGAGACCCTGACACAATGGATACATTTGTCGATTCATCCTGGTACTACTTGCGTTACTTTTCTCCGCATCTTGATACAGCGCCTTTCGATAAGGAACTTGTAAAGATATGGTGCCCAGTTGACAAATATGTTGGTGGGGCTGAACACGCAACGATGCATCTTCTTTACGCTAGGTTTATAACCAAGGCGCTAAGGGATGCGGGGCATATCGAATTTGATGAACCGTTTTTGAGTCTGTATCATCAGGGTACGATTACAAACAAGGGAGCGAAGATGTCAAAGAGCAAAGGTAATGTTGTAAATCCAGATGATTTTGTGGGCAAGTATGGTTCGGATGTTTTCAGATTGTATTTGATGTTTATGGGAAGGTATGATGAAGGCGGAGATTGGAGCGATGAAGGTATAAATGGAATGTGGAGATTTGTCAATAGAGTTTATAATTTTGTTCTCGAAAATAAAGAGTTGTTGAGCAGTGTAAAACCACAAGAGAAGTATGAACTTAATCAACTTGGTGATTACGCGAAGGCAATTTATAGAAAGACACACAAGACGATAAAGAAGGTGACAAGCGATATTGACACGTTTAATTTTAACACCGCGATTGCAGCACTTATGGAGCTTTTCAACTTGCTTTCCGAATTTGATAAAGGTCTATATGATAAGCTCACGCAAGAAGTCTTTGTCCATTGTGTGAAAAGATTTATCGTAATGCTTGGTCCACTTGCTCCCCATCTTGCCGAGGAATTGTGGGAAATTTCTGGTGAAAATGAAAGTTTGTTTGTCGGGAGCAAATGGGTTGAACCTGACGAATCTGCGTTGAGGGAAGAGGAAGTTACGGTCGTAGCTCAAGTTAACGGAAGAGTTAGAGCAAGAATCAAAGTCCCGGTTGATTTGGATGATGAAACTCTTAAAAATATCGTTTTAAGCGATGCCGGGGTTCAAAAGTATGTAAGTGGTAAAAAGATTTCGAAAATTGTGGTTGTGAAAAATAAACTCGTGAGCATTTCTTGTGAGGATTAGAGCGTTTATATTATTCATCGTTCTGTCAATCCTTGTGTTCGGATGCGATAGGAAAGTCAAAAAAGTAGCCATAACACATAGTTTATCATCCGTTGAATATGTTTACTTTATCTCGCAGAGGGACTCACTACCAAGCATTTACGAGATTAATTTAAATGATTACAAAATTGAAAAAGTTTTGCCCGATACATTTGCAGGTGTTTGGGAGATAAAGTTTTCTCCGCTTGGAAATGTCGCTGTTTTTAAAACTGCCGACTTTGAAGGAACTGTTGGTGCTGGTTTTTTCACTATAAAAAATCCTAAGGTTTATCTTTTTGACATAGCAACGGGGGAAGTTGCCCTGCTAAAAACGTTTGAAGATTCTTGGAGTGTTAAAATAAGATGGTTAAGTTCCGATACAGTTGAAGTTTACAGAATAAGCGGAGGTTATCAAACCGGTGAAAATTTCAAACTTGAAATTTACGGGTTTGACCCGAACGGGGACTTGCTCTATGTAAGAAAGAAAGAATATGACTGGAGAAAAGGTGAATTCCCCGAAGAAATATTGGATTTGAAGCTAAATGCACCTGATGGCAAAATGAAAATTGAAATAAGGGAAGATTCGATACTTGGTGTTAAGAAAATTTATCTTTTGGGTCAGTTCAACGAGTTTGAAATTTTTGAAACGAAGTGGAAAATAGAACAACTTGAGTGGAGTCCCGATGGTATGTATTTTGTTTTCAGGATTGTAAACATAACTTCTGAGGCGGTTGAAAGAAGCGATGTTAAAACTGGGGAGATTTATTTTTTTGATGTCGAAAAAAGAAATCTTTACAAGATAAGCTCGGGCAGTGGGCTTTTCAACTTTAGATTTATAAATGACACGCAAATAATTTTTGACAGGGGATTCGAAAAGAATGCTGAAATTTATTTGTATGATCTTTTTGAGAAAAGGATGAAGAGGTTAACGAACGATCAATACCCTGATGGCGTCTTCGGTATCCCTAAAATTTGGGGTTTCAGTGCATAGGTATGGAAAATAAGAGGAAGACATTATCGGCTGTGATAATCGCTGGAAATGAGGAGAAAAATATTGCGGATTGTCTTGAAAGCGTCAAATGGGTTGACGAAATCATTGTTGTTGACTCTGAAAGCAAGGACAAAACTGTCGAGATAGCGAAAAGATATACGGATAAAGTTTTTGTCAAGAGGTGGGAGGGGTATGCCCCTCAAAAACAGTTTGCAATTGAAAAAGCAACTTGTGATTGGATTTTAAGTTTGGATGCTGATGAAAGAGTTTCATCTGAGCTTAAAGAAGAGATTGAAAACATGCTTAAAAGTGAAACGGAATATGACGGGTTTTATATCCCGAGAAGAAACTTTTTTCTTGACAAGTGGATAAAGTCTTGTGGGTGGTATCCCGATTATCAACTTCGCCTATTTAGAAATGGGAAAGCCCATGTGACGCCGAGAAAAGTTCATGAAGGATTTGTTGTTGATGGAAAGGTTGGCTATTTAAATGGAGATTTAATTCATTTAACCCATGTTGATTTATTTGACACATTTGAGAAGATAAATCATTATTCGAGCTTAAGCGCGGAGGAAAGAGTGGGGAAGAGGGTGGTGAAATGGTATCATATACTTTTTGCTCCTCTTTTGGCTTTTTTGAGTCACTTTGTTTTAAAGCGTGGGTTTTCAGATGGAGTTTATGGGTTGATGGTTTCTTTAAATCATGCGATGACCAAATTGCAAACATATATGAAGATCTGGGAGATTCAAAATGTCAAATCAAAAATCGAAAGGGAAGTTAGATAGCAATTTTAAGGTTTTTTTAAGGGTATTAGGTTACGCCAGACCTTATTGGAAATATCTTGTTTTGTCATTTTTTTTCACAATTTTGTTTTCAATTTTTAGCGGTGTTTCAATTTATCTTGCCATTCCACTTCTTGAGACGCTTTTTTCGCAGGATTACATATCCGCACTCGAGAGGATAGGCAATACTTCTCAAGGTGGATTTTTGGGTGTGATGAAGAGGGAATTTTTCGGATTTTTATTTAGATATATTTTTTCGGGCTCTCATTCTCAAGCCTTGCTAAAGATTTGTCTTGTTATAATTGTTGCTTTTTTTCTCAAAAATGTTTCTGGATACTTTCAATCGTATTTCATGGCTTATGTTGAGCAGGGGCTTGTAAAGGATATAAGAAATGCAGTTTATAGACATTTGCATATTCTTTCACTCGGATATTTCACAAATGAGAGAACTGGAAATTTAATTTCACGGATAACAAATGATGTTGCGGTGATAAACACTGGGATTTCAGCGACATTTTTAAACCTTGTGAGGGAACCGCTGTTGATAATTGTTTTTCTCAGCATTGCATTTTCTTTGAGTTGGCGATTGACGCTTTTATCTTTGCTTGTTTTACCTTTTGCACTTTATTTCATAAGCAAGCTTGGCTTGAGGATACATAAAGAAAGTTGGGTGACGCAGGAGCGAATGGCAGATATAACTTCGGTTTTGCAGGAGACGATTACAGGAATGAAAGTCGTTAAGGCGTTCGGGATGGAAGAATTTGAGAATAAAAAGTTTCAAAAGGAGACCTGGAGATATTTCAAATCATTGCTCAAAATCGCAAGGATAAGAAATCTTGCAAGTCCAATAACTGAATTTTTAAGTGTGATCGTTGGAGTTGTGATAATTTGGTACGGGGGAATGCAGGTCCTTGAGTTTGGAACAATGAGGGCGAGTGAATTTTTAACCTTTCTGATAGCGATATTTCAAATAATGCCACCTGTTAAGGAACTTACGAGCGTAAATAATAGAATTCAGGAATCTACAGCAGCTGCTAAACGTGTTTTTGAAATTCTTGATGTTGAGCCAGATGTGAAAGAGGTTGAAAACCCAATTGAACTTAAAGAGTTTAAAAGTGAAATCGTTTTTGATGATGTATGGTTTTCGTATGGTGGGGATAATAACGGTGATTTTGTGCTTAAAAATATAAATCTTGTCGTTAAGAAGGGGGAAATACTCGCGATCGTCGGACCAAGCGGTGCAGGGAAATCAACCCTTATTGATTTAATACCACGATTTTATGATCCGGTTAAAGGGAGGATTTTGATCGATGGGATCGATCTTAAATTACTAAAGATAAAATCACTGCGCGATAAAATTGGCATTGTAACGCAGGAAACGATTTTGTTTAATGATACTGTGAGAAATAATATTGCCTACGGTCTTGATGATTGTCCTATGGAAAAGATAATTGAAGTGGCAATTGCTGCAAACGCGCATGACTTTATTATGCAACTCCCCCAAGGATATGACACTATGATAGGAGAGAGGGGCACAAAACTTTCTGGGGGGCAGAGGCAAAGAATTTCGATAGCAAGGGCGCTTCTAAAAAATCCACCAATTCTAATTCTTGATGAAGCAACAAGCAACCTCGACGCTGAATCTGAAATCCTTGTTCAGGAAGCGATTGATAGATTAATGAAAAATAGAACTGTTTTCGTAATAGCACATCGTCTCTCAACGATAAGAAACGCCGATAGAATAATTGTCCTCGAAAATGGAAGAATTGTTCAGGAAGGAACTCATGAGGAATTGATAAAGCAAGATGGGCTTTATCGTAAACTTTACGAGATGCAGTTTAATCTCTAATAATATCGCTTTTTAGTTTCCGCAAAACAAATTGATTTTGTGATTTGAACTTTAAAAGATTAACCTCTTCAAGAGTTTATGATTTTTTGATGTATTCTCTCTTGGCACTTCAAGTTGCGAGCGTATTTTTTTCGATCGCTGTCTCATCAATTTCTTTTGGCATCCTGAGTTTGCTTTTTGTTTTAAAAATCCTTTCGAATCCCGATAAGATAAAAGATTTAAGGACAACGCTTGATTTATTTTTTCTTGCTTTCGTTACGGTTGAGATTTTGAGTGCGATTTTTTCAGATTATAAATTTGAAGCTTTTTATCATGCAAGGCGTGTGCTTTTAATACTTGTTTTCTATACGGCAATTCTCGTCTTCAAAGACGCAAGGCAAATTTACAACACAATACTTGGGCTTGGGATTGTAGCAGCAATTGTTTCAGTGATTGAAATTGTGGTTTACTATATTCGACCTGACATAGTCTGGCTTGGTGTTTTTCAAATCTCGATGACCGCAGGGGAATTGAAAATGATAATTTTACTTTTACTTTTCCCATTGTATCTCGATAGGGAGATAAGTTTCAGAAAAAGAGCTCTTACGCTTTTAATTATGGCTCCAATATACCTTACATTTCTTCTGACCTTTGTGAGAAGCGCGTGGCTTGGGTTTGCAGTGGGATTGTTGGCGGTCGTCCTTTTAAGGTATAGATATTTTTTCCCGGGCTGGGTTTTTCTCGTTGTTGTATTTTACCTTTTCTTTCCGTTGAAATATCGATATTCTCAACTTTCAGATGTAGCAAAATCTGAGACGACGGTTGCAAGATATATGGTGTGGAAGACTGGGATTAGGATGTTCACTCATAAACCGCTGCTTGGCTATGGCGATATCGATCTTTATAAGGTCTATGTAAAATTTAGACCTAATCCGGAACCCGACGAAAGACATGGACATCTACACAATAATTTTATAATGTGGCTTGTCTTGTTTGGTATTGTCGGTTTCGCTGTTTTAAGCGGGCTTTTCATAAAAATGTTGATCGATATGTTTGCCTTTTATAAAAACTTTGCATCTGTTCCATTGCTGAGGGATTTCATCCTTGCTGGAATTGGTGTTTTCTTTTCTTTTCATATAAGTGGGATATTTGAGTGGAGTTTTGGGGATGCTGAAATAATGACGATTTTTTGGTTTGTTTTGGGGCTTGTTTATTCTATAAATAAAAATTTTAAAGTGAGAGATGGCGCGTAATCTTGAACTTTTATATGTTATGTCGGCAATCAGCTGGGGTGGGCTTGAAATGCATATTTTGGAAATTGTAAATGGATTGATAAAGAGGGGTCATAATATAACGGTTGCATGTAGCTCAAAAGGGAAGTTATTTCAGGGGTTAACGAAAACTTTTAATGGCGAAACGATTAAGATTGTGAATTTGAGTGATGATTTCTTAAAGAATTTGAAAACGTTGTCGAAAACTTTGAAACAGAGAAATTTTGATATAATCCATGTTTTTCGTTCAGGTGATTTGAAGTTTGTTGTGCTGGCTTTAATCTTGAGCGGAATTAACTCGGTGGTCATCTTGGACCCTCAGATCGGGGTTGGAGTAAGAAAAAAAGATTTGCTGCACAAAATGTTGTATAGTAAAATTGATGCTGTGATAGCAATTTCGAGGGATGTTATGAATGGTTTTTTACGGAATTTACCAGTGGATGTTGAGAGAATAAAACTTATACATCCTGGCATTGATGTTGAGAGATTCAAATTTAGGGAGGAAAGCCGTAGGAAGATAAGAGAAGAATTTGGGCTTGGTGATGAAATTGTAATTGGGATTGTAAGTCGCTTCAGTCCTGGAAAGGGGCATGAGGAGTTGTTCAAGGCATTTAAAATTTTGATGGGTGAATTTAATAATATTAAGTTGTTGATCGTCGGTGGGTCAACAGTTGGGGAGGTGGATTACTTTAGAAATTTGCAAAAGTTTGCTGATGAACTTGGCATCGGGGACAGGGCGATATGGACTGGGTTCAGGAAAGATGTTGAAGATATTTTGAGCGCTCTTGATATTTTTGTGGCGCCATCTCATGCAGAGGCATTTGGACTCTCACTTGTTGAAGCGATGGCAACAGAGGTTCCTGTTGTTGCTACGAGAAGCGCTGGATTTTTGGATATAGTTTCTGATGGAGTAAATGGTTTATTCTTTGAGAAAGGGAATTATGAGGAGCTTGCTGAAAAGATTAAACTTTTGATAAAAGATAGGGACTTGGCGAAACAACTTGGCAAAAAAGCAAGGGAAACAGTTTGTGAAAAATTTAGTTTTGAGAGATATTTAAATGAAATTGAAGCCTTATACTTTGGTCTTGTCAATTTAAAACAAATGGAGGTGAGAAATGTTCAATATAGCGAGCCCTGAAGATATAAAGGCGGGCAAGGTGACGGATATATATTTTGAAAGAGCTATAAATGTTTTGAGGGCAAAGGGGATAAATAAATATGTTAAGGTCGAATTTGTTGTTAAGAAATTCCCGTCAAATTATCAGTGGGGGATTTTCGCTGGACTTGATGAAGTTTTGACGCTTCTTGAAGGTTTGCCCATTACAGTTAAAGCAATGCCTGAGGGAACAGTTTTTAAAACGAACGAGCCCGTTATGACAATTGAGGGAATGTATCTTGATTTCGCGGTTTATGAGACTTCAATTCTTGGTTTGATATGTCAAGCTTCTGGCATCGCAACAAAAGCAGCAAGGTGTAAACTTGCTGCTGGAGATAAAATCGTCGTGCATTTCGGCGCGAGGAGAATGCATCCAGCGATAGTTCCAATGATCGACAGGAGCTCTTACATTGGCGGATGCGATGGCGTTGCAACCCCAATTGGGGCAAAGTTTCTCGGCATCCCAGCAAGTGGGACAATGCCCCATGCGATGATTTTGCTGTTCGGGGACACGCTTGAAGCTGTAAGGGCGTTTGATGAAGTGATTGCTCCTAAAGTCCCAAGAATTGCTTTAATTGATACATTTACAGATGAAAAATTTGAAGCAATTCGCGTTGCAGAGGCTCTTGGGGATAAACTTTACGGTGTTCGATTTGATACCCCAAGCTCAAGGCGCGGAAATTTTCTTGCGATTTTGAAAGAGGTTAGATGGGAACTTGATATAAGAGGGTTTAAGAACGTTAAGATTTTTGTAAGTGGCGGGGTTGATGAAGAACTTATAAAGCAGTTAAATGAGGTTGTCGATGCATATGGTGTTGGAACAATAATAAGCAGTGCCCCTGTGCTTGATTTTGCTATGGATATAGTGGAGATTGAGGGGAAGCCAATGGCTAAGCGTGGTAAATTGTCTGGTGAAAAGCAGGTATATGTAAATGAGATTACTGGTGAAAGGATTGTTTTACCATCGAGCGAGGAATTTAATAGGGAAGGTTTTAAACCTCTTCTTGAGAAGGTGATTGAAAATGGCAAAATTTTAAAGCCATCGCCAGAGCCATCGGAGATAAGAAATTATGTTCTAAAGCAAATCAAAAACTTAACTCTTTAAAAAGTGAGGAAAATTCCTTTCATTTTGATTGCGCTTCAATTCGTTTTGGCTTTTGCGCAGGACCAGAAGAACCAGATGATAAGTCAGGCAGAATTTTTCGTTGCAAATGGTGAACTTGAAAAAGCTATAAAAATCTATGGCGAAATTTTCAGCAAGGAGCCGAACAATTTTAAAATCGCAACACGGCTTGCTGAACTTTACCTCTGGACAGAGAATGTGCACGGTGCTATTAATGTTTATGAGACGCTTTTGAAAAATGGTGTTTCTGATTACGATGTCCTCGCCAAGTTAGGGCAATGGTATTTATGGAATGGAAGACAAAAAGATGCGATAGCAGTTTATGAAAAGCTCGTGCAAATGTATCCCGACAGCCTTAATCTCCACAGGATGCTTGCTAAACTTTACGTTTGGAATGATCGGGCTCGTGATGCTATCCCGATTTATGAAAAAATAATTGAACTCGAACCAGAAGATTATGAGACGATGATTCATCTTGCTCAGCAATATACTTGGAACAATCAACAGTTAAAGGCAATTCCACTTTACAAAAAACTTGTTAACATATTTCCCGATAGTTTAAGCTATCGCTGGCTTTTGTGTCAGCTTCTGGCATGGAATGACAAGGTTGACGACGCTAAAAGTGAACTCAAAAAGTTTTTAAAAAAATTCCCCAAGCATAAAGACGCACTTGAACTTGCTGTACAATTGTTTTATTACTCGGGCGAGTGGGATGAGGCAAAGGATTATGCGAAAAGGCTTCTTGAGGTTGAGCCACAAAATCAAATCGCAATGAAGATAGTTGATGAAATAAGCTCGAGATATTCTAATCGCATCATTGCGGAGGCGAAACTATTTAGAGACATAAACAAACTTGAAAAGGCAATATATCCTCTTGAGGCGAAAATTTTCCTCAGCAGATTTTGGGAGATAAGTTCAAATTTTGAAAGGGTTCAAATTTTTGACGGCAGGATCCAAGAGAGAAAGTTTGGATATGGTGGCGTTTTTCGGGTTAGGTATAACTTCAATCGGGGAAATTACTTTGAGTTAGAAGGTGGGGCATTCAAGTATGAAGCAATAAGTTTTCCAGTGTGGCGATTTACGCTTAGTTTAAATTTATTTGATAGAGTTTATCCACAGTTCATTTACAGAAGAAGTGAGAATAGAGAAGGCGCCAAAGCGATAGATAGTAAAATCACAATTGATAACTTCACTCTCACAGTTTACAATCAAATTTTTAATTCACTCGGTTTAAGTTTGCTCTTTGATTATGGAATTTACTCCGACGGGAATATCAAAAGGACGTTCGGAAGTTATCTTAATTTGTTTATCTTAAGGAAAAATCCGCGGGTGTTATTTGTTGGATTTTATTCCTTTGAAGACTTCGATTCGATTTATGTTAATTCGCTCCCATATTGGACTCCAAATAATCTTTCAACATATTGGGGCGAGATAAATATTGAGCAAGACCTTTTTAGGTGGTTTACAATTGGGGTTGCTGGCGCGGTTGCGATGAATCCAAGATATCCAACTTCCTTGAACTATAGAGTTTTCGGTAAGCTTGCCTTCGGGAAGTTTGAGCTTTGCGGTCAATATGAGAAATACGGTTCAACGGTCTACAATTACAGATTTTTTAGAGTTTGTACGAGTTTTAGGTTTTAAAGTTTTGTTCAGTTTCTTTAGAAGAATAAAGCCCACGAGCAAGAGAGTTCCAAATGGTAGAAGTAAGATGAAAATATATTTCCAGTTTATTTTCCCATTGCGACGTTGCTCTTGTCCCTCTTCAATGAACTCGTCAAGATATTCAGATAGGTATTGAGGTCCTTTTAATTCTTTCATGCTGTTTTCATCTATGATTTTTGTTGTTTCCAGCCCTAATTTAGCAAAAATTTTGGGATTTTTGAAGTGATTTGAATCAACATTTTGATTTTTGGGCTTTAATTTTTAAATTTTCAAGGCAAATTAACAACAAAAATCGGTGACAAATGGCAATTAAGATCACTCCCACCGAGGTTCATAGCACCTTAGCAAAGCACATACTTGTTGATGGGCTCGAAATGGTCCTTGACCTTAAGAACAGTCAAGGCAGGCGCCTTGTCGATGCAAAAACGGGGAAAACATATCTTGATTTATTTTCATTTTTTGCGTCCTCAGCTCTTGGCATGAATCATCCGAAACTGCTTGAAAAAGATTTTATCGAAAAATTAACCCTTGTAGCAATTAATAAACCATCGCTTTCAGATATTTATCCAGTTGAATATGCAGAATTCGTTGAAACATTTTTCAATCTTGCTGTTCCAAATCATTTCAAATACGCATTTTTTATAGAGGGGGGAGCTCCTGCGGTTGAGAACGCATTGAAAGTTGCTTTTGACTGGAAGATGCAGAAAAATCTTGAGCGTGGATTTTATAAGTCGATTGAAGACGAATCAAAAATGGTCGTTATACATTTTCGTCAGGCGTTTCATGGGCGTCTTGGCTATACGCTTTCGCTTACCAATACAGATCCAATAAAGCATAAATATTTTCCAAAATTTAAGTGGCCTCGCATTCATAATCCAGCGATTAAATTCCCGCTTAATGAGGAAAATTTGAAGAAAGTTCAAGAGGAAGAGCAACTTGCGTTGAATCAGATAAAAGAAGCAATAAAAGAATATGGACATAACATTGCTGCGTTGATAATTGAACCGATCCAGGCGGAAGGTGGCGATAATCACTTTAGAAAAGAATTTCTTGTCGCCTTGCGCGAAATCTGTGATGAAAACGAAATTATGTATATAATGGATGAGGTTCAAACTGGGATTGGTTTAACAGGAAAGATGTGGGCACATGAACATTTTGTCAAGCCAGATATAATTTCCTTTGGAAAGAAAACTCAAGTATGTGGAATTCTTGTGAGCGAGAGGGTTGATGAGGTAAAGGATAATGTTTTTCATGTTCCGAGCAGGATAAATTCAACATTTGGCGGGAACTTAACAGATATGGTGAGATTTGCGAGGATACTTGAAGTTATTCACGAAGAAAATTTGCTTGAAAACGCAAGGGTTGTCGGTGAACATCTTTTAAATAAGCTGAACGATCTACAGAATGAGTTTCCAGAGATTATTTCGAATGTTCGTGGGCGTGGGTTGATGTGTGCGTTTGATTTGCCAGACGCTGAATTTAGGAAAAAGTTTTTGAAAAAGGTTTATGAAAATGGAGCGGTGATGATAGGTTGTGGAGAAAGGTCGATAAGATTTAGACCACCTTTAACAATCACGAAGGATGAGGTCGACGAGGGAATAGAGATAATAAGGAAATCACTTGTTGAATTAAAAGATTAACTCAACACGATTAATTTGACGCGCACTTTGGGTTTTTACCGCTTTCCGGTGTCGAGTCTTGACAATTAGGGGTTTATTTTTTACATTGTGTCAAAGGCATTAGTTAATTTTAAAGTAATTCAAAAAGGAGGTTTATCATGGAGGAAATTAAAAATGAGGCAACGAATGCCACAACTAAAGTTGACACTCAATCCTTAGAGAAGGGCTTAAAGTTTCGCAGGTTTTTTACAAAGCCCGGTGTTCATCCGTTTGATGAAGTTGCGTGGGAGATAAGAAGTGCAATGATAACAAATGAGAAAGGTGAAATTGTTTTTGAGCAGAAGGAGGTTGAGGTACCAAGTTTTTGGTCAATGCTTGCGACAAATATAGTTGCGTCGAAGTATTTCCACGGTCAAGTTGGGACTCCTGAAAGAGAATACAGCGTCAAGCAATTGATAGAGAGGGTTGCAAGGACTATAACAAATTGGGGAATAAAAGATAGATATTTTGCAAGTGATGAGGATGCAGATATTTTTTATAGTGAACTTGTTTATTTGCTTGTGAATCAGTATGCTTCTTTTAATTCGCCTGTTTGGTTCAACGTTGGCATCGAGGAGAAACCACAAGCTTCCGCCTGTTTTATAAATTCGGTTCAGGATACGATGGAATCAATTCTTGAGCTTGTTAAAACTGAGGGAATGCTTTTTAAGTATGGATCTGGCACTGGAACAAACTTTTCAACGCTTCGCTCATCAAAGGAGAAACTTTCTGGAGGTGGTATTGCAAGTGGACCAGTCTCATTTATGCGTGGGTTTGATGCTTTTGCAGGTGTTATAAAAAGTGGTGGAAAGACCAGAAGAGCTGCAAAAATGGTTATACTTAATGTCGATCACCCTGATATAATTGATTTTATTAAGTCAAAGGCAGAGGAAGAGAAAAAAGCCCATATTCTAATAAAAGCAGGTTATGACCCAGGGTTTAATGTTCCCGGGGGCGCTTATGATTCTGTTCAATTCCAAAATGCAAATCACTCTGTCAGGGTGACCGATGAGTTTATGAAAGCAGTTCTTGAGGATAGGGAATGGCATACAAGGTATGTTAAAACTGGTGAGATATGTGATACATATAAAGCAAGGGATATAATGCGATTGATAGCTGAGGCAGCATGGCTTTGCGGTGACCCGGGGATGCAATTTGACACAACGATCAACAGTTGGCATACTTGTCCAAACACTGGGAGGATAAATGCGAGCAATCCATGTTCTGAGTTTATGTTTCTTGATGATTCCGCTTGTAATCTTGCCTCTTTAAATTTGATGAAGTTTAGAAAAGAAAATGGAAGTTTTGATGTTGAAGCATTTCGACACGCTATAGATATTTTAATAACTGCTCAGGAGATAATAGTTGGCAATGCGAGCTACCCAACGAAAGCAATTGAAAAAAATAGCCATGACTATAGACCCCTTGGACTTGGTTATGCAAATCTTGGAGCTTTGCTGATGTCGCTTGGTCTTCCATATGATAGCGAACCTGCGCGAGCTTATGCTGGTGTAATAACCGCAATCATGACTGGAGAAGCATATAGGCAGTCGGCTTTGATCGCAAAAGAGAAGGGACCTTTTAAGGGTTATGAACTTAACAAGGAACCGATGCTCAGCGTGATAAGAAAACATATGTCGTATGTTGATAAAATTGATAAGAACTTAATTCCCAAGGAATTGTATGAATCTGCTAAAAAAGTTTGGGCTGAAGCTTATGACCTTGGTCGAAAGTATGGATATAGAAATTCTCAGGTGACAGCCATTGCGCCGACTGGAACTATTGGATTTATGATGGATTGTGATACGACGGGGGTTGAGCCGGACATTGCACTTGTAAAGTATAAAAGGCTTGTTGGTGGCGGATTTTTGAAAATTGTGAATAATACCGTTCCCCTCGCTTTGAAAAAACTTGGATATACAGACGAACAAATAAAGGATATAGTTGATTATATTGATAAAAATGACACAATTGAGGGAGCCCCACATTTGAAGTCCGAGCATTTGCCAGTTTTCGATTGTGCGTTCAAGCCAGCTAATGGCAAGAGATTCATTCACTATATGGGGCATGTGAAAATGATGGCAGCTGTTCAACCGTTTATATCTGGAGCTATTTCAAAAACAGTTAATATGCCTAACGATGTAACTGTAGATGATGTTATGCAGTTGTATATTGACGCATGGAAGATGGGGCTTAAAGCGATAGCAATTTATCGGGATGGCAGCAAAGGGACTCAACCGCTCTCCACAAGCATTGAGGATGAAAAGAAAACTTCTTCAGCTGAGGATAAGAAAGTTGAGTTTAAACCTGTGCGTCGTCGTCTTCCAGATGAAAGGAATTCAATCACACACAAATTTAGCGTTGCCGGTCACGAGGGATATATAACTGTTGGGATGTATCCTGATGGAACACCTGGTGAAATTTTCATCACGATGAGCAAGGAAGGCTCAACTCTGAGTGGATTGATGGATGCTTTTGCTACTGCGATTTCGCTTGCACTTCAATATGGGGTTCCTCTGAAAGTTTTGGTTGATAAATTTAGTCATATGCGATTTGAACCGAGCGGATTTACGAACAATCCTGAGATACCGATTGCAAAATCAATAATTGATTACATTTTCAGATGGCTTGGTAAAAAATTTTTAAAGCCTGAGGAACAACCGAGCAATTTTGATTACACGGATATTTTGAATGGGACTTATTCAGCTACAGCGGAGAAAGTTGATTTAAAGGCTAAGGAGGTTGAAAAGTATGAGAAACAAGTTTTCGAAACCCAATCTGATGCACCACCGTGTCCGAGTTGTGGGACGATAATGCAAAGGTCCGGTTCTTGTTATGTCTGTACGAATTGTGGTTCAACCAGTGGTTGTTCGTAAGTTGAATTAGGCATCCCTTCGGGATGCCTTTTTTGTTTTAAAATTAAAGCACATAAAAAAGATGAGAAAGATGATAATTGCTGGGAACTGGAAGATGAACAAAGATATCAAGGAAACCCTTGATTTTCTCCTACCCTTAAAAAACAATTTAATTGGGCAAAACTTAAACGTTGAGGTTGTTGTGTGTCCGCCGTTTACATCTCTTTTTATCGCTTCTGATATTTTAAGGGAAACGAGCATAAAAATTGGGGCGCAAAATATGTTTTATGAGGTTGAAGGAGCTTACACAGGGGAAGTTTCGCCGAAGATGTTAAAATCGGTAAAATGTGAATATGTTATTCTTGGGCATTCTGAGCGCAGGAGATATTTTGGTGAGACAGATGAAATTGTAAATAAAAAAGTCAGAAGAGCGATTGAATTTGAGCTGAAGCCGATAATTTGCGTTGGTGAAACACTTGAGGAGAGAGAAAATGGGGAAACGTTCAAAGTTCTTGAAAGGCAAATAAAGGGTGTCCTTAAGGGTTTAGCCGTCGAACAAATGCGAAGAGTTGTAATTGCGTATGAACCAGTTTGGGCGATTGGAACTGGCAGAAACGCCACGCCGGAACAGGCGCAGGAAGCGCAAAGATTTATAAGAGAGCTTGTCGCTGGTTTATTTAACGATGGTATAGCACAGAACTTAACAATTCAATATGGTGGTAGCGTCACACCCGAAAATGCTTATTCTCTTCTTTCCCAACCCGATGTTGATGGAGCGCTTGTTGGGGGTGCAAGTTTAAAAATCGATGCGTTCTTGAAAATCATCAAAGCTGGTGAAACAGCATCGCTTGAGAAGAAAAATTGAGATTCATTTTTGAGTTTGCGGTCTTACTATCAAAACTGGGCATGTCGCTTTTCTTATTACCTTCTCAGCAGTACTGCCGAATAATAAATGCTCAACCCCAGTATGCCCATGTGAACCGATGACGATAAGGTCAATGTTTTCACTTTTAGCAGTTTCAATTATCTCAGCATAAGGTTTTCCAAGTTTCACAAGCCCGCGGACGTTGTATTTATCTTTTAAAACATCGGCGATTTCTTTAATTTTGCTTTCTGATTTTTGGATCAATTCGCTCTCGATTGAAGGGACATTTATTTGACCCATTGTTAAATCAGCTACAAACATAACTGGTTCAACAACATTTAAAAGAATAAGTTCAGCGTTAAATTTCTCAGCGAAAAGTTTTGCGTAATCAAGGGCAAAAAGTGAGTGTTCAGAAAAATCAATTGGGATGAGAATTTTTTTAACTTCTTTCATTTTTATCTTTATTTGCTTTTAACTCTTCTATGTTTGATCTCAGCATTTCAATTTCTGCTTTTAACTGTGTCACTTCCTGATTTGTTCTTCTCAATCTTTCTGCAATTATCTCAGCGAGTTTAAGAACGATTTTAATCCCAAGGCGTGGATGTTTTTCGATTATTTCAAAAAGGTCTGGTCTGAAAAAGCCAATTATTTGGCAATCCGTTCGGCAAATTGCTGATGCAGAGCGAGGGGATTCATCTATAAGCGCAATTTCACCAAAGAAATCACCACCTTTTAAAACAGCTAAATCCTTTTTATGACCATCTGGGTCTACATATTGAATTAACACCTCGCCCTCTTGAATGATATACATACCAAGCCCGGGGTCGCCTTGATAAAAGATATATTCGCCCATTTTGTATTCTCTTTTATGAACAATTGAGGCGAGGAGCGATATTTCTTTGTCGTTTAGGTGTGAGAACGCAGGGACTTCTTTCAGTATGGCTTCAACAGTTTCATCTTTCTTTTTCCTTCCCCTAAATATGTTTTCCCACAAAATGTCCTTAGATAACATTTCCCAAGGTCGCCTTAATTTTTGATTTAAGATAAGAAAACACGCCTAAAAAAGCAAAGGGTATCAAATGGTGTTATTTTTAAATCTGCCTATTGACAAATATCGGTTGACATTTAAACAAGGTGATACGCCATTTAGCCTTCTTATGGATCTAAAAGATGAATCTGGGAATTATGTGGTTGCTATAAATGGCGATACGATAAAGAATTATCCTTACTTCTATAACCCCGACATTGATAACGCTATAATTTTTGATGGATTATATCTGCCGGTTCAAGATTTGCCACCTGATGTAAATTGGGATGCAGTTGTTGATGGTGATAGCGTTCATATTTATGATGCTTGGACGATTGATTTAACTTTTGAAGGTGTAAATGCCGGAGCAACTATAGATTCACTATCGAGAGATGCTTTGTCTGCTGATTATGAAATTAGAATTGTGAGTAATCCTGTTGTTTACCCTGCCGTCGGTTCAAGTTTGAATCCGACTGGTGGAACGATAAGCGCACCGTTTGAAATATGGAACCTGACAACAAACACAAAGGTAAACGCTGCAATCCGCAACCGAGGTGCACCGGGATTTAATTGGGATGATTATGATAGAATTTTCATAATCAATAAGCCATACCCAGAAAATAACCCTGGCTCATTTAATGCAACTTCGCTTGCTGATATACCATATAGGGTCAGAATCTATTCTGAAGCCGTTTCAGTGCCACCGGGCGATAGAATTAAAATTGTCACGAATAAAATTTTAACTCAAAGTGATGTCTATGAGTTTAAAACTGTCAAACAGACAACGACGACGATGACAGCCTCAGACCTTGAGAATATTAGGGTAGTTCCAAATCCATATGTTGTTAGTTCTCCTTATGAAACGGGGAAATATGGTGTTCAGAAAGAGGTTCAATTCCATCATTTGCCACCTAAGGCGATAATAAGAATTTACAATGTTGCTGGAGACCTCATTAGAGTGATCAATCACGAGGGTGGTTCAATCGCAAGATGGAATTTACAAACATATAATGAACAGGAAGTTGCGTTTGGAGTTTATATTTATCACATTGAAGGTTTTGATGAGACGGGTCGTAAAATTGGAGAAACTATTGGGAAGTTTGCGCTTATCAAATAAAATGAACCCCGGGCTTTTCGTCCCGGGCTTTGAAAATTTTCAGTAAAAAATAAAAATCTCGGAGGAGAAAATGAAGTTTAAAATATTTTACGTGATTTGTATAGCGGTTTTAATAACGGGGTTTTCATTCGCTCAATTTGATAATGTTGGGACATCTGCTGCAGCTTTTCTTAAAATTCCAGTTGACCCACGTGGTTCTGCTCTTTCAAGCGCTGTGGTTGCAAATGCAAACGATCCATCTGCAGTTTACTGGAATCCAGCTGGATTATCGCAGATGAAGAGAACGGAAATTATGTTCGCAAACACAGATTGGATTGCTGATCTTAATGTTTCATTTCTTGGTGTTGGTGTCCCGCTTGGAAATTTCGGTGCAATTGGGGTTGGGATAACTTATCTTTCAATGGGAGATATGCCAATCACCACATGGCTTGACACTGAAGGCGCAAGTGGACAGACTTTTTCTGCTTATGATGCATGCTTTGCGGTTGCTTATTCAAGAAAGTTGACAGATAAATTTTCAATTGGCTTAAGTGTTAAATATGTTACCGAGACAATTTCACATTCAACTGCAAGCGCCTTTGCTCTTGATGTTGGAACTTTATATGACACGGGTTTCAGAGGTTTGAAGGTAGGTATGTCATTTACGAACTTCGGAACTAAAATGCGTCTTGAAGGAAGAGATTTGATCGTAAAAGTCGATCCATACCCAACCGCTGGTTCAAATCCAACTGATGTAATAGCAAACTTAAAAACTGAAGAATGGTCCTTGCCTTTAACATTTCAAATGGGAGCATCGTTTAATTTAGTTGAAGGCGAAACATTTAGATTTACATTGAACGCTGATTACAGGGATGAACGCGATTATAGAGCGTTGGGGCTTTTCGGAGGCGAGTTCGCTTTCAAGGAAATATTTTTTGTAAGGGTTGGCGGAATGAAGAGGTATGCGGTCGATGAGGCGCATGGGAAGTTTACATTGAACGCCGGGGCTGGTTTAAAACTAACCATCCCAGGCTCATCCATAAGATTGAAATTTGATTATTCATATTCAGATCTTTACAGACTGAAGCAGGCTCACAGAATTGCTCTCGGTGTCATTCTGTAAACTAACCTTCGACAGCTTTTCAGGCACCAGCTCTATTGGCTGGTGCCTTTTTCTCTTAAAACTTCCTGCCGTTTATTTTCGTCTTAAAAAACAAAAAGATTTGCACCATGAGAAAAACCAGTTTAATTTTTTTGACCATTTTGGTTGTTTCGTTATGTGTCGCGGATGACTTCAAATTTTGGAAAAATGGGGTTTATAATCCCGCCGTTCCAACCCCAAAGCAAATTTTAGGGTATGATATCGGTGACTTTATAACCGAACATTATGAAATGGAGCGCTATATCGATGCGCTTGCAAAGTCATCGAACAGAATAAAAGTTATAAGGTATGGCGAATCTTATGAAAGGCGCGGGATGTATCTTCTAATTATAAGTTCGCCCGAAAATCTCGCAAGACTTGATGAAATAAGGGAAAACATTAAAAAATTAACAGACCCAAGGAAAACAGCTGAATCAGAAGCAAAGAAAATATCCGAATCTAACCCGATAATTGTTTGGTTAAATTATTCAAATGATGGTGATGAAACCGCTGCCTTTGAGGCTGGGATTCAGGTTGCATATCAACTCTGTGCTGGTGAAGATGATGTGACTAAAAAAATTCTTAAAGACGCGATCGTCATAATTAATCTCCCGCATAATCCAGATAGCCATCAAAAGGCTGTTTCATGGTTTAAGGCGACATTCGTCGGAAAATACGGAAATCCCGACCCCTATGCTTCCGAGCATCGTGGCGACTGGAGAATGAAAACAAATTATAATCATTATCTTATTGACTTGAACAGAGATGCGTTCGCATGCTCTCAAATTGAGACGCAAAAGGTTGTGGAGCAATTTCATTATTGGAATCCCCAGATTTTTGCGGATCACCATGGTGAAACTAAAAATATGTTTTTCGTACCCTATGCTCCCCCTGTAAATTTAAACATACCTGAGACAACCAAAAAATGGGCAAAAGTTATTGGACTTAACATTTCTCGGGGATTTGATGACTATGGTTGGAGCTATTACACAGGGGAGGTTTTTGACTTACATTACCCAGGGTATTGGGATTCATACCCAGCTTTAAATGGTGCGATTGGGATGACATTTGAAACAGATGCTGGTGGGAGAAAAGGGTTTCAGTTTGAAAGGGAGGACGAAACGGTGATAACTTTCAAAGAGGGAATACATCATCACTTCATCGCATCAATGAAAACGCTTGAGGCAGCTGTAAATCATAGAAGCGAAATTCTTTTTGATTTCTATAAATTCAGACAGACAGCGCTTGAAGAGGCAAAAAGAGAAAAATATAAACAATTTGTCATTGTGCCCGAAAAGGATAAAGAGAAAACAGCAAGATTTATCGAACTTTGCTTGAGACATAACATTGAAGTTTACGAAGCTAAAGAATCGTTTACAAGTGTATCCGTTAGAAGTTATTTTGATAAGACGATAACCAAAAAAACATTTAAAAAAGGTGTTTTCATCATCCCAATGTATCAACCACAAAAGCGACTCTTGAAAGCTCTTTTTGAACCAGATCCGCAGATGGAAGAGGAATTTTTAAAGGAGGCAAAGTTTGCTTACGAATACAATAAAAAACTTGGGAAAAATGTTCGCCGTCTTCCACTTGGATTTTATGATGTCACCGCGTGGAGTTTGCCAATAGCTTGGGGTATTGAATGCTATTTAACGGAGGATTCCGCAAGAGTTAAAATTGAAAAGGTGAATCAAAAACCTGAATTTAATTTTTACATTCCAGCCGATACACCGAAATATGCCTATATATTTAAATATGATACTGACGCTTCAGCGAAAATGTTGGCTAAACTTTTGAGTCACAATTTTAAGGTTGCGGTTGCGGGAAGATATTTTTATGGCGAAACAGGGGAATTTTTCCCCAGGGGTACAGTGATAGTTCGCGTTGAAAGAAATAAACATATAAAAGATTTTCACCAAAAGATAAAGGACTTTGCAAAAGAGTTTGGAGTGGAACTTTACATTGCAAATACTGCATACACAGAGCGCGGGATTGATCTTGGCTCAAATTGGGTGGTGGAATTGAAGAAACCGAAGGTGGCTATCTTAACTGAGGAACCAGTATCTCAAACATCTTACGGAGCGATATGGTATCTTTTTGAGAGGGTCTATGAATATGACTTCACACCGATACGGTGGGATTATTTTTCAAGCGTCGATCTTTACCGCTATAATGTTTTAATAATTCCAGATGCGAACGCAACCCAACTGAAAAATTTGCTTGGCGATGGCAATGTTAAGAGGTTAAAAGATTGGATTTCAAATGGTGGGGTTCTCGTTACTTTGAGAAACGCTTCTGTTTTTCCAACCCTGAAGGGAGTTGAACTTACAACTGCAAAACTTCTTGGCGAAGGTTCTTCCGAAGAAGATGAATACGAGGAGAAAAAAACGGAAGAGATAAAAGACACTGTAAAAGTGAAAGAGAAGAAAGTCGTTGAAAAGATTGAATTTACACCTGGGGCAATTATGCGAGTTAAACTTGACACTTTGCATTTTATGTCGTTTGGCTATGGTGACGAAATCGCCGTTCATATCTATTCGAATTTAATTTTTGAGAAATCTAAAGATGGTGCAAACCCTGGGGTTTTCGCAGATAAAGACGTCCGCATAGGCGGTTTTGTGTGGGAAGATATGGAGAAGAAATTTCCAGGAAGAGCATATTTAATTGAAGAGCCAACTGGACGTGGGAAAGTTATAATGTTTGCTGACGACCCCAACTTTCGGCTTTATTGGCAAAGTTTAAATCGGCTATTTCTAAACTCTGTTTTTCTTTCACCGAGTTTTTGAATTTTTGGTTCAAATTATTTATATTTTTTAAAGAAAGGCGGATTTCAATCCGCCTTTTTAAGTTAAAAACTCAATAGATTTATCACACATGTCGCATCTCGGGGAAAATAATGGGGCGGAGCTGAAAATTTCTGTAAACTTAAAGTGGGGGTATTTTTATGCGGTTAAAAATCACTCTCTTCCCCCAATACATTCCTACCGTCATTCCTGTAAATTACAATCATTTTGTATATGCGGAGATAGGGGACAAGATAAGAAGACATAGCGATGTATTTAAAAGCGACAAAAGATTGAAAAATCTTGGTATCTTTAAAGAAAGATTTAGGGTTTACACATTTTCGTTCCTCCGCTTTAAAAATTTTTCAATAGAGAACGACCAGATAAAGTTAACAAGCCCGGAGGAATTTAATTTTTTTGTTTCCTCTCCTTTCAGTTCATTTATCGAGGGGTTAACTCTTGCATTTTTAAGAGATGGAAATTTTAGGGTTTGCGATGCTAACTTTGTGGTTAAATCAATTGCAAAAATCGAGCCACCAAAATTTACCAGTGAGATGAAACTTCGCCTTCTGTCGCCCATCGCCGTCGTCAAAGATAAAACTAAGAAGGAAATTTTTATGACGCCTGAGGAATCTGGCTATTTTGATAAGATAAAGGAGGACTTGATAAAGAAATACAACTTTTTATACGCTGAAAAGATTAAATCGGTTGATTTTGAGATGCAGTTCGATAAGGAATATATAGATTCAAAGGGTGGCAAATTTTCAAAGTTGATCAAATTTGGGGGGATTAATATAAAATGTTTTCTCGCCCCATTCATAATAAAAACGGATCCGAAGTTAATTGAAGTAGGGTATGAATGGGGGTTTGGGCATAAAAATCATTTTGGCTTTGGGATGGCTGTGGTTTCGGAGCAAGATTAATTTGACTTTTAAGCCAGAAAGTGCTATATTTACATCGTGGACATATGATGTCAAAAATTAAAAATTTGAGGTTTTTTAAATGATAATATCCAAAACGCTTGATTATGCGGTGCGAACTTTGACGTATCTTGCCAAAAGGCAGGGGAGCAAAACGGTTTTAATGAAGGAGATAGCGGAAACTCAAAGGATACCCCTAAGTTATTTGGCTAAAATCACAAGACAGCTCGTGAAGGCGGGGATAATTCTTTCGGAGTATGGACCGAACGGGGGGTATTTATTGAAAAAGGTGCCTTCTGAGATAACTTTAAAACAGGTTTATGAGGCAGTTGAAGGGGAGTTAAAGATGGTAGAATGTCTTGATACGCCTGGGGCAAATTGTATTTTTATTTCCTGCTGTGGTCAGGCGGATATATGGCATGAGGTTGAGCAGAAATTGATAAATATTCTTGAGAGTATAACGATTCAGGATATAATTGCACGTGAATGTGCATATCCCGAAAAAATTCAAACTATAAACAAACAGGAGAATGAGCATGCCAACACTTGAAGTTAGAGATCTGTATGTGAGCGTTGATGGGAAAGAGATTTTGAAAGGTCTTAATTTCGCTATTAATAAAGGTGAAATTCATGCTTTAATGGGTCCGAATGGCTCTGGGAAAAGCACGCTTGCTTATACGATAATGGGACACCCGAAATATAAAATTGAATCTGGGGATATTTTGTTCGAGGGCAAGAGCATAATTGAAATGAAACCTGATGAAAGAGCAAAACTTGGATTGTTTCTTGCGTTTCAATATCCTGTCGAGGTTCCAGGGGTTACTCTTTTCAATTTTTTGTGGAAAGCGATACAGGCGAATAATCTTGATTCAACGTCGCCTCGAGTATCGAAATTGCCGAAATCAGTGATTGATTATAAAAGAGAATTAATAGACAGGGTGAAAAATTTGAACATGAGTGAAATTTTTATTTACAGACCTATTGGAGTTGGGTTTTCTGGTGGTGAGAAGAAGAGAATGGAAATTTTACAGATGGCAATGTTGAAGCCAACTATTGCTTTTCTTGATGAGCCTGATTCAGGACTTGATATTGATTCTTTAAAAACCGTTGCCGATGTTGTGAATTCAATTCGCAGTCAAGACCTCGGTATAGTTGTGATAACTCACTATCAAAGAATTTTAAATTACATTAAGCCGGATTTTGTGCACATAATGCTTGATGGTAGAATTGTTAAATCGGGTGGTCCTGAGATCGTTGAGAAACTTGAGCAAGAGGGTTACGCTTGGATTAGAGAGACGACGGCAGAATCAGCGGATTAAAAAATTAAAAGGAGAAAAGCATCATGCAAGCGACCAAGAAAAAAATAGATATAGATTACACAAAGTATGATTTTAAAGACGAAATAAAATACGTGTATCAATCGAAGCGCGGTTTAAGCAGGGAGATTGTGGAGGAAATTTCATATTGGAAGAATGAGCCTGACTGGATGCGGCGGTTTAGATTGCATTCGCTCGAGGTTTTTCTGAAAAAGCCGATGCCGACTTGGGGCGCAGATTTATCTGAGATAAATTTTGATGAGTATATCTACTATATCAAGCCGACGGATAGAAAAGGTAAATCTTGGGATGAGGTTCCTGAAAAAATAAGGCAAACATTTGAACGGCTGGGTATACCTGAGGCTGAAAGGAAATTTCTCGCTGGTGTTGGGGCTCAATATGAGAGTGAAGTTGTATATCATAGTTTGAGGGAAGATTTGATGAAGAAAGGGGTGATTTTTGTAGATATAGACACTGCTGTCAGGGAATATCCTGAAATTGTGAAAAAATATTTTGGCACGGTTGTTCCCCCAGAGGATAATAAATTTGCTGCTCTTAACAGCGCGGTTTGGAGCGGTGGCAGTTTTGTTTATGTTCCAAAAGGTGTTAAAGTTGATTTTCCACTTCAGGCATATTTTAGGATAAACGCTGAAAGCGTTGGTCAATTTGAAAGGACACTTATAATAGCTGAAGAAGGCGCAAGCGTGCATTACATAGAGGGTTGCACTGCGCCTGTATATAGCGAGGATTCGCTTCACAGCGCTGTCGTTGAGATCATTGCTCTTCCTGGTTCACATGTTAGATATACTACTGTTCAAAATTGGTCAAAAAATGTTTATAATCTTGTCACGAAAAGAGCTGTTGCCTATGAAGGTGCTTTTGTTGAGTGGGTTGATGGTAATTTGGGAAGCAAGGTAACTATGAAATATCCAGCGGTTTATCTTCTGGGCAGAGGAGCGAAGGCGGAGATTTTGTCAATAGCTTATGCGGGCGCTGGTCAACATCAAGATACGGGTGCTAAGGTAATTCATGTTGCGCCGTATACAACAAGTAATATCGTTTCAAAATCAATAAGCAAAGATGGAGGTAGGACAAGTTATAGAGGTCTTGTTAAGGTGCAAAAGGGAGCAGTTGGAGTTAAATCAACGGTTAAGTGCGATGCTTTGATGCTTGATGAATTTTCAAGGTCGGATACTTATCCATATATGGAGATAGATGAAGAGCTTGTAAGCATTGGGCATGAGGCAACCGTTGGGAAAATAAGCGAAGATCAACTTTTCTATCTTACGAGCAGGGGATTGACAGAAAGTGAAGCGTTGACCTTGGTTGTTCTCGGTTTTATTGAGCCTTTTGCGAAGGAATTGCCACTTGATTACGCAATTGAACTTAACAAACTTATAAAGCTTGAAATGGAAGGAGCGATCGGTTAAACAAAAATTTGCGAGGGGGTGAAATCAAATGCCACTTTTTATAGTTCAACATAGACATGAGCCGAACAATTGTCCGGCGAAAAATCCTGAACTCGGGCAAATGCTTTTAAAGCATTTGGCGTCCGCAAAAAATTACGAGGTTGAGATTAAATCTGAAGGCGTTGTGGATGGTTCCCATAGATTATTTCTTTTCATTGAATCTGTAAGTCGTGAAAATGTTGAAAACTTTATGAAGCCATTTTCACAGTTTGGTGAAGTAGAAATTTTGTCTGCCTCGCTTTGTGAATCCGTCGTTGAAAGAGGCGGTTGCTAATTTGTTCGAAATTTTTTAACTTTAACACGAAAATCAAGGAAATAGGTTATGTCTGAAATTGTGTTGCCCAATTGTTTGTCGCCTGAGGTGATAAATAAACTTTCGTTTCAAAGAGGAGAGCCATTATGGCTTTCGGAGAAACGAAATCAAGCTCTTGAAATCTTTGATTCTTTAAACTTGCCTGAATCAAAGTATACGAAAGTAAAGGGCTTTAAACTTGAAGTTTTAGATCCATTTCTTCAGGGAAATCCTGAAAAGGTTCTTTTCGATATAGAAAAGCTTGGCATCTTTATCGTTCAAGCCAACACATCATCAAGGTATAAGGTTTCGCAGAAATATAGCGATAAAGTTATTTTGATGCCACTTTCAGAGGCGCTTAATAAGCATGCCGACTTAGTGCGGGAGAGAATTTTTACAAAATTTAAATACGATCAAAATAAGTTTACCTCTTTACATCTTGCGCTGTTAAATTCTGGAGTTTTTGTTTATGTTAGTGATGGAGTTGAAATAGATGAGCCGATTTATATCGTGAATGAGGTTCAATCTGAAAATGCGGGGATTTTCTCGCATAATTTGATAATAATTGGGGAAAATTCGCGCGTTACCATTGTTGAGGAAAATCACTGTTGCCTTGGGGATGAATATGCCGTCGTCACCAACATAAGTGAAATATTTGGTGGAGAGGGGAGCAACATTAACTTTGTCAGCATAAATAATCTTGGGTATGGAATTTATAATTATGTTGAAAGAATTTTCATCCCAGAAAAAGATGCTAAGATAAACTTCGTTGGCAATTGGCTTGGTGGGAAGATAACGATTTCTAAACATCTGGCATTGCTTGATAACCCTGGGGCGGAGTTAAGAGATGTTCAAATTGCTTTTGCTAACAATATACAACAATTTGATTTAACAAGTTATGCACAACATTTAAGCCCATACACAAAAAGCAATGTTGTTATGCGGGGTGTTGCGAAAGATAAAGCAAGGATAGTTTTTTATGGGCTTGTTGATATTGAAAAGGACGCGCGTGATTCTGATTCATTTTTAAGTGAACATGGGATGCTTCTAAACCCGGGCGCAAGAGTAAATGCAATACCCTCACTTCAAATTAAAAATGCAAATGTCAAAGCTGGACATGGTGCGACGGTTGGACAAATTGATGAGGAACAGATTTTTTATCTTATGACCCGGGGGTTGAGTGAAAATGAAGCAAGAAAAACAATAACCGAGGGATTTCTGTTGCCGGCGTTTGATGAGATAAGAATTGATTTCATTCGCGAAAGAATTCAAGAAATGCTCCAACAAAAATGGGATATGTTATAAATGGACGAACTCCAAATGGAAATTTTACTCGACCATTATAATAATCCGAGAAACTTTGGGCATCTTGAAAACCCTGACATAGTTCATGAAGAAGGCAATCCATCTTGTGGTGATCAAATTAGAATTGAAATTAAACTTGAGGACAACAAAATATCGGACATTAAATTCACGGGGAAGGGTTGTACGATAAGTCAGGCTTCAGCTTCGATCCTCACCGAAGTCGTCAAGGGTAAAACACTTGATGAGGTAAAAAATTTTGGCAAGGAAGATATGCTTAACGCTATTGGGATACCGATTAGCCCGATAAGATTAAAATGTGCGCTTCTTGCCTTAAAAGTTTTAAAAGCAGGAATTTATGGAATTAACACTTGGCCAGGGGAGGAGGATTGAAAACAAATTTTGATATTTTATGATGGTGGTTGAAGGATACATAGAGATTGCACGCGTGGAGGAGATCAAAAGTGGTGAACTTAAGGTTTTTGAGGTGAACGGTGAATCGATAATTTTGATAAATCTAAATGGTGAATTTTTTGCCTATAAAAATCAATGTTCTCATATGGAGCTTGGGTTAGATGATTCAGAAATTGATGGTGAAATTTTAACCTGTCCATGGCACGGGGCTCAATTTAACATAAGAACTGGCGATGCTGTTAGGCTCCCGGCTTCCGCACCGCTTGAAAGGTATGAAGTTAAAGTTCAAGATGGTAAAATTTTTGTAAAAATTTAAGAATAGAAAGCTATGCAAGGACAAAATCAGGAAATTTTAACGACAAAAATCAATGTTGCAAAAATCAGGGATGATTTCCCAATTTTAAGTCGCCTCGTTAATGGACATCCCGTGATTTATTTTGACAACGCTGCAACTACGCAGAGACCAAAGCAGGTGATTGATGCTGTTAAAAATTTTTACGAGAAAATGAACGCTAACATTCACAGGGCGGTTCATACTTTAAGTTATGAGGCGACCCTTGCTTATGAAGAAGCACATAAGAAAGTTGCAAAATTTATCAATGCGAACTCGTGGCGTGAGATAGTTTTTACGAGAAACGCAACCGAAGCTGTTAATTTAGTTGCTTATGCATGGGGATTAGCAAATTTAAAGGAGGGGGATGAGGTAATAGTTACGATTATGGAACATCATTCGAACATTGTGCCATGGCAGTGGCTCAGGAAATTTAAGGGTATAGTTTTAAAATTTGTTGATATCACGGATGATGGCTATCTAAAGATTGATGAATTTGAAAGATTGATAACCGAGAGAACAAAACTTATAGGTGTTGTTCATGCTTCAAATGTTTTGGGGACTATCAACCCTGTTAAAGAGATAGTTAAAATTGCGAAATCAAGGGGATGTTATGTGTTAATCGATGGGGCGCAGTCAGCACCACATATAAAGATTGATGTTCAAGATATTGATTGTGATTTCTTTGTCGCATCAGGGCACAAGATGCTTGGACCTACGGGGATAGGTTTTCTTTACGCTCGTCGTGAGATACTTGAGAATATGGAACCATTTCTTTACGGTGGTGATATGATAAACACCGTCACGACTGAAGGTGCAACTTGGAACGAGTTACCGTGGAAATTTGAGGCTGGTACTCCAAATGTCGCCGGTGGGATTGGGCTTGGTGTAGCCATTGACTATTTACAGAACATCGGGATGGACAAAGTTTTTGAACATGAAAAAGAGCTGTTGAATTATGCCTTTGAGAGGATGAATGAGATTCCAGATGTCGAAATCTATGGACCAAGAGAGAATCGGCTTGGTGTTATTTCATTTAATATTCGTGGGATTCATCCACATGATGTTGCAGGGGTTCTTGATCAGCACGGTATAGCTGTTCGCTCTGGAAATCACTGCACACAGCCATTGCTTGCCAGGCTTGGGGTTGATAATACAGTTAGAGCGAGTTTTTATATTTATAACACATTCGAGGAAATTGACAAATTTATCGAAGCGTTGAAAAAGGCAATTAAAGTTTTCAAAAGGTGAATTTATGGCTTTGCGTTTCCCAATATATCTTGATAATCACGCAACGACGCCGATTGATCCAAGAGTTCTTGACGCGATGCTCCCCTATTTTACTGAGAAATTTGGCAATTCAGCAAGTCGTCAGCATCAGTTCGGGTGGGAAGCTGAACTGGCTGTGGAGCTTGCTCGCAAGCAAGTTGCAAATCTTATCAACGCAAATCCAAAGGAAATTATCTTCACAAGCGGAGCGACAGAATCAATAAATTTGGCTTTAAAAGGGACCGCGCTTGCTTATTCTGAAAAGAAAAGGCATATAATCACCACCCAAATTGAACACAAGGCAACACTTGACACATGCAAACGACTTGAGAAATTTGGATTTAAAGTTGAATATGTTCCCGTTGATAAGTATGGCGTTATTGAGCCGGATGAAATTAAAAAAAGAATCACACCTGAAACGATTCTTGTTAGCATCATATTTGCAAGCAATGAAATTGGAACGATTGAACCCGTTGAAGAGATTGGGAGGATATGTTCGGAGTTTGGCGTTTTATTCCATGTTGATGCTGCACAAGCGTTGGGTAAAATACCTATTGATGTTCAAAAATTGGGTATTGACCTTATGTCGATGTCCGCACATAAACTTTATGGACCTAAGGGTGTTGGAGCTTTATTCATAAAGAATAAAGTCCCGAAGATTAAAATTGTGCCAATCATTGACGGAGGCGGTCATGAGGGAGGTTTGCGGTCTGGCACTTTGAATGTTCCTGGGATAGTTGGTTTTGGGAAGGCATGTGAAATCGCAGGGGTTGAAATGAGTGAGGAATCAGAAAGAATTAAAAAACTTCGCGATAAACTTCAAAATGGAATAATGAATTCTCTTGATGATGTCTATTTAAATGGGCATCCTGTTAAGAGACTGCCGAACAATTTGAATTTAAGTTTTGATGGGGTTGAGAGCGAAGCAATACTTATGGGGATGAAGGAAATAGCTGTATCAACGGGTTCTGCTTGTTCTTCTGCATCGGTTGAGAGATCGCATGTTTTAAGGGCGATTGGGTTAAACGATGATCTCATCGCTGGTGCGATAAGGTTTGGGCTTGGGAGGTTTAACACGGAGGAAGAAATTGATTACACTATAAATCGGGTTGTTGAGGTTGTCAATCACTTGCGAAAAATTTCACCGAAGTATAAATTAAAAAAGGAAATGTCAAAAACTTAAAACAAATCTTGCGCTGACCAAATGAGAGAGATGAAAGAACTTCAAATTCTCAAAGACAACTGGGAAGAATTTTTGAAATTTATGAAAGAACATTATGCGCTTTATCATCTCTCAAATGTTTTCGTCAGAGATATCGAGTATGCGGTTAAAAATTATCTTTTGAACAAAGGGAAGAAAATAAGTTTTGCCGAAGCTGAGTATCTTACTGGGGAACTCGCGAAGTTTTTAGTTGAAAAAGGGGTTTTCAAGCCCGTCAAAAATGAGTTTAACAAGGTTTGGGTTTTGAATTACCCAGCGTTTAAAAAGCAAAGTCTTCAAAGTCAAGAGAAATAAAAACTTAATTGAGAGGGTCAGGTGAAACAGATAAATTTTGATCAAATTGAAAAGATAAAAATTACCGATAGAGCAGCAAAGGAAATAAAACAAATAATCGAGGATAACAATATCCCCAGCGAATATGTTTTGAGGATAGGAATAAAAGCGGGCGGTTGCTCTGGATTTTCATATGTTTTGCTGTTTGATCAAGTTAAGGAAGACGATGTGGTTTTTATGTCGAATGAGATAAAGGTAGCGGTTGATCCGAGAAGTTTGGTTTATCTTGAGGGGACGGAGCTTGACTTCATTGATGGTTTAATGGGGCGTGGCTTTGTTTTTCATAATCCGAACGCAGCAAGAAGTTGCGGTTGTGGCAACTCATTTTCAGTGTAAAATAAATTCAGGAAGTGTTTATGCTTACGCGAAGAAAATTTTTGAGGGGAATTGGTTTAACTTTTCTATCGCTTCCGTTTATTAAGTTTTCAAACTTATTTTCTCAAACAAAACAAAAAAAGGAGATAGCAATGCCTTACGAAGCCAAAAACTTCGACCATCTTTTGGGTACGCCCGGATTTAGTGACCAACTTTTGAAAAATCATTTCACTTTGTATCAAGGTTATGTGACGAATACAAATAAACTTGCAGATATACTCATGCAGATGGTTAAAGAAGGTAAAACTGGAACTCCCGAATATGCCGAGTTAAAGAGAAGATTCGGATGGGAGTTCAACGGAATGCGCCTTCATGAATATTATTTTGGAAATATGATAAAGGGTGGGAAAGAACTTGATAAAGGCTCAGCTTTTTATAAAAAACTGGCGGAAGATTTCGGCTCATATGAAAACTGGGAAAAGGATTTCAAAGCGTCCGGCACGATGAGAGGGATTGGTTGGGTTGTCCTTTATCTTGATCCGACCGCTAACAGGTTATTTAACACATGGATAAATGAGCATGACCTTGGGCATCTTGCTGGTTCAATTCCTCTTCTAATTATGGACGTTTTTGAACACGCTTACATGATTGATTATGGGTTGAAGAAAGCAGATTATATTGAGGCATTTTTCAAGGCAATCGATTGGTCTGTTGTTGTCAATAGATTTAACAACGCACCAAAGGTGACACTGTAAAAATTTAGATTTTGGGGATGGTTTTGTCCATCCCCATTTTTAAAAATGAACAAAGTAAGTATTTGCGTCGTTAGAGTCGGAAATGTTGAAGATTTTGTCATTTCAGTTTTGCAAAGTGGTATAAAGCTTAATTTCGGTTGGGAGGTTAAACTATCTGGGGAGATAGAAATTCCACATCAAAGTTATAACCATTTGCGAAAGCAGTTTCATTCTACAACTATACTTCATCACATAAAAAATCAGGTTAAGCTTAAAGATTGTTCCATAGTTCTCGGGGTCACATCTGTTGATTTATATGTTAGTGGGTTGAATTTTGTCTTTGGTGAGGCGAGACCAGTCGATGGGGTTTGTATAATTTCAACGTATAGGTTAAGACCAAGGTTTTATGGGGATGAAATGGACGAGAAAATTTTTGAGAAAAGAATTCTAACTGAAGCAGTTCATGAGATCGGACATTTGTTTAACCTCAGGCATTGCTCAAACCCTAACTGCGTTATGTTTTTCTCAAATTCGATATTTGACACGGATAAAAAAGGTTTTTTATTTTGCGACAATTGTAAAAGCAAATTGAAAATTTTAAAGTGAAATATCTTCACGAAAAGCACTTCACGATTGAAGATGCTAAAAATCTCTTGGAGCAGATAAAACCATTAGTTGCACGGATGATCGAACTTAAACGGATTCTCGATGTAAAAGGTTATGACATTTATCAGCACAGGTATTTTACTGGATCTCCAAACGGGGAAAAGACACATCCACCTGAATTAGAAGAGCTTGTCGCTTTGGTTGAGAGGGTTGAATCAATGGGGGCGCTTGTCAAAGGGATTGAACAGGGGCTTATTGATTTTCCGCACATTCGCCGAAATGGTCAGGAGGTTTATCTCTGTTGGAAGTATGGGGAGGAGACGATACGTTACTGGCATACGGTAAGCGAGGGTTTTATGGGCAGGAAGCCGATTGAGGAAATCTGAGTTCTATGTTTTTGCAAGTTTGCGCAAAATTGATAGATTCATTATGTCGAGTTCATCGTTGTATCCTTTCGGGGTCTCTATAATTTTAGGGATGTCTTTAAATTCGGGGTTTTGCATTATGAAATGAAATGCTGTTTTCCCAATTTTGCCTTTTCCAATATGGAAGTGCCTATCAACGCGGGAGTTTAATTCATTTTTTGAGTCGTTGAGATGGAAAACTTTTATTTTGTCAATGCCAATCATCTCGTCAAATTCTTTAAATACAAGTTCGCATCCTTTTTCGGTTCTTATATCATAGCCAGCCGAAAAAATATGGCAGGTGTCGACGCAAACCCCTATGCGATTTTTATCTTCAATGAGATCGATTAACTTTCTAATTTGTTCAAATTTATATCCTATTACCGTGCCTTGTCCAGCGGTTAACTCGATAACCGTCAAAGTTTTAAAGTTGGGTGTTCTTTCGTGAATTAAGTTTAGTGATTCAGCTGTTTTTTTAATTCCATAATCTTCGCCTTTTCCAAGGTGAGCACCGGGGTGGAAAACGAGACATATTGCACCTATGCTTTCACACCTTTTTAATTCTTGAATAAATGAATCTCTCGACTTTTTAAGTATTTCTTTATCTGGGGCGCATAAATTTATAAGATATGAGCTATGAACGACGACGGGATATATTTGAAATTTTTGGAGTTCGCGTTTAAACTTTTCTATTTCATCTTTGCTTAACTTTCTTGCTCTCCACTGAGCGTTGCTTTTTGTAAATATTTGGATCGTTTCACATCCAATTCTCCAAGCTCTTAAAACTGATTTATCCAAACCGCCACCTATTGAGATATGAGCACCAATGTTTAATCTGTCGAACTTTTTCATCTCTTTTTGAGTATGAAATAAAGCCCAAGAATTATCAAAAGAACTGGCCAAAGTTTTTCAAAATTTTCCCAGAACTCAAAAGAGTATATTACACCTATGTCGGTAAGCAGGAACAAAATTCCAATTCCTATCAACAACACCGCGGGCAAGAGAAGGGCGTAATCCCTTGGGCGGTTGACGAACGACATTAGAAAAGATAAACCAGTCACTATTAAAACCACTGGCCAAAAGAAATGTATTTCGGGATTTAGCAGTCCAAATGAATCGATGAAGAGATAAATTCCGAAGAAAAAGAAGACCGAACCCCAGAAGACCTTTCTGTTTGAGTTTAGTCCAAAACCGGAATATCCAAGATAAGCCCCGTAAGTTACAGATATTATCGATATAATCTTTTTCAAACTTAGGTGCAGAACTCCGAGCTTATTCAGCAAAATTATTAATCCGACGAGGATGAGAATAATTCCAAATATTAAGTTGATTTTTCCATTTTTCTGTGTATTTGATGGCATCGTATAGCCGGGGTTATGTTTTTATCATTATAGTTTTACTCACCAAGTCCTCAAAAGTTTCGCGTTCTCGTATAAGATAATAATTTTCACCGTCAATTAGAACTTCCGGAGGTCGAAGTCTAGCGTTATAGTTCGAGCTTAAAGCAAAGCCGTAAGCCCCGGCTGTCATAACTGCGATATAGTCCCCTCTTGAGACAGCAGGGATTTTTCTATCCTTGGCGATAAAATCGCTTGTTTCGCAAACTGGACCGACAATGTCTGCCGTTTCTATTTTTTGAGTTTTAATCTCCAAGGGAACTATTTGATGATATGCATTGTAAAGAGCTGGTCTTATGAGTTCGGTCATTGAAATGTTTGTGATTATAAAATTTTTGGCGCCGTTTTTTTTGGTGTAGATAACTTTGCCGACGATTATCCCTGCGTTTGCGATTATGAATCTCCCGGGTTCAAAGATAAGTTCACATCCTGTTTTTTCAAGGATTGGTAAAACTTCTTCAGCAAAAATCTCAGGCTTCAATTCCCTATCGTCATTTTCCTCGAAAGGTAAATTTTCGTTAACTATAACATTTTTATACTTTACCCCTAATCCACCGCCGAAATCAATGTGTGAAATTTTCACTCCGTTTTTTTCAAGTTTTTCAATGTATTGTAGGATAAATCTTGCAGTTTCGACAAATGGCTCAACATCAACAATTTGCGAGCCTATATGTGTATGGATTCCGAGAAGTTCAATGTTCGATAGGCTTAAAGATTTTTTGAAAAGTTCGATTGCTTCGGTTGGATCAATTCCAAATTTGCTTGTTTTTATTCCGGTTGAGATATATGGGTGGGTTTTAGCATCAATATCAGGGTTTATGCGGATTAAAACTCTGGCAGTTTTGTTTAAGTTTTTGGCAATTTCGTTAACAAGGAAAAGTTCTTGTGAAGATTCGATGTTGATTGAGAAAATTTGATTTTCAATTGCAAATTTGATTTCGTCATCATATTTTCCGACCCCTGCGAATGATATTTTTTCAGGTTCAAAGCCAGAATTTATAGCGATGTAGATTTCCCCAGCTGAAACGGTATCAGCCCCAGCCCCAAGTTGACTCAAAATTTTAAGTATTGATGGGTTTGAGTTTGCCTTGAGCGCATATAAGATTTTTGCATTGCGCAGAGAATTTTGAAGAGTTTTGAAATTTTCGATTATTTGAGCTTTGCTATAGATATATACCGGGGTTCCGAATTCTTCCGCAATCTTTCTAACTGGGGTTCCTTCGCAATAAAGCTCGTTATTTTCGTAGTAAAAGTGAAGCAATTTTTGCGCTTTTTTTCGAAAAAGTAACTCTATTTGATGAAATTTTCAATAAAAAGTTGGGGAAAAATGGGCAAGTTGAAAATTACTTGCTTTATTTTGGTGGCGGAATTATATTTATTTGGCTCTTTAAAAATTTATAAAATCCAAGAGAATGGCTAAGCAAAAAACTCAGTTTATCTGTCAAAATTGTGGTTATATTTCGCTCAAATGGATGGGTAGATGCCCAGAATGTAATGAATGGAATACAATGGTTGAGGAGATAGTAATGCCTGAGGATAAGGTTCAAGAACAAATTTCACTTCTGAAACAGCCGGCTATAGCCGTTGATATTGATAAAGTTGAGCTTAAAGAAGATGAGCGAATAAAGACTGGGATAAATGAGCTTGACCGCGTCCTTGGTGGCGGAATTGTTCCAGGCTCCGTCGTTCTGGTAGCTGGGGACCCCGGGGTCGGTAAATCAACCTTAATGACGCAGATTATACCAGGGTTGAAAGGCAAAAAAATTCTTTATGTCACGGGTGAGGAATCAATAAAGCAGCTTAAACTCAGGGCTGAAAGATTAAATTTCCCGAAGTCATTTCAATCAAAAAACTTTCTCGTTCTCGCTGAAACGAATCTGAACCTGATTATAAATGTTATAGAAGAAACGAATCCAGACATAATCATCATCGATTCAATTCAGACGATGTATAGACCTGAGCTTGAAAGTTCGCCTGGGAGTGTCAGCCAAGTTCGTGAGTGTGCCTCTCTTCTTATGCAGATTGCGAAAAATACGGGAAAGTCTGTTCTTTTAGTTGGGCATGTGACAAAGGATGGGTTGATAGCTGGTCCGAAAGTTTTGGAACACATGGTTGATACTGTTTTGCAATTTGAGGGGGAAAGGCATCAATCGTATAGAATTTTAAGGGCGGTGAAAAATAGGTTTGGCTCAACGAATGAGATAGGAATTTTTGAGATGACAACTGAAGGTTTGAAAGAAGTTAAGAACCCATCGGAGATATTTCTTTCGGAGAGGACATTTGGTGTGTCAGGTTCTTCTGTCGTTGCTTGTATTGAGGGCACGAGACCACTTTTGGTTGAGGTTCAAGCACTTGTTACTCCAGCAACTTATGGAACGCCACAGAGGACAGCAATTGGGTTTGACTATCATAGGCTTTCGGTTCTTCTTGCTGTGCTTGAAAAGAAAGTTGGGATAAGATTAAGTGGATATGATGTCTTCATAAAAATTGTTGGTGGGTTGAGGATCGATGAACCAGCTATTGACCTTGGGGTTGTCACTTCAATTGTTTCGAGTTTAAAAGATATACCTGTGGATTCGCAGTCAGTTACGGTTGGTGAAGTTGGACTTAGTGGTGAGGTCAGATCGGTCACACAAATAGAAAGGCGGATTCAGGAGTCCGCGAAGCTCGGTTTCAAAAGGATCATCATTCCGAAAAACAATATGCGTGGTTTGAAAGTCGACGCTGAAATTGAAATCGTTGGGGTTAGGAAAGTAAATCAAGCGCTTGAGGAACTTTTAAACATTTAAAAAATTAAATTAGGCAAAAATGAAAGAAGCTCTTGGGCTTATTGGATTGATAGCGATTGTAATTTGCTGGATACCTCAAACTTATGAATCAGTCAAGCGCGGTTACACGAATATGAACTTATACTTTCTATTGATTTATTTTGTTGGGAGTTTGTCGCTTACAATTTATGCCATTGGAAATTTTGTCTTTTTTACGCTTAATTTTTTAGCTGCTGTTGGGAGCCTGATCAATCTTTACTTTAAGTTTTTCCCGCGCGTTAAAATAAATCCTGAAAGCGTTAGTGAAAATAGTCCTTGCGACGAGAAACAAGCACAAGGTTGAGGAGATAAAGCAAATTTTAGAAATTTACCTCGACCCAAATTTATACTCCCAACTTGAAATTTTAGATATTAGTAATTTCCCCTGGGTCCCAGAGATAGAGGAAGATGGGAAAACGTTTGCTGAAAATGCCTTGAAGAAAGCCAGAGTAATTCACGAGTTAACGGGGCTTTGTTCAATTGCGGATGATAGCGGGATTGAAGTTGATTTTCTAAATGGTGAACCTGGGATATATTCGGCAAGATATGCTGGGGAAAGAGCGACAGATTATGAAAACAATGAAAAACTTTTAAGGCTACTTGATGGTGTTCCAATTGAAAAGAGGACGGCGACCTTTAGATGTGTGCTTGCTTATGTTGATGGGAGGGTTGAAAAAATTTTTGAGGGGGCAACGAAAGGAAAGGTTATTTTCGAGCCACGTGGGATGGGTGGCTTTGGATACGACCCGTTGTTTGTTCCCGATGGATATGAGTTAACTTACGCGGAGATGCCAAAAGATTTAAAAAACAGAATAAGTCACAGGTCAAAGGCTCTCCAAAAGTTTGCTGAATTTTTACGGGCGCATCTTGAATATAAAAACAAATTTTGAAGGTCAAGTGGAAAGAAACAGAAGCAAAAAACTTTACATCAAAGCTCAAAATTTAATTCCAGGTGGTGTAAATTCCCCTGTTAGAGCTTTCAAATCCGTTAATTCGCTTCCACTTTTCATTGCTAAAGCCTCTGGTTCAAAAATATGGGATGTAGATGGAAACAAGTTCGTCGATTATGTGATGTCTTGGGGACCTTTGATACTTGGGCATTCAAATCCGGAGGTTGTTTCTGCGGTTAAGAGTGTTTTAAAAAACGGAACAAGTTATGGCGCGCCTACAGAAATTGAAGTTAAAATGGCTGAGTTGATAAGAAAAATGATGCCTTCTGTGGAACTTGTTCGGATGGTTAATTCTGGCACGGAGGCAACGATGAGTGCAATTAGGCTTGCAAGAGCTTATACGGGAAGAAAAAAAATTATAAAATTTGAGGGTTGTTACCACGGGCATTCGGATAGTTTTCTTGTTAAAGCAGGTTCAGGCGCTACGACGCTTGGAATACCAAGCAGTCCAGGTGTTCCTGATGAAATTGCTTCGCTTACTTTAAACGCAAAATATAACGACATTGAATCTGTCAGAAAGTTAATAGATGAAAACAAAGGGGAAATTGCTTGTATAATTGTCGAGCCTGTTGCGGGAAATATGGGCGTAGTTTTGCCTAAAAATGATTTTTTGAAAAAACTCCGCAAAATATGCGATGAGGAGAGGATTGTTCTAATATTTGATGAGGTGATAACGGGCTTTAGGCTTTCACCGGGTGGAGCTCAAGAGTATTTCGGTGTCAAAGCTGATCTGACAACACTTGGAAAGATAATAGGCGGTGGTTTTCCTGTTGGAGCTTACGGCGGTAAAAAGGAAATTATGGAGCTTGTGGCGCCATCCGGACCTGTATATCAAGCTGGAACTCTTTCGGGAAATCCAATAGCGATGATGGCTGGGTATACCACATTGAAAATTTTATATGAGAAAAGAAAAACTCTTTATAAACAACTTGAAAATAAAGCTAAGACCCTTGCCGAAAGTTTTAGGGATATCGCCAATAGAAATGGAGTTAAAATTCAAGTGAATCAGATTGGCTCAATGTTAACTGTGTTTTTTAATGCCGATGAGGTTTATGATTACGAATCAGCCCTGAGGTCGGATGTGAAAAAATTCGCGATGTTTTTTAATTTAATGCTTGAAAAAGGAATTTATCTCCCGCCATCGCAATTTGAAGCGATGTTCTTGTCAACAGCTCATACAGATGAAGATATAGAAAAAACTATTAAAGCGTTTAAAACTTCGATTCAGAATTTCAAGAGTTAAAAAACTTGACAGGAAGAGATAAAAAATTTTTAGCTAAGTTTTTAACCTGTGTTTTCATTTTTAATGTTTCTTTTTCCAGAGCGAGTGATTCTTCGAAGGTTAATCCATATCGGCTTGGTTTTGTTTTGGGGGCGACAGTTGGAGTTTTTACGGTTGCACATCTTCAACAATATAGCTCATGGTGGAAGGGTGAATTAACGAAATTTCATTTTAAGGATGATTTCAATCAAGTTTTGGTGGCGGATAAATTAGGGCATGCTTATTTTTCTTTTTTGATATCTGATCTGCTCGGCAAGTCTCTCCAGTGGGCTGGGGTTGAGAAGCGTTCGGCTTTTATATGGAGTGGGATTGGAAGCTTGTTGTTTCAAACTTATGTTGAGGTTGAGGATGGTTTCAGACCGTCATTGGGTTTTAGCATAAGTGATGAGGTTTCAAATATAATTGGGGCTTTCCTCCCGTATGTCAGGGAGAAATTCGATGTTTTGAAGGTTGTCAATTTTAAAATAAGTATGTTTCCTTCAGAAAAATTTAAATCCGGGGCACATAGATTTATAGTCGATGATTATGAAAGTTTGTATTTTTGGCTTGGTTTTGATGTTTCTGAAATTTTGGGCGTGAAGTTTTTAAAATTCTGGGCTTTTGATTTATTTGATCTCGCTGTCGGTTATGGTGTAAAAGGGATTAACTGGAAAGGGGAAGGGAAACGGGAGATATTTTTGTCGATTGATTATGATTTTACAAAAATTCCAATTAATGTTTGGGTTTTAAAGCAAATTTTTAACGTTTTGAATTATTATCACCTTCCGGCGCCTACTCTTAGGGTTACACCTGGTTTAAGATTTTATCTAATCAAGTTTTAATTTTTGGGATTTGAATCAAAAACGTCGTTCCTTCCCCAGGCTCAGCCCAGACTTTTCCACCATGCGCTTCAACTATTATCTTGCTTATCGTGAGCCCAAGAGCATTGTATCGGGGCAATTTTTGAAGGACAGCTTGTTTATATTTATCAAACAAATAAGACGTTTCTTCAGCGTTGATCGTTTGACTTTTATCAACTATTTTTATCAAGCAATTTGAATTGTCCGCCGTTAATAAAATTTCAACATCTTTACCACCAGCATTTGAGATAGCTTCAAGAATGAGTTCAACCACGCGGGTTATTTTCTTTTTATCTGCGTATATTTGAAACAGTGAAGCATCATCTGGTGGGTGAAAAGTCAAATTGAAAGTGGGTTTAAATTTTTCCAAAATCTCAGCTATAATTTTATCTAGTTCTATTTGTTCCTTTGAAATTTTATCAATGTTAAACTCAAGTCTTGAAAGCTCGAGATACTCATTTAGAAGTTTTATATGTTTATTGATCGCCGTTTCGGCAATTTCAAGGATAAGCCTTTGGTCGTCTGAGAGCTCGTGAAATCTGTTCCTAAGTGCGAGTTCGAAGCTAGCTTTGATGACCGAAATAGTGTTTTTCAGGTCTTGAATCAAAAGGTATGTAAATTCAGAGCGTAGTTTTTTAAGTTCGTCGTTTGTCCTCTTGATTTTTAAGACATTTGAAACTCTAATCAAAAGCTCTTCAAGGTTCACAGGTTTTGCTATAAATTCCGTTGCCCCTTCGTCAAAGGCTCTTTTAATGTTTTGGGGCTCTGCGTTTCCTGAGATAATTATAACTGGGATTTCGTTTGTTTCAGGATTTGATTTTAGAACTTTTAAAACTTCAAAACCATCCATATCCGGCATCCGTATGTCAAGAATTATAGTGTCGAATTTTTCATTTTTTATGAGCTCAACACATTCGTGTCCATTTTCGCAAGTTACCACATCATATCCCTTGTCTTTTAAAATTGTTGCAAATATGAAACGAGTTGCGGGTTCATCCTCAGCGATTAAAATTTTCTCTGGCACTTTTTAAATGGCTCTTTGTTTCAAGTTCAGTTAAAATTTTAAGATAAAATTTGAAAAATGTCAAATTTGGAGGGTTGGATATCAAGTTTATCTCGGCTCGCATATGGTGGTTCGCTAAACTTTGGCAATTTTCACAAAACTTTTTATTTTAAACAAAAGTTATTGGCGAAATGAATAAAATTTTTCTTGTGCTTATGCTTTTACAATTTTCATTTTTTGATTGGGTAGGGCGAAAGGCTCCTGAGATTGAGGGTGGAATTGGATGGATAAATTCAAAACCGCTGAAGTTGAGCGAGCTTAAGGGAAAAGTTATCTTGATAGATTTTTTTGAATATACGTGTGTAAATTGTTTGAGGACTTTGCCGTATTTAAAAGAGTGGCATAAAAGATATGCAGATAAGGGTCTTGTGATAATTGGTGTTCATACGCCGGAGTTTGATTTTTCAGCGGAGTTTAAGAATGTTGAAAATGCTGTTAAAGAGCTTGGCATTGAATATCCTGTTGTAGTTGATAGCAAATATGAGATATGGAATAAGTTTAAAAATCAATTCTGGCCAAGAAAATTTTTAGTTGATAAAGATGGTGTTGTAAGATATGACCACGTTGGTGAAGGCGCTTATGGTCGAACCGAGACAAAGATACAAGAGCTTTTAAAACAAATAAATCCAAATTTAAAATTTCCAGAAGTGATTGAGTATCTCCGCGAGGAGGATAAGCCTGGCGCTGTTTGTTATCCGAGAACTCCTGAAATGTACGCGGGTTATCTTCGCGGTTATTTCACACAGCGTATAAATCCTGATAACGAGGAGCATTACAAAGATAAAGGTGAATATAAAGAGGCTTATTTGACACTCAACGGTTGGTTCAAAGTTGAAGCGTGGAAGCTCGTTCATACTAAAAATCAAGAAAAACTCAACGACTACGTTGCACTTAAATTCAGAGGCACTGAGGTTAATGCTGTCTTTAATTCTGATGGATATTCTTATAATGTTGTCGTAACGCTTGATGATAAGCCTGTGCCTGAGGATATGAAAGGTGAAGATATCTTTTATGATGATGAAGGTAGAAGCATTATCAATGTAAATAAAGGCAGGATGTATAATCTGATATCGGGGAGAAGATATGGAGTTTACACTTTAAAGCTTTACACGAACTCAGATAGATTTTCTCTTTACTCGTTCACATTTGGTTCTTGTGTTGTTAAATAGCTAAAACAAAATGGGTTTGCATTGATGCCGACGCGCGTCAGCAAGATTCAAAGTGAAATAAGAAAGTATGAGGAATTTATTAAGAAAAACCCCGATTCCCCTATGCTTGTTCGTCTTGCCTCCCTTTATCTTGAAGTTGGTGATGTTGAAAAAGCGATAACCTTGTGCAATAAAGCTATACAGAAATATCCAGATTATTCAACGGCTCATCTTTTAATGGCAAAATGCTATATAGAGATCAAAGCTTATTCCAAGGCTCTTGTTGAGTTAAATCGCGTTGTTGAAATTTTACCTGATTCAAAATCTGTAATTGATTTGATTTCGCAAATTTCCTTAAAGCAAAAGCGAGAGGAAACAATAAAAGGGTTAACAAAGCCGAAGGTCTCTGAAAGGGAGATTCAAGTCGGCAAAGATAAACTTCCAGAATTTGAAATTCCTGAGGTTCGAGCAGTTGCATCAGAGGCGTATTCGGTCGGTAAGAAGGTAAGCGATGAAATGTTTGACGAGGTTTTCGAAATGCCTGATATTGATTTTGGAAAGCAAAAATCGCAAGAAGTAAAAGTTGAAGTTGAAACTCAAGCATCTTACCTTGACGAGTTAATAAAACGGATTGAGAAGGGAATAAGTACGCGAAACGCTGAGGGTAAATTTGTAAAAGAGCCAGTTGCGGAGTTTAAAGAGGAAGATTTAAGTTATGAGGATATATCTATCGTAACCCCAGCACTTGCCGAAATACTTGTGAAACAAGGAGCTTATGATGAGGCGATAAAGGTTTATAAAAAATTGATCGAACAACGCCCATTTGAAAGGGAAAAGTATGAGATGGAGATAAAAAGGCTCGAGGAAAAACTTGGAAAATAGAAATGTTAAGACCTGTAAAATATCTTGGTCAGCACTTTTTAAGTGATAAGAATATAGCTAAAAAAATCGCTGAGGCGGTCAATCCCCAGCCTGATGACGTGATAGTTGAAATCGGGGCTGGGGAGGGGTTTTTAACCGAACAATTTGTAGGTAGGGTTAAAAAAGTTTTTGCGGTTGAGATAGATAAGAGAGCTGTTGATTTTTTAAAGGTGAGGTTTGGTGCTGAAGAGCTTGTGCGTGAGGATAAAGTTGAAATCGTTCATCAAGATTTTCTCAAACTTGATTTCAAGATGTTTGAGAAATTTGGAAAGGTAAGGTTAATCGGAAACATACCATATAGCATCACAAGCTCGATCATTTTTAAAGCCATAGAGAATCGAGGGTTGATAAAAGATTTAACAATTATGGTTCAGCTTGAAGTTGCTATGAGAATTGTTTCAAAGCCAGGAGTTAAAGATTATAGTATACTCTCGGTGATGTGTCAGGCGTATTCAAAGCCTGAGATTTTGTTCAGGGTTTCGCGGAATGTTTTTTATCCAAGACCAAAGGTTTCATCTGCTGTGATACGGCTTGATTTCGAGAAGAGCGAGTTTTCCAATAGGATAATCAATGATGCTTTTTTTAAAAAGGTTGTTAAAGTTGCCTTCAACAAGAGACGGAAAATTTTGAAGAATACGCTTGTGGAATTGTTCGACGAGGAGACGCTTTCAAAATTGGATTTTGATTTAAGTCTTAGACCTGAGCAGTTAAGCGTTGATGAGTTTATCAAGCTTTCAAACTTACTTTACGAAATTACGGAGGGAAAAAACAGGGAAGATCGTGGATGAATTACCTTGCTAATTTACGCAACTTGCATTTCGGGGACGTTGTAAATATAGTTTTTTACCTGTTTTTAATCTCAATCGCAGTGATTTTTTCCGATCAGATAAAAATTTGGTGGTTTATCGTTTTGTTTAATTTTTTGGTCATTTCCCTCATTGTATATATGGCTGTAAAGTGGGAAGGCTCTGGAAATCCCCAAGATTTTTTCGCTAAAAGATTTATGAGGGAATGGTATCTTGTTCCGCTTATTCTTTTGACATTTAAGGAAATTTACTTTTTCATCGAGCTTCTAAATTTACCTGACTATGATTGGATATTGATAAAGCTCGATTACTTACTCTTTGGTGTGCATCCGACTTATGTTCTGGGTAAGATTGCCAATCCTGTGTTGACGGAAATTTTGCAAATAGCTTATTCAACATTTTATTTTCTTCCGATAATTCTCGGTTATGATTTTTATCGCAGAGGTGACATCAAGACATATCGTTATGTGATGGGGACGGTCGTTTATGGTTTTTATCTATCATATATCGGTTATTTACTCGTTCCAGCCATCGGTCCGAGGTTTACGCTTCACGATTTTTTAAAACTTGATGACGAACTTCCTGGACTTTTTCTCACTAAGGCGCTTCGTTTGATGATTAACACTGGGGAATCAATTCCGCCTGGGGTTCCAAATCCAGCCGATTACGCACAGAGGGATGCTTTCCCAAGCGGACATACGCAGATCACGCTTGTCATAATGTATCTTTCTGTTGTTTTAAACTCCAAAACGAAATACTTTTTAGTTCCGACGGGCATTCTGTTAATTTTTTCAACCGTTTATCTTCGTTATCACTATGTTATTGATTTGATAGCGGGTTTTTTATTCGCTGTTTTTACGGTCGCTACATCGCCATATCTTTTTAATCAATGTGAAACAAAAATAGGGTTGAGGGATGCAAAGGAAAACCGAGTTCAAGCCGTATGTTCCAGCTGAAACAAAATTAGCCGAGATGACATTTAGGTCTATTTTTTTAGGTGTAATAATGGCGGTAGTTCTTGGTGCAGCTAATACATATATTGGTTTAAAGGCTGGGATGACGATCTCAGCAACTTTTCCAGCTGCGGTTGTTGCGATGGCAGTGATGAGAATTTTGCGAGGCTCAATTCTTGAGGAAAACATCGTTAGAACAACAGCCTCGGTTGGGGAAGCGCTCGCAGCAGGGGCAATTTTTACTATACCTGCTTTTGTTATATCTGGCGTTTGGAGTGATTTTAATTATTGGGAAAGCACAGTAATAATGCTCATAGGTGGAGTGCTTGGGGTTTTGTTTATAATTATCTTAAGGAGACCACTTGTAAACGATCCGAACCTTCCATATCCCGAAAGCGTTGCGTGCGCTGAAATGGTGAAAGCAGGTCAAAAAGGCGAGACAGGCGCTAAATATGTTTTTATCATGATGGGGGTTTCAGCTTTAATTGAGTTTTTTAAAAATAATCGCGGGGTAAAATTATTTGAAGAGACGATAAGCAAGTTCATTGAACTCGGTCGCTATAAAATTCAACTTTTAAGCGGTTCAAATCCTGTTGGAAACGCTCAAACATATACAGGTGGAGTGTTTCTCTCGACGCCCGTTGCTTCACCTGCTCTAATTGGGGTTGGATATATAATTGGTCCAAGGCTATCTGCAGTTGCATTTTCAGGTGGTGTTCTTGGATGGTGGCTTTTTATCCCACTTGCTATATTTTTTAATATCGGGGTTGAGGACTTAATCAAAAGTGGAACTAATTGGGAGTCTTTGACGAATGCTGTATGGTATTATCAAGTGAGACCAATTGCAGTTGGAGCAATGATAGTTGGAGCCTTTCACACCCTTTGGAAAATGAAAGAACAGCTCTTTCAAGGTATAGCGAAAGGTATAAAAGATGCATCTCGGATTAAAATAAATAAATCCACATATTCAAGACTTGAAGATGATTTGCCGATTACGGTTGTAATTGGGGCAATTGTTTTGCTTATAATTCCAGTTGTCTTGATTTATTTTTATTTCACAAAAAATTTGTTTAGTGCTGTGATTGCGGGTTTAGTTATGACCTTAACTGGTTTTTTATTTTCGGCTGTTGCAGGTTATCTTGTTGGGGTTATGGGTGGCTCAAATAATCCGATCTCTGGTCTTACACTTTCATCGCTTGTTATATCGGCTGTTTTAATGGTTGCTTTGGGAGTTAAAGGAACCGCCGGAGTTGAAGTTGTTCTTGGTGTTGCTGCGGTTGTATGTACAGCGCTTGGCATCGCTGGGGATATGCTTCAGGATTTGAAGGTGGGGCAATTGCTCGGTGGAACGCCGAGAAAAATGCAAATTGCTGAAATAATAGGGGTTATATTCACAGCGCTTGTGCTTGTTTTTCCAATGGCTATACTTCACAAGGGGACAGAGGGAGGAATTGGCGGTAAATATCTCCCAGCACCTCAAGCTGGATTAATGAGTGTGATGTCAAAGGGAATTGTAAATGGAGAAATCGCATGGCCTTTGATAATTTTTGGCGGTGTTCTTGCTTTTGCATTAATCTTGCTTAAAACACCTTCACCAACTTTGATCGCTGTTGGAATGTATCTACCTTTTGAAACGACATCGGCTATATTTGTTGGGGGGCTGATAAAATACATTGCTGATTTAATAGTGCGAAAAAAATCGTATCCTGAGTCTGAACTTTTTAAAATAGAAAATCGGGGTATATTGCTCGCTTCAGGGCTTGTCGCGGGAGAGTCAATTATGGGAGTTTTGCTTGCTGGTTTATATCTTTTAAATGTCAATCTTCCACATATTTCTGAGAATCCGTTCATAGGGCTTTTGGTCTTTCCACTTGTTGCATTCATTTTAATTTTTGTTCCAATTGGAAGGGTAAAGAAATAATTAATTTTCTC